>LJUJ01000012.1 GCA_001303785.1 Caldifarciminota bacterium SM23_42 | reverse complement strand
TTGATCCGTCCCCCGGGCTCAATACCCGAATCTGATTTCGTCAACACCTGTATACACTGCGGTAAGTGCATGAAGGTATGTCCAACAAACGGCCTGCAGCCCTGCATACTCGAAGCCGGCATAAACGGCATATGGACACCGAGGCTTGTCGCGCGCATCGGTGGTTGCGAGAAGAACTGCAACATGTGCGGTCAGGTCTGCCCGACCTCGGCCATCAGGAACTTGCCCCTCGAGGAAAAAACCTACGTGAAAATGGGTACCGCGGTGATCGATCGAGCCAGGTGCATTGCCTGGGAGCAGGATAAGGTGTGTCTGATTTGTGATGAGGCGTGCCCGTACAATGCAATCAATTCACTCAACGAGACGATCCGCGACACTACACTGCTCAGACCATTTGTCGACGAACGTATCTGCACGGGCTGCGGGTTATGCGAGGCGCGCTGCCCGATCGAGGGACGCGCAGCAATCGAAGTCTTCTCCATCAGTGAGGAACGCAAACGCCATGGTTCGTACATTACCGAAGAGAAGGTCAACTTGCGTGCCTGTGAGGAAAAGGTGGAAGACGTACCCTCAGGCTTCATCATCGACAATTGATCCCGATTCTTCTCTTTCTTTTCGCTTTTTCACAGAAACAAATCAGTGATAATCCAATAATCATCGATGCCCTCACAAGCCGCTATGCCTCAGAATACATTCTGGTAACCACGCCATCCGGCGTCTACACATTTGACCGCATTGCCAAAACATGGAAAAGCATAACGACCAGGGACGGCCTGCCCGACAACCAGGTGGATATCATTGGCCTTGACGAAGGTATCTTATGGGTGGCTACCCCGCAAGGATTGGCGTCGGCGGATGTCCGTCTCAACGATTGGCAAACATATGAACTGACGGGGAAGATTACCGGCATTGCCTTCGACGAAAACTACGTCTGGATTACGGGTGATTTTGGCATGAAGAGGTTCGACAAGTATGTCGAGTCGTGGGAAGATATATATGACAAGCCGGCGAATGATATCTTGTTCGATAAAACATACCTCTGGATCGCAGTGTCGAAAGGCATATTCAGATACGATCGTGAATTCGAAAGAATTGAGGAGATGTACACGGCACCGAAATGCGATTACAACTACATTATCGACACTAGGTCGAGAATTTGGTTTCTCTCCGATGATTACTTCGTGGCATATGAGAAGAATACTGAATCGTGGTCTGAGCATACTGCACTCGATATTACCGATTATTCAATATTGGGCGATTCTCTCTTTGTCATCAGCAACGGAAGCGTACTACTGTTTAATCCGGCAACCAATAACTGGCAGGAATTTGTTGAAGTCAAAGGACTCGATAAAGTAAACGGAATATCGATCAACCCCCGGGCGTCAAGCTACATAACGTTTGCCACTGATAAAGGTTTGGTTTTGTACAACTGGCTCACCAAATCACGCGACGTGTACAGCCGAGCAAACGGCATGCAAAGTGATTCTACAATCGATGCGTACGAGACCAGCAACTACATCTTTGCCATCGGACGAGACAACATCCAATATCTCGAAAAGGAAACGGGCATCTGGCATGTCGAAAACCTGGCGCCTATCAAGGGGATTAGAGCAAGAGTTTTGCATTATGACGAAGCTGGACTACACGCCGACATCGTTCGTGATTTGGATATCAGACTGCAGGGACGGGCATATTATTCTTTATCCACAGTCATCTCCGACAGTACCACAAGTACGGATTACGAGAACATCAACCTGCTAACCGTATATTATCGTTATATTACGACGACACAGACAAAGAACAAGTAACATATGGCTTCGGATACCGCGGTCTCGAGTCAGACTTCGTGTACCGCGTGAACGGCGGATTCCTGAGTTCAGAATACTACGAATTCAATCTTGTCCCGAGATTCTCGACCTTCGGTGCTAATACTAAATTGAGACACGTCACCCACTCACTTGCCCTACAAGGCGGACAACTCAAATCAAGTTTCCGAAGTGAATTCTTCTACGGAAAGTCCTTCACGCACCGCGACACGGTGATGGATGTTCAATATCTCAAGAATACGTTCTATAAGGTGCCGCCTCCAAGCGCTCCCATCCGTGAGGGTACAGACACGATATTCGTTGACGACCGGCTACCAGAAACAAATGAAATCGATACGAGGGTGAATTTGACGATTGGTGGTATCACTGGGGATTTTGACCCCCTCATAAATGGTTTCCATTACTTCATGGATTATGATCGAAATATCATCCACTTTCTGAGTAGGATCGAAGATGATTACATCGTAGTACTGAAAAGTAACGAACAAGAAATCGTCATTCAATCTGACCAGATTCAAGGTAACATGTTGGAGAACGTTTACGCACTTGGCCCCGATATCGTACCCGCTTCTTTGGAGTTAAGCATCTATGATACACTTGGTACACTACATCCCTTAAACGATTTCGGCATCGATAATGATGATAATAACCAGGTCGACGCTGAGTTCATTAATTACCGCCTGGGTTATCTTATCTTTCCGCAAACCCGACCATTCCCCGATGAGGTATACGAACAGCAAATCAACGTTTATCTGATGGACTACGAATTCTCAACCCAATCGTTGTTCTATTATCTATCAGAGAACCCGGTTATGATCGGCAGTGAAAAAGTTGTCGTGGATGGTGAACAACTGACTAGAGATCACCATTATATCGTAGACTACTCATCAGGCACGGTTCTATTCTTGAGTGAAGATGTTGTATCCGCATTCAGCGAAATCGAGATTCAGTATGTCTCAGTAGAGAGAGACCGTGAGGACATATTCTATTCGGTTCAGCCCAACATCAAGATCGGCAGTGACATAAATTTCGCACCCGGTTTCAGCCAAATAGATGACGAGAGGTTTGGACATCTGTCCGGAAAGTACCAGAAGAGTGTTGAGAACAAATCACTCATGGTTGTGCCCCAGCTGGCAATCAACGAAGAAAGAGCCTGGGGGCAGGATCATCTTTTGGTTGCCAACTATCACATGTTCACCGTGAACGCGAACTACCGTGGCTACTCTGAAGACTTTGAGTCCTTCGGGCTCAGCGACCGCAGATACGGCCAATTAAGACATAGTGGCACGGTCTCATTAGGTCTCGAGCCAATCACCTATGTGAGACTGAAGGGTACCGTAAACAGAGAAGCGCTTGTCGATTCATCTGATGTAGATCAGAAAACTCAATATGTGGCCGGGAGAATCGAGTATCTTAACCCGAGATTGCCGAACGCCTTTCTGCTTGTAGCGAAAAATACCCTGCCAGAATATGAAAAAATTAAATATCAGCTAAACACCAACTACAATTTTCAAGTGTATGATAACAAGATGAGATTTAGCTCGGTTGCGCGTCGTGATGTACTCACCTTCGACGCAGAAAACGAAAGAAAAACATTTGAATATGTGGTAAACACCAACATCTCGCTCCGTTTCCCGCTGCGTGTGGATATCTATCTGCACGGCGTAGACTTGTACGATAATGATAACCGGGATAAGGATGAAAACGAAATTCGCCTTGCCCTGAATGCCGATTTCATACCCGGATTGTATTACACCGGCAATTTCCAACAGAAAAAAGAACTATTTTACCTGGCTTCTTCAAAGGACCTGTCAATAAGACATTACCTCTATAACAATCTCAACATCGCACCCGGCCGCTGGTACTCAGCGTTTAGTATTATCAACTTTTCATTTGGCATAGGCAGCAATTTCGATCAATACATAGACAACTTAGCAGCCGATCAGGACGTACCATCCATCATATTCAGCCCACTCGAAGAAAATATTGCCACGCTCACCGATGCGAGAAACACCTACGCGAGAATATTTCTAACGCCATTCTCCAACTTGAATATCGAACTAAAGCACACCCGATTAAAAAGCGGCACCGCATATTATGACATACCCGAACTAAGACCGACATATATCAATGAGGCGAGAGTTGAATACGATCACGAGAAAATCGGATTTCTGACATCAACGCTTTACCTGAGCGAACGCCATATCTATCCCGCCCAAACAATACGAAACATATATCTCGAGTGGACAAAACCGTGGTCTGCCAGGCTACGCACAAAGTTGAGTGGTAATGTGAGAAACGACCTAGATGATTATGAAACGGCACAAACCGAGAATTCGGAATCGAACGTCAGATTTGAGACGTTGTGGAGGTTTGGTGGAAGGTCGTACGTGAATATCAACCTTGGAGCTAAGCGACAAGATCGGTATGCAACCGGTATCACTAACTCACTTCTCCCCGGCTTTAGCGTTAATCTTAACCTCATCCAATTTCTCTTTCTCCGGTTTGATTACGAGGCGAATGTGATATTAAGCGGGTCGACAACACACCTCGTATCGGCAAAGATAGCCGGGTCATTCTAGGAAAAGTCAACATATGTCCCTTGCTCATAGGAGTGAGGCGCGTACGCCCGTCCCGTCATACAACACTATACGCATTACGCACTAAGCTGTCCTCACAAGAAGCAGATCAGATGATCAGCGTATCAGTAAGCAGGGCATCAACATACCAGCAGAACAGGCATGGTTGACGCTGTACACCCTATATGCTTTTCCTGGTATTCTGATACTCTGATATTCTGCCCACTGGTAATCTAATATTCTGATAAGCAATTCGTTCGTATCGCGGACCAGTTTTCGGTTAACAGGTTGGTTTTGTCAACAAGACACGGTTAGGCTTCGAGTGAGCGGCAGTGAGTCGAGAAGCGATGCAGGGTAGACCTTAAGGGCTACGGTGATTTCTGTTAGTGATGCTAGCAATCAATATTGATTGATGGGTCACTTCTCGACAAGCTCGAACAAAAAGCATCATTTTCCCCTCGTGGACGGTGGCACCGAGTAGGTCCCACGCTTTTACTTGACAGCATGACATTCATAATTATAATTAGGCAATAAATATAGGAGGTTACATGCGTTACATTAAACTGGGTATACCAATAATCCTCATTTTGGTATTGTTTGCTGGTTGCCCGAAGAAACAAGTAGTACAACCGGCTGAGGAAGTACCAGAAGAAGTCGAGATCCCGGAAGAGATAGTGCTTCCTGAAGAACCAGAGCGGCCACCATTTGAGATGACACGCATATTCTTTGATTTTGATAAATCAGACATCCGGGCCGATGCTGCCGAAGGCTTGAGGAAGAATGCCGAAATGCTAGAACTCTATCCGGCGGTGAATATCACAATCGAGGGGCACTGTTGTGAAATCGGAACCGCCGAATATAACCTTGCCCTGGGAGAAAGACGCGCAAAGGCGGCATACGATTACCTGATCATGCTGGGCGTTGAGCCCGCACGGATATCCACGGTCAGCTATGGCGAAGAAAGACCGCTTGACCCGACTGACCTGGAACAGAACCGAAGGTGTGAATTCAGGAGAAGATAGCCAACTCATCTAGAACTCATAGCAAAATGCGCATTCAAAGAATCTTGAGTGCTTTAGTACTGGCGCAGTTGTCAGTTCTGTTACTGATGATGAACACCGGTTGTTTGAGCACACAGAGATTCAGGAATTATAGTTGGCAACTCGATAGCCTTCGATACTACACAAAAAAAATTGATAGCTTGCTATCGGTACAAAGTAACGAAATCGAACAACTCCGCATCGATCTGTATACAAAAACAAGCGAACTCAGCCAAAAGTTTGATATGCTCAACTCCCGATTGGGTGAATCAGAAACTCAAATTACACAGCTCTACGAAAAGCTGGGACCTTCCCAGAAAGCCATCACAGATTCGGCCACAATGTCCCAAATCAGTCCCGAAGCTCGTCTGCTCTACGAATCCGCCTATAAGAACTACGTGAGAGGCAGCTACCGTGAAGCCATTGAGGGCTTTGAAATGTATCAGAAAGCTGCCGAGGACGGTCCACTCGTCGACAATGCTCTCTATTGGATTGGCGAGTCATATGCCGCACTAGGTCAGCTACAGAAAGCAGTGAATACATTCCAAGAGCTCGTCAACAAGTATCCGAAGAGCGCAAGAGTACCCCCGGCACTATACAAAATGGGTATCATCTATGAGGAGGGTGGAGACCTGAAGACGGCGCGCTTCTACTATAACCTCGTCGTCAAAGACTTTCCGAACTCGCCAGAAGCAACCCTCGCCAGGAACAAAAACAAGTAGCCCATGAACATATTCAGAATCTTTTTGGAATCGAGCACCGCGGCTCAGATAATCATGATCGTTCTCGTTATCTTCTCGATCTGGTCCTGGGCAATATTCTTCAGTAAGTTATTCAACTTCGCAGGGGTCAACCGTCGGACAAAGAAGTTTTTGTCAAACTACCGCTTCCGGAAAGAAATCAAGGAGTGGGACAGCATGGGTTTTCAGCTCGGCGATAATCCCTGCGGTAGAATATTGGCGAGCGGGCTCGAAGAATACAAGAAACTGAAAGTGAAGGTCAGCGCACGGCTAATGCAACAGGAAGCCCGACAAAAAGAACGAGGTTTCATAAACGAACTCGCCGACAACATGCGTCTGGCAATGGAAAGAACAAAAATAAGCGAAATCACTCAACTGGAATGGTCCTTACCAACCCTGAGCACATTCGTCAGTGTCAGCCCGTTTCTTGGCCTGCTAGGTACGGTATGGGGTATCATGGAGGCATTTTTGGAAATCCGCGCGCGTGGCTCAGCACATATCACAATCGTCGCCCCCGGCATCTCCGACGCCCTGATCACCACGGTATACGGCCTACTCGTGGCAATTCCCGCCTTGATATTCTACAACATATTCCGAAGCCGGGTCAATAATTACAGCAGTGAAATTGATAAATTCATCAGCGAGATCTACGCTTACTTGCGAAAAGAACTAATGACTCTGGCTCAATGAACACCAAGGGGCTGATCGGCGAAATCAACATCACCTCACTAGCAGATGTGAGTATCACGCTGCTCGTCATATTCATCATCACTGCACCAATGATGACGCCCGGCATCGATGTCAATCTGCCGCGCACCGACGCTTCGTTGCCCCACGATGAAGAAGGTGTTACCGTTTCCGTAAACAATGAACGTGAGATCTTCATCGAAGGCAACAAGATGGAAACGGATGAATTTGAAGCAAGAATCGCACAAATCATCAGAACCAAGCCGCCCGGAATAATAATCTATTTGCGCGCCGACAAAGAGGTCGACTACGGCTTTGTCGTGGAAGTCGTCGGCCGCATGCGCAAGGCTGGAGTCAAAGAGCTTGGACTGGTTGCCGAAATTCCTCCTGAATGAACCGTTTCCACATTTTCTCAATTCTGCTTCACACCCTGGTCTTCGCAGCGATATTCATCTCGGGGCGTGCTCATCTCAAGCCAATACCTAAGTTAGAGGTCTACAAGGTCAGCCTCGCGCCCCTGCCCCAGCCGCAGATCATTCAGCCCGAAGAGGTAACAGAGGAACCCGAGGAAGTAACGGAAGAGAAAAAACCCGAGGAGAAAGCACCACCCGAGAAAGAAGAGAAAAAGGCCCAACCGCCAGAGAAAAAGGTCGAGAAGAAGACTGAGGAAGTCGTCAAGAAAGGCTTACCCGACATCAAACCTAAGATTTACACAGGAAGCGGAAGGGGATTCACTTATTCATACTACTTGAACATATTGCTGAGCAAGATAGGCAATAATTGGCACAACCCGTTTAGAGGAAAGGACATTGTCTTGCGAAGCATCGTATATTTCGAAGTCGATAAGAACGGCCATATTTACAGCGTGCGGCTCGAAGAAGACTCGGGCAACGCATTGTATAACGAGACTGCGATGCGGGCGGTCGTAATCACGAAGCGCCTACCGCCGCTCCCCGATGAGTTCGCTGATGATTATCTAAAGGTTCACTTAGAATTCCTCACCGCCCAGTGAAACCTTTGATCATTTCATTGCTCTTCATCATAAACATAGCACCCGGCCAGGATGTATATCTACGTCTCACCGATTACGGCGGCGGCAAAATCAACCTAATCGTGCAAACATTCACTGCGCAAGGTTCGGCCTCGACACTTAATGAGATGGAACGCAACAACATGGTTATTGAACATGTTCTCAAGAATGACCTGGAATACTCCTTGTATTTCGAAATCATAGCGGATACAGTGAACGTCGGGCCCGACAATACTCAGGGCGTGGTGCTCAACGCGAACGCCGAGGGCAATAATCTAACAGTACAGCTAGAAGATTTCGAAACGCGTGAGAAAATTTCCGAACGCATCTACGAGATAGAAAAGGACCTCAGAAAAACAGCGCATACCATTTCGGATGATATCGTAAATATCTTAACAGGCGAGCAGGGTATCGCTTCCACTAAAATAGTCTTCTCCTATAAGACAGAAAACGGGAAGGAAATCGGCATGGTTGACTATGATGGATATAACTTCACTCGAATAACTAACAACCGCAATTTCAATCTGTTCCCGGCCTACGCCCCTGACGGCGGGCGAATACTCTTCTCAACATACTCAGATGACCGGTTGAGCATATACCTTTATGATTTTTCAGAGAAACAAATCGAAGCCGTTTCTTCGTTTCAGGGGCTGAATTTTGCTCCATGCTGGGCACCCGATGGCTCAAAGATTTGCATGAGTCTCTCAAAAGATGGTAACGCCGAGCTTTACTTGCTTGATTTGCAGACAAAGAAAATGCATCGCCTGACAAACAACTCCGCGATCGATACTTCACCTTCCTTTTCGCCAAATAGCCGCGAGATTGCTTTTGTTTCCGACCGATCAGGCAATCCTCAAGTTTATGTCATGGATACCCACGGCGGAAACGTGCGGCGCCTCACATTTCACGGCAATTACAACACGTCGCCATCATGGTCACCACGGGGTGATATCATTACATACGTGTCGAGGGAAAAGGATAATTCACAACAGGTCTACGTGACCGATCCAACCGATTTCAGTCCAGTCCGGCTCACCTATTTGGGTAATAACGAAGAGCCAGCCTGGTCTCCAGATGGTTTACACATCGTATTCTCATCTAATCGTACCGGGTCCTATGAGCTGTATACGATGAACTGGGACGGTTCCCGTTTACGCAAGCTGACGCGCGGCATCATCGCGAATGCACCGGACTGGTCGCCACCAGGCGGGAAACCGAATCAATAATCAAGGAGAGATCACAACTCTCCACTCTTGTGCTTTGTCGAGAACCCTCCTTACTTCAGGAACACTGTGTATGACCATCTGTCCTTTTTCTTGAACAATAGAAAAAATGCGTGCCCCAATCGCTATTTCCCCAAAAAATAGTCTTAAGCTGTAGTCTCCCAATTCGTAGGGTCCGAATATCTCAATCACGTAATGCTGATCTCCTGTATGGATTGTAGTAACCGTTCGTAATCGTTCACTTATATCCTGGAAGAACACATTGGTTACATCAACATTTCCTTGGGATGCCTCAGCAAAAAGCATAGTGAATTGAATACCTACTAGATTCCCAGCCTGATAATATAGTCCGGTAACCTCTGCGTCGGTGGGTGGCGGTGAGACGAAATCGTCAGACATAATGTCCAATTGGCTTACTCTCTCCCGGCAGGACAACAATAATAGGATCAACGCTAGCATCATCTTTATATGCAACTTCATCACTCCTCCTTAAAGATCCTTTTGCATACCAAAGACTAATTTGGCGTGGCGTGTACACTCGATCTCGATCACTGGCGTATAGCTGTAGGATTTAGACGCCTTGACGTTCTTAATCTGATAGTACAATGCCCGGGACAGAAACACCACTGCTCCCACTGCGAAAACATTTCTAATGTTATCATATAATTGCGCCTTATCATAATTTTCCAGAGCTGACCTGATGGTCTCGCTCTCCTTGTATTCTTCATAGGCGCTATCACCCATGCGGTAGAAAACCCCGGTTCCAATTGCACAACCGACAAAAATCAAGCCGTTTACCCATACCTGCTTTGAATAACTGACCCGTGCAGGCTTGACTGGAGCTATGGTATCATTCACTGACGATGCAGAGATACAGATTACTAATAACGCTGTCATTCTACCTCCTTATATAGTTTGTACTTTTGAAATGTACTGCAGGATCTGAAGCATTTTGGCATTGTTTTACAGCCGTGATATCATTACGATTGGAATTCATCTCTACTCCTGCGCTATTATATATTATATGTAACCTTTATGACGTCAAGGGCAGAAACTCTGTAGCCATTGTTTGCCCTGTTCTTGACTTTGACATTATTTTAGATACCTTTACGTGTATGTTAAAAAGACACTACACCGAAGTGAAAGAAGATGCGCCAAGCCTTGCCGGGACAAAAGGATGCACCGTACAATGGCTCATCAGCAACGAGCAGGGCGCAAAGAGATATGCCATGCGGCTTTTCACACTCCGGCCCGGTGGCACCATACCCTTACACGAACATGAGGATACAGAACATGAGATCTACATAATTGAGGGTAAAGGCTTACTGGATGATAGCAAGGAGAAAATCCCGATTAGATCCGGGGATGTTCTTTTTATCCCAGCCGGCGAAAAGCACAGTTTCGTAAATCAAACACAACAAACCCTCAAATTCATCTGTGTCATCCCTCTTTAATGTTTAGTCTACTCAAAAAGAGAGGTATCCTCTTTCTGGGCCTCTCCACTACGATATCGCAACTTGGTGACCGCCTCACTCATATGGTCATCATTACCCTAATCGGTATAATGTTTCCGGGGCGAATTTCCGCGTTCAGTCAATTCTCGGTCACAATCTCCCTGCCGATAGTGATCCTTTCACCATTTGCCGGGGTTATCGTGGACCACTTCAATAAACAACAGATTATGTTCCGATGTCACTTAATCCAGTCCGGCATCATCTTCCTGACCCCCTTCTTCATCATGCTTACGCGCAGCATCATTCCCGTCTGGGTATTGGTCGTATTGTTCTTCTCTCTGGATCTCTTCAACAATACGTCAAAGAACAGCGTCGTACCTGATCTGGTTGAATATGATCAGCTGGTATCCGCCAATTCCATGATACTAGCCCTTAATCGAATCGCGACATTCATCGGCATGGTCGGCGGCGGTTTTTTAATAGCCTGGGTCGGATGGCAGGTCGGTTTTTTTATCGATGCTTCCACACATCTTATTGCCGGGACATTAGTTCTTGGCATGGGAGCGAAAAAGCTCTTTGAACCGGTTAGAAAAGTTGATTTCTCGTTTTCTACGGAATTGAAGAAATCATTCAATACGTTCCGTTCCGATTTGAAAGAGCTTAGTTTATTACTGTTAAGAGACCGCATGGTTATTCTTGTCATGATATCGGTGTTTGTGCTGCCATTTGTGTCTGCCGTCGGTTACACGGTTCTCATATACTTGGTACAACAAGAATTCGGAATGGGCACACCAGGGGTTGGGCTTCTGGGCGGCATCATCGGTGTCGGAATGCTCGCTGGCGCTCTGCTGATCGGACACTTTGGCCGATATTTCAGTCGGGGGCTGATAATAATTTTCAGCATTTCGACTTTAGTGGTTTTCTTCTTTATCGGCCCCTTTTTCATCTCTCCCGTCTTCCTTTATGTACTGGCGTTTATCGTAGGTATTGTATATTCGTTCATAGGTATTTCTCAAGACACGATTCTACAAGAGGATGTGCTGAAAGGCATCCGGGGGCGAATCTTCGCGACAAAGGAATTTATCGCAAATGTAACATTCGTAGTATGGGCGGTGATGGTTGGTGTGATATCAACGATACTGAGTCCTTTCATGATTATTCGTTTCGTCAGCATCGTTCTCTTAGTGATTCTTGTATTCACGACCATAATCTACCGTTCAATTCCTATTGAAATACGTTCAAAGCTGTAAAATGCATATCACAATGTTGACAAAAAGACAACATACCAAAGGAGTCAAATGGTTGGTGCAGTAAGATTCGGCGTCTCGATGAGCAAAGATCTGCTCAAGACGTTTGATCAACTAATCAAAGCCACGGGTTATCGAAACCGTTCCGAAGCAATACGTGATCTCATACGCGAACGCCTGGTAAAACAGGAATGGCAATTGACCAATAAAGAAACTGTCGGCACGATCACCCTCGTCTACAGTCATGACGTTCACGAACTTACCGAAGTCCTGACCGCGCTGCAACACAAATATCACAAACAGATAATCTCCACGATGCACATCCATTTAGATAAACACAACTGCCTTGAAGTGCTCGTGGTTAAGGGCAAGGGTAAACAGATAAAGAGGATCGCCGACCGATTGATGAGTACGAAGGGGGTCAAACACGGCAAACTGACAACGACTACGACCGGCAGACGACTTACTTAAAATTCTAATTCCTAATATCTAAATTCTAAACAAATTCAAAGCACGAATGTCCCAATTTCAAAACAGGTTTTTGGTCATTTGATATTCGAATTTTGATATTGTTTAGAGTTTCGTGCTTAGAATTTCGAATTTTCAATCTCTTTATCGCTTGGTGCTTGACACATGTCTTTCACTCACTATAATGGTCAATCGGGGCGTGGCGCAGTGGCTTAGCGCGCCAGCTTGGGGTGCTGGAGGTCGTCGGTTCAAATCCGATCGCCCCGATTTCCTTAAAACTCTAAATTCTAAGCACGAAATTCCAATATCAAAACAGCAACTTCGTGTCTTAGATGTTTGCCTTCGTAGCCCTCTATCGCCATTATCTCCGCCTTCTTCTGCCTTTGTTTTCTACCTAAATCCGAAACAAATCATAATTTCAAAATTCAAAACCACCAGATTCCCCTGAATCTACAGTATCTTGTTCTGATATCCTGGTATGCTGATTTTCTGATACTCTGATGCGCTTTTCTTAATTGTCGGCTAGCGCATTACAGCACTTGGCGCTCGCTATGAGTTATGTTCAAAGCCCCTCTTAGCAAAAGATTACGAAGGTAGAGCTGACCTCGGTTGTTGTATCAATCAGGATGCGGTGTTTAATTTGAAAATTACGAACGTCAAGATTGTCAAATCTCTCCTGCTTTCTGCAGTCCGTACTTGGCAAATATCGGTCCAACTAGTTCATATATTACTGTCGTTGCGGTGATGGTGGTGAATATAATATCGCCGTACTCGGGATATAACGCTTTAGCACTCAGGGCCACACCGAGGGCAACGCCTGCCTGCGGCACCAATCCCCAACCTAGGTAATTGCCAATATTAGAACCGGCCCCAGATATCCAAGCACCCAATTTGACCCCTAGGATTTTGCCTACAACCCTAAAAATGATGTATAGCAATCCCATGACACCAATCCGTGGCACAATGTCGAGCTCTAAATTTGCACCAACCAGAACAAAGAAAGCGAGAAAAAGAACGCTATCAACCTCTCTTAATGCTGCGAAGAATAGTTCACTATTCTTTGCAATATTGGCAACGAAAATACCAAAAGCGATATTAGTCAGTAACGGTGATAGTCTCAATCGCATAGACAATCCAACAGCCAGAAGTATAAAACCAACAGTCGCTACTAAAACTTCTTCTCTAGTTACGATAAACCTTGAAACGAAGTATAGCAGAGCACCCAGAATGCCACCCAAGATCAAGGCGGCAAATATTTCGAAAAATGCCTCCATCACCACGTGTGTGTTGAATATACCCAACGTGAGCGCATTTGCTGACGCTATGGCCAGGGCAGAAAACAATAGACACCAGGCGTCGTCAATTGCAACAACTCGCATTAACATTTCAGTTACTGGCCCAGTCGCGCGATACTCCCGGATGACCATGACAGTTGCCGCAGGCGCAGTTGCTGCAGCCGCCGCTCCCAATACGAGAGCCGGGTGAATTGGTAGGTGTTTTATGACAAAGTACAGTATCATTACCAGTGTAACTAAAATCCACGCAAATCCTGCCTCCAAGATCGAAATCCATAATACCGGCTTACCCGCGCTTCTGAGCTGTTTAACGGTGAAGTTCGAACCAAGAGCGAAAGCAATCATTCCCAACACAAAGTTGGAAATGAAATCAGAAACGTCCATGACTTTCGCAGGTATGAGGTACAGCAAACGTGGACCAATAACAATACCAATTACTAGATATGCAGTAACTGCAGGAAATCGAATTCGACGTAGAAGTTTTGCCCCAACGTAGCCACATACTATAATGAAGGCAAAACCTAAAATGCTATTCAGTTGATGCTATCTCCCCAGCCCTCATGAGGCTATATTTTGTGAGAAGCGGTCCGACCAGCTCAAATATGACCGAAGTTGCCGCGATTATGGTAAAGATGTAGTCACCATATTCAGGAAAGGCTGTTTTGGCTACAAGCCCAATGCCCAGTGCAACACCTGCCTGCGGTGCCAGGCTCAACCCCAACCACCTTCCGGCGGCTTCTGGTGCATCGCTTATTCGCGCGCCCAACTTTGCTCCATACACTTTGCCAATTGTACGAAACGTCACGTAGAGAATTCCGGCAATACCCATCTTGTAGAGTATGCCAAAATCCAGATGAGCACCAGATATGATGAAAAAAGCGAGGTAAAGCGGCGTATCTACGGAACGCAACACTTCAAAAAACTTATAGTTTTCACGCGCCATATTGACCATGACGAGACCCATCATCATGGATGACAGAAGTACCGACACTTCCAACGCAATTGAGAGTCCTACGTTGAAAAGCACCAAGCCTAGAGTGTATATCAGAAGTTCTTCTCTCGTCCGAACAAACTTACTCAGTCGCGAGGAGATGTATCCTAATATACCGCCAATCAAAAGCGCGCCAAAGATTTCGCCCAATCCTGCAAAAACAATTGACATTTGAAATACTTCCGCACGCATTGCATTACCGGCGGCAATAGCCATGGCGGCAAAAATGAGACACCAGGCATCATCAATCGCCACCACTTTTAGCAAGAGTTCTGTTAGCATGCCGCTGGCACGGTATTCTCGAATAACTAAAACCGTAGCCGCCGGGGCAGTGGCAGAAGCAGCTGCACCGAGCACAATAGCCGGATATATGGGTATCTCGATGGTCACAAAGTAGATGATCAACGCCGCCGAAACCAGAACCCAAGCACCCAAAGCAGCGACGATCGAAATCCACATGACCTGCTTCATGCCCACTCGAATTTTGTCTAAACGGAAATTCTCACCCAGGCTGAACGCAATTATGCCTAATACTAAGTTGGAGAAAAACTCCGAAGCCGTGAAAATATCGGGTGTAACTAAATTCAATATATGGGGTCCAATAAGAATGCCGACTAGAAGGAATGCGGTTACATTAGGCAAACGAATTAGCTTCAACAGGCGCGCGCCGACAAATCCCAACAGTAATATCAGACCGGCGCTGAGCAGACTATTCACTTTAGGATATCGTGCTCTTTGAAGATGTAGACAAGAATGTCAAGCAACGACAAAACACCCATTAGCTTCTTATCTGAAACAACGGGTAGGGTTTCTATATTGTGCAGTCTCATCAAGCGTCGTGCTTCACGAACTGTACTAGTTTCTTCGATCGAGACAAAATTGGTGTTGATGATATCAGCAACCAGAATCAGCGTTCCCATTTCGGGTGAGAGTTCTAGATTCAAATCTTCATCAGCGTTTTTTTCGACAAAAGGCATTCGTTCGACTATTTCGCTGACCGACTTGGAAAAGGGTCGGAAGATGTTCAGAATGCCTCGGTAGTTCACGATTCCCAAGAGAATGTTGTCATCATCAACGACCGGCAGCATATATTGATTAGTCTTACGCATAAACTCGATCAGTTGTTGTAAGGTAGTCGAAGGTTTGACTGTAGGCGCATCTTGTCTCATCACCGATGCGACCGAAAGTTTTTCGATATCCATGAATATATTATACAGAAAAAATGGACATTTTCAATACCAAGCTTTCAGAAAGTATCGGGTGAATTATCCAAAGAACTCATCTAGGCGAGTACGACCTTGTTGCGCCCGGACATCTTACCTTCATACATGGCCCGATCTGCCTTACCGATCAGTTCGTCACGGGTCTTGGCATCATCCGGATATGTCGCGACACCCAAGGTCACGGCGATGTTGAATTTCTTATTGCCAAATGCGTAAAATGGCTCACGGCTTATCTCTTTTCTGATACGCTCCGCAATGATTGCGGCGGTTTTTTTGTCGGTATTGGGCAGCAACACAATGTACTCATCACCACCGTAGCGCACGATCACATCGTTCTTGCGTACGACGCGAGACATTCTCTCACCTACGATTTTTAGCGTTTCACTGCCCACCAAATGTCCAAAGTTGTCATCAACGAGTTTAAAGAAATCGATGTCGAGAAATATCAGTGAAATGATACCCCGTGTTTCCTTTCTCTCGAGCAGGAAGTTATCCAGAAAGTGATTACAGTAGCGTGTATTGTATAATTGTGTCAGATCGTCAACCTGGCTTGCCTCCTCCATTTTTCGATACATTCGCGCCTTCTCAAGCGCAATCGTCAGGTGGGCTACTACGTTCTCGAATATCTCGTAGTCATCCTGAGTGAATTGCTCACCGCCAACCTTATTGACAACTTCAACGACTCCGATAATCCTATCGCTGCTCTTCATCGGCACACAGAGAACCGATTTCGTGGTAAATTTTGTCCTCTTATCGACGCCGGAATAAAATCTAGGGTCCTTTGTGACATCTGGAACAATCAAGGACTGCCCGTAACGTGCTACCCAGCCGGCAACTCCTTGTCCGATCTTCAATCTCATGCCCAGGAGCTTCTTGCCAGCCTTTCCCGAAGCCGCCTCAAAGACAAGTTCATTAGTATTCTCGTCGAGTAGCAACACCGACCAGCCTTCCGCCCTTATCAGTTCTGCCGCCTTCACCATAATCGTGTTGAGAATCTCCTTGGGCTTGAGAGATGAATTGATTGCCTGCACTACTTCATTGAGAGTCTGAAGTACTTGTACCTTCCACCTGAGAGACAACACCGTTTGCCGATTACATATGATCTCGTTCCTTCTCTTCATCGCCTTGTCGACCACTCTGAGCAGAAAATCACGGCGGTACGGGCGAAGCAACAATCCTGCGATGCCGGCGAAAATTGCCCGTTCATAATTCACGATCGAATTCCTTTCGGCAACCACTATGATCGGCACTTCGCCATGTTGCTTCTTGAACTGATCCAACAATCCCAACGCAGTTTCATCGAGAATCATAATATCGAATTGCTTCTTCTGAATTGTCTTACGCAATTCATTAATGCTGGAAACAGTTGTGTTAGTCAACCCCAATTCACGCAGATTTCGTGAAATGGTGCTCAGTCTAAGACGGTCCGGGTCGTATACCAATACTTGCATTAGAGAGTTAAGACTTCGTATAACATCTTAATTCTCCTCTTATCATCGTCGTAGAGATTACGGTGTTCATCAATCATGAAATCATCGATGCGTGCATCAATTATTGCCTTATTCTTGTTCAATTCTCCTAAGAAGTGAATTCCTTTTGGGAGAATCGATATTTTAAGGTCCGAGAGGCAATACCCATGTGTTGTCTTACGCAATCCCTCAAGGGTTTTGCAGTACTTCTCAAAATCCTTTTCTTCGATCGGATATTCGAAGTTTTCAACGTTCAGAATGAGATTCAACAGAGTCGGTAGATCGCATATGATCACGGAACGGCCGGGTTGCCTTTCCCTTGAGTAGAGACTCGCATCAGACAAAATAGGTCCGACGAGGTCAGGGTCACCATAGGAGTTAGCTGCAAATATAACATCCCGGTCGGGCACGCCTGAAGCGATACCGATTCCGATACGGAATAGACTCTTGAATTCAGGCGGCAGCAATGCGTAGGTTATGCCGTCGAGTTCCAGTGTCCGTTCGGCGACGTCGGCAAACCACTCGCGATAGTGCACAAAATTCGCGCGCACGAATTCCTCGGCCCGCATTACCATATCACGAGCACATAGTATGGCTCGACGCGCGGCATCAGTGGCCGGTATGATATCACACTCACCGCCTGAACATATTGAATAACGTAGCTTGGTTCCCTTCCCGGTCACCGATTCCGTGTACAGATAATTGTACAAAGAACCAGAATTCTCAGAGAACCATACCAGACCACCATCTCCCGTGTCCTTGAGCAGAAATCCCTCGTATTTCTTCACGACCTGTGCCATTTCTTTGGCAAACTTGTATTTAATCCTCTGCTCCTTGACCGCGTCGTTCAGTTTAATGCCCATATAAGAAGAACCCCGTATGTCGTACACCAGTATTGTAGCACACTTGCGGCATTTGTTGACATATTCAACGACTTCGCGTGGATACTCATCATCCTTCTCTATTAATTGCAGAATATTCTGTCCGGCTAAGAAAACGGTCTTCAGGTTCGCCATATCAATCGCCACTCTCTGAGCTTCGTCGTCGGCGGGCGGCAAACAGCTAACCAGATCAAGCAAACAATGTCCAACGTATTCCGGGATGATTATTTTCTTCATGAATGAATGATAGGTTTCGATCAACGTATCAATATCGAGGTCAACTGAAATAAGACCTCTCCTTTCAAATTTCTTGAGCAGCGATACGCTTCGGCTCTTCTTACGATAAAGACCTTCCAATTCCTGCGTCAACAACTTCTGAAAATTCCTGTTCTCATCTTTTGTCAAAGGTCCGAATTTACGTATGAACATGTATTCATCATACAATTCACTGAGCGGCTTTCTTAGTTCAACGGATCGTTTCTCGGCCTGGCGCTTGAACCCTTCTTCCTGTCCCAGATTATCAAGTATGTCTCTCTTTCTTCTTTGATAATCCTTAAGATGATAAATATTACCCAAGAACATTCGATCCAATCTGGAAAAGAGGTTCGATACTTTCTGGGTGATAATATTTGTATCCGTACCTTGCACGACGTCGTTTTCGATTATATCACGCAACCCCTGATGAGTCTCAAGATAAAGACCCTCCAGTTGCTCGCGTATACGTGTTGCATACAGATCAATACTCTTGAGCTCCCCCTCCATTTTACCCTTCAAATCACGTAGCATCCCCGCAAGTTTTTTTAATAGCTTTGCTAACGATGTCGGTGACAGATACTCTAAATAGATCGAAGGTATTTTCCCTAACGCCTCCTTGATGCTAGCAAAACCAAGTCGCTCGACATCGGACAACAGATCGGGCAATAATGTCTCAACCCGTGCGGCGACAATACTGCTATGTATTGCCAACAAGATTTCCGTAGAAAGCGCATCCTGACGAAGTTCTTTGCTGTACTCATTTATATGCTTGCGCCCGCTTACTTGTTCAATCAATGCCGTGACTTCCGTAGGACATTTTTCGACCAAGGCCTCGGGAATGGGTAAACCTTTTTTCTTATGTCCGATATAGAGAGGCAGCTCATAACCTTCGTACTTGGTCAGCTTTTGCCCGAGATAGATAATGAAGTTGCTTCGCTTTTCGAATACTTTGATCGTATCCTTGGCGATTCCCAAACATACCAACCCTTGCTCGACTGCCGAAAGATTCTCTTTGTATTTTTCTTCGCTGACGAATCTCCTTGTGATTATACTGAAGTAGTTACTCTTCTTCTCGACAAAATCCTGGACAACGCTCACGCTGTGCTTGTTCATTTCACTACCTCCGCGTACAACTCAAAAAGCATTTTGCTACGCTCCATTTTCTTAAGTTGAACGTCGATACCATCGTTAATAACAATATCACTGTCATCCAGTACGATCTTCAAGTTTTCCGTATCCGCCATCTCGCGGCCAAATCTTGCAACAAATATCTTAAAGATGTCAAGAATGAATCCTTTACGCGTTGTTCTCTGTCTTATCCAATACTCCAAAGCCTGCTGGATGTTAAGCTGTACCGGGTCAATACGCAACCCAGCCTCGTTCAAAAAGGAAAATCGGTCAACATTCAGCAAAACATTGTAGACCGTTGCGTCGTCACATATCACGGTTGATTTTCCTTTCGCCTTTACCGTAGAATACAGATTCGCTTCGCGAACGAGCATTCCTGTCAAGTCATGCTCACCAAACGCATTCTTGTCCAAATATACTTCGCGCGGATAGTAACCCGAGGCAAGACCTATTCCCACCTGGAATATTGACTGATATGAAGGTGGAAGCTTGGCATAGGCGGCTCCTTCAAAGTCAATCTCCCGTTCCTGGACGTCACGGAACCAGTCTCCATACCGGTGGATATTTTTCTGTACAAATAACTTCGCCTCCTGCACCATCTCAATTGCGCAACGCACCGCCGGTAACACATTTCCAGTTTCCGGACGTAAGGTCTTCTCATCCTTTATGTCGTAGTGATTCCGTGCGAAGAATATCACACCACCATCGCCGGTATCTTTGATTGGAATACCTCCATATTTCTCGGCTACGAAGAGCATCGATTCTTGAAATAGATTTCGTATTGCACTCTCCTTCTCGGCATTCAGCAATTTCGCGCCCATGAACGTCGATCCCCTTATGTCATACACCAGGACCGAAACCAAATTCTTGTAACGTAGTACATTCACGTCCGAGGCAGATTCTTCGGATGATGTGACATTTATATCCTTCTCAATCATCGAAACACGCCCCGCTGCAGCCTCCTCGCCCAAGAAACGAATACCCTCGGTTGTCGTTATCTCTGATAGTTTCGGGTAATAGTCAACCAGTTCCTCTAATATTATTGATTTCACAAGTGGCGTGATTACTTCGTCGACAATCTTGTTGAATCTATCCATGATCTGATGGCTATCATATTTCTCTTTGAGGAAAGCCGCCATCCGGTACTGATTCATAATCTGTTGTGCAGCTTCATCATGTTTAATATCATTGGCCGCGTCCTTGAGTATCAACTGCAGCTTGTCATCTGCTACCTCATCATGTCTATGAAGCACCTGCATTATGTATGGGTCCCATTCTTCCTTGACGACAAGCCTGGTAAGATCCGCGGGCTTGAAGCGCATGATATCCTTAAGGTTATTTTCTTTGTCCTGACATTCTTGATATTCCCATTTTAGAATCTTCAGGTCGTAAGCATTGCCTATCACATTTCGATGTAACCGTTTCACCATGTTTTCGATGGCTTCCTCGGTCGAGAAGTCTTCGGCAAGGTTTATCAGACTATCACTCATGATGTTTGTCGTATCCGTTATCTTTCTCCTAATGTTCTGCATCTTTTCTTCTATGTTCTTTTTCTTGCTAGTGACGTCGGCCATCAACTTACGCCCACGTTTTTGCAGCGCATCGATGATCTCGGTTAACGTCTGCTCATCCGGATAGAAAAATTGTGACTCAAAGATGTCACTTATCGCCTTTTTGGTCAGCGAAGGCAATTTAGCTATCGCTTCGATTATTCTCAACTTCTCATCAGCGTAGTAGGAACGTGTCATTCCTTTAAGAATCGCGCTGAATATTGGTTCGGGGAGTCCTTTCTTCTTTAGAGACTGACTGAGTATCCTCATCGTCTCAATATTGCTCGTCTTGGGAACGAAGGGAATGTGCTCGTACGAATCGACAATCATGTTATCGACTACCACCGTACGTTTCGTCAATGAATTCCGTATATAATTGAAAAGATGATTCACCACTGTACCACATCGTTCGGCGATCAGCGTTTTCGTATCGAGGGATGCCTTCAGCGTTCTCTTAGTGAGAATGTCACGGAGTAACTTACGGTTCGCGATCTCGAATATAACCACGTTGGCACTAATACCATTCACAAAGTCCTCATAAATATCGAATATATGCTGACTGTATCTTTCAAAGAATTTATCCCAGCGTTCTATTTGTGACTCGTCGCGCAGGAACTCAATGTAATTCAAGACGAAATCATCCTGAAGGGTGTAAATCCTTCTGCCAAGATATACCAATTCTTTTCCGCCGTTCTTTTCTAATTTCTCTATGAACGGATCCCGCCGTGCAACTCTCTTTAAGATGTTAAAATACCTCTTGAAGTTTGCACTATCGCGGTATGTCGCGCGCAGTTTCTCGTAATACGGAGTCTCACGAATCACGCTTTCTTCAAGACCTTTTTCAATCATTGGTATGTATCCTTTGCCGCCATATGTTCTCTGTATGTGCGCGAAAAATGGTGCCGCCCATCGCCCTTGGCAACGAAGTATAGATAATCAACATCGGCCGGCGACATCACCGCCGTTATCGCACTCTCGCCCGGCGAACATATCGGACCTGGTGGTAACCCAAGGTGTAAATACGTGTTGTACGGTGAGCCGATTTGCAGATCGCGGTCGGTGAGTCTTTGGGACGTGGTTAGCGGGTCCTTCACTTTCAATATAAAGAAGATCGTAGCACACGACTCCAAGGGACGTCTTGACTTTAGTCGATTGAGAAATACCTTCGCAATGATTGGCCTTTCGTCTTCATATTTCGCCTCCTTCTCAACAATCGAGGCGAGTATTATCACCTGGTGCAGTGAATCGTTATCCATTAAGCCAATCTTGGCGATGCGGCTAAAGAAATTCCTTGTAAATGTCGTGATGATTGCCGCCTCATTCTGTAATCTGCTAAACGAGTAGGTATCAGGAAAAAAGTAGCCCTCCAGAGAAGGTACCTTGAGGCCTATTTCATTTATGAACTTCTCGTCATGACACAACTCAAGGAATCGATTCTCATCTACCAATCCGCGTTCAGCTAGAATCCGAGCGGTCTCATACATTGTTAATCCCTCGGGTAACGTGACGACGATCTCTGATTTTCCTCCACTGGCGAGCCGACCAATTACATAGAGAGGGTTCTTGTACTTGTGTAATTCATAGGTACCTGATTTCAGATTCCTCTCACGCCCCGTTATTTTCAACCAAAAAAGAAATTCTTCGACATTGCGGACAATACGCTGATAAGCCAAGAAGTGTGCAATTTCGCGAGCACTCACATCACCGGGAATCGTCACTTCGGTTTGGCCAAAGTTCAGAGGTTGCCACCAAGCGACGATGATTAACACGGCAAGCGCAATCAAGAGATATTTTTTACTCATCTAAACTCTCTTCGATTCGAGAAACTCTTCTAAAATAATGGACGCGGCAACCCGATCGATGACTTCCTTTCTGCTACCCAGACCCATACCTTTCAGTTTGTTCACCGCGTACTTACTTACGTGACGTTCGTCCCACAGCTTTACCTCAATGTCGATGAGTCTTTTCAATTTCTTCACAAAGCGTTCTATCTCCTGGGACATTTCGGTCGGCTCTCCCTTCATAGAAAGTGGATTGCCAAAAAGAATCAATCCGACATCATTTTCCACTGCAAGACACTTAAGTCGTTTTATCAAGTCAAAATCCGATTTGTGCCTAATGGTCATCAACGGCTGCGCAATCGTACACAGCGGATCCGTGATCGCCACACCGACCCTCTTCCTGCCATAGTCAATAGCCATAATTCGCCTCATCTTCTCGCAAATTATACAGATATATTTATTTCTGTCAATATTTATTGACTTTGCGAGCGATTTCTATAGAATATTATGTGGCGTATTTACGCATCATTCGGCCCGTTAATTGTCTCATAACTTTAATATCAATATTTGTTGGTGCCTGGATCGGGAAAGCACTATTCACATCGGTTCACTTGATTATCGCCGCCCTCATCGGCTTTCTTGTATGTGCTTTTGGCAACATTGTGAATGACATAAAGGACATCGAAATCGACAAGATTAACAACCCGCAACGTCCCATCCCTTCGGGTCGAGTGAAGAAGAATGTCGCCTGGCTCGTGGCAATTGTTTTTTTCATCGTCGCTGCCGTCGGGGCCATGTTTCTCGGAGTTTACCCATTTTTAGTCGTAATCACGGCGCTTATCTTGCTTTATCTATACTCGGTATACCTGAAGAAAACGCTTACCGGCAATCTCACGGTCGCCTTGATCACTGGTCTCAGTTTCATTTTCGGTGGGGTGGTAGGCCGCAACCTAGCGTGCGTAGTACCGTTCGTCTGCTCGATATTCATCCACTTGCCACGCGAAATCGTAAAAGACGTGATTGATATGAAGGGTGACGGGATAACTGGTGCCATGACGCTGCCCATTGTGGCCGGAATTACTCGAGCCTACAACATCAGCGCCGTGCTGTTAGCAATCTTGTGTCTCCTACTCCCCTTACCCTTTATCCTCGGGATACTGGGCATTGGTTACATTACCATCATCCTGCTGGTTGCGTATCCGATTCTGCTGTACACGATATGGCGGCTGTCAAGAAACCCATCGGCCGACGAATTGCCTCGGATCAGTAACCTCATAAAGGTATCCATGGGCGTCGGGCTTGTCGCAATGATTGTATCATGATCAAGACCGTAATTCTTGGTATCGTACAAGGTGTAACTGAATTTCTGCCCGTATCCAGCTCAGGCCACCTGGCAATCCTAGAAAAGTTGTTTGGCATCCGCGAACCCGTGACCCTTGCCGTCTTTCTGCATTTCGGTACTCTCGTCGCAATTCTGGTATACTTCCGCAAGCCTCTTATCGAGCTGGTCTCGGGAGTATTCAAGGGCGAGCGAGAAAGCCTTTCATATTTGATTAAGATTGTCATCGGTTCTGTCCCGATTGTTGTATTCGCGATCCTCTTCGAATCTTGGGTTACAAGCACTTTTACCAACATGAAGCTGGTCGCTATCCTGCTCGGAATAACGGGCACGGTCGTGCTCCTGACTGGTATTACTAGAAAGAAACAGCAACAGATTGGGCTGATGTCGGCAATACTCATCGGCATCGGGCAGATGTTCGCAATCCTACCCGGCATATCACGGTCGGGCATGACCATTTCCGCCGGAATATTTTGTGGAGTCGAACCAGAGCGCGCCTTCAGGTTTTCTTTCCTGCTATCAATTCCGGCCGTACTCGGCGCAAATATCTTTGAACTGAAGAACGTACACAACCTGAACGATTTTCCTGAATTGCTTGTCGGCATGGTCTTCAGTTTCGTCAGCGGCCTTGTCGCGCTGAAAATTCTGCGTAGCACGGTGTACCGCAGGTTTTACCTTTTTGGACCCTACTGCTTAATTGTAAGCATAGTACTGCTGTTTGTGCTAAGATGAAAAAGACGCTATTCTTAGCAGTAATCGCTATTATTTTACTTGCCGGTGATGTCCACCGCTACCGCAAGAATAATCTAGTGCTGGAAGAAATTCCTGAAATACCCGCCTCGCTCGGGGCACGCCTCCGTCCATATCAAAACGTTCGCTACTCCGTATTCGCTGACTGGCTACCCAAGGAAAAAGGAATACTGATGAAAACCAGATTCGGCGAAACCAGACAAATACACTTAATTGAATTACCCATGGGCATGCGCCATCAACTCACGTTCTTCGGCGAACCAATCGATGAATGCACCGTATGCCCGGATTCGCGCCAGTCAGTATTTCTCTTCACCAAGGATTCTGCAGGCAACGAAGTGCATCAAATCTACAAGTATGACTATGTAACCGGGGACTATGGGCTATTGAGCGACGGCGAATCCAGATTTAACTCAGTAGTGTGGTCGAGGAAAGGCGATAAATTCGCCCTGCGCAGCACCAGGCGCAACCGACGCGATTATGATATTTATCTCGGTGACTTGAGTGGTATGAAGAGTTTTAGGCCGATACTACAAGAAGGAGGCTACTGGTATCCAGTAACGTTCTCGCCCGATGATAAAAAGCTTTTGGTCAAAAAGTATGTGTCTTCAAATGAATCTTATTACTACATTATCGATGTGGGAAGCGGAGACATAACGCAAATAGACCCAGAGGCCAAGGGAGTGGCCTATGGAACCGCACGTTGGTCTCCAGACATGGATGGTATTTACATCGTTTCTGACAAATTCGGAAATTTCAAACAACTTCTGTACTACGATATCCAAAGCAAAAGATTCGAAATTCTCACGAAACAAATTCCCTGGGACATCGGTGAAACGGAAATCTCTCCTTCGGGAAACACGGTGGCGTTCACCAGTAATGAGAACGGTTATTCCAGACTATACCTGATGGACACGAAGAGCCGCAGCCTCAACCGCGTGAGCTTACCCGACGGACAAATTTACAATCTGCAGTTCAAACCAGATGGCAACGAGCTCGCCTTCTCAATAATCACAACAACGGCACCGACTGAAATCTACACGTTGAATTTAACCTCAAGGACTTTTCTTCGCTGGACTCACAGCGAAGTCGGGGGACTCGATTCTACACTATTCGTATCGCCAGACTTGACACACTATCAGACGTTCGATAGCGCCGATGGTCAGCCCAGATCGATACCTGTCTTTTACTACAAACCCATAAGATTTAAGGCACCCTTTCCGGTCTTGATCGATGTACACGGTGGACCGGCTGCGCAGGCAGATGCTTATTTTTCATATTTCCGGCAATTCTTATTGAATGAACTGGGAATTGCCATAATCACTCCCAACGTGCGAGGTTCATCTGGTTACGGTAAGGAATTCATGATGCTTGATGATGGTTATAAGCGAGAAGATGCAATCAAGGATATTGGTGCATTGTTAGACTGGATTGAAACCCAACCGCAGCTTGATGCCCAGCGTGTTGGCATCTGGGGTGGTTCTTACGGTGGGTATATGGTGCTTGCCGCTATGATTCACTATAATGACCGGTTGCATTGTGGCATCGATGAGTATGGTATCAGCAACTTTGTCACCTTTCTCAAAAGCACGGGTGAATACCGCCAGGATGTAAGGCGTACAGAGTATGGCGACGAACGTGATCCAAAAATGCGCGAGTTTCTTAATCGGATATCCCCTCTCACCAACGCCGAAAGAATAAGAGGACCTATGTTTATCGTTCAGGGGTTGCATGATCCCAGGGTACCGGTTTCCGAGGCCGAACAGATAGTGAAGGCTATCCGCAAGAATGACGTTGATGTCTGGTACTTACTGGCTGAAGATGAAGGACACGGTCTGAGCAGGAAATCGAATCGCAACTTCTTTCAACAAGCCCTAGTTTTGTTCCTTGAGAAATATCTAATCAGCAAACAATAAAAAGCATAAAAAGGCTCAGAAAAGGGCTTAAACAGGGCGACTAAAGGCGCCGTGGATAGCCTTTATAGCCTTCTTGAGCCTTTTGTCAGCCTTCTTTAAGTCTTCTATGAGCCCTTTAGTCAAGGAGGTCTTATGAAAATTCTCATCAGCTATTATTCAAGAACCGGTAACACAAAAAAAATGGCTGAAGCAATCGCCCGAGGTGTGCGTGATGAAGGTGCTACCTGTGATCTTAAAGAAATTACAGATGTCGAAATCGATCAGTTACTCGAATACGAAGCGCTGATCTTCGGCGCACCCACTTATTATGGATCAATGGCCGCCGAGATGAAAAAACTGCTCGACGATAGCGTAAAACATCATGGCAAGTTGGCCGGCAGGGTCGGCGGCGCATTCACTTCGAGTGGTATGATCGGCGGCGGCGGGGAAACAACAATCCTCAGCATTCTCGAGGCGCTCATGATTCATGGTATGATTGTTATCGGTGATGCAACTATACAACACTACGGGCCCCTCGCCATCGGCGAGCCCGATGCCAAAGTCCACAAGATGTGTATTGAGTATGGTCAGAAGATCGCCCGGCTCACGAAAAAGGTCTTCGGTAATTGAACACATAGTCAGTACGTAATATCGCTTCTGCAATTCCGAAACCACCGCATCATCTTTTCGGAACAGGCGAAATACCGAATATGGTTGCTTTTCACCTGCTTTGTTCTATTATCCCAGCGTATTTTTCGGAACTTCTTAACATATGCGACACTAGAATCGCATAAACTCGAAGATGATACAAGGATACTCAAATAATACCCCTTCTATCCGAAAAACCGCTGGCTTGACGCAACTCCTTATATGTATATAATAGACCGGAGCACAAATGCCAAAAATGAAAGCCGTAGCAAAGACAAAACCCGCCTCCGGTGCGGAGATCATTGAAATTAACACACCAACGCCAGGGCCCGACGAGGTCCTGGCAAAAGTATTGGCCACTTCAATCTGTGGTACCGATCTACATATTTTTGAATGGAATGAGTGGGCTCAGAGCCGCATCAAGCAACTTCCCCTCATAATGGGGCATGAGTTATGCGGCGAGATAGTCGATGTCGGTAAGAACGTAAAGAATTTAAAAAAGGGCGATATCATTTCAGCAGAGACCCACATTGCCTGTGGACATTGTTACTTATGTCATACTGGTAGTGCACACATTTGCATCCACGGACGCATATTTGGTGTAGACATTAACGGCGTCTTTGCCGACTACGCAGTGGTTCCAGCAAATAACGCCTGGGTGCTGGACAAGAAGATACCGAAGGATTACGCATCGGTCATGGAACCGCTGGGCAACGCCGTACATACGGTACTGGCTGGTGAAATAACGGGAAACAACGTTCTCGTAACGGGCTGCGGTCCGATCGGACTAATGAGCATTGCCGTATCACGCATTTGCGGAGCAACGCAGATTTTTGCAACCGAAGTAAACGATTTTCGCCTGCAGTTGGCGAAAAAGGCCGGCGCCGACCTAGTGTTGAACCCTAAAAAAGAAAAAATCGTGCCGCGTATTTTAGACAACACCGACGGCCTCGGCGTTGACGTGGTATTGGAAATGTCTGGTAATCCAACGGCCATAAGAGAGGCTTTCCAGGTACTAAGGCCGGGTGGACGCTATTCGATTCTTGGCATACCGGATAAGCCGATGGAAATCGACCTGGGTAATGACATCGTATTCAAATACGCCACCGTGCAGGGTATTAACGGTCGCTTAATGTTTTCCACCTGGCATAAAACGACAAGATTTCTCAGCTCCGGGCGACTCAATTTGGAACCCATCATCACCCATCGCTTCTCCCTCGACGAATACGAGAAAGGCATGGAATTGATGAAGAGTGGTGATTGTGGAAAAATAC
The DNA here is from genome assembly GCA_001303785.1 of Caldifarciminota bacterium SM23_42. GTDB lineage: Bacteria > Hydrothermota > Tepidihabitantia > SM23-42 > SM23-42 > SM23-42. The sequence goes on along the minus strand of LJUJ01000012.1, from coordinate 29,926 downwards.
TACTATACCCTTAAGCCTGGAACAATATGTCGTACCTGAATTACTTCGCAACTGAATCTATTAAAAGTACAAAACAAGAAAATTCAAGCTTGAAATTCCAAATCACAAATCACAAATCACAAATAAATCCCAAGCACCAATATTCAAAACACATAACTTGTGTCACTGTTTGCTGTGTTTGGATATTGGGATTTGAAATTTGTTTGAAATTTGGTGTTTGGTATTTGTGATTTATCCGCTTTTGGCGGATAGGAGGTTATATGGCTTACACTAAAAAGGTCAAGACATTTCTCCTCAATCAATTAGAAGAAATTCGAGATAGTGGACTTTATAAGGAGGAACGCAATATTGTTTCTCCTCAGGCCGCCGACATCAAAGTTGTGTATCCCGACGGCGCACCGGTAAAGGAAGTCATAAACTTCTGCGCCAACAACTACTTGGGACTTTCGAGTGACAAGGAATTAATCGAATCGGCAACAAAAGGCCTCAGCGAAAGAGGATACGGCATGTCCTCAGTCCGCTTTATCTGTGGCACTCAGGATATTCATAAAGACCTGGAAAGAAAAATATCCGAATTTCTCAGGACCGATGATACGATTCTTTATTCCTCCTGTTTTGATGCCAACGGCGGATTATTTGAAACACTTCTCACACAAGATGACGCAGTGATTTCTGATGAACTAAACCATGCCTCGATAATCGATGGAATAAGACTGTGCAAAGCTGAGCGTCATAGATTCAAACACATGGACATGCAGGATTTAGAAGAACACCTCAAGCAGACACAAAATAAGAGGTTTCGCATGATCGCCACGGATGGCGTGTTTTCTATGGACGGCGATATAGCAAAGCTCGATGAAATATGCGCGCTCGCGGAAAAGTATGATACTTTGGTAATGGTTGATGATTCCCACGCAACGGGTTTCGTCGGCAAAACCGGCCGGGGCACCCACGAACATTGCGGCGTCATGGATAAGATCGACATTATCACCACGACGTTAGGCAAAGCCATGGGCGGCGCCTCGGGTGGTTGCACCTCCGGGAGAAAAGAAATCATCGATACATTACGACAGCGGTCACGGCCGTACCTGTTTTCAAATACGGTATGCCCGGTCGTAATCGCCGCAGCTATCAAGGCAGTCGATTTGCTGGTAGGTTCGACGCGCTTGCGTGATAAACTAGAAGGTAACACAAAATATTTTCGAGAGAAAATGACCACCGCCGGATTTGACATGAGAAAGGGTATACACCCGATTGTGCCGATTATGTTGTATAATGCCAAACTCGCCCAGGACATGGCACGTGATTTGTACGACGAAGGAATATACGTCATAGGATTTTCCTTTCCGGTGGTTCCGAAAGGACAGGCAAGGATTCGGGTTCAAATATCTGCCGCTCATGAAAAAGATCATCTGGATAAAGCCATCGCTGCATTCATCAAAATCGGAGAGAAATATAAAATACTGGGTAAAACAAAAGACGAAATCATCGCGAAATATGGATTATGATGAAATCTATGTCAGTCGCTGAATGTTATAGGGCGTCGCCTCCCGTGTTGTTGGATGTTAATCGGCTGCGTTTTTCAAAGCGATTAACGATGCCATATGGCGATACTGGCAGCGATGCCTCAGGACCATAACAATCAACGATGAACAACACTTCCGACGTTATCATAATCGGCGGTGGTATCATTGGATGCGCCACTGGGTATTACCTTACAAAAAAGGGTTTCAAGATTCACCTCTTGGAAAAGAATTACTTGACGGCTGGTTCAACCGGCCGATGCATCGGTGGCGTTCGGCAGCAGTTTTCAACCGAAACGAGCATCCACGTCGCTATGGAATCGATGAGCAAATTCGTCGCGATGAAGGATGAACTAGGGCAAGATGTTGAATTCCATCAGGGTGGTTATCTGTTTCTCGCCCATGACGAAGAGAAGAAGCAAACCTATTTGAATCTCATCGAAATACAGAGGAAAATGGGATTAGACGTACAATACATCGGTGTTTCGGAAATCGAAAGACTGGTGCCGGGCATTAATACAGCAGACCTGCTGGGCGGTGCATATTGCCCAAGTGATGCTCAGGCAAATCCTTTCCTGATCGTCGACGGTTATGCGAAAGAAATACGCAAAAATGGTGAAATCTTTACGCATAAGGAAGTGACTCAGATAAGAGTGGAGAACGGAAAAGTCACTTCCGTGAAAACTAAGGATAATGATACGTTTTGCTCACCCATCGTCGTTGATGCAGCCGGGCCGTTTGCGAGGAATATTGCGCAAATGGTGAACGTAGATATTCCCATTTACTCGGAGCGCCACGAGGCGCTGATAACCGAACAGATGGAAAGATTTTTCGACATGATGATTGTTGACTACCGCCCGGATGGATGCTACTTCAATCAGAAATGGGGCAAGGGAAGCATTATCGGATGTTACACACCCATACCAAATGTTCCAGGCCTCGATCTTGGCGCGTCTTTTGAATTCGCCAAGGAGATGGGGCGTCGGATGGCCCGTCTGATACCAAGATTGAGTAACGTCAAGATAATACGCCAGTGGTCGGGCAGCTACGAAATGACACCCGATGGCAATCCTATCCTTGATAGATCGGACATTGAAGGCTTCTGGATTGTAGGCGGAATGTGCGGACATGGCTTCATGCTCGGTCCTGAAATCGGGTATCTTGCCGCGGAGTGCATCGCTGAAGGAAAACCTCCGTATGATATTGATGAATTCAGTTTGCGCCGCGACTTCGCGGGCAAAGAAGTGATGAGATGACAAGATTCACGGTTACGAAAGAAGACAGAAAGACTAATGCTCGCTGTGGTAGATTGAAGACAAAGCATTTTGTGGTTCAAACGCCGAACTTCATGCCGGTCGCCACGCAGGCAACCGTAAAAACACAGTCGCCCGCTGACCTCAAGAAAATCGGTGTTCAAATCATAATCTGTAATACCTATCACCTAATGTTACGTCCCTCTTCATCGGTCATCAACAGATTAGGCGGCTTGCATCATTTCATGAACTGGGAGCGCGCCATCCTGACCGATTCCGGTGGGTTTCAGGCATATTCCTTGACCGATCTAAGAAAAATCACCGATGAAGGCATAGAGTTTTCCTCGCACCTGGACGGCTCTAGACACTTTCTCAGTCCAGAAATTGCGGTTACTGTCCAGGAAGAACTCAAGCCAGATATCGCTATGTGTCTTGATTTTTTCAGTTCATATCCGACCGAATTTCTCGAAGCACGGATTGCGGTCGAGCGCACCGTGAATTGGGCAACACGCAGCCTCGAGGTAAAAAAAAAGTCCCCCTATTTGGCATAATTCAAGGCGCAACGTACAAGAATTTACGGCGTGAGTGCGCAGAACGCATCGTAAACCTGGATTTTCCTGGCTATGGCATCGGAGGATTGATGATTGGCGAACCGCCTTCTTTGACAGCTGAGATGGTCGACGAGGTAAATGAGGTCATCCCCCCGAATAAACCACGTTATCTCATGGGTTGCGGATACCCCGAGGATATCGTAGAGGCGGTAGGACGCGGGGTCGATCTTTTCGACTGTGTTCTTCCTACCAGAAACGGAAGGACTGGCATGGCATTCACCTCGCACGGAAAAATCATCATAAAAGGCAGCCGCTATGCCGCTGACAAGGCACCGCTTGATAAAAAATGCGCTTGCTATACCTGCCGCAACTTCTCCCGCGCCTATTTACGGCATCTCTTCAATGCCGGCGAAGCACTCGCTGGACGTCTGGTGAGTTATCACAATATCTATTTCTATACAAAACTGATGTCCGACATCAGGAAGCATATTAGCAGCGGAACTTTCGCAACTTTCTCAAAGAAAAGTAAACAGAAATTTGACTTCCGAAATCCATAGAATAACGTCTCGTACTACATGATTGTACGATTTCTGCTCGGTGATTTGCCCCAAAACTAAGAATATCTTCATTCTGACACGTGTCTGTAAATTTTCCTCTTGACACAAAATGAATTATATATATAATTACACAATTAAATTGAAAAGGAGCTATTATGTTCGGGAGAAAGAAAAAAGTACTTGGTCTTGATATAGGCTCAAGCCAAACAAAAATAGTTGAACTTAGCGCAGGTAAGAACAAGAAATTACTAAATTTCGGTATTTCTAAGGTCTTACCTGACGCTATAGTTGAAGGTGAAATTATCGATAGGGAGGCGGTCTTAGATTCCATCAGAACCTTAATAGAAACTAAGGGATTTTCCACAAAAGACGTAGTGCTTGGTATCGCCGGACGTGATGTCATCATAAAAAGAATAACAATGGACCGAATGAGTGAAGCAGATACACGTGAACAAATCAAGTGGGAAGCCGAGCAGTACGTTCCCTTCGACATCAATGAGGTAACGCTAGATTTCGATGTTGTGAACCCGAATTTTGGAGAAAACCAACAGGAGGTTATTCTAGTCGCCGCAAAAAACGAACTCATCAATAACCTGACTTCGCTATTGAAGGACCTGAACCTAACGCCAATCATCATCGACACGACCGCTTTTTCCATTCAGCACGCCTACGAACACAATTACGAGACCGTCCCCGATGAAATTATCTGCTTGATTCACATCGGTGCCGGGATGACGGTGATCAATGTGGTTAAAGGTGGTTCTAGCCTGTCCGCACGTGACGTATACTACGGAGTTAACGCGTACATCAGCAAACTGCAAAAGGAAGTCGGCTTCAATTACGAGGATGCGGCTAACGCAGCCAAGGGAACCGTACCCGTTGGCGTCTCTCAAGATTCGATTCAAGGCGTATTCGAGTCCTTTGTGAGCGACCTTGGAACGCATATCGAAAGAAGCCTTCAGTTTCTTTCAACTGTCACCGGCGAGGAAAAGGTCGGCCGTATGTATCTGTCGGGCGGCGGTTCATCTGTACCGAATCTTCTAGACTATCTAAAGCGCCGTTTCGGCATTCCGATCGAAATCCTCAATCCCCTCAAGAATATCGTTTATGATCCGAATATTTTCGTACCAATGGGCGCGGATGTTACCGGGCCAATCTTGGCTCAAGCCGTTGGTCTAGCATTAAGGGGGGAAAGATGATAAAAATCAATTTAGCACCAACTACTAAGAAAGGACGTGCTCCGAAAGCCAGGGCAGCTAGGGTACCACGTCCGGGCATCAAGATTCCGCCCATTCAGACAGCAATCGTTTATATAATAGGCATCGTAATCGTTGTAATCATTGTTGTGGTTTTGCTCCTGAGTCAAAACATACAAATGCGTAATTACAGCGGCAACATAAATCAACTAAACGTAAAACTTGATGAATTAAAGGTTTACAAGGCAGCGGTGGACAGTCTGGAAACCCGGGAACGTGAACTCGCAACTTTGATTGCCCCCATCAGACAATTGAACAAGAACCGATTTTTTATCGCGCATATCCTTGACGAAGTCTCAACGCGTCTACCTGATTTCACCTGGCTAACAATGTTGACCACGGATTCTACAGGCATGGGCATAAAGGGAGTTGCTGCCTCAAATCTGCTCGTTGCTGACTTCATGAATCGTCTTGAAGAATCTCCCTACATACACAATGTCGATCTGACCGTTCTGGAAAAGAAGGTGATTGAAAAACAAGAGATGATGGAATTCACCTTAACTGCCAACGTTGGTGTCGATTCCGTGGCTTGGAGGCAACGATGAATTTGAGAGAACGAAAAACACAGCAAGTTGTGATCTTCCTGATTATTTTGGTAGTTATACTCATTTTGTTCTTCCGGTTCCCTTATTCGGCGAATAAAGAAAAAGTTGACCACTTGCGCTCAAGAAGAGATTCTCTACAGATCGAGGTTCAAAAAGCAGAGGCAGCGCGCATCAGATTGCCTGAATTACAGGAAAAGATCGCACGCCTCGAGGTTGAATGGGAAAGAGCAAGAGAAATGTTGCCTAAGGAAAAAGAGATTCCTTCATTGATTCAACAGATTTCGAATTCCGGGACCAAGGCAGGGGTCAGTTTCGTGTTGTTTAGACCAAGCAAGATTGTTCCTAAAATCAACTACTCAGAAATACCGGTCCAGATTAAAGTAACGTGTGGTTATCATCAGCTCGGCACGTTCCTCTCAAACGTCGGGAACCTGGCAAGGATTGTGAATGTCCCATCTATCAAAATTGCAACCGGTAAGGACCGTAGCTGCGAGGCTGAACTCAGAACACTCACCTACACTGTGACAAAAGGAAAGGAGGTGCAAAGTGGTGCTGCAACTCGTCGGTAGTTTAATATGTTTAATGCTAATCAGCCAAACACCAACAACACCACCAGCGGCTGATACTTTATTCCCGGTCGAACAGTGGCAATATAACATGAAAGGAAGACGCGATCCTTTTGTACCGTTAATCGGTACTGAGTTGTCCCGAAGCGGTAAGGCGAGTCACTTGAGTGTTGAGAATATCACGCTGATCGGTATCTTATGGGGTGATCGAGGATACTACGCTCTTGTGAAAGACGGTGTAGGCCAAGGATACATCCTAAAGAGAGGTGACCGAGTCGTCGGCGGTAAAGTATCTGAAATAAACCGTCAAGGGATAATATTCCAAATGACACAGGCTGGGGTTTTAACCAAATATGAGTTGAGACTTCAAGAAAAGGAAAGGAGGTAAAAAATGAGAAATGTAATCATCCTCGCTTTGTCAATTTCCTTGGCCAATGGTGCGGCGATTAGTGATATAGTACTAGCCCCAGAAGACATCAACACCAAGATTGTTGTCAAAGCAGATGCACCATTTGTCGCCAATTCCTTTGCACTCAAGGATCCATCACGAATAGTCATTGACTGTTCTGGAGTTTCGAGTGACTTGATTGGTAAGAAATATACGCTTAACCGGGGTGGTATTAAGGAATTATCGATCACCGGATTCACCGAGCAACCAGATCTCGTCCGAGTAATAGGAACTCTGGATCGCGATTACTCATTCCTGACTTCAACAGAAGGCGATAATTTCGTACTCACACTGCTTGCCGGCGCGAGTAATACGTTCTTGCAGTGGCAAGCCTCAGCCAGTAATCCTGCGCCAACAATGCCCAGCGAAGAACCGCAACCTCCGGTGGCACCTGCGCCCAAGCCTACGGCTACCGTAACGGGCCGACCAATCTCCTGTGATTTCGAAGACGCGGACATACTAACCATACTCCGGGCATTGTCCGAGTATGCCGGGGTAAACATCGTCGCCGGCAAAGATGTCAAGGGCACAGTGACAGTTCGTCTGCACAATGTCCCATGGCGCCGTGCGCTGGAAATTATACTTCGGGCTTCAGGCTATGCATATCGCGAAGACCCGGGTGTCATTCGTGTCGACACAGCCGAGAATCTCGACAAACAAGACTATGACCTACCGGTGAGTTCGAAGGTATATAAACTGGAATTCGCAGAACCAGGCAAGATGCTTGATAAGGTCACGGCAATGCTTTCGCCAAAAGGCAAGGCGCATGTTGACGTGCGTACTAATGCGATCGTTGTGACTGAGGTTGCTCCTGTCCACGACCGCATCCATCAATTAATACAGCTGCTCGACACCCCAACGCCTCAGGTCGAAATAGCGGTCAGGGTGGTCAATGTTGCCACAAATGCCACCAAGGAACTGGGTGTTCAATGGACCCTGCAGGGATTGGAGAGTAGAATATTACGCGCGGATTTCCAGAGCAACGAAATACCTACGATACTGGGCTTTGGTGAATTCAATATCGGAACCGTCCCCTCACTCGCACAGCTGTCTCTGGCGATCGATATGCTCGAAGAGCGTGGCAAAGCCAGGACCATCGCTGCACCGCGTGTCTCAGCAGTCGATAACGAAGAAGCCGAGGTTCTCCAAGGTGAGCGGTTTGGCGTACCGACACTGGATATCTCGGGAAATACGGTTATTCAATTCTATGAAGCCGGAACCAAGCTTAATGTGACACCGCACATCAATTCACTTGAAGAAATTACCATGGACATTGGGGTGGAAGTCAGTGACCTCGACCGACCATCGGCTCTTGCCGGACGGCCCATCGTCACGACGTCCGAGGCAAGTTCCAAGGTATTAGTCAAGGATGGCAACACTGTGGTCATTGGCGGTTTCATCAGGCAGCGGGAAGCAGAGTTGGTTCGTGGTGTACCGATACTCATGCATATTCCACTTCTTGGCGCTTTATTTAGAGAGAAATCGACTACGTACGAAGACCTTGAGTTGTTGATTTTCATCACGCCGACCATAATAAGGGGTTAGGCAGCTTTTCGTAAAACTCAAATACACGCGTGGTCTCTGATGCGGATTGTCGGAGGGACATGGAAGGGTCGACACATTAAAGTCCCCAGAAAGGGAATCAGACCAACCAAGAGCATCGTCAGGGGCGCGATCTTTGATGTTATTGGTGATAAGATTGCCGATGCTGAAGTACTAGACATTTATGCGGGCAGCGGCGCATTAGGCTTGGAGGCAATTTCGCGTGGAGCAAAGAGCTGTACATTTGTCGAAAAGCTGCCGCGCATTCTGTATCACAACATCAAAACCTTCTCGCCCCGTCAATCGATAGTAGTATTATCCAGTGATTTTCGACCAGCGTTGAAAAAGTTGAAGGATCAGAAATTCGATGTTATCTTCGCTGATCCGCCTTATGGAAAACGTTATACGTACAAAACATTGATGCTAATCGAATACTACAACCTCTTAAGAAATGGTGGAATCATCGTTCTTGAACACGCGACCGGTGACGAGCTCGAGGCAACTGATTCATTGGCGCCGTTCAAGTCAAAGAAATACGGCGACACACAATTATCCTTCCTTAGACACAGAAAGCACTGAATGTACGAACACAGAACTCACAGAAGCCACCCTCGGTGGACACTGAAAAACACAGATACAACAAATCTGGACGCATTCAGTGAATTCAGTGCCTGCCGTATGCGGTTCAGTGTATTCTGTATGAACGAACAAGTGTGATTGAAAATGAGGAAAGCAATCTACGCCGGCACATTTGATCCCATCACCTACGGCCATGTCGATGTCATCTCGCGGGCGACAAAAATATTCGAAAAAATCGTGGTTGGGGTAAGTGCCGGCCCCAAGACCACGTTTTTCACGCACAAGGAAAGAACACAACTCGTGCGTCGTGTCTTTTCTAAGAACAAAAACATCGAAGTGCTAGGATTCTCGTCACTCCTGGTAGATTTCGCCAAAGAAATAGGGGCACAGACCATTATTCGCGGCATGCGCGCGGTTTCTGATTTTGACTATGAACTACAACTGACCTTAACGAACCGCAAGTTGGCGCCGCTGATCGAGACTATTTTCCTCATGCCTTCGGAGAAGTACATCTTCGTGAGCTCCTCTTTGGTCAAGGAAATCACGGCGCTCAACGGTGACGTCTCCAAGATGGTACCGCCCTTGGTCGCCAAGGCGTTGCGCAGGAAGCTCGCCAGAAAGTAGCGCTTTACTGCGCGCAACTTATACGCACATCACCAGTCAAGACATTCCGCTTCTTCGGCACCCGTAGCATTTGTTTTATATCACATACGTCCAAGAATACTAAAACATTCGCAATCGTGCAGTTGACTTAAGGTTGATATTTGATATACTTTTTCGTCCATGAAATTTGTTGACGAAGCCAAAATCTTTGTTGAATCAGGCCCCGGCGGCAACGGATGTATATCATTTCGCCGCGAGAAGTACGTCCCGAGAGGCGGTCCGGATGGGGGCAATGGCGGCGACGGAGGTTCAGTATATCTAATTGGGAGTAAAGACCTCCAGACGCTCTATGACCTAAAGATCAGGCCACACTACCGAGCGGGGCGCGGTAAACACGGCAAGGGGAAGAAAATGAACGGCCGGACGGGCACAGATGTGACGATACCCGTGCCACTGGGCATCATCGTACTTCACGAAGACGAACCATTAGGAGAGATACTCAAGCATGGCGAGCGACTCATCTTGGCCCGAGGAGGCAAGGGTGGCCGTGGTAATGCTTGTTTTGTCTCGCCAACCAACCAAGCACCCCGTCACGCTGAACAGGGCATGTCCGGAGAACAAATGACGCTTAAGATTGTACTCAAGCTCATTTCGAACATCGGAATCGTCGGCTTACCCAATGCCGGTAAATCGACACTACTGAAAGCCATGACTAACGCACGGCCGAGAATCGACAGTTATCCGTTTACTACACTCACCCCGAATTTAGGAGTCCTGAGGGATAACATCAGCAATGTAGTAATCGCCGATATGCCGGGAATTATCGAGGGCGCGCATGAGGGTAAGGGCATCGGAATGCAATTCCTAAGGCACATCGAAAGAACGAAGCTGTTGGTCTTACTGATCGATATTTCAAGCCCGAAACCAAGAGACCAGTATACCACTTTGCTGAATGAGTTCAAACGATACAAGCGTGCATTGCTGGAAAAACCCCGTATCGTAGTTTTCAACAAAATCGACCTGATTGATGAAGTGCCGCATTTCAAGCTCCGAGAAAAAATGTTCTACATTTCGGCCCTCAAAGGCACCGGTATCGATCAACTGGTAAAACATCTAAAAAATGAGAATCAAGCTAAAGCAGGATAAAGACGCAATTCTAAGAATCTTAAAGTCCGACGATATCGCGAAAAAGCTGAAGGTCTTGGATAGACTCGACGGCGTAGATGAGAAGGACACCATAAAAATTCTTATTAAAATGTTAGACGACAAGTCATGGTGCATGCGGGAGAAAGCTGCCCACAAACTGGCCGATTATGGACCCAGAATTTCTGGACGTTTGCAGCGGTTATTGAAGAAAGGCTATTGGTATACTCGGGCTTCGGCGTGTCTAGCGTTGGGCCAAATAGCTGACTTACGAAGCGTGGACGCGATCGTAACGACCCTACTCAAAGACGAAAATCCTACCGTAATAAAGGAAGCGTCGAACGCATTACTTAATCTTGCCCGCAAGAAACCTGAAAAGTTCGCCGCAAGATTGGCCGACATGGAGCTCCACACAAGCAAGCTTCGAACCGTGATGTTCGTAATCGAGCGTGCGGACATCGAGCTGTATGATAAAATCAGAACACAACTGATAGATGAACGAGAAGTTTGAGCTGCTTCATCTACTTTCCATCACCAACTTATCCGAAAAAAAACTTTGCGACCTCCTCAAACACTTCGGTTCAGCACGCAATGTCATATCGGCATCCTATGAGAAACTAAAACCTTCCGTGGGTCCAGACGCGGCTCGAAAAATAACTCAATTCTCCGTCGATGATACGCTTCGCAAGAAAAACGAATTGATCGAGAGGCTGGCAGTAAAGTTAGTCTCTTACTACTCGGCAGACTACCCTTCCTGGTTGAAGAACACCGACCATTTCCCACCGGTGATGTTCATCCGAGGTGACATATTGCCTGAAGACGAAACTTCAATTGCGGTGATCGGCACCAGAGGCGCGACGGTCTACGGTAAAGAGATCGCCCGCAGATTCGCCGGAGAGTTTGCCAAGGCTGGTGTGACAGTAATCAGTGGTATGGCACGAGGTATTGATACCGAAGCCCATTTGGCCACGCTCAAGCATGAGGGACGCACCATTGCCGTTTTAGGTTGTGGCATCGACATATGTTATCCACCAGAAAATCGAGAGCTGATGGAAAAAATCGTCGACCATGGTGCAGTTGTCTCTGAATTCGACTTCGGCACTCCACCCTTTGCACAAAACTTCCCGAAACGCAACCGGATAGTATCAGGGTTGGCCAAAGCCGTCGTCGCCATAGAAGCGAAAGAAAAATCTGGGGTCATGAGCACTGTCAAGTGGGCTCTGGAACAAAACAAGGAAGTCTTTGCTATCCCGGGCAATATCTACTCGAAGACTTCATACGGTACAAATCGTTTGATTAAGGATGGCGCAATACCCGTGACATCGGGTGAAGAAGTATTAGACTACTTGAACATGACGTACACGAGAAGGGAGAAAGAAACCACAGAAGTTCTGCTCGACAACACCGAAAGGATCATCTGGAACGCACTTTCCTTGGAACCTATCTATCTTGATGCCCTCGCCGTTAAAGTCAATCAACCCACCAGTGCATTACTGAACGTACTACTGAGACTGGAAATCAAGGGTTATGTGAAACAGCTGCCCGGGATGTCGTTTGTCAAAAGCTTTGAATAGATGATGCAGCTCACCAGGCAATTCACGTCAGCTGCCTGGCTTCAAGCAAAACCAAGACTACGTTCCCATCTTCCATGACGACAGATATCGCCGCTGTTCGGGCGTGAGTTTATCCATCTTTATACCCATCGATTTTAACTTCAGGTTGGCTATTTCTTGGTCCAACTCTAATGGTAGACAGTATACACGCTTGTCCAGATCACGATGATTTAGAATGTATTCTACGGCAAGTGCCTGATTGGCAAATGACATATCCATAACCATTGCCGGATGACCTTCTGCCGCTGCCAGATTGACTAATCTACCCTCGGCAAGCAAGTATATCTTCCTACCATTCTTCAACGCATGTTCCTCACAGGATTTTCTTATCAGACGTTTTCTCTTGGTTATTTTTCTCAAACCCGGTTTGTCAATTTCCACGTCGAAATGACCAGAGTTAGCAATCACCGCACCGTCCTTCATCTTCAACATGTGTTCTTTTCTGATGACGTTGATATCACCGGTTACCGTAACGAAAACGTCGCCCGACTTTGCCGCCTCAGACATGGGCATAATCGTATAGCCATCCATGCGTGCCTCAAGCGCCTTAACTGGATCCACCTCGGTGACGATGACCTGTGCACCCATACCCTTGGCACGCATGGCCAGACCCCGGCCACACCAACCATAACCCGCGACCACAAAATTACTACCGCTAATAAGAATGTTTGTTGCCCGCAGAATGCCATCGATAGTCGACTGTCCAGTACCATATCGGTTGTCGAAGAGATGTTTGGTCAAAGAATCGTTGACCGCAATGATTGGAAATCTTAAAACATGATCACGCTCCATCTGTTTGAGTCTTATTACACCCGTTGTTGTCTCCTCGGTGCCGGCCAAAATCCCTGTTAATCTCTTCTTGTGCACGGTAGAAATTAAATCGGCTCCATCGTCGATCAACACTTCTGGCCGACGCGCAATCACCTGATACATGTTTGCGTAGTATTCCTTACGTGAATCACCCCGGCAGGCGAAAACACTTATGTTTTCGAGGGCCAACGCGGCGGCGACGTCATCTTGGGTCGACAACGGATTTGAGGCACACAAGGCAACCTCGGCACCGGCTGCTCTTAAGGCACGCATCAGATTTGCCGTCTCGGTTGTGACATGCAAACAGCAACCAATGCGTCGGTTTCGAAGCGTCCTCGTCTTCCTGAGTCGCTCACGGACGAGCTTCAACACCGGCATCTTTGCATCGGCCCAGTCAATTCTTTTATAGCCTTCCTGCGCCAATGACTTGTCGCGTATATTGTATTTCACCACTTTTCCTATCTTCATTAAATACCTGCCTCACGTTTCAATGCATCTGCCATATCACAAAGTTCCCAATCGAACCCCTCTTCTTCACGCCCGAAATGTCCGTAGCATGCGGTCCGACGGAATATGGGACGCCGTAAATTCAGTTTGTCAATCATCCCCTGTGGTGTGAAATCGAAGAGCTTGCGGATGATGGATACAATTTTGCTATCACTTATCTTCGATGTGCCGAACGTATCCACGGTAATCGACGTGGGTTCAGCAACACCGATCGCATACGAAACCGAAACCTCGACCTTTTTGCATATTCCTGCTGCAACAATGTTCTTGGCGACATAACGTGACATATAGGATGCTGAGCGGTCTACCTTTGTGGGATCTTTTCCCGAAAAGCATCCTCCACCATGATGTCCAACACCGCCGTAAGTGTCAACCATGATTTTCCTACCCGTGACGCCGGTGTCTCCCTGCGGACCGCCGATAACAAATCGACCAGTCGGATTGATCCACATTTTCGTCTTGTCGTCAACAAGTTTCTTGGGAACAACATCGTCGATAACCAGTTTTTTTAGATCGGCATGCATTTTTTCGTTAGTTACATTCGGATGGTGTTGCGCCGATAGAATGATTGTGTCAACTCTCACCGGGCTGTTTTTTCTATACTCGATGGTCACTTGGGATTTACCATCCGGGTGTAGATAATTCACGACATTCGTTTTTCTGATCTCAGAGAGACGGCGGACTAATTTGTGGGCAAGCATTATCGGCAGGGGCATGAGTTCGGGCGTCTCATCGGTCGCGTAGCCGTACATCATGCCCTGATCTCCAGCACCCCCGATGTTAACGCCAAGAGCAATATCGCTCGATTGTTCTTGAATCGCGGAAATTACTGCACAGGTGTGCGCATCAATTCCCATGTCCGCGTCCGAGTAACCAACATCATACAAGAGCGCCCGCACAATGTCCGCAAACTCAACGTAGCAATTCGTTGATATTTCTCCGGCAACGAAGATCATGCCTCTGGTTGCTAGCGTTTCGCAGGCCACCCGGCCAAAGGGATCTTTTTCCAGTATCGCATCTAGAATCGCATCTGATACTTGATCACAAATTTTATCGGGATGCCCTTCGGTAACTGACTCAGAAGTAATGAAATAGTGTTCCATTTGCCTCCTTTTTCCGTATTATAAATAAATTGATACAAAAATCAAGATTCTAGTGGCGTAACCGGCAGCGCAACATGTCTCGCTTCATTATTATATAGTATCCTTACGAGAACCCTCATTCATCAACCTCAATATATCCCAATTTTCTTGACAATATCGGCTTTTTTGCCTAATATACAATGGGAGCGCCGTGTATTCTGTGAGCCTCTATGTGAGAGATTGTTGATAACGCATGCTAACATAAGATGTACGAATGTTCGATTTGAACGGCTGTTTGATTCATAAGAAGAAAGGAGGTCTGAATGACACCATTCTGCATAATGATCATGCTCTTTAATACAACCGGCGGCAAGATTCAAGGTACGGTAACCGACGAGAACACCGGTGAACCAATACCTTACGCAAACGTCATGATTCAGAATACCGAGCTAGGCGCCGCCACGGACCAAGATGGTAATTTTTTCATTCTGAACGTACCCAGCGGCAGATATCGAGTCGAGATTTCCTGTCTCGGATATCAAACACAAATAGTGGATTATGTAATCGTAGAATTTGACCAGACTGCCCGCCTGATGGTGCGTCTAAAACAAACCGCAATCGAAATACCGCCGGTAACCGTGACCAGCGAACTTCCTTCAGTAACCAAGGACATGGTAGGAACAACCTACATCGTCCGTAGGTCTGAACTGGCAATCTTGCCTGTCGATTACGCCGTGAGCGCAATCGCTTTTCAGCCCTCAGTAGTCCGCTCCGACACTGCATTTCACGTACGAGGAGGCAGAGCTACTGAGGTACTATACTTGGTCGATAACGTCTCGGTACTTGATCCACAAACCGGTGATCCAACGGTTTATGTATCGAAGGGTAGCGTGAATGAAGTAATCTTTTTACCTGGTGGATTTGATGCCGAATACGGACGCGCCATGTCTGGCGTCATCAATTTGCTAACTGCCCATCCGGCAAACAACGTTCAGGGTAAGCTCTACTCAAAAACCGAAACGATCATGCCCTTTTACTACGATTTCGGATATCAGAACTATCAATCTTCGATTCACCTCCCAATTTCCCGAAAAGCCAAAGGGTTCTTCTCATTCGACGTCATGCATACGGATGACTGGAACCCTAAGCTCTTCATCTTGCCGCACAAACAGCGTTCTGACTATTCCTTATACGGAAAGTGGTATTTTTCGCCTTCGGGGAAACTGCAGATAACCCTGAGTGGGGTAAAAGCACGTAGTCAGTTTGATCGCTACGACACGCGCTACAAGTATATACTCGATGATTATCGTTCCGACATGCGGAATAGCGACCTAGAGGTGTTCAACGCTAGTTACATGCCCAATTCAAAGAGTCTATTCAAGATGACACTGAGCAGGCTGCATACCAAAAGGATATACGGGGTCCGCGAAGAGGGACCATACGGGGTATTGGACAATTTCAGATTTCGTGACTACCAAAACCTACAGTGGCCGGGAACGACTACGCCAAATCCATTTGGGGTCTGGGAGGGTTCCTTTCTTACCGGCATCTCTGCACCGTATTTTTCAGGTAACTACCCTCAATATCAAGAGAAGACTTCACATATCATAAAAGGCAATGTCAGCACCAACCTACAGGCACATAGATACCACGAAATAAAGGCAGGATTCGAGTATGCATATCAGGATTTTGAAAACTTCACCTATTATGTAAGCGACACGGCCGCGCCGATTACCGACGAGTATCAACACAAACCAAGGGAGTATATGCTGTACCTTCAGGACAACATTGATTATAAAGGTCTGTATGCCAAAGTCGGCTGCCGCTACGATTACTTTGACGCGGATATCGAAGATGTCGAACCCAAGATCATGATTTCACCGCGGTTTGGCTTTTCCTTCTTGGTGACTGATAAATTCCTTTTCCGCGCTAATGTCAGTCGCTTTGCACAACCACCGCTGTACGATTATATGTATAGTCTATATAATCTACTACCTTTACCATCTCATATCGCCACTGCCGAATTTCTGCCACCGGTTGGTAACCCGGACCTTAAACCGGAAAAGACAACCAGTTATGAAATAGGTTTTCAGGGTGAAATACGCGAGAATCTTGTGGGCACACTCAATATGTTCTACAAGGATGTATCTGATCTCATCGGAACCCGTTTTGTCAATGCCATGCCGATCGATTACTGGCAGTATGACAATGTTGAATATGCCAACATCAAAGGTATTGAGGCGATAGTAGAGTTTATGAACACAGTCTTTAGGGGCAAAATTTCGTATACGCTTTCCTGGGCACGGGGAACCAGTTCTTATGCCGCAGAATCCTATTTTTGGTGGATCAGACAAACCGGCGGTGACACGACCGTCGTACCCCCAAAAACCGAATACTACCTTGACTTTGACCAACGCCACAAGATATTCGTACAAGGCACGGCCCGGCTTCCATTTGAAACAAATCTGCATCTCTTCGCCTTCATCGGGCAAGGATTTCCTTATACCCCACCGGGACCTGAGGGTAAATATGAAGAGAGAAACATAAATCTGTTGCCTAATCAGTTTCAAGTTGATTGTGTCATTTCAAAGCCAATCAGGTTCGGTCGATTCTCGATCAACGCAATCATCGAGATCATAAATCTGCTCGATATCAGGAACGAGATCACGTATCATGAACCACTGCTCGACTGGGATGACATAGATCCATCAACACTTGATTATTACATTTATGCGATGCCCGTGACCGAGGATATCGGCACCATTGAATATAACCCGGCGGCTGATATTAATCACGATGGGATGATATCCCCGCGCGAAGTCTTTGAACTTTATCGAGACTTCTTGTACGCAACCGATGACTGGGTGAATGCCTACAGCGAGCCGAGACGGGCACGTGTAGGGATAAGTATGAGTTTTTAGTGAAGGAGTAATAATGAAAGTTTGTCTTGCTATGCTCAAATTTATGGCCGTTTTCATCATAGTGATCCTAGCGAATTTCAATCCGGGATGCAAAGATCCCCACGAGTACCAACCTCTTTTTGATTCACTGTACCCACCGCCGGCGGCACCGAATCCTATTAGTCCGGAAAACGATACGGTCATATGGTATGGACAATGGGACCCGTATCCCAATAACCTTGACCTCGTATGGAGTAGCGTCGACGGGACTGAATACTACGAGCTACAGGTATCTACGAGCACCGATTTCACTGGCGTTACCAGTGAAAATGTCTATGATACCGTATACACCTACCAGATCGAAACAGGCGGCCACCGCTACTGGCGTCTGAGGGCATATGCTCGAGAATGGGAATGGTACACGGACTGGACCGAGACGTGGCATTTTACGACATGGTATTCACCATAGTTGCTTTTGCTGGCGCAAATTGAAAAGATTTAGCCTGGGCGACCCGGTTTTTTTGAGAAACCTGATCGCTTATCCGATCGAGTACGACAGTTTCGATCCTACCGACAATACAACACCCAAGATCACAACCCTGGATGAAGCATTTGACAAATGCGAGGTCGAGATCAGGGAACTTGAAAATCCTGACATCAATGAAGTATTATTCGATAACCAAGGAGATTACCCACTGCTGGTGCTCGACGGCGAAGAGATGACTGGCGCACTGCAAAACCGCATCATCGCCAGTTCAAACCTCATCGCCGCGAGAATGTCCAGAACGATCCCGGTTGTTTGTGCCGAAGAAGGCAGATGGGACGAGATCGGGGGGTTTGCTACCGGATTCTGCTCTTATCCCGGACTCCGCTCACTCCTCGCATCGAAGAAAACCAATACCCAGCAAGTCATCTGGCGCGAAATCGACCGCAAGCTCACGGCAACCAAGACCATTTCGCAAAGCTCATCGATGCACGACATCTATAATAATCTGGAAGATGAAATACTAAGGTATGTCGAAGGATTTCAGAGTCTGGATCACAAGGCAATTGGTTTCATCGGCGTCGCAGGCGACCGTATACTTGGCTGCGACGTCTTTTCTCACCCGACTGTTTATCGTAAGTTTGAAACGAAGTTGATTCGTTCCTATGCACTAGATGCAATAGAATATCAGAAAAACAACAGAGGTTTAATTGACGTCGCCGAATTCTTGAACCAAGTCATCGTAACCTTGGAGAATAAGAAAGTTGGCAAAAGAGAAAACTTCAGCGTCAAGGGACCGGGTTTTTCCGGACAAGGCATTATTCATCAGAAGCAAATAATCCATTTATCAGCTTTTCCTAACTAGTCTGTGCTGTTAAAAAAGCTCGGCAAGTACGAAATTATTCAGTGGCTAGGCGGTGGAAGATTCGGTGATGTCTTTCTCGCCCGGGACACGATACTGGAAAAGGATTTTGCCCTCAAGATATCTCGCATGAGACAGGAAGAAATTGCGATGCTGAAAGACGAAGCCAAGCTCCTCGCCTCCTTGGATCATTTCAATATTGTACGTTTCTATAATATCGACGTTATCGAAAGCAAATTCGTCATGGTCATGGAATACATCGAGGGAAACAACCTGCGCGATATTATATTTGAAGGCGGTATCGATGCCAAGCAATCAACCGAAATCATCATCCAGATACTCGACGCATTATCCTACGCGCACAGCAATAATGTCCTGCATCGTGACCTGAAACCTGAGAACATACTCATCACCGCCAAGAATGTACCGGGTGCCGTTAAGATAACTGATTTTGGCCTGGCGAAGTTTATCCGGTCGGGAACGATATCAGCATCCAGTGCGGGCACACCGATATACATGGCGCCTGAGGCATGGTCTGGCAGTTTCAGCGAAAAATCTGATATATGGAGTTTAGGTGTCATTTTCTACGAACTACTCACAGGAGTACCGCCCTTTTTAGATGATAGCCTCGATGGGCTGCAACACAAAATTGAGAGAGCGAAGTTTCTTGCGCCGAGTGTGTTGCGACATGAGATCCCTGAATATTTAGAAGCGATCATTATCGAAAGCTTGAAGCCAGATCCTAAATCGCGCCCCCGTGCTGAAGAATTGTTGGAAAGATTGAAGAAACAAGAGGCGGGTGTGCGCGCTGTAAGACGCATTCGATTAACCGACAACAAGGAAACAACAGTGCGGCTCAGCAGTGTGCAAAAGGAAGTACTCCGGGCGCTGAACAAACCTGTCCTACTCCTTGGCCAAGCCGGTTGTGGCAAGACTACTACCCTGATCAGTGCGGTCAATGCCTTGATCAAGCGAGGCATTTCAGTATCCAATATTCTGGTATGTACATTCACCAACAAGGCAGCAAATGACATCAAGCAAAGACTAGAGAAGAGTGTTGGATTCTCTCCTTATGATTTATGGCTCGGTACGTTTCATACTCTTGGATTTCGAATACTCCGTCGCGATGCTGAGCGGCTGGATATCAGCACCGACTTCATCATCGCCGAACCCAAGAAAGTACTTCAGGAAATGCAGATTAAAGTCGGGAAATACCGTGTGAATGCAATTGCGAGATTCATTGAGAACCTGAAGGCAAAAGGTATCACCCCGGAGAGATTCAGTCCCCAAAACGCCTGGGAAAAATCATGCAGGGATGTCTACCAAAAGTATCATGATTACTCGCGCGAAAAGAACATAATCGATTTCGACGACCTCATCCTTCTTTCCGTTAGGTTGCTCGAGGATCATGAAGACATCAGGCGATACTACCAGGATCTCTTTGATTACGTATTCGTCGATGAGTTGCAAGACATAAGTCCGGCACAATACAGATTAATCAGTCTTATCTATAAGAAACGTATATTCTTCACTGGTGATGAAGATCAGGCGATATACAGCTGGCGGGGTGCCAATCGTGATCTCATATATCGCGTGCCAAAGGATTACGGGAATGTTCAAATGTTTAATCTCAGCAAAAGTTTTCGACTTGCTCAGGGCATAATCGATATTGCCAACAGCTTAATGCAACGTGAGGCAACAATCATCCCGAGTTCACACACTGGCGAGGCTTTTCTCTACGCCGCGAGATCAGAACAGGATGAGGCAGATTACATCGTCAAAGAAATCAGAAGTCTGAGAAAAGAGCACGTTAACCATCAGGACATCGCAATCCTTTATAGGATGAACTATCTCGCCTGCGGCTACAAAGAAGCGCTGGTCAAGGCACGTATCCCCCATGAGGTAATCGGCGGCTCATCTTTTTATGAACGCGCCGACGTAAAACCGCTCATCGAATACTTGGAGTTGCTCGAAAGGAGCTCGCTCAGCAAAGATGGCCTCGACGGGCTCCTTTGCAAGGCGCAGAGCATATTCAGTGTCCCTAAAAAAATTCAACCGCGCGCAGAAAAAGTCTTCAAACATCATCTGACCAATCTCGGAATGATCGGGGTAGATAAGTTGATCGAAGACATACTCGACGTGACGGGAATAAGAGGCGCCAGCATAGAGGAACTGAGTTCATTGGCGCGCAACCACAAGAATCACGACCTGGCAGGATTCCTGAACGAAATTCGACTCATCCAGGAACTAGACCTGGTCGATTGGTGTAAGGATGCGGTCAAGCTGATGACTATTCACAGCGCCAAGGGGCTCGAATTTCCAGTTGTCTTTGTTGTCGACCTGGTCGAGGATACCTTCCCCCTGACCAAGAAAATGTCATCGCAAAAAGAAATCGCCGAGGAACGAAGGTTGTGTTACGTCGCCCTGACGCGTGCGCAGAAAAGACTCTATCTATTATATCCCAAATGGCGTCATGGGCGCTATCAACATGCTTCCCGATTCTTGGTTGATATGTTCAAGACAACATCTTCGTAGAACCATCAGACATCAGTCAGCGCCACGTCTCTTGAAATAGATGATCGTCAGCACCGCCAAAATAACAATTAGTATCAAACTTACAATTATCGTATAGTTCCTTAAGAATCTCGACGCCTCATCCCAGGTTTTGCCCACATAGAATCCTGCAATAACCAGGAAAAGATTCCAGATTAGCACGCTCACTAAACTGTAGCAAAATACTTTCACTCTCTTAATACCCACAATACCAGCTGCAAAGCAAATCGGTGCCCGCATTCCTGGAAGAAACCGATTAAGCAGCACTATCAAATCGCCTCGCTCGCTGAATTTTTTTTTCGCCCTTTCGATCATACGTACCGGGAACAGACGACCTAGAAACGACCGCGAAAAGAATGCCAACAGCCGATCTCCGTATTTTGTGCCAACATAGTATATTACCATGATACCGGTGATACTACCAAACACGGTCAGACAGTAAAGCGCGTAAGGATCATAAAGACCTCTCCCAGCTAGAAATGAAAACACCATTACAAAGAGATCCGACGGATATGGAGGGCAAACACTTTCAAACATTGCATTGAAGAAGAAAAACAGATATATCAGGAGCACACCTTGATTGCTAATCCACTCAAGCATATTACTGGCTCCTAATGCCGCTAAAACCTGAAATCAAACTGTCCTCCTATTTGCGTCTTTGATTTCGAATCGCGATTAATCATCGAACACTTCATTCCTAGCTTGACGTTCTGCAACATCCTCACCGATAGATAGACAAATCCGTAGTCACCACTTCCGTAGAGCATACGATTATTTAGAATTCCCGGTAAGTCAATTTCATAGGCATAGACGCGGGCGTCATAGCTATCGGTTTGAAAAACACCATAGCGTGCCCTGACATCAATAGTCTTAAAATCCAAGCCCACCTCAAGCGCACCGAAGATGCCGTCTTCTACTTGTTCCTGGTACACCGACTTCTCTTCGAAACGCAAGTCGAAAAATAAGAATTTTACGGGACTGATGCGTAACAAGACCTCGGATCCTGACAAGTCCTTGTTCTCATCCCGATAACGTCGGCGGAAATTAACTCGAGCATTCAATATGCCTACCCGTTTTGCAAAACTCAATTTCAAATCATATCTGGTAGTATCTTCATCGAGTCTATTTTCAAGAGCAAAATTCAACCCAACGTCAATGAGCGGCGAGTGATGTTTTATATCTACCGTGCCGCCGGCCAAGTTAGCCGTCGCTTCGATCCCCTTTGGCGAATAGAACCCACTAGGGAAATACTTGCCAGCCAGATTGAAATCGATGTACGGAAAAACAGCACTGAACCCAAAAATACCACCGATACGGTTTTTCCATGAACGCGCAACTTCGCTGAACATTACAAAAACATCACCGAAATACCTGAACTCGACACTCGTGGTGAAGAAGTCATCACCGTAAAACTTGGCCACCGAGTCGGCAGCCACAAATGCAGGATTGTAGGAACAGTGATAGGCGCGATTTGAAATCAACATTTTTGGCCGTCGATATCGTATATCATATCCTAATATCTCCTCGTTGATTTGATCCTGACGGCTCAGGGATAATGAATCCACATGTATGCCAGACTCATCGAAAGAGCGCGCAAAACCCAGTGAATCGATCCTTCCGTCGAGCTTTTGATTCGAATAGAACAGCGTGTAATTGACGAAAAAAGAATCACTGAATGCGGCCCCGAAAAAACCACCATTCTCAATCGTTGATGTATAAGGTAGCAGGCGTCTCTCATTGAGCATGATTCTGAAGTCAATACCCCTAAAGAAAGACCCTACTGTCGAGAGCACCGCACCCGCCCCCAAATCTAGATTATACTTACCGAGTGCAAACTTCCGTATGCCATCGTCAACCGACAAACCAACTGCGTAATGGTCAAAGAACCTGCTCTCGAATTCATCCTTTTCGGTCACAGCATAAAACCCATACTGATCTACTAAGATACTCATTCTGGTATGGTATTCCGATGACTGCTTTTCTGCGGGCAATTCCGTCTGCACCCGAGTCCGCGCGGCGATCTTTTTTACATCGATCCGCTTAATCCCAACCGTCACATACGGGCTGATCATATCGACCAGCGTTTCATCAAAACCAGAAATATTCAGTAGGTCATTCACCGATTCGAACGAGCCGCGTCGTTCCCGGTATTCCACTATCTTGATACAGTTGTTTACTGTCAGAAACGTTATTTGGGTAAGTTCTTCAACGCTCGCGCTATTGATATCAATCGGATGGTTTTTCAGATACTCCAAGTCGTTCAAAATTAATTCAAAATCGATGTCCTGTTCGGTCTTGAATATGATGTCCTCGGTTATGGCAATAACCAATATAAAAAGCAGCATTACGGAATAACACCCAGACAGAAATTATGAGTCAAGCCAAGTTGTTGATGTCGGTTACCCGAATAATTCAGAAACATCTTGCCGAATGAAACCTTCAATCCATATTCAAGCAAAATCGGCTCTGTGTTCACGCCCAAACCTATTAACAGATTCTTATGAGGCATAAAAGCTAGCCCCAAGTTGTAAAACGGCAATGCCGTTTCTACACCACGTATCGCAAAATCGAAATTGAGATTACGGAGTGCTCTGTAATCGAAACGTATTGAGTAGCTAACGGGCGCGTAATCGACCGATGATAGCCTCGGCACATTGACGTTATTGACCCAAATGCCGACTAAGAACTGCCCACTCTCGAAACGACCTCCGACCTTGAGCGCATATGCAAACTCATTGCTGAAGTCTTTAATCCAGCAATTAAGACCGGCCGCACTTAAACCAAACGAAAATTTACCGGCAACGGGAAACCCAAATGCGAGTTCCAAATAATTCTCTCGATACGAATCACTGCCGAAGCTGGCTACCGCAATGCTATATCTGTCGACCTGTGAGTAGATGCCAAACGTACGTAGTTCGGATAGTTCAAATCTAGTTTCGCTGGTCAGCACCACCTCAAACCGTCTTTGACAAAGCTCTGCCGGATTGAACTGCCTTTCAAATAATATACTTCGAGGAAACAGAAATGAATCAAAGCAACTGAGAAGTAGTAGTATCTTCAAGGGCGTAGGTACTTGTCTCTATTCCGAGTCTATCGCTTCTACCCTCAGAATCATTTCTTTAACATCGATAACTCTTACCTTACTGCCCTTCTTTATTTTACTATCGCTGACTGCGTTCCAAAACTCGCCGTGGACAAAGATGGTACCACCAGATGGTTTGATATCGGTTCTAGCCATGCCGATCTCACCCACTATACCCTCACTGCCAGTTGCCCTCCTCCGAAACTGTGCCTTAACGCCCAACGTTAATAGGAAAATAACAAATCCAGCAATTATGATCACTACAAGCATGATTACCTCCCATGAAACGCGTAAATAGGGGACATCGCTCTCAAAAAGAATCAATGAACCAAAAATCAGAGCAACTATACCGCCAATCGTCAGAAGCCCCTGTGATGTTATATATATCTCAAGGATAAATAGGATTGCGGAAAGGACGATGAGTGCCAGACCCGCATAGTTGACCGGCAGCACGTGTAAAGAATAAAATCCTAAGATTAGACAAATACCACCGACCACCCCAGGAAAAATCATCCCGGGATTCTGTAATTCAAAAAACAACCCATATATTCCTAACAGCAACAGCACATAGGCGATGTTAGGGTTGGTCAGTAACAACAGCAATCTTTCGCGCAATGTCATCTTTACTTCCTTGGTGCGGCTGCCGCGCGTGTGAAGCGTTATCTCTTCATCAGCTACCTCAACCCTTCGCCCATCCAACTTTTCGATCAAGTCTTCCTCATCCTCAGCAATCAGGTCGCTGACACCGAGCTTCAGCGCGGTCTCGGCATCAACCGACGCGCTTTCGCGCACCGCCTGTTCTGCCCACTCTGCGTTTCGGCCCCTCTCTTTGGCCAATGCCTTCAGGTAGGCTACCGCATCATTCGTCACCTTCTCAACCATCACGCTGTCCATCTTCTCTCCACCCATGCTCACCGGATGTGCAGCTCCGACATTCGTGCCAGGAGCCATCGCCGAAACGTGACTCGCGTACAATATGAAAACACCAGCCGAGGCAGCGCGCGCACCTTTGGGCGCAACGTACACCACAACCGGTATCTTTGCATTGAGAACTCGTTTCGTTATCTCGCGCATCGAAACATCGAGACCGCCCGGGGTGTCCATTTTGAAAATCAAGCATGTTGCTTCTTGGTCCTCAGCCAGATCAACAACTCTAACCAGGTAAGAACTACTCGCTGGGCTGATCACCCCATCTAAATCCGCAATGAGTATATCGTTTACATTAAACAACAACAAGAACAAAACAAACATAACAAAGAATATTCAATTCCAAGGTTAAGTCAATAGCTGACCTAATGCAAAATTCCATGCTACACATCAAATTAGCTCTTGACAAAATTTCAATAATGATTATAATCTCACAAAAGGAGGTAAGAATGCCTGCAAAGAAGAAAACAAAGAGGAAGGCTACTAAGAAGAAAAAGGCAACTAAGAAGAAGAAGGTAATGAAGAAAAAGACAAAGAAGAAGAGAAAGAAGAAATAGTTGTTTTTATGAAGGGGGAGCAAT
This sequence comes from Caldifarciminota bacterium SM23_42, assembly GCA_001303785.1. Taxonomy (GTDB): domain Bacteria; phylum Hydrothermota; class Tepidihabitantia; order SM23-42; family SM23-42; genus SM23-42. Next base: position 3,959 of record LJUJ01000012.1, on the reverse strand, counting down.
CCCCCTTCTTTTTTTGAAATGATAAACCAATTCCGCGTCGCTCCAGATATTGACTTCATCTTTGCACATAGTATAATTAAAGAATGAACACAGATGACTTTCTGAGCCTCAGCGAAAACATCAAGAAGAACATCCATGAAGTAAGAACAACAACAAAGACATGTGATTTACTCGAACCACTCAACAGCAATTCATTCGAAAGAATCGTGTATTTATTCCAGAGTATAGCCAGGTCGATGGTCGACATCGGTAACGGAATTATCATCGAAAGCGACTTCCGAACTCCCTTGAACACTGCCGATGTCTTCATCAGTCTCGCCGAGCACAGCGTAATATCCCCGTCGATTGTACCAGGATTGAAAAAAGCAGCGATGGCAATGCCTAGAATACAGAACTTTGAAGATGCTGAACTGCTTGAGATTATTACCAATAGTATCGAAGATCTTAACCACTGCTTGAATGCTTTTACCAAACATTTTAGAACGAAAGAAAGCGAGGTCTAGTTTTGCAGATAATTTCATATATCTTTGCTTTCATGTTTGGCTCCGCGGTCGGTAGTTTCCTTAACGTCTTAATCTATAGACTACCCAGGCAAGTATCGATCATTGCCCCCCACTCTTTCTGCCCGAACTGCAAGAAAGCGATAAAATGGCATGAGAACATACCGGTATTAAGCTTCGTCCTGCTGAGGGGTAAATGCAGTGTTTGTCAAAAGCCGATTGCGATCCGTTATCCGGTCGTCGAGGTTTTTACAGGATTATTGTTTATCTATGCTTTTAGCCGCTACGCGCTGAGTTATGAATTCTTCTTCATAGTCTTCTTCTTATGCGCATTGACCGTTATCGCGTTCATCGATTTTTCATTTCAAGTTATTCCAGATATCATCTCCATGCCAGGCATGATCGCCGGCATCGCATTTCAAGTCATAAGGGGAACATTCTTGGCAGGTCTTGCAGGAATGCTCTTCGGTGGCGGATTGATTCTTTTAATCCGAGTAATCGGCGGTAAGGTTTATAAGAAGGAAGTAATGGGTTTAGGCGACGTCTATCTGACTGCCATGATCGGTGCATTCGTCGGCTTTCCTCTCATCATACCCGCCATCTTCATCGCCGCGCTAGTTGGCGCTGTCTTGGGAATAACGTTCATTGTATCCACACACCAGAGCAAGGAAAGTCCAATACCGTTCGGTCCTTTCCTTGCCATCGGAGGAATAGCCGTGATCATCGTGGAATCGCAAGTCTATCGGATTCTTACCGCCCTTGGTGTCTATTTGTAAAGTACTTACCGTAATCGTGGTTCGTATAGCGTATTCATACAAATACTCTCTCCGCGCATGCGTACGAAACCCGACCACGGACTCTTTCCCTTCAGTGCATTCTGTGATATGAAAATCCTAACCATAGTCGGCCCCACTGCAGTTGGTAAAACAGACATTGCGGTTGCGATCGGAGCACGGGTTTCTGGCGAAATCATCTCAGCCGACTCACGTCAGATTTACCGACACCTGACCATCGGTACGGCAAAGCCGACTCTTAAGCAACAGCGCAAAGTGCGATTCCACCTAATCGATTTCGTCGAACCTGGCGAAGATTACTCATGCGGGCAATTTGCTCGCGATGCTGAGCAGAGAATCGAGAACATTCAAGATAGAAACCGCACCCCCATCGTGTGTGGTGGTACTGGTCTGTATATAAAAGCGTTGTTTCATCCGCTTGATGAATTACCAAAATCCAACAGGAAGACAAAAGAACATCTTCAAGCAATGATTGATAAACACGGCCTTGGGTATCTGTACGATAAGCTCCAACGTGTTGACCCAACGTGGGCAAAGCGAATCACGCCGCAAGACAAACAAAGGATCATGAGGGGCCTGGAAGTGTACAAGATAACCGGGAAACCTCTAAGCAGGCTGATCGGGAAGAAGGAGAAGGTTGCCCGCTTTCTACCTTATTATATAGGACTGAATCTACCGCGTAAGATGCTCTATGATAAAATAAATCGACGCTTCGACAACATGATCGAGCAAGGCCTTGTTGGCGAAGTCGACTCGCTCCTGGCGCACGGGTTTGATCCACGTTCAAATGCCTTGAGAACGATCGGCTACAAAGAGATCGTTGAACATCTACAGGGCGCCCTGACCCTTGACAAAGCAATCGATAAGGCAAAACGCCGAACCCGGAACTTCGCTAAACGTCAGATAACCTGGTTTAACAATATCCCGGGGTTAACGTGGCACAACCCAGACGATCCGGTTTTAGTTGATTCGATTATCCGCCGGTCTGGGATCTGAAACGTTCTTCAACAATCTTTCTCACCAACTTTATTTCTTGTTCGATAGTCAAATCTGTGGTATCCACGACAATTGCATCATCGGCTTTTTTCAAGGGTGAATGCGCTCTGCCGGAGTCGTACTTATCACGGAATTTTAAGTTTTCTGCAACTTCTTCTGTGTCGGTGGTGATTTTCTTTTCGGCCAACTCTTTAAGCCTCCTCTCTGTTCTGGTCTTCAAATCTGCTTGCATGAAGATCTTCACCTGCGCGTCCGGGAACACCACGGTCCCTATATCACGGCCTTCACAGACAACATTCTTGCCTTCGGCAATTCCTCTTTGCTTAGCCACCATCCACACCCGCACATCAGGTATCGCGGAGACCTGAGAGACAAAACCACTCACTTCAGGCGTCCTGATTGCCAGAGTCACATCATCACCATCCAAATATACCCTGGTCTCACCATTTTCTTGACGAAGTTCAATAGTGGTGTCGATGAGTAGTCTTTCCACGAGCTCCATGTTGATTCGATCTTCACTCTTATGTCTATTTTGGAGATACTTTAAGGTGAAGGCACGATACATAGCGCCCGTATCAAGGTAAAAGAAATTCAGCCTCTTGGCAACACCCCTCGCCGTTGTGCTCTTACCCGAACCTGCCCCGCCGTCAATTGCTACGACGAATTTGCTCATGGAAGTTTCTGATTACACGCTCGTATTGCTTTGACATTCTCACATTTCTACGCTTCATCACAATCTTTGCAGTACTAATGGCCCTCTCCAAGTCATAATTATCGTGCTTGTTCTGAATCATCCAGTTGAAGTCGGGCACGTATCTGGACATCATACCGCCACCTGCAAAGTTCACAAAACTGCCGATCACGGCACCAGTAGGAATCAAGGTACCAATGCCAAGCTTAGTATGATCGCCAATAAAGCAACCGAGTTTCATCATCCCCGTGTCTAAAAGTTTCTGCCTGACTGCAACCCGTACCGGTCCATAATTATTCTTCAAATCAGAATTGGTGGTGAGCGCACCCAGGTTCACCCATTCCCCGACAAATGAGTGTCCGATAAACCCTTCGTGATATTTGTTAGAATACCCCTGGAATATGCAAGCCTCGACCTCGCCGCCGATACGACAATGTGGACCGATGCTCGATTTTACAATTTTCGCACGCTCGACGATTGTTCCAGGCCCGATATAAGCCGGTCCGATGATAATTGAAAAAGGGCGAATGGCAACACCCGAATCAACATAAATTGGACCGTCACTGGCGTCAAAATATACCTGTTTGTGGACCTCTGCGTCCTTTGACACATATAGATTCTTTCTATTACCAATAATATGAAATCTTTTATTAATACGGTTCTTTTTTCTATACAAACGGTATTGGTTGACAAGAATTTCTTCGTTAAACGCTATGAGGTCCCATATGTTGTTAAGAACCAACCCGTCAACGCGTTTCGATTCTTTGACCGCCGCCATTGCATCTTTGATGTCGTCTAATGACTTTGGGAGGGGTGGCTTGTACTTAACAAGACCTAAGGACTCAGGACCGACCTCGAGCTTAGCATCTCGCCTTGGGACAGAAAAAGCTCTGACCAATAGCAGTCGGCTCGAGAGGTACAGAGTGGGTTCCTTTGGGCTCATTTCTTTAAGTTCAAACAAAGGGCGTGCGATGAAGT
>LJUJ01000051.1 GCA_001303785.1 Caldifarciminota bacterium SM23_42 | reverse complement strand
ACTCTATCCATCACGGGCGTAGGAGACTTGAGAGGAGCTGTCCTTAGTACGAGAGGACCAGGATGGACGGACCTCTGGTTTACGAGTTGTTGCGCCAGCAGCAGTGCTCGGTAGCTATGTCCGGAAGGGATAACCGCTGAAAGCATCTAAGTGGGAAGCCCACCTCAAGATAAGGTCTCCCGTTCCGATCCACTTCGGTGGAGAAGACCTAAAGACTACCTGAAGATGACGGGTTTGATAGGCCACAGGTGTAAGTACAGTAATGTATTGAGCCAAGTGGTACTAATCAGTCGTGTGGCTTGGATTTCCTTCCGCCTTTTTTCTTCAAGCACTAAATCCGAATATCTAAATACTAAACAATATCAAAATCCAAAATTCAAATGCTCTAAACACGGTTTTGATATTCGTGCTTTGAATTTGTTTAGGATTTAGAATTTAGGGCTTAGAATTTTACGAGAAATCCCGGTGGCTTTACCGATGGGGAAACACCTCTACCCATTCCGAACAGAGAAGTTAAGCCCATCAGGGCCGATGGTACTGTGCTGGCAACGGCATGGAAGAGTAGGTCGCTGCCGGGTCTTTTTTTTGCGAATCAAAGATTCACAAAACATTTCGTGCTCCGAGTTTGAATCTTAGAAAATGTCGTCTTTCTCTTCTTCTTTATAGCTTATCTTGTACAGGTCAGAACGTCGGTCAAACCAAGTTAAAACGCTCCCATCTGCTCGGTGTGTCTTCAGTAATCTTAGATCAAGATCCTGGAATATCATGGTCTCGATGTTCGGCGCACATTCTGCTGCTATACCATCTCGCTGAAACGGTATATCACTCGGCGTGAGAATGGCTGATTGCGCATAATGGATATCAAGATTTTGAACGCTTGGTAGATTACCTACACAGCCAGCAATTATTACATATATTCCATTTTCAATACAGCGGGCATGGCCACAATAGCGGATCCTCAAATATGCCCTACGTTCATCCGTGTTGAAAGGTACAAAAATTATGTATGCGCCCTTACGTACCGCAATGCGTGCGAGTTCCGGAAATTCGATGTCGTAACAAACGAGGATGGCAATCTTACCTTTGTCAGTGTCAAAAACCTCGACTTTATTTCCGGGTTTAACGCCCCACCACCGGCGTTCACTTGGTGTAATATGAATTTTATATTGTTTGCCGATTGTACCGTCCCGACGGAATAAAAAAGATATATTATATAAATCGTCTTCTTCAATTGCGAAGTGAGAGCCGCCAATTATGTTAATATTATGCTTGATAGCTAGTTTGGTGAAAAGATCAAGATAGTGTGGCGTGAATTCAGAAAGCGCGCGCATTGCTTTTCCTGGACGTTTGATTTTCAGAAAAGATAAGAGTTGCGTAGTGAACATCTCCGGAAACATTATGAAATCACACCTGTAGTCAGATGCAACATCGACAAAATAGGTGCAGTGCTCAGCAAAGTCATCAAAATCTTTGATCATACGCATCCTATACTGTACTGCGCAAACGCGCGTATACAGAGGCGCAAGAGCACTTTCGGGTCCGGGGACATAGTCGATGTTTGTCCATTCGAGAAGCGTCGCATAACCTTTAGATTCCTCATCGCCCGGCAGGTAGTCTGGGATGAGTCTTTTCAGAACAAAACCGTTGGCAAGTTGAGCAGTAAGAACGGGGTCGTAAATCACCTTATCCAGGACCTTTTCGACGTATTTTCTTGCAGACATCTTTGCCGCAGATTTGTGATAACCAGGAATGCGGCCCCCGAGTATGATCCTTCTAAGATTACACTTCTTTGCGATCTTCTTGCGCTCGTTGTACATTCTACGGCTTAACTTGTAGCCACGGTAGTCTGGGTCAACCATGATTTCTATACCATAGAGTGTATCACCACCTGGATCATGAGTTGTAGCGTAGCCCTGTCCCGTAATATCGCGCCACGTATGTGTTTCATGATATTCGTCGAAATCTACAATCAGGCTACTACAGGATGCAATAACCTTTTTGTTCAGCACAATACACAACTGCCCTTCGGGGAATACCCGGGTGAGACTATCGTACTGCTCACGGGTCCAGGTCTTCATACCGGGAAAGCATTTCCGTTGCAGCTCCACCACTGCTTCATAATCTTCGGGCATCAGCTTGCGCAGCTTTATCCGTCTCTCAAAGAGTCTAATGTCGACGTCCTTCATGACTATATTATACTTTGGTTCTGCTTCGCGTCAAGAATGGGACAGGCTACTTTTTCTCATAACCACTTTCAAACTAGACGCTACAGAATCACAGAAACTTATGCTTGTTCGGTAGCAAAGCAAGAGACCCAATGCTGAAAAAGAGGCCTGTCCCACGGTGAGACGGCTACTCTTCTTTTCTGAATAGGCAAAACGTTATCGCGGTTGATATCAGGTAGAATATACTGGTGGTAATGAAAGGATATGTGTAGTTGAAATGTTCGATTAGATATCCGCCTAAGTTGGCACTAACACCCCAACCTGCCGTAAACGCAATTGTAAGTAGAGCATTTGTCAACGGCTGGTCTTCGTGATGCACCTTTTCCATAGCAAAATTGGTATAGAGTGGTTGTGCCATGTTCATAAGGGCGGCGCGGGCCAGGAAGGCTAAAACGGCAAGGATCAGGTGTTGTGTCGTGCCGAGAATTATCAAAAAGGGGATAGAAATCATCTGCGAGATCACAACGGTTCGAATTTTCCCGATTCGTTCGGCGATCACTGGTGCTATTAGCAATCCTACGATCATCAACAACTGCTGCAGGCTATAGAATATCCCGATCATATGGGCTGGGGTATTGAAGATATCCTTGAAATAAAGATTTAGAAAAGGTATGCTTAACCCTGCGCCGACACCTACTATCAAATTAGGCAGGAAAAGATTGGCAATCGTACGGCCAGATTGTATTTTCATCTTCATAGTACTGCGTAGGGGCTTTTGCTGGATGAAAGAGATTGGTATAATAGCTGAGAGGACTAGGCCGCTGAAAATCAACAATGTATACCGGTAGGTCAAGTAAGACACCAGTCCTTCTTTTTCAATAAGTCCAGGTAGAAAACCGCTGAGAGTATTGCCGATTATGCCGGCAAAGAGCATGAGTGCGAATTGCATGCTAAAAAGATATGGTCTTTCCTTGGGCGTACTGTTGCGCATGAAAAAAGGTGCGGCGGCAACTCTTGAGAATACTGCGGCCATTCCCGCGGTGAACCCGCTGGCTAGTATCATTTCATACTGAACCGTGGTGACCTGGATAAGGTACGAGAAAACCGCGATCGGTGTGGCGATGAGGAGGAGGGGCTTGATTGCAAACTTGCGCAGCAAAAAGGAAGCAGGAATCGCCACGAGCACTGTGCCCAGTGTCGTTGCGGAAATGATATTGCCTATACTGCCTTCACCAAAACCTAATTCCTTGAGATAGAGGTTGAAAAGGAGCATGAAACCAGAGAATCCCATACCCCAGAAAAAGGTGGAAAAGAGGAATAATCGTGCATTACGTGAAAACAAACGTAAGTTACTTACGTAATTTCCTAAGGCACGTTTGGATTTTTGGGGAATTAATGCAGGGTTAATCAATATTTATTTAAGTTGACACAGGTTCGGATTTTCGCCATAACAAGTTCGGCAACTTTTTTCCCGGAGAGAAGCATACCCCCGAAAATTGGACCCATTCTTGGTCCTCCAAAGACCGCGGTTGCGGCCATACCGCAGACAAATAGTCCCGGATAAGCCTCTTTGGTATTTTCTATCGTGAAGTGCTCGGCCACATCTGCCCACATTGATTTCTCCCCTTCTATTTTGCCTGACGGTGTTAGGAGCGCGCCACCGCTCTTCTGTTCTACTATATGGGCAATTTCGCTCGGATGTCCAGTGGCATCAATGACAGTTTTCGACTTGAAAGAAATCGGGTCGATATGGAGTTTCGCCATTTCTGCGCTTGACCAGTTGATCACGACACCCGCAACCACGTCTTTGCGCACAATGACGTCTTCGATTGTGATGAGGTTGAATATCTTTGCACCTGCTTTAATGGCTTTGTCCGTCAGGGCCGCGGTAGCCTCCAGGGAATTGGCAACGTAGTAACCAGTTCCGTACTCAGTGTAGCGAATACCGAACTCGTCTAGTATTTTTCGTGCTGCATCTTGGACAACGATTTTGTTAAACATCATTCCGCCGCCGGGCATCCCTCCGCCGAGTTTGAGAGCTCGGTCGAATAATAAGGTCTTGTAGCCATTTTTTGCCAGATAGTAGCCGGCACATAATCCAGAAGGTCCGGCGCCGCCGATTATGACATCACTCTCAACTGAATTGAGTAGTTCGTTCAGATAAGATTCTATTATCGCTTTTGAGATGATTGTTTCTTCGATCATTGCGTTAGACCGAACCTACCTCCCAAGGATAGGCGAAACCATACTCTGGTTTCATCGGATAGGCTGTTGTAGAGTATTACGGCACCTGGTTCTACAAACAGGTCAGAGCCGCGCGTGATTGAGTAGTTTAATCCTACGCCACCCCGAAAGGCTACATCGGTACGTCCATCCGCGGCAACTCCGAAACCGACAAAGACATAAGGCTTTATACCCTGCGCCGGTATATACAGTATGCCATCGATGGAGATATCACGGAGATTGAGAAAGAAGTCGGTGTCGCCCTCGCCAAAACTCAGTTCTGTCAAATCTATGCGGAGACCCAAATTCCGAAGCGGGTTTACGATTACTTCTGCACCAAGGCTGAATCTCGTGTTGTGGCCGAGATAAAGACTTACCTTTGGGCCAAGTTCAATTAGAGGCCTTCTACCCCTACGAACCTGTGCTTGGCTCAATCCCATTAACAGAAAGAGCAATATAAAAATGATGGGTTTCCTCATCCGAAGCCTCCTTTTTAATGATTCTATATAAAAAACTACAGATTTCAAGACTCGATATGTTGGGGTTATTAGAAATCAACCCCTGAATCGATGAGAGTTATGTGGTGTTGTAGCCTGACGGTTTAGCCTATTAGGATTTACGCTCCAGTAACTCCTTAACTTTTCTCATGGCATGATGCCGAATTTTGCGCCAGCTGAAATGCGAAGCAGAAGATCCGAATCGCTTGTTCCATCGGACGCATGCATGAAGTACAGTCCTGGCTCCAAGGAGAGGGCGAAGTTTCTGTTCATGTAATAATCAATACCCAAACCGCCACCCAGCATGATGAAGGTAACGCCATCACCAGTGACCAGACCGAAGCCGGTGTGTAAATATGGCTGAATGTCACGACCCATTAGGTAAATGAGTAAATCGGTCTTTGGGAATGTCTTAAACACGCCATGATTTAACGAAAACAACGTTCCGTCATTGAAAAGCAGTTCGGCAAGCTCGACACGCAATCCGATGTTCTTGAAAGGGTTGAAAACAAAATCGCAGCCCAGACCAAATTGCGTATCATCGAAATCAGTGTAGAAGCTGAACCTTGTTCCAACATCAAGCACCGATTTGCGCAACTTTCTCGATACCCCGGCATCCATTGTGGACACAGCTATTAGAATGGCCATCATTAAGACTACCTTCTTCATAATACCTCCTTGTGCGTTCTAACATTACTTTACTGCAGAGGAAAGATAATTATTTATGCGACATACTACTATGATTATCATATAGAGATACAGAAGTAAGTCAAGTGGAGTATTTGTCGAGTGTGAGACTGCCTATTCTAACATCTTCACCTATCGGTAGACTCCCGGATAGAGACGTTGCATCTAAAACTGATTGCTTTTTACTCTCTAATAATTTTGTCCAAATACGCCTTGGCATCAGCTACTTTTTTGGGATTGCCACCTCCCCCTTCTGCAAGATGTGGCTTTCCGCCTCCCCCACCGCCAAGGATTTTGGTGATATCTATGATTAACTTGTCGGCCGGATGTTTTTTTGCCAAGTTGGGTCCCACAAAGAGCAAATAGTTAATCTTGCCCCTTGTCTCTTGGTAGAGCAAGCCAAGTGAATCTTTTGCGCGTTCACGCATCAGATCGGCAATAGCCCTCAGTGTTTCTTTTGGGTAGTTCTTGAATTCACGGCTGATCACGTGGTGTTGCTTTTTTTTCATCGCCGCGAGTAGGTCTTCAGCCTCGATGTGGGCTAGGCGCACGCTATTCTCTTGGTTGATTCTTTCCAGCTCTTTCAGTCTTTCATGAAAATCACGCGCTTTTTT
>LJUJ01000050.1 GCA_001303785.1 Caldifarciminota bacterium SM23_42 | reverse complement strand
CTTTTTGCCCAGTAATGCAAAATATGAATTGGGTTCGAGCTCGCTATGGTTTATAGGAATGATCTTAATCTTAAAACCAGCTTGTCTTAACAGCTTGGTCCAGGTGGCTTTTGGGAAAATCCCCATTATGTGCCGATCATAAGTGATTCTCACTTTGCCTTTCCGGTATCTTATGAGAAATGCAAAATGACATTCACATGTCGTGTCACGTGGGTCTGGATCAAAACGCCATTCCAGGTACCGAATGCCCTTTCGGCCTAGGTCGTGACCGTGGTGTTCGGTCGTGGGTTTGAACGTCTCTTTTAAAAAATCCGGCACGACCAATATACAGCCATTTTTGCGCAGATGAACATAAGCGGTGTGGAATGCCCGCTGCAGATCCTGGCGTGTGGTCAAATACATGACCGCATCGTGGATGAAGACTGCGTCAAAGGCCCGATCCAAACGCACGGAACGCATGTCCCCGCGAATATGTTCGCAGTCAGGATTCAACTTTCTGCTCACCTCAAGCATGCCTGGCGAGATATCAACCAAAGTCATATGAAAGTTCTTTTTCATATGAGAAGCATTGTTGCCGCCACCCGAGCCAAGCTCCAGAACAGATTTGCACGGGTTACAGTTGTCCATTAATATATCACTGAATATGCCGGCTTCTTCCTTGTAATCATCAGGAGATGAAACCAGGGGCCACCAAGACGCTAACGCGGTGTACATTTTCAATTTCTGTGAATTCTTCATAAATGACCGTTTTGTCCCTATTTTTCGTGCGACCTCTACTAATATTAGCGATAGTTTACGGATTGTCAAATTGTTAGCTGCAATGGTCTGCGCAGCAAGGTCATTATCCGGCTTGCCTGTCCTCTGGCTTGACCAGAGGAACCGGGGAATCCAGTCCTGTTCTGAAGTCGGAGGTCTGAGTTCGCATTTTTGCTACATACTACTTAGTACATACTCGCTACTGTCGTGTTCTGAGCTCGGAGTTCGTATCTTTCTACATACTACCTACTACATACTGACTTCTGTCGCTAAATGATTTCGGAGTTCGGAATACCAAGCTCGTCCTGTTGAGCACTTCGTTAAAATGACTCAATGACATAGTGACCATGATGTATCGTGCATCGGCTGTCTGTTGGCAGGTTGATGTACCCTATTTGATCAACAATACTTTTCGTGCGATGGTTTTGCCGCCCTCGTCCACAACCACAAAATAGACACCACTTGAAATGCCATTAGGCATCCAGTACACCGGTCGTTTGTTCGCCGAATTCAAAATCTGTACAAGCGCTCCCTTGGAATCGTATATCTTGATTTGCTGATTTGGTTCTGGTGTCGTTATTTTTAACTGACCGCAGAATACGGATGGTGCGACGGTCAGCATTGGTTCTTGCGGACCGACTCTTTGTTCAGTGATACCGGTTCCGGGATGATGTGACACTACAATTTCCCAATTACCAGAAACATAGCTCTGCCAGCACACCCAGAGTTCATTGTCGGGACTACAGACAATCTTCGGATTTATATCCGCTCCAGGAGTATTCGAAATGAGCTCTGGTACGCTCCAACAGGAATCAACATAATCTTGCACACAAATCTCCCAATCGTCAGATACCTTGGACTGATATACCAGCCAAATCACGCCCGCTCCGTCGGTAACTAACGCCGGGAACAAATCACCTTCGGAATTGGTCGTGACCTGACTTGCAGTCGACCAATCGGCTCCGTCATAGTAGCTACCATAAATATCAAGATTACCAAAGTCGCCTGTTTGCCATACCACAAAAATACGTCCGTCACCATGAACGGCTGCTGCAGGATGATACGCCATCTCCTGGGTACCCGAAATCGGTCCTGATTCAACCCACTGTGCACCGTCATGATAACAACCCCATATCTCAGAGCGATCAGCATATTGACGACAGTACAAAATCCACAACGTACCCGTAGTATCAATGAGCATGACAGGATTTCTCTCATCACTAGTGCTCGATGTTACCTGCTGTGGCAAGGACCAGTTTGAACCGTTGTAATACGCAGCGTAGATATTTATATCCACATCTCTTCTCGATTCCCAACTCACCCAGAGCTGATCGAGGGTATCATTGGTCAATGCCGGCTTGGTATCAAATCCAGGATCTAATGCGTGCACAGGCTGGCGCGCGGACCACGCCGCATCATATACACTGTAAAATATGTCATACTGGTAATTACCGCTCAAATCAATCCATCCCGCCCAAACAGCGATGGGATTGTTATCGTTATCAGCACCAATTGTCGGCCCGAAATCCCAGTAGACAGCTGGCCCCACAACCGCAGCATCCGACCATACACCAGCATCGTAGAATGCACTATAAATCTCGGACCGGCCATTAGTCTGAGAGCGACCGGATTCCCAGACAACCCAGATTGTTCCATCAGTATTGGCCATTATCTGAGGAAAGCCATCTGACTCTGAATCCGGGGCAACAACCGTCGGCTGTTCCCAGGTAATCATGGCATGACAATATGTATAGCCGTGTCGATAGGACGGTGTTTCGATTTGACCTAAGGGCTTCAAGGTTGGATCGCCCAATATATTCATTCCGTAAAACCAATCCCAGTTAACCTCTCCCCAAGCAATAAACCAGTCCTTGAAAGCATCCCCGATCGACGAGTTCTGCTGCCCGATCGGGCCGTAGAAGTCATAAAACTCCAGCATACTACCCGTTTTAGTACTGCCTACAGCAAGAAGACCATATGCATCATTGAACAAATACCAACCCGCAGAGTTGTTCTCCTCGACGAATCTCGTTCCCGAACAGGCAAAGAGATTGTAGAACAAGGCCTGGGGTTCAAGAGTGAAAATCTCATAATTGAAAACCGTGCCTCGATACTGACCATACGGATACAGAAAAGTATGTCCCCATGGTGATGAATGGGCGCAAATATGAACCCATTCATAACCCTGATCCAGTTGATTGCGGTAATTCGTTGCGGTTGTCTGATAGTCATCGTTTATCACTATTACATTCGTGTATACCAAATCGAGATCGCATGTTGTCCAATAGGACCAGTCGTCATCCACAAAGGACAGACCACGTTGAAGAACCGAAAGACTATCTACCCGGTATAAATGGTTTCTATGGAAATAGTTTTTCAGCAGGTTCACCTCGGTGTCCCAAGTCAGATTGCGTGCATATATGCGACCTACCCATATCTCCGGAGCGACATTTCCCGTATGACCATCATAGATGCCGTCATTATCACCATCGAGATAGATTCCATCGAGGTCGCAGAAATATAAATCGTGAGGGAATTCTTCCCAATTGCCGAAACCATCAGTTTCAAACCAAGCAACGGGAACTTCACCAATGAAGATGGCTCCAACTAATTCAGTGATTGAAGCAAGGTGGGTGCGTAATGCCGCATGTGACATGCCAGAAATTGTGTCGACCTGATACGAATAGCCGGCACTAGTTAAATCCTGCGTGAAGACATTCAGTTCATTTTCTATCTCAAAATAAACGCCGCTGTTTACAATGATGTCCACATGATTCTGTCTGTCGCGGGTAACCTCTTCGTAGACCTTCCCAATAGCGGTCGCCTCCTTGCCCATAACGTGATCGTGAAACCACATAACGTAATCAACCGGCTGGCGACCGCGGGGATCAATCCAATCTAATTTCTTGACATGAGCAAATTGTGCGCTCAGTGAAGAATAAATGATGAGAGAAAGCACTATATACTTTTTCACGTTCTACCCAAATAATTATATGTCGCATCGGAAAGCTTGTCAATGATGCGTGTCGTGATATTCCCCATTTCATTAACGATCGTAAATCCTACGGAGAGAATCACTGCATTTACAACTCCTGCGTTGTCGCAAAAGCGTACGGGGTTCTCAACCATCCGTACCCTCTATTGTACTATAGCCCTCCCAAGAGGATCTACGACAAGCTAACACTATATAGCAAGTTGATTATTTTTTGCTTTCTTTATCGAGTAATCGAGCTGCGGAGCCGCAATGACATAATGACTGTGTGTCATCATGAATCATGTATCTGTCGTTTGTTCGAAGTTTTGAGCTCGGAGTTCGTTTCTTCTACGCACTATGTACTACGTACTACCTACTGTTGTCAGTTAACCAGCACAATCCGATAGCGTGCCTTGTTCTCCTTAACCCGCTGAATCGCTTTATTTACCTGTGACATAGGCATCAGCTCGATTTTAGGCTTTATGCCATGTGCCTGTGCAAACTTCAGCATTTCCTTCATTGTCGTGCGGCTTCCAATGAACGAACCAGTGATCGAAAGCTCATGCGCCACAAGGTCAATGGGCTTCAAGTCAATGATTGGAAAACCGACCAGGATCATTTTGCCTTTCTTCTTTAACGTCTCTAATAAAGCGTACCAGTCGACCCCACCGCTCGCCGTGCACAGCAACAGGTCGAATCCGAACTCGACTTGCCGCAATGCGTCCTTGTCGTTTGAATCAATGAAGTGATCTGCACCAAAGCCAAGCGCCTCCTCCTTTTTCTCTGGAGACGAGGAAATTGCCGTAACCTCACAGCCCATGGCGTGCGCGACCTGTAAAGCAAGATGGCCCAGACCTCCAACACCGACAATGCCGATCTTCGAAGCAGATCCCTTGGCATAAGTTCTGAGCGGAGAATAAACAGAAATACCGCCACACAGGAGTACGGCAGCGACCTCAGGCCGCATGGCTTGAGGAAGATGGTACGCAAAACGGCTATCTGCCATAACCGAAGACGAGAATCCGCCGTACGGATCCCATGTTGCTGCTTTGACAATATCCATACAGAGATGTTCTTGGCCACTCAAGCACCATTCACATTTCATGCAGGAACGACCCTGCCACCCTATACCAATCCTGTCACCTTCCTTAAAACCACGTGCTGCCTTGCCCACCGCCGACACGTGTCCGACGATTTCATGACCGGGTACAAAAGGATATGTAGTTATTCCATAATAGTCATCAATGGCACTGACATCAGTGTGACAGACACCGCAGTGAGTGACCGATACGCGGACATCATGTTCCCCCAGCTTGGGTGCTTTAAAAGTCCGCTGCCGGAGCGACTTTCCCCGCGCACTCACCGCATATCCACGGATGGTTGATAAAGATTTCTTTCTATCCATTTCTTCTCCTTGCTACATAATATTATATTTTTTCAACGAAGTCAACCCGATGTGGCGCTACTTGTAATCATGGGTGACCCAATTGTTGACCTCAAGAAAAATATGAATGACATAATGACCTTGTGATTCAATGACTATTATGTGTTCCGCAATTCTCATTTCGAAATTCTTTACTATTTCTCTGATTTTGGCATTCCTATCCATTTTGGAGTCCTATTCATGTATTCGCGATATCCAGTGCCATACCTTTCTAGACAGAAGCGTTCTTCTGTAGTTACGGAGACATTCGACAAAATTATAAATACGATCGCAAACAATAAGAAAACCCATGAGGCTGAAGCGACGCCTGCCCCTATAAATACGAAAAATGAAGACAGAACCATCGGATGTCTGGAATAACGATAAAATCCTTTGGTCCATGCTTCACCAACCGGGATATTTCTAATGTTTATCATGGCGACCGTCCATGTAATCACTCCCAATATGCACATAACAAGACCTACATAAAACCATACCGTGCCTAATTGTAACGGGAGGAAAATAGAATATATGAACAACCCAAAGAAAATCGTGGTCTGGCAAATGAAGATCAGTTTCTCATTTTTTCCATGAGTAGGACTTTTCATTTTTTTCATTACATCTTTGACAATAAGCATCATTATCAGGGGATGTAATGGAAGATACAGCGTGAGAATCCAGGCATTCCATAAACCTATTTTAAAAGCTGGTATAAGTGACATTTTCCCTCCTTAAGTCAAAAAATGTATCACTCACAGTCCTAAAATGATTACAAATTAATCGCTACCTGTTCTGTTTGTTTCATTTATGTATTATACCAAAGTCTGCGAGTCGTCAAGACCACCCACCAGCGTTCCGCCATTCCCTGGTTTCTTAGCGGTTTGTCATTCCCTGGTGTGCCTGCCCTCTGGCTCGACCAGGGGGAACCGGAGAATCCAATCCTGCTCACCATCAGAGTAATCTGTTCGCGAAGCGACCCAAGTTACTGAGCTTTGTCGTGTATCATGTTTCTGTCGTTTATTCAGAGTTCGGAGCTCGGCGTGCGCATTCTTCCTGCATACTGCCGAGGTCGGAGCTCTGCGCTCGGAGTTCGCTTCTTCTACGTACTCTGCACTACTTACTACATACTGCCGCAGTGGGAGGTCTGACCCCGCTTCCACTTGCCAGCCGCAGCAAAATCGCGAGCATGGAATCAGGTGCTCTGTGTTCTGTAGAATTTTCTACAGTTCCGCCACCTTCATGGTGTTGTCTGCGATCAACCGGTCGATGAGCTTGTGGTAAGGGTCAATACCTGCTCGTGCGGGTTTTTCACCGACGATGATCGTGAACTCCATTTCGGGCTTAGTGATCAAATGTTTGCTTAAATATAGTTCCTCATCATTCTCGCCCAGCACACCGATGTCGATGTAGTCGCTGATAGGTATTTCCACCTCGTTGCCGAGCTCATCCGCGCGGAGTTTTTGCGCGCTGACCGACATATGCACACGATAGGTTCCGTTCTCCAGCGGCTCATACGTTGCCTGCACTGCTTTGTTCTCGTATAGGGTGATCGTTTCGAACATATCCGTGATTATGTACTGCAGGCTATCGGGAACCGCCTGCCGGATATATTCCAGGAATTCGATGGAATTGGTATAAGGCGGTTCCTGGTATGCAAAATCCCTCAGGTATGCTGCCAGAGCGCGGTTCAAACGCTCCTCACCGACATAATCTTGGAGCGCGTTCATGACCATAATGCCCTTCCGATAGTGCAG
>LJUJ01000030.1 GCA_001303785.1 Caldifarciminota bacterium SM23_42 | reverse complement strand
AAAAGGGAAATGTGGTAATAACTTTGGAGCATAATAGTTAATTATAAAGCAGCGCTGTACACAAAATATGCGGAGTTTAAAAAAGGAGGCCATAAATGGTGAAGAAACAAGCGTTATATCCAGTATCTATCAGGGGTGAACTTACTCACCCACCGTCTCGCGGTTGGTGGCTCCTTAAGTGGTTGCTGGCACTTCCCCACTACATTATCCTGGCATTCTTGTGGATTGCCTTTGTAGTGGTGTGCATCATCGCCTTTTTTGCTATCCTGTTCACGTCAAAATACCCAAGGGGGCTATTTAACTTTAACCTGGGCGTTCTACGTTGGACATGGCGCGTGGGTTTTTACAGCTACTCAACTTTGGGTACTGACAAGTATCCGCCGTTCAGCCTCAAGCCTGACGATGACTACCCAGCTGACTTGGAGATAGCATATCCCGAGAAATTATCTCGAGGACTAGTACTGGTGAAATGGTGGCTACTTGCTATTCCTCACTACATAGTCATTGCTTTCTTACAGGGTGGCGCAGGAGAAAGTAGAGGAGGTCTGGTTTTCATTTTGGCCATCTTCGCCGCGATATCCTTATTATTCACCGGTAAATACCCCGAGGATATTTTCAAACTTGTTGTCGGTATGAACCGCTGGACATACCGTGTTGCCGCTTACGCATCGCTAATGACAGATGAGTACCCACCCTTCAGACTATGGGATAATTAAAGCAACTGGGGACAGGCATAACATTTTTAACACTTTGTACCTATTTCGTTAGATAAAGCGAAGAATCTGCTTTCAGTCGCATTCGCTACGGAGTTGCGAGATAATAAAAGCCCTCGGGATGAGGGCGTAATGTAGTAATTAGAATATGCTGAAAAATGCTCAAAAGGTAATGCCTGTCCCCTAGCTTTGGTGTCGAGAATTTTGATGCCCCCTCCGAACCGTTTATTCAGGGCTAGACGAAGTACTACGTGCGTGTTTCACCAGTTCCAAATAGAAGATTTCATCTCTGCTCCACTCATCTACTATTTTGAAGTCTGTTTTTCCTGCTAATTCCTTAAAATGCTGAAGATCCTGTTCCTTATGCTCCCATCCTACTCCATAACCCGTTTCTGTTTCATCGTTCGGCAGTAATATTTCCAAAGGCAAGACAAACACAGGTTTATCCATATGTTTCGGCGGAATTCTAACATCCCATATATAAAATCGCCCCTCATTTTTCAGGATTTTATGTATTTCTTTGAATACCTTTAGATGGTCTTTGTTCTTGATGTACATGAGTGAGAAGAAAGATGTAGCTACATCAAACGATGATGGAAGAAATTTCAAGTCTGTTGCATCCATTACAATTTTCAAACTGTCATTTTTTGTTTCTTCTAATTCCTCAATTCTTATGTCAATTGCGATAACTTTTCTCCCATTTAGTTTGCCTATTATGCCTTCACCACCACCACCTACGTCCCAAATAAATCCGGCTGTTTCTATAGAGTTCATCTCAATTGTTTGCTTTTCGACCGCGTAATATTATTCTTTCATCCTTGCTATCATATCAGCAGAGCATAATTTGTCAAGTGTGTAAGAATCGCTAAAACCAAGTGTCGGTGACATTCGTAACCACCGACACTTTTCCCTTTTTTTGCGATATTCCTCTCAATGTTTCATCTCGATTCTCTCGATACTATGGCGAGACTATAGTGTGCGGTATATTTATTAATTTATCCCGCTCCCGGTAATTTCGTTCGAATGAAGAATCAGGTAATATATGGTAATATCCAGAGAATTACCGCTTCTTCCTTAAATTCTTGTGGACTCTACAGGAATCTGCAGAGCTCGTCCCGCATGCGGGACGGGACAATCTCAGTATATCGAATATTAATAATTGGTCCCATTTCTGCTCCATTAATACCTTGACTCGCATCTTAGTGTATGTATAATAGTTGGTAGGTTAATGACAATTAACCAGAGGAGGCAACAAAATCAATCTGTGGTGATGTATCGTTAGGTTCGAAAAAGACAAGAGTAGCAATTACGTTGAAAAAGTGGGTTATTAAGGTCCTGGAAGAAAAAATACACATTAAATCGGGATCGCATCGCGCATTAGACATCCAAAGGGATATAACCTGCCATTATTGCGGCTAGTGTGATAGCAGCAAAGGAGACTAATCATGAAAGAGCTTAAAGACCTTGTTACATACATTTGTAAAGCATTGGTGGACAATCAGGATAAGGTTGTGGTAACAGAAATTGCTGGCGATAAGAGTGTTATATATGAGCTTAGAGTCGGTGAAGGTGATTTGGGTAAAGTGATCGGTAAACAAGGGAGAACCGCGCAGGCTGTCAGGACAATTATTACCGCTGCGGCGATGAAGCTGGGTAAACGCACGGTATTAGAAATTCTCGAATAATAAAACGTAGTGCCTCTTGTCTTTTTCGGTCTATTTTGTGCTTGTAATTGAGATTGTTAGATAAGCCATCTTTCCGGGGACAGGCATAACATTTTTAACATTTTATGTTGATTTCTGTAGAAAAACGGAGAATTTGCTTTCACTCACCTTCACCTACTGAGTTTCAAGAACACGGAAACCCAAAGGATGAGGCTGTAACAAAACATACAAGAGATGATGGTAAAATGTTAAAAATGTTATGCCTGTCCCCTGTGTAGTTTACTGACAATCTTTATCATGGTCTGGAAAGCGACACTGGGTCTTGCTTGCTGGTTTACAGTTCCAGTTATGTAAAGACTGATATCACGTACGTAAAAAACTACAGAACCCGTAGAACCACTGTGCCCGATCATATCGGGTACGGACTTTAACGGTGATAGAACGCGGGGCAAATGGAATTTTTGTATACCGATTCCATATTTAAAAGGGAAGAATACATTATTCCATTTCTCCAATTCATGTAATCTATCTTTCGGAAAGAAATGACCGTTGAAGAATGCTCTCAAGAATGTCATCTGGTCCCTTGCAGTAGAAATGATGTCATTTTTCGTAGAAGTAAGAAAAAGCGGTAGATGTCTTGTTTCTGCCTTGTAACGGATGGGAACGAAATTCTTGTCATTTGCATCCTCGCACACATAGGTTTTGGTCAGTTTCAGTTCTTCAAACAGGTTTTCCAGGACGATATTTATAGGCTTTCCGGTAATATTCTCGATGACTAAGCTCAAAATCTGATGGTTTGTGTCGATATACTTAGCCCTCCCTTCCTTGCCGGGAGGAAAGTGCGTCTTCATCTTTTTTACTTCTTGAATTACTTTGTCAATTGGCCAGGGCTGATCAACGCCTGCTTCAAGCTCAGCCATTACCTTTTTCCCACTGGCTTGTTTATCGATAAGATAACCAGGAAGCCCAGAGGTTTGAGATATCAGATGGATAATGGAAAGGTCATTAGAATAATCCTTACCCCTATGTATATGTAAACCGCTGATTACTTTTTCTGGCAGGTATTTTGAGATTTTATCGTGCAAATCTAGCCTGTTCTCTCTGTACAATTTAAGGATAATCGCGGAAACAAAGAGTTTATTTATACTGGCGATATAGTATTGACTATCCTCTTTTATATTTCCGGCGGCGCTGATTAGATCAAGAGTATTGTCATCAGATGACACATAAAAAACAACTCCGTAGATGTATTTCTTTGTGATAACACTACTCAGCAGTTGATTTAAGGCCGATTTGTTCAGTCTTTCTTGCATCCTAGTGTTATAATCGAAATCCCAGTCCATCTCCGCTCTGATCAATCAGTATAGCAAGTGTTCTGCCCACGTCAACATGTACCTGGTGAATTATGCTTCAGCTGTAATCAACATGCGTAGCGGGGTCATTGTGCTTATCTACTGCAGGGCGCCTTACGCTCTTGAAATCTCCTTTTCTGCTTGTCTTGAAGGAATCTGCTGTCTACCTCTGTTTTGTCTCCCTCGGCTTTCCAGATATTCTCAATGAGATACTGGTCGATATTGGGATGTCTCTGCCCAGTAAGGTTTGGCTGAATATCACCTGTGTGGTGTATCCCTTCATCAGCCTGAAGTTTTTGAATAATGAAGTTTCAAGAGCGAAGGACGGGGAATCATACAGCGAGTAATACGTACCTTGATCTGCGAATGCATAATAAGAAGAGACTCTTAACCAGTTGTTGATCTCTACTCCGAGGCGGATCTTGTCCCCATAATTTACCTTATCAGAGTTTGCACCTATCCATTCGTATCCAAAGTAAGCACTGCTGTTTCGCCAGATATTTGTTTTTCTAATGTACAACTCCATACAATAAGCACCTATACCAAGCCCCTCATTATATAGACCTGTGGGTAAGCGAAACCTGGCCAACAGAGATGTATTACGACCGCTGTTCAACACAAACCACACATCAGAATCATCCAATCCCCATACAGTGTAAGAGTAGAAATATGTGAAGTGAAATCGGTTAGCAAAACCAGCTTCTACCCCCAGTGATATTCTATCGTTAGAAAAAAATGAGTATGAGCATCGTAATCTGTTTGCGAGAAATACTTGATCCCCTGGGAAGGGCTCAATGCTGTATCGGGGAGTGAACGTCCATGCATTTAGTGATGTCTCTGTGATGATTTCCAAGGTATTTGTTTTTGGAAAAATGGTAAGTGTCGAAATACACAAAAGAATACTCATTACTCGCCCCAAAATTCCTGTAGCACGTTTTCTGCTTGTTTGCCATACGGTGTATATCCTACAGAATCCTGCCTCAAGATAGGATCCCAGTGCCAGAAGAATATTCCCGCTAACCACATTTTCCGCTGGAGGGTGGCGAGAATCGTTCTGTACGCATCCGCCTGCGATTCTTCGTCCATTACACCTTCGTACTTCCAATCATAGGGACTGACCGCACTTCCCTTGACGCTCTTGAACCCAACTTCGGTAATCATGATATCTTTGCCCGTGCATTCTTGGTAATCATCAATTTGATAAAGCCAAAGGTCAAGATTTTGGAGATATTCCTCAATTGTTGCTTCTCTGTCTTGCGCGAGAGGGAAGTAGGCGTCTATTCCAACAAAATCTAATAACTCCCAGAAGCTGACGAGTGCATATTCATCCCAGTTGGCAGCATAGAGAATTGCGCCTTGATAGATCGCCCTCACCGATGCGATTATGTTCTGCCACTCAGCCCTCGATGAAAGACTTTTCAGTTCCGTGCCGATGCAAAATATCTCAACGTCCTCTGCTGATGCAATCTCTGCGTAGTGAAGGATGAAGTTCTCATAAGAAATGAACCATTGATCAGTGTTACCCGGAGAGATCTCTCCCCTAAAACTGCCATCTTCTACGTCTACATGGGGTTTGAGCATTATAACGTACCCTAGGGCTTTCGCTTCGCTGATAATATTAGTCACTGCACTATCAGTTGGTGTGTTAACCGTAGGATGGATAGAGTAGCTTTCTAGAGACTCTTGATACCAGGTTGGCACAACTGCGATGTGAGTTGCACCCGTCGATTTGAGGACAACCATTGACTCAATTATTCTACTATCTAAATACTCATGACTTTGCCAGCTTGGTATAGCCATTCCTCTGCGATACTCAACTATCTCTCCGTATCTTTCGTGATGGCAGGAGGTTGTTGAAATTATGATTAATGTTAGAAGTATCGCGCGTACGCGGTTATATCGATTGTGATTATGGTATATTGGTGTATGACTCTTTAGCATAGCATGGTATAGTAAATTGTTACAGCGCCATTAATTATAAATGGATAATCAAAACTGTCAATGCTTCCACGCTGCCTAGGATACTATGATAATGCCACGTGGTGTGACTTCGACATTACTCGTTTTTCGAGCTGTTATGCTATATTTCTCAACGTGAATTGACATGAAGTTTTGATCCATCTGGGGATTCGTTGACAATGTGTTATTATTCAATATACTCTAAAAAATAGACCGGGCACAAATGTAATAAAGGAGGTTCAAAATGAAAAAGCTTTTTGTTTGCATCGCATTGATGGGTTTTCTTTTCAGTGTCGTCGGCGAAGATCAGAAGAAGTCTCCCGAAGACATGACAAGAGAAGAAATGCTCGAGGAATTACATGGTAACTGGGTCGGGCATGGCGCAAGTGAGGAAGTACGATTCCGGGATCCCAATGGGCTGCTTATCCTCACCGTCAAACACAAAGTCGAGTTTTTCTTTCATGTTGACGAAGAGGGTAAAATCGAAGGTGAAGGCACAATCGAGTATGACCTGGAGCGGAATACAACGGGTCTGGATAACCTAGCTGCGACTGTACGTGGATTGATGGGATTGGTACCAATGCCTGGTGCGCCGGGGAAGGGCGCGGCATCTTCGACCGCGGGTAAAATGGGTGATAAGGCAATGGATACTCCTGGCGTGACTCAGATTCAGTATGATGCGCCTCATTTAAAACATGGCAAAGAAATCCGGCGTTTCGAGTTCACGGGACGCGTCGAAGATGGACGTTGGGTCAAGTTGGACAAAGACTTGAATTATGCAGGAAACGACATCAAGACGAAGGAAAAACTAATGTACCTTGACGAGGTACTCAACTTCATTCTAGTCGATGGTACGCCGAACAATACGCTCATTGCTGAGTATGAGGTGAATAAAGTAAAGGAAGAAGCCACCTTTCCGTGCTGGTCGCCTTTTCTAAAGGAGCCGGGAATACTAAGAAGCGGTCCGGGTGGCATATGGGTAGTCGAGTTTCAGGAACAGGGTACTCACCGGAATGATGTAAATGTTTGGGAGGAATACGGATACATCTGGATGGCCCGAAAATCAAATTAGAGAGATAGTCTAAGCCATCGCATCGGCACTATTTGATTTTCTCTCCCGGGATTTCAACATCCTCAATTAATAGCTTATAGCCGGTGACTATTCCAGTTTCGTCGATTAGAAACTGGAATTCATACTCTCTCCCCTTTACGAAAAACTTATCCTGCGCTTCAGCAGAAAGGGGCAACCACCTTTCACCATCATCAGAAATAATCAGATTCTGCTCGTCAAACTTAATAGTCAATGTCCTATTGCCTGGGAATGTGTATTCACCAACGAACTTGTGTAGCACCTCAGGTTCTAATTCTATGGCAACTGGTTCTGGGGGCGGAGTCCTGTTTTTATCAGGGTCATAATATGGATACCCCAGCCAATCAAACGGTGATATAGTATCTCCGATTATTGCTTCGAACAGTTCACGCGCGGCGCTCTCAAAGTTGTCGCTGTTACTTAATAATACTGCCCCTATGCCTTTATCTAAGAAGACTACGTGGTAGTTCTGGTTACCGAGATCGTGCCCGGTGTGGAACACAGCTCGCCCAAAATGAGATTTGAAATAGCCCCAACCCAAAGTCCGTGATAATCTTATGTTTGTGTATTTATCCGTATCTTCCCAGGCGCCGGGCCCGAATTTACTTTTTGATGTGATCGCTATTTGTGGTTCGAACATGCTAGAAATCAGATTTCGTCGTTCACCCTTGGAATTCAGCAGTCCGACTAGGAACCTTGCGTAATCCCCGGCTGTAGTAAGCATTGAACCGATTGCGTCCGCCTTATGCCTGCGCTGTACTGGCCTGGGACGCTCGTACTGGTCATGCGGAAACGCATGATTTTCTTCGAACCGTTCCTGCCAGACGTAGCTTGTGTAATTCATGTCGAAAGGCTCAAATATTCTCTCTTTACATAGTTCTTCCAAACCTATGCCAGTGATCTCTTCAATGACCATTTGGAGTAGACCAATGCCTTCCCCCGAGTATGAAAATCCTGTTCCTGGTTCGAACAGAAACTTCAACTTACCATCTTTGGTTAGAAAACGAAGGTTTGGAAAACCGGTTTGATGACTCAAAACCATCCTTGCTGTGATTAATGATGCACGGCTATCACCGATTAGATCCTGATAATTAGGATATTCATATAAAGGTTTCTCAAGATATTCCTGGAGAGGTTTGTCTAAGTCAATAATTCCGTCTTCAGAGAGTAACATGACGAGGTAGGCGAATACAGTTTTACTAAAGGAAGCCGCGTTGAAGATGGTATACTTATCGCTTGTTAACGTTGAGTCCTTCTTTCTTAGTCCAAACCCTTGTTCATAGACTATCTGTGAATCATTGATGATTGCACATGAAATGCCAGGAATCCCTGCTTTCTCCATTATCTGAACGATGGAATCTTCAATCTGACATATCTTAGTTGCGTGACCATCGATTCTCATGATTTTCGTGTTTCTTGATTTTAGATTAATAGGGCAACTGATCGCGACTATCAAAAATACGTGCAATATGATCATCGTTTCTCCTATGACCCTAAACTCTGTTGGCTGCCTCGAATGGCGATCTTATTTTGCATGTAAGAGGTCCTCAAATGCTAGCCATCAGAAATCGATATCTTGGGCTTCTGCAAACAGATTATCATGAAATCTCTTATATTTATCACATTCTTCCCTACCAAACAATACCTTACCTTCTTTGATTTTTCGATTCGCGTCTAATAGAGTAAGCCAGACGAACTTGTGATCAATAATATCAAAATCTAATGTATCAAGGGTATCTGCTGCGATTTTTAGCAAGGAGGTAGATTCAATTTTCTTTCTGAATATGTATTTTACGTGGATCCCTACTTGCTTCTGTCTGGACATGACGGTACGAAGCGTGTTCACTTCATTTTCATCGTCAACAATGAATACTCGTCTTATGGTAGCCTTGTTCACTTTGATTTTTGTACGTTGGATTTCATGATACAATTCACTGTATGCGCGACCCCAACCCTCATCAGGGTGAACATAGTTTGTTGCTGACAGACCATACTCGACTCTCCATAAGAACTGTACCAAACCTTCAATAAGTTGGTCGCCAGGGATTCTGGTCACTCCATATCGAAGAAGCTGAGCCAAATCTGACGTCTTTTCATGTTGTTCTGCAATGTTGCTTAGCAGATTAGCCAGGAGTGTATTAGTCTTTTTCAAATCTTGTGAATGTCGATAGGATTCGACAAGAAGAGCTACTATCAAAGTGGTCGTCAGACCTGTCATGATACCGAACATTCCTGCTAGGTCACTCGTTGGAGCAGAAACTGCATAGGATATGTAGCCAACTACTACGCCAACGGCAATCTCAGCAGCTTTGCTGATGAATTCACCTTTTAAATCCATCGCTCCTTCCTATCTAGATAAACCAAAGAGTTACATACATCTCTACCGTCTTGTTTTATTATAGTGCGCAAATCCTACTCTGTCAATCATAGGTGTTCAACCAATTGAATTGCGAAGGGAAATATTCGGATTTGCACCATATTACCGTTGATTATTCTGGTCTTTCTAATGACTTCGAATACTTCTACCCCCGTCCCCACAAGGTACTTGACAATACCTTACTTTTTGAGTAAGATATTATGTGAAACTTACGGTGAAGTCAAGATATGCCCTGAGAGCGTTGATGGAGCTCGCCAAACAGCCGGTCGGTAAGGCAATTTCATTACCAATAATTGCCAAGCGCCAGCGTGTTAAACCAGCGTATCTTGAGCAAATACTTTTCAGGCTTCGCCGCGCCAGGTTGATTAAAGGCAGGAAAGGCCCGGGTGGCGGGTTCATCCTTGCGCAGGATCCAAAGAAAATAACATTGAAAGATGTGCTCGATGCAGTGGGCGAGTCTACGGCTCCAGTGCAATGCCTTTTGGGCAAAGCCGATAAATATTGTGCACACATAACACCATGTCCCATGCAGGAGTGCTGGTCTAAGTTAAAAAGAGAAATGGATTCGTTCTTCGGCAAGTATACGCTGTATGATGTTTGCAGCAAAGCAAAGAGGAGAAATACATAGAAAGGAGCAGTTATGGAAAAAGAAAGAATTTCTTATCATGAATCTGTAAACAAGCTTTACGAAAAGATAAAGCAAGATGGCATGAATAATATCTGGGATCGTTACGAGGCTCAGGGCATGGGCGGCAATCCGGATCAGCGTTGCCCTTTTTGTATGGGCGGTGTGCGCTGCGATCTATGTTCCAATGGTCCATGTCGCGCCGACGTTGAGAAAGACAAGCGCGGTGTCTGTGGGATCACCGGTGATGGCATGGCGATGCGTATGATGCTTATGAGGAACGTACTGGGTGCCTCAACCTATCATTACCACACCGAGCAGACACTGAAGACTTTGCATGCTACACTCAAGGGACAAACGCCGTTTGAGATCAAAGAGACTGGAAAGTTAAAGGATTTTGCCGCGCGATTAGGCATTAGCACGTCGGGAAAGGATAATGAAGTCGCCACGAGACTGTATGAATTCGCGAAGAATGATTTCAACAGGCCATATGATACACCCAGTCAGATTGTCGAGGCTTTAGCCCCGGCA
The DNA here is from genome assembly GCA_001303785.1 of Caldifarciminota bacterium SM23_42. Lineage (GTDB taxonomy): Bacteria > Hydrothermota > Tepidihabitantia > SM23-42 > SM23-42 > SM23-42. Next base: position 11,024 of record LJUJ01000030.1, on the reverse strand, counting down.
GAACGGAAAGAAACATGGAGAAAATTAGGCATATTCCCGGGTGGTATCTATGGGGAGATGATGCTTGCTACAAGCTCATGTCTTACTAATGTTGATGGTTACTATGTGAGTCTGGCGTTGAAGGCGATGAGACTCAGTATAGCCATGGCCTATCAGAGTCAGATCGTTAACGAATACTGTCAGGACATCATATACGGTATTCCTCGGCCGCATAAGATGCGGGTTGATTTGGGTGTTCTGGATCCGGACTACGTGAACGTTTTGCCCAACGGACATGAGCCATTCCTGGGATTTGCCATGGTTCAACTGGCGCGCAAGCCTGAATGGCAGCAGAAGGCAAAGGACGTTGGTGCCAAAGGGTTACGCGTTATCGCCAATATTGAAACTGGGCAGGAAATGATACAGCGGTGGGAAACGGATGATGTCTTTTATGGTTTTACTGGCAATTGGATTATGCAAGAGGCGATTCTCGCGAGCGGTTGTGTGGACCTCTTTGCCGCGGACATGAATTGTTCGATGCCGGTTGATCCAATGTACGCAGAGAAATATAAGTTCAAACTCGTGCCGGTGAGCGAGCTGGTTGCCTTCGAAGGCGTAAATGAACGAGTCAATTACATGCCAGAAAAAGCAGAAACACAGGCGGCTCAACTCTTGCAGATGGCAGTCGATAATTTCAAAGAACGCAGAGAATCAATTAAACCCTTTACTGGGTTACCAACGAGAGAAGCAGTGGTCGGTTTTTCAACCGAGAGTATTCTCGCTGCGTTGGGTGGCAAACTTGAACCGTTATTAGATGCAATAAAGAAAGGAACAATACGCGGTATCGCTGGTCTTGTTTCTTGTACCTCCTTGAGAGACACAGGGCAAGATGTGCATAGCGTGCGTGTTGCCAAGGAACTAATTAAACGAGACGTACTCGTACTTTCAATGGGTTGCGGCAATGGTGGTATGCAGGTTGCTGGTTTGTGTAGTCCTGAGGCAAAAGATCTTGCTGGCCCCGGGCTGAAAAGCATTTGTGAGGCGTTTAATGTGCCACCCGTTCTAAGTTATGGCACTTGCACTGATACTGGTCGACTGGGTGACCTAGTAGCGACTGTGGCTCATGCCCTGGGTGATGTACCTGTTACTGACCTTCCGGTAGCCGCAGTTGCACCTGAATACATGGAACAGAAGGCCACCATTGATGCAATCTTTGCGTTAGCATTCGGGCTGTATACGTACGTGAATCCTGTGCCGCCAGTGACTAAGGCGCCAAATTTGGTGAAACTGCTCCTGGAAGACTGCAAGAACGTTACTGGAGGCCAGTTAAGTGTCGAGACCGATGCCGTGAAAGCAGTTGACGGTATACTCTCACACATTGAGGCAAATCGTAAGAAACTTGGTATCTGAGGTAGTAATTAATGGAGAAATAATATGCAAAAAGTAAAACGAAAGATCATTCATATCGACGAGGATCTTTGCGACGGTTGCGGTAGTTGTGTTCCCGGGTGCCCGGAGCAGGCTCTGCAAATTGTAGAAACGCCAAACGGACCGAAGGCACGACTCGTCAAGGAGTTCTATTGCGATGGTCTCGGTGCCTGTTTAGGTTCTTGTCCGACCGGTGCTTTGACCATCACTGAAGAAGAAGTGGAAGCATACAATGAGGAAGCGACGATTGCACGTATCAAGGAAAAAGCCCCCGAAATGTTGGAGACACATATTAAACATCTGAAAAAACATGCAGATGAACTTCCAGAACACCATACGCATGAAATGCCCAAAGGCGTGAGTGGCTGCCCAGGAGCCCGGATGATGCAGTGGAAAGAGAAAAAGGCGTCGAGTGAGAAAAAAGCAAGAATTGAGTCAGAGCTACGCCAGTGGCCAGTGCAGATCCATTTGGTGCCGCCGTTTGCGCCGTATCTGCAGAACGCTAACATTGCAATAATCGCCGATTGTGTGCCTTTCGCCTATCCGAACCTTCACCCGGATCTTCTTAAGGGGAAAGCAATACTCGTAGGATGTCCGAAACTGGACGATTCTGACGCCTACATCGAAAAAATCGCGCAGATAATCGAACATGCCAAACCGAAGAGCATGCAAGTCGTCCACATGGAAGTGCCGTGCTGCTTTGGGCTGATGCATATCATTAAAGAGGCCAAGAAGCGGGCTGGAAGTGATGTGCCAGTGGAGGAAGTGACAATAAGTATAAAAGGCGAGGTAATTTAGGGCAAACTAGCAAGGCACATATACACACTAATACATAGCCCTGACGTCAGGCGTAGCTACGACGGTTCCAACTTCTTCAATTAACGATTGACAGATTTTTCTTTTTTGCTACACTATGTAAGTATTCAAGTATTATCCTATCTTCAAATAACAAACTGGGAGGTCAAATGAAAGGGTTTGCATGTGTGGTGTTGATGTTGTTTACTGCGCTGGCTAATGCGCAGACGGTCGAATGGATAAACCAGTATCCTGGATACGGGCCCTCTGGTGCCCGAGACATTGCGGTTGACAATGCAGGTAATGTCTACGTTGCCGGTTGGGGAGCGTACCCTGATAGATCACGCGATTTTCTAACGATCAAATATGATGACTCGGGTGATACAATATGGGTTCGTTACTACGATGGCGGGGCTAACTTCTATGATGATATATACGCGCTCGCAATAAACGATATGGGGAATGTTTATGTGACCGGCAGAAGCATAGCATCAGGTAATCACTACGATATCGCCACGATAAAATATAACAGTGCCGGTGTCGAGCAATGGGTTGCTCGCTATGCTGGAGCTTATGGTGACGATGATGAAGCTTATGATATCGCAGTTGATGATAGTGGTTACGTGTATGTAACTGGGTTTACTTATTCATTGTCAACAGGTTCTGATTGGATTACAATAAAGTATGATGATGCTGGTGATACGGTATGGACTGCGCGTTATGATGATCCTGATAACTCATCAGATGTGCCGAACGCGCTTGCCCTTGATGATGCAGGGAATGTTTATGTCACCGGATATGCATATGCCGGCACCGAGTGGTTTAATATCACAACGATAAAGTATGATGCTGCAGGCATTGAGGATTGGGTAGCGTCATATAATGGACTCCTCAGTAGTGCAGATGACAAGGCCTATGATATTAAGTGGCATGGCGGTTACATATATGTGACTGGACAAAGCGAAAATACGAATTACGATGCTGATTATCTGACCATAAAGTACAACAGCTTAGGCGATACTGTGTGGACCGCCCGGTACGATGGGCCTGGAGGGTCTGATGATGAGGCGCTTGCGCTCGCTGTTGGTGACGATGGAAATGTATATGTTACGGGTGAGAGTTTTGGATTGAACACAAACAATGATTACGCAACAATAAAATACACAAATGCGGGTGTCCTAGAATGGACATCTCGCTTTAATGGGACAGACAGCTTAGCTGACGAGGCAAATGCAATCGCAGTCGATGATTTGGGAAACGTGTATGTCACGGGAAGAAGCTATGCCAGCGAACCTTACACGCCTGAGTTTGATTATCTTACTGTCAAATATGATGCGTCAGGTAATGAGCAGTGGAATTCGCGATATGATGGTACAGGACATACTCAGGACGAAGCTCACGCAATAACCGTCGACAATGTAGGCTATGTATATATAACTGGCGAGAGTATTGGGACAACCAGTTACGAAGATGTCGTGACGATAAAGTACGCAACCACCGGAATAGAAGAAGAGGCAGGATACACGATACAGGATGTGGGATATCGCCTGGCGGTTGCACCTAATCCGTTCCACTATCAGACAAAAATACGATTCACGATACCTGATACAGGATGCATGATAGAAGAAGCTAATCAGGATATCAGCGGATCAGTCGGAGGAACATCAGAATATCAGAAACCAGGACTGACAATCTACGATGCGACGGGTCGTTTAGTCAAACAATGGAACTATCCGGCAATGAGAATATCAGACCACATCAGTTGGGATGGGACAGATGGTTACGCCAGGAAACTGCCGAGCGGGGTTTACTTTGTAAAATTGGAGATTGCTGATTACCAGGAAACACGTCAGTTGCTTTTGATTAGGTAGGAAATCGTGACTTAGTTCTTTGTTGGGTATAGAGAAATATTTGAATCAAAAGGGAGGAATTATGAAATGGATTGTAGTAATTACGCTGTTGTTGGTATTGTTAGGTCATGCGCAAATTGTAGAGTGGATCCACCGGTATAACGGGCCAGACAATCTATCCGAATGGCCATACGACATCACAGTTGATACTTCCGGGAATGTCTATGTATGCGGTTTCGGGTACCTTACCGCAACTTATATGGATTACCTCACGATTAAATACAACAGCAGCGGCGATACTGTGTGGTTGCGTTATTATGATGGTGGACAGTTATTTTATGATCGTGCACATGCCATTGCAATTGATGATTCGGGTAATGTGTATGTTACGGGTTTAAGCATAGAATCCGGGAATCAATACGATATTGCAACGATAAAATATAATAGCGCTGGTGTTGAGCAGTGGGTCGCGCGTTACAACGGGCCGGGCAATGACGACGATGAGGCGTATGACATCGCAATCGATGACAGCGGTTATATATATGTGTGCGGATACACGCGAAGTGCAGCTACGTTCACGGATTATATTACTCTCAAGTATGACAGGTACGGAGATACTGTATGGACATCTACCTATAACGGACCTTTTAATGGAATTGACATAGCATATGCCCTCGCTTTGGATGACAGTGGTAATGTTTACGTTACAGGATCCGGGAACTCCGCCACCTACGATAATGACTACTATACAATAAAAATTAATGCGGTGGGCGATACACAGTGGGTGGTTGCCTATGATGGTACTGCAGCGACAGCTTATGACTATGCCAATGATATAGCCCTGGGCGGTGGTTATATATATGTTACTGGAGAGAGTGACGGCGCGGGCACCGAAGCGGATTATGCTACAATAAAATACTCTCCTGCTGGCGATACACTCTGGGAAATGCGTTACAATGGGCCAGGAAATGGAGATGATAATGCGAATGGAATTGTAGCAGATAGCCTAGGCAATGTGTTTGTTACTGGAGGCAGTATGGGCCCGGTGCAAACGGATTACGCGACGATCAAGTACAACTTCTCAGGTAATGTTGAGTGGGTTTCTCGCTACAACGGGCCTGATGATGATATTGATGAGGCTTTTGATATTGTTCTTGATCACATGGGAAATGTATATGTCGCAGGCCAGAGTTATGCTACACAGCCGTATACACCTGAGTTCGACTTTTTGACTATTAAATATAATGCATCCGGAGTCGAACAGTGGACGCACCGGTATAATGGTACTGGAGATTCACAAGACCATCTTTATGATATGGCTGTTGATGATGCGGGTAATGTGTACGTTACGGGTTCGAGCATAGGGAATATAGGCTATGATGATATCGTGACGATAAAGTATGGGGTTACGGGAATCAACGAAGAGGCTGGGAACGCAGTTTGCGAGATTCCTTTCAACTTGACCGCAAGTCCTAATCCGTTCCACTATCAGACAAGAATACGATTCACGATACCTGATGCAGGATGCATGATAGAAGAAGCTAATCAGGGTATCAGCGGATCAGTCGGAGGAACATCAGAATATCAGAAACCAGGGCTGACAATCTACGATGCAACGGGTCGTTTAGTTAAACAATGGGACTATCCGGCAATGAGACTATCAGACCACATCAGTTGGGATGGGACAGACCGTTCTGATCGCCAGTTGGGTAGTGGCGTTTACTTTCTGCGGCTGACAGTCGGCGATTACCAGGAAACGCATCAACTGCTATTGATTAGATAGCATCACTTATTGGGGGCAGTACTTCCCGACTTTTTTGCCTTTATTGAAAACATCAAGGGTATTCTTATATCCTTGTTCTTATGGCGCCACAAACCATCCTCCCCTTTCACGAGAAAGGGCAGGTCGCCATATACACTGAAAGGGAATTCGTGAATAGACTCAATCTTTAGACTAGCACCGATTAAGGCGTTTATTACATCACTGAGACTGTGCAGCCACTCGTAAGAGACATGATGGAAATCCGCGCTCGGTTCGGCATAAGTACCACTGCCTTCGTATTTGACTGGTTCCTCACCATGAAAATACGGTTCTTTCATGTTGCCGTCGTCATCAAACATCGCCCGGATTGGGTGAAACTCAATCATATAGAAGGTGCCATCTTTTTTGAGGAAATGATGTATGATTCTGCCCCATTCCTTAAGGTCGGGCAACCAGCAGAGAACGCCGTAAGATGTGTATACGATATCGAATTGCTTGTTCAACACCTTGGGTAAATCATAGATGTTACTATGGACAAAGAGCGCATTAATTGACAGCTCTTTAGTGAGCGATTTTGCCAGCTGTATTGCTTCTTCAGAGAAATCGATACCGGTTACTTGCGCGCCCAGACGCACCCAGGACAGCGTGTCCATACCGAAATGACACTGTAGGTGTAGTATGGTCTTTCCGCGAACATCTCCAAGTTCATCCAATTCAATGAAGTTCAAGGATGATTTGCCTTTCTTGAAGCCATTCAAATCATAGAATTCAGACTCACGATGAAGAGCAGTTAACCTGTTCCATAAAGCCTTGTTTGTTTGAAAGTATTTTTCAAAAGAACTGCTATCCATGGCGCCCCTCAGCGTGTGATGATTATGCTTTTCGTCGTCGTCTCAGAATCTGCGGTGAGACTTACGTGATAGATGCCTACCGGCAAAGTCCTGCCCTGAGCATCACGGCCCTGCCAAATGAATTGGTGCTGGCCACGCGTCTCAAATTGGCTGATTGGTGCAGCAACCAAGCGACCATCAACCGAGTAAATGTTAACTACAACATAAGTGGGTCTTTCAAGCGAGTAGGCAAATAGAGCATTTTCGGTGATGGGGTTCGGGCTGATATCAAGGCCGGCCAGGAAAATAGTCTGCGTTTCTCTGTCCTCGACGCCCGTTATCGAGCTGTTCTCATATAGCTCTACGAAACCATCATAGCCGCTGATGAGCATATCGAGGTCGCCATCACCAGTCCAATCAACAAAATGTATGCGGGAACCGACGCTGACATCGATTGTCACTCCGTCTCTCGTTTTTAGAGTATCACGAGTGGTATTGAATTGCGGTGCCGCGTTCGTGCCAGAGTTCTTATAGAAATACACCTGTCCATTAGAATTGCCGACGATGAGATCCTTTCGGCCGTCCATATTCAGATCATATACCACAGGATTGACCCGATAAATATATATTGGACTGCCTCCGGCATTTATCAGGGAGTAGTCTCCGAAGGCTGGTGCTTCGTTCGTTCCTTCGTTGAGATAGAGACGGATATTGCCTGCGTTTCCGGACATCGGCGATTGCTCGCCGGTCATCAAGTCTTTCTTACCGTCCTCGTTCCAGTCAATTATAAACGGGCAGCTGTTGTAGTTCACTTGGATATCAACCCCATTAGCCTGTATATACTCTCCGCCGTGTAAACCTGAACCGGTTTCACGAAAATATGTGATATGCCCGAGCCGGTCTCCAGTAATAAGATCTCCCAGGCCGTCTTCATTCCAATCGCAGACCGCGACAGTCGAACCCTGGCATCAGCCAAACGGGAGCGTGATGGGAACACCTCCAGCCAGAAGGTATGAGAACGAACTGAAGCTGGGATTGTAGTGTTCACCGTTGTTCAGATAAAGACGAACGTTACCATTATCGAATTGTCCTATGATTAGATCCTTTTTATTATCTCTATTCCAATCGTACACGTATGGTGAACCGTAATTCCCAACATCGATAGCCGACCCGTCGCAAGTTAAATAGATCGGATTCTCAAAGAGTGGTGCATGTGCATGGCTTAATGTCAAACCAATAAACAGTAGCAGCCTAATAACTCTCATAGTTTTGTTTCCTCTTACCCTACAACATATTATGTGAAGCAAGCAGGGGTGTCAAGTTCAGCGTCGGTGTCCGTCTTGATAGGGGGTCAAATCTTCACACTTCACATCGCCCGTAGTTAGGTTGAGAGCAGATAATATTGTCGGTGTAAATAGATGTGCGGCACATCTGCTTGCTGGAATCCTGTGAAGTGTGAAGATTCGACCCCATTTCTCACCTAATGTAAAAGGGGGTCCAAGGGACCCCCTTGATCTTGATACTATCTGGCTCAGTGTGTAATAATCAGGCTTTTCGTATTCATCTCAGAATCGGCGGTGAGGCGTACGAGATATATGCCGGCCGGTAGTTTCCTGCCTTGGACATCACGTGCGTGCCAGGTGAATTGGTGTTGGCCACTCGATTCAGATTGATTGATCGGCGTGGCAACCAGACGACCATCGATTGAGTAGATGTCGACCCGGACGTGCGCGGGTGTTTCAAGCGAGTAAGCAAATAGTGCGCTTTCGGTGGTAGGATTCGGGGTGATATCGGGACCGGTTACGAAAATCTTCTGTTTTTCTCCCTCCTCAATACCTGTTATAGTATTGTTTTCATACAGCTGCACGAAACCATCGAACCCGCTGATGAGCATATCGAGATCACCATCGCCAGTCCAATCAACGAAGTGCACCCGGGAGCCGTAATAGGCGTCGATCACCACTCCGTGCGTTGTCTTTAAGGTATCACGCGTGGTGTTGAATTGAGGTGCCGCGTTCGTGCCAACGTTCTTGTAGAAATAGACCTGCCCGTTATCATTACCAACGATGAGGTCCTTGAGGCCATCCGTATCTAAGTCGTATACCACAGGGTTAGTCCGATATATGTATATTGGATTGGCCCCGGCATTGATCAGGGAGTAGCTGCCAAAAACTGGTGCTTCATTTGTGCCTTCGTTGAGGTAGAGACGAATATTACCTGTGTTGCCCGACAAGGGTGATTGCTCGCCGGACATCAAGTCCTTCTTGCCGTCTTCGTTCCAGTCCATTATGAACGGACAACTGTTCATATTCATATGGATATCGACCCCACCTGCTTGTATATGCCCCTGGTTCTGTAAACCTGAGCCAGTTTCACGGAAATAGGTGATATAGCCATTACGATCTCCAGTGATGAGATCTCTCAGGCCATCCTCATTCCAGTCGCAGACCGCGACTGTTGAACCCTGGCATCAACCAGAGGGGAGTATAATGGGCGCACCTCCAGCCAAAAGATATGAGAACGAGCTGAAGCTAGGATCGTTGTGCTCGCCAGTGTTCAGGTAGAGACGAACGTTGCCACTAGTGAATTGGCCACAGATCAAATCCTTTTTAGCGTCTCCATCCCAATCATACACAAATGGTGAGCCGTACCACCCCACGTCGATAGCAGAGCCACCGGCGGTCAAATAGACCGGATTCTCGAAGAGTGGTGCTTGTGCGTGGCTTAATGCTAAGCCTATGAGCAGTAACAGTGTGGTTATTCTCATAAATCTCCTTTACTTCCTTTTCTGATAACCTGTGAAATTATACAGACAATATTATGACTGTCAAGATGACTGAAAAATCACTGGATTTCGTCAAGAAGTACCTCAATGGCTCTGGCTAGCTGATTATCTGAACTGGAGCCATCCTCCTCAGGCGAATTCTCGACGCGGATATCAGGCTCGACCGGCGTATTTTCAAGGTTCTCGCCATTGAGCAGGTACCAGCCGGTACTTGGGACTCGAAAGTTGGTGCCGTCGTGGAGTTCAATGTCGACCGTGCCGATCACTGCACCCCAGGTCGGCATTCCGACGAGTTTACCCAGTCTGAGTGCCTTGAATGCCGCGGGAAAAATCTCCCCATCACTATAGCAGTACTCGTTCATGAGAACAACGGTAGGTTTGTCCCACCGAAAAAGCGAGCTATACGATTTCATGCCACCTCTATCAATCGAATAGGCATAAGCGGTTCGGCGTAGAATATTCAGTAGTTCGTCATGAATCTGCCCGCCGCCGTTATATCTGATGTCTATGATCAGCCCCTCTTTGTCCATTTCTTCGTACAAATCCTTTTCGAATTTCCTTAAGTCTTCGTTATCCATGGATGCGATATAGAGATAACCAATTCGATTGTTACCTCTTTCGTGGACGAATTTCTCATTTGCCAGAATCCAGTTTTCTTGTACGGTTGCGAGAATGTCTGCGGGATTCGCTAATGTCAGCTTGATTTCTCTCTCTTTACCCTGGTCAAGAAGCGTCAGCATTGTTTCTTGATTGCTCATGTTGCGCAATAAGGAATATAGGTTAACCCGAGTTTCGATTTTCTCACCGTTGATGTGGGTAATGACCTCGCCGGGTTCGATGTTTGCCTTGAGCCCTGTGGCTGGTGTATTGGGTATTACCTGCTTTACCCTGATACCTTCGCCCTCATACGCCGGGTCGGGCGTTATACCGATCGTCCCACTTCGTTCACCGATGGGTGGTATCTTCCATGCGGCCAGGTGTGATGCATTGAGTTCACCTATCATCATGCTTATGATGCTAATGAAATCGGGTGTCGTGCGTGCATTTACTGCAAATTCCTTATACTTATGATACATAGCGCGCCAGTCAATGCCGTGAAAGTCGCTGTCGTAGAATCCGTCCTGCAATGCCCACCACGCCTCATTGAACACCTGTTCACGCTCGGCGTTCTTGTCGATATTCAGTTCTACATGAAAACTCAGCGGTTGCGACTGCGCCGTTGCAATGTCTGCAGTGAACAACTGCCCGGTGCCGGATAAATAGTGAACCTTCCTTCGGTCCTGAGACACAAAAAACATTTTTGGATCGGCATTGTTTTCTGTAATCTTTTTCAGTTCTTTACCCAACCAGTCTACGGTCCAGATTTCTTCGCGGTCATTGTCAGAATGGATGGCAAATTGCTTGCCGTCCGGCGACTGTGCCACGTGATTGTATTCACCACGTACTTGGGTAACAGTATGTATTCGCTGGCCGATATCTTCGAAATCAATAAAGACATTGGCTGCGATCACGGTTGTGTCCGAATCGGTCTTCTCCCAATATTCACGGTCTTTTTCTTCGTCCTCCTTGAGCAAGAAAGCGTATTTCATCCAGAG
>LJUJ01000011.1 GCA_001303785.1 Caldifarciminota bacterium SM23_42 | reverse complement strand
TGAGTTGATCAGTCCGGTGGCGATCGAGCAGGGTCTACGTTTCGCGATTCGTGAAGGCGGTCGCACCGTCGGCGCCGGTGTGGTCACCAAAATACTAGAATAATAATGAATAAACTAAGAATTAGGTTAAAATCATACGATCACCGCATTCTCGATCAATCGGTGAAGTCAATAGTAGAAACAGTGAAACGGTTCGGCGTAGCCATGTCGGGTCCTGTACCTCTACCCACTGAACGATCATTGTATACGGTGCTTCGCTCACCCCACGTTGATAAGAAGTCGCGTGAGCAATTTGAGCTCAGGGTGCATAAGCGCTTAATTGAATTGAATGATGTAACTCCGGATATTATCGACGCATTAAACAAACTGGAAATACCAGCTGGTGTATACATCGAAGTGAAGGCAATGTGATTATGATCGGTCTGGTTGGTAAGAAAATCGGCATGTCACAGGTTTTCTTAGAGAGCGGTGAACTTGCTGCAGTCAGTATCATTCAAGCCGGCCCGTGCCCAATCTTGCAGGTCAAGGATGATACCACCGATGGTTACCGAGCCGTGCAGCTCGGCTTTGGCAATAAGAAAAAAACCAGCAAACCCATGGCTGGGCACCTCAAGAAGTCAAATACAAAATCGGCGGCTCGGATATTTGAAATCAGGATTAACGAACCAAGTAAATACAAGGTTGGGGGAAAAATAGATGCCACGATCTTCGCCACTGGCGATAAAGTATCAGTGGTCGGCTGGACCAAAGGACGAGGTTTCAGTGGCGGCATGAGAAGATGGGGCTGGTCAGGCGGACCCGCTTCTCACGGATCAATGGCACATCGAAGAATCGGTTCTTCTGGAGCCGGCTCGGCACCGGGTAGAATATGGAAGAATAAAACCATGCCTGGCAGATATGGTAATGAACAGATAACGGTTAAAAACCTGACAGTAGTCAAAATCGACAAAGAGAAAAATATGTTATACCTAAAAGGTGCGGTTCCTGGTGCGCGCAATAGTTTCTTAATAATAACCAAGGATGAATGATGCAGACCAAGCTCTTTGATACACAAGGCAAAGAAAGTGGAACCGTTGAGCTGGGTAAGGATGTTTTTAGCCAGAAAATAAATGAACCCTTGCTCTGGGAGACAATCAATACAATACTGAAAAACCAAAGAAGAGGAACCGCCAGCACTAAGAACAGAACTGAAGTCAGAGGCGGCGGCAGAAAGCCGTATCGTCAGAAAGGCATTGGTTGGGCGAGACATGGTAGCATACGCTCGCCCATTTGGAGAGGTGGTGGTGTTGTTTTTGGCCCAAAACCAAGGGATTTTCACACCAACATACCTAAGAAGAAAAAGATGAAAGCACTCCTCGCTTCACTCGGTGCCAGGGCGAAGGAAAACAAAATCATGGTTATCGAAGATCTCGTTCTGGAAGCACCGAAGACAAGAAGTTTTGTTGAGATCCTGAAGGCTATTAAGTTGGACCAAGCGAAGACTCTGATAGCGGTTGATGAAATGAATAAGAATTTGTTGCTGGCCAGCCGCAATGTACCCAACGTGAATGTGAAGAGAGCGAGTGATATCAATTGTTACGATGTAATCAGTACTGAATATTTACTTTTTACAAGAAAAGCACTGCAGAAATTGGAGCAGCGATGCGCCACGAAAAAGTAATCCGGAAAGCATTGATAACGGAAAAGGCAGATCGGCTAAGGGAAATGAACTGCTATCAGTTCGAGGTTGCGCCTAATGCAAACAAGCATGATATTAAGGAGGCGGTTGAGAAATTGTTTAATGTTACAGTAATCGACGTTAAGACAGCAAATTTCCGGGGTAAGCCAAAAAGGTTAGGACTATCTTCTGGATACAAGACAGGATACAAGAAAGCCACGGTTACCCTAAAATCCGGGCAGAAAATTGAGTTGATAGAAGGTGTATGATGGCGGTAAAGAAATATAAACCAACCTCACCTGCACGAAGATTTTATTCCACGAACAAGCCGCTGATTACCAAATCCAAGCCGGAAAAATCATTGGCTTTTTCCAAGAAAAGAAGCGGTGGCCGCAACAATCTCGGCAGAATCACCACGCGCCACCGTGGCGGTGGACATCGCAAGAAGATTAGAATAGTTGATTTCAAGAGAAACAAAGACAGCATTCCCGCAATCGTGAAGGCGATCGAATACGATCCAAACCGCAATGCCCTCCTCGCGCTTCTTGCCTACAAAGACGGTGAAAAACGCTATATCATTGCGCCAGATGGGCTACGAATCGGGGACACAATCGTATCGGGAGATAACGCGCCCATAAAGATCGGCAATTGCTTGTCCCTAGCTAATATTCCTTTGGGTGTCGAAATCCACTGTATTGAACTAACACCCAAGAAGGGTGCGCAGCTTGTAAGGGGAGCGGGATTGTCTTGCCAAATACTCGCCAAGGAAGGTAAACATGCCCATATCAAAATGCCCTCTGGCGAATTACGATTGATCGACCTGCGCTGCCGAGCAACCGTCGGCAAGGTTTCTAATTTCTTGTATTCAAGTCTTTCAATAGGCAAAGCAGGCAGAAAACGTCACATGGGAATACGCCCACACGTCCGAGGTGTTGCGATGAATCCAGTTGATCACCCAATGGGTGGCGGAGAAGGACGTTCGCATGGCGGCCGACAACCAGCTTCACCATGGGGTTGGCTGACCAAGGGTAAGAAGACACGGAAAACGCACAAACCGTCAGATAGGTTTATACTGAAAAGGAGAAAGTAATGTCGAGAGCGCTTAAGAAGGGTCCTTATGTCGATACTAAATTAATGAAGAAAATAACAAAACTGATCGATAGTGGTGACAAGAAAATCGTCAAGACGTGGGCGAGAAACTCAATAATTCCTCCGGAGTTCGTAGGATTTACAATTGCCGTTCATAACGGAAATCGATTCATTCCCGTTTATATAACCGAGAGGATGGTTGGACACAAACTTGGGGAATTCTCTCCAACCAGAACGTTTCGTGCTCATTCGGGCACGAGAAAAGCAGAGAAAGAAAGAGAGTTTGAGAAGTGATAGCACGTGCCGTAAAAAGATATGAGCGAGTATCACCCCGTAAGGTCAAAATGATACTTGATGTAATTCGAGGAAAGGGTATAAAGGAAGCACGGGCGACGCTACAGTTTCACCCCTCCCGATCGAAGATTCCAATTCTCAAAACTCTTAATTCGGCGGTGGCGAATTTCAAAAACAACGTGGGCACGCTTCGAGTCGACGACAGCGCGTTGTACGTAAAAGAGGCCAAAGTCGACGAAGGGCCAATGCTTAAACGTTGGAGACCTGGATTCCGCGGTACTGCAGATATGATAAGGCGAAGAACCTGTCACATAACTGTCACCATCGATTCTTACAAACCAATCGAAAGGAAGGGAGGCTAATGGGTCAGAAAACACATCCGATTGGGTTCCGATTAGGTATCACCAAGGACTGGAAATCCAAGTGGTTCGATCAACAGAATTACAGCAAGCTCGTCGCCGAAGACTATACAATTCGCCGTTATTTGAATCAGCGGCTTTCTGACGCAATGCTTTCGGATATTATAATAAGGAGATTATCTAACCGGGTAATCATATCAATTTACACCGCACAACCAGGCAAGGTCATCGGCAAGGGTGGTGAAGAGATCAAGAAATTGCGTGAGGAAATAAAAAGTTTGATAGAAAAAGACGTAGCAATCAACATCGAAGAAATCAGAATGCCCGAGCTTGATGCCTACCTGGTTGCCCAGAATATCGCTCGTCAGATCCGACAGCGCATCTCACACCGCCGCGCCATGAAGAGAGCAATCATCTCGGCAATGAAAATCGGAGCCCGCGGTATTAAGGTGGCCTGCTCCGGCCGACTGGGTGGTTCAGAAATCGCGCGAACTGAGTGGTATCCCGAAGGCAGAGTTCCCCTGCAGACAATAAATGCAGATATTGATTATGCGTGTTCCACGGCATTCACCATATACGGTACAGTTGGCATCAAGGTTTGGATCTACAAAGGAGATGCGCACTAATGCTCGAGCCGAAGAAGACAAAATTCCGTAAACACCACCGAGGACGTCGCAAAGGTAAGGCAACGAGTGGTAATTCTGTAGCGTTCGGCGAGTACGGTCTGGTTGCCCTCGAAGCCGCCTGGGTAACCGCACGCCAGATCGAAGCCTCCAGAGTTGCTATCGCCCATCAAATGAAGAAAGGCGGCAAACTCTGGGTGAGAATCTTCCCGGATAAACCAGTCACCAAGAAACCCGCTGAAACGAGAATGGGTAAGGGCAAAGGCTCACCCGAGTTTTGGGTCAGTGTCGTGAAACCGGGTCGTATCATACTTGAACTGGAAGGCATGGGAGAACAGGATGCTCACCATCTACTCCGCCTGGCGGCAAACAAACTTCCCATGAAGACCAGATTCGTGAAACGAGAAGCAGGTGTGAAATATGAAGGTTTTTGAGATTAGAGATAAAACGCGCGAAGAACTAACAGACATGCTCAATGGCTTACATCGAGAGCTATTCAACTTACGCCTGCGCCGTGGTGCTCAGGAATTACCCAATCCGCTGAGGCTACGCACTCTACGCCGAGATATCGCACGTATCAAGACCATTTTGAGAGAAGACGAACTGGGCATCAAGAAACTACTCGAGCCGAAGAAAATAACCACCAAAGCCAAGAAAGGAGACAAGCGTGCGCAGAAGGAAAACCGGTAAGGTAACGAGCGACAAACCCGACAAAACAGTCGTGGTGAGAATTACCAACTATACAAAACACCCGCTGTACAAGAAGTACATCCGGAAGAGGACGAGTGTTTACGCACATGATGAGAAGAATGAATATAAGCCAGGCGATAAAGTCCTTATCGAGGAAACACGGCCGCTCTCGAAGCTAAAGCGGTGGCGTGTGATAAGGAGAGTTAAGTGATACAGATATACTCCCGACTCAAGGTCTGCGACAACACGGGTGCCAGGATGGCAATGTGCATAAGAGTAAGTGGTAGTTCAAGGACAAGATACGGTTATGTCGGGGATATAATCAATGTATCAATCAAAGATGCAATGCCTAACGCGCCAGTTAAGCGAGGCGACAAGGGTAGAGCAGTCATTGTCCGCACCAAAAAGGAATACCGACGTATCGATGGGTCGTACGTCAGATTCGATGACAACGCCTGCGTATTGATCACGGAACAAAAGGAACCAAGAGGCACTAGGGTATTTGGTCCAGTAGCACGCGAACTCAGAGAGAAAGGATTCACAAAAATATTGTCATTGGCGAGTGAAGTGGTATAAAAAGAAAGAACGATGAGATGCGTAGTAATAAAATAAAAACCAAAAAGTTGAAATTCCATATAAAGAAAAACGATCTGGTTGAGGTAATCACCGGCGAAGAGAAGGAGAGACGTGGCCGGGTTCTCGAGATCATATCAGAAAAAACCATGGCGATCGTCGAAGGCATCAATCTGGTCAAGAAACATCAGCGTGCTCGTTCCCAGACAAAGCCTTCCGGAATCGTCACGGTACCAGCGCCTATCCATGTATCCAATCTTGTCTTGATCTGTCCAAAATGCGGCAAGAAGGCTAAGGTACGGATGGAGAGGATCGAAAACAAACGTGTGAGGATTTGCAGGAAATGCGGGGAGAGCATTGAATAAGAAAAAGGGCGATACGTACACAGCGAGATTAAAGCAGTACTTTGGTCAAGAATTGAGAAAAGGCTTGATGAAAACGTTGGGCTATGACAATATCTACCAAGTGCCAAGGCTTGAAAAAATCGTCATCAATGTCGGCCTCGGCGAGGCGGTCAACGATCAAAAAGTCCTTGATATTGTGCGCGACGACCTGTCCCGGATAACTGGTCAGGTTCCAGTGGAGACGCGCGCTAAACGGCCCATATCTAACTTCAAGATCCGTAAGGGTATGGTCATCGGTCTTAAGGTTACTCTCCGAGGCACACGCATGTATGAATTCTTTGACCGCTTTGTCAATTTTACCGCTCCAAGGATTAGGGACTTTCGGGGTTTCTCAAGAGATTCCTTCGATGGACGGGGCAGCTACAACCTGGGACTTTCCGAACAAACCATATTCCCCGAGATCGAGTACGACAAAGTGAAGAAGGTGTTCGGCATGGACATTGCAATAGTCACAACGGCGAGGAAAGACGCTGATGCTGTGGCCTTGCTCGAAGGACTAGGAATGCCTTTCGAACGAAAAAAATAGAGGAGTTATGGCAAAATTAGCGTTGATAAACAAACAGAAGAAACAGCAGAAATTTAAGACACGGAAATACAATCGTTGCTTCAGATGTGGTCGTGCCCGTGCGTATTACCGCCGGTTTGGCCTATGCCGCATCTGTTTCCGTGAGCTTGCCCTCAAAGGCGAAATACCAGGTGTGCGAAAAGCAACCTGGTAAACCTCGCTTCGCTCAGAGAAATCCTAAATTCTAATTTCTAAATCCTAAACAAATCACAATCTCTAATTTTCAAAATTCAAAAGCGTGTTTAGAAAATTCGGACTTTGGTCATTTGGATTTGTTTAGGATTTATGATTCAGTGCTTAGGATTTGAGTTGTAATTCGCCTTTGCGAATTACAACTCTCTCCTTCCTTCCAGCGCTCTCGATAGGGTTGTCGTATCTGCCAAATCCAAATCACTGCCCATGGGTAGACCTCGGGCGATTCGTGTCACCGTTATTCCCAGAGGTTTGATCAACTTGGCAATATATATCGCAGTGACATCGCCTTCGGTGGTTGGATTAGTCGCGATGATCACCTCTGCGATATTACCATTTCGCAATCTATTGACCAACGTATCAACACGCAAATCCTCAGGCCCTATGTTGTCGATCGGTGATATTTTGCCATGGATGACATGATAAAGTCCCCGATATTCACTGGTCTTTTCGATAACCATAACATCCGACGGCTGCTCGACAACACATATTCTGTCTCGCTCACGCGAATCATCGGCACAGATTTCACATGGATCTTTCTCACTTAAATTATGGCAGGCTGAACACTCCTTGAGTCTGGTGCGCGCTTTCACGATTGCATCGGCTAATTCCCGCACCTTTGCCGACTCCATCTTCTGTAAATAGAACGCAATTCGTTGAGCCGATTTGCGTCCTATGCCTGGCAACCATTGTAGTTTTTCAATCAGATCCTTGAGCAGTGCCACACCATATTCTAATGATATGTGGCAACAAGTCAACAGAAAATACAACAAACTTGATTTTTTCAGGACTTTAGGTATAATACAACAAGCCTATGGAAATTCATGTGGCATGATGAGGATCCTGGATTCAAGGAAAGGAGTACAATATGAAAATCAGATTCTTGGGACATTCTTCCTTCCTTATAACGTCTGAAAAAGGAGTCAAAATTATTACCGATCCTTACAAAGCTGGATGCTTTGGTGGCGGCATCAAATATGCACCGATAAACGAAGAGGCAGATATCGTCACGATTTCCCACGAACACGACGACCATAATTCAACCGAAATAAGCGGCAACCCGACGTTCGTTCGCGGCGTGGGCGCCAAACAACTCAAGGGTATAGAGATAAACGGATTCGAGGTCTTCCACGATGAATGTGGTGGTGCGGAAAGAGGGAAGAATACAGTATTCAAGATGAACATCGATGGCGTGAGTGTTGTTCATTTAGGCGACATCGGCCATCAACTTTCAGATGAAGAAATCCAACGAATCGGTAAAGTTGACATCTTGTTTATACCAGTCGGTGGTTATTTCACTATCGATGCGACTACTGCCGAAAGCATTGCGGCCAAGTTGATGCCAAGAATAATCGTACCGATGCACTTCAAAACGAAAGGCTGTGGCTTTCCCATCGCCCCGGTGGATGATTACATAAAGAACAAAGAAGTGAAGACATGTGACGGTGAATTCGAAATTACCAAGGAAAATTTGCCTGAAAAAATGATGACCTACGTGCTCAACCCAACCAAATGATGCTCAACCAGTTGGAGTCGGGATGCTAGACGGAATCCTTTTGCACGCATCCGCAGCATCTTCCGGCTGGTTCTGCACCAAGCCGTCAGGCTGAAAGGAGAGTGCATGAGAGAAGTTCCCTATCAAACAATCGTAGACACGGTCGCCAAGCTGTGTATGGATGCAAACTATTTCATTGGTGACGATATAATCCAGGCATTTAAACAGGGCATTGAAAAAGAGGAATCTGAGACGGGGAAGGATATTCTGCGGCAGCTGCTCGAGAATGCGGAAATCGCAAAAACCGAGAAGGTTCCGTTGTGTCAGGACTGCGGTTTCGCCGTCGTTTTTCTCGAGTTAGGAAATGATGTACGAGCCGAGGGTGGTATAATTAAAGCAATAAACGATGGGGTCCGAAAGGGATACACAGATGGCTATCTTCGGAAATCAATTTTGTCTGATCCTGTAAAGGGAAAAAACACTGGGGACAACACACCGGCGATTATCCATACTACGCTCGCACCCGGCGACAAAATCAAGATCACCGTCGCACCAAAGGGTGGTGGCAGCGAAAACATGAGTGAAGTCAAAATGATGAAGCCAGCCGATGGCATCGAAGGCGTGAAGAATTTTGTCGTCGATCGTGTCCTTCGCTCAAGTTCCAACCCCTGCCCTCCAATCGTCGTGGGGGTAGGTATTGGTGGGACATTTGAATATGTGGCATTTCTAGCTAAGAAAGCGCTGCTTAGGAATATCGGTGATCGCAATCGGGATCCCTTCTATGCCGATGTGGAGAAGGAGCTGCTTGAGAAGATTAACAATCTTGGCATCGGACCGCAGGGATTAGGTGGCCGAATCACCGCGCTGGATGTCTTCATCGAAACTCACCCGCGCCATATTGCTTCGTTCCCGGTTGCCGTGAACATTAACTGCCATGTCGCACGCCACAAAACGGCGATCATATAGCAATCACGGTAACGCCTCACGGTCATCGGTGACGATGCCCGTTTTGTCTAATGGTTACGTCAGCCGGCATGAATCAGTAACTCAACGACGACTGACCATGCGGGCTTCGCTGCCGTGCACCGATTAACGCAAGACAATATTTATGAAAGGAGTCGTCATGTCCGAACTAGTCAAAATAACGCCCCCGTTGTCCGATGAAGATGTGATGAAACTGAAGGTTGGCGACCGGGTACTAATAACCGGCAAGATTCTGACTGGTCGCGATAGTGCCCATAAGAGGCTGTACGACCTTATTCAGAAAGGTAAGGCTCTGCCAATAGACATTAAAGGACAGATAATTTACTATGTTGGACCAGCTCCAGCAAAACCAGGCAGTGTAATCGGCTCGGCTGGACCAACAACCTCATACCGTATGGATCCTTATGCACCGCTTTTGATGGAACACGGATTGAAAGGGATGATCGGCAAAGGTGTCCGCTCTCAGCCTGTCCGTGATGCAATGCAAAAACATAAGGCAATATACTTTGCCGCAACCGGCGGTGCTGGAGCACTTATAGCCAAGAACATAAAAGCGGCGCGGATTATTGCCTACGAAGACCTCGGGCCCGAGGCAATAAGGGAGCTCGAAGTCGTAGATTTCCCGGTTGTCGTTGCCAACGACGCTTTTGGCGGCGACCTCTATGAAGAAGGCATGAAAATGTTCAGGAGATGACTACTATTTCTTGACTTTTATCTTTACGAGACAGAGAATTATCCCGCCAAAAAGAACTAACGCGGTAATCGCAAACATGATCCATGCAGAAATAGGCATTATGTTCTCCTTTTCTTCTTGTAGAGGAACACCGCAACGATCACAAAGGCAATGATCACCAGCCAGCCACCAAGAAACTCGGCGGTGCGTGCGTAGCCACCGTAAGCTGATTTCACCCGGTCGACAACGTTTGTGATAAAAAGAATGCCGACTACTACCGGTGTGAAATATTTGATACAGAAATCCCACCATTTTCCGATCGTGAAATCAGACTTGCTATTTGCGTACTCGCGTATCTCTTCGTGATTGTAAAACCACCCGACCGCAACACACATCAACACACCAACAACCAATAGCCCGAAGTTATTCATGAAGTAATCAACTACATCGAGCCAGTATAGCCCACTTCTTGTCGTATAGATTAGACCGATAACGCCAGCTACGATAGCGAACCCGATATTCACATGTAAACGCTTCAACTTGTATTTCTGTATCAATGAAGCAGCGCCCGCCTCAACCAGAGAGAATGCCGAATCAATACCCAGCGTTAAAATCATAAGAAAGAAAAGCACACCGAATATCACAGAGCCAAAGGGTAGCAGCTTGATGATTGTCGGATATGTCACAAAAGCGAGCTGCGGGCCGGTTTGTACAACTTCACTGACCGGCAAGCCGGTTTGGTGTGAGTAGTAGCCTAGTGTAGCGAATACTGCAAATCCGCCGACGAACGCAGTAGCCGCGTCGGCGAGACTAACCAAGAACGCATTATTCACAACATCCGCATCCTTGGGTAAGAAACTGGCATAGGTTATCTGGACACCAAAACCGATCGTCAATGAGAAGAAGACTTGTGAGTAGGCATGTAACCACACTCGGTAGTTCATCAGCGCGTTGAAATTTGGTGTCAAATAGTATTTCAGCCCTTCGAGTGCACCGGGTAGCGTCATCCCCCTGACCACGAAAATCAACAATATGATCCAGGGAATGATCACCGTGAAGTACACCACTTTACCGACTGTTCTCGCACCCTTCCAAATTGCGGCAACGATTGCAATCCAGGTTAATAAAAGACCCAAAGCGATCATCCATTGAACGGATCCTATCTGTAAAGGCGATTCTGATATCTTAAGGAATTGGTCGAAAAAGAAACCCTGTGTGTTGTCACCCCAGGCCAGATTGAAAGAATATCCGAGGTAGTTGAAAGCCCAGCCCATTACGACCGCGTAGTATGTAGCGATACCAAAACCGACAAGTAATGCGAACCAACCCAGTATCTCAAATCCCTTTTTCAGACTTCCCAGGGCAAGGGGCGCGCCTTTCGCGAATTTGTGCCCAACCGCGTATTCTAGAACCATCAGTGGTATTCCTGCCGTCAGGAGGGCAACAAGAAAAGGAATCAGAAACGCTCCTCCCCCACATTCATAACAAACATAGGGGAAACGCCAGATGTTACCCAAGCCAATCGCTGAACCTATAGATGCCAGCACGAATGCTGTTCTACTATCCCATCTCTCTCGCATTTGAGATTATACCAATATCTTGTATCATGTCAATTACTATTGACTTCGCTACCATTCAAGATACACTAGTCCATGCGATTCATCCTGCCGGAAATAAAGGAACTACTTGCTTCCAATAAGAAGAAAACAATAATGAAGGTAGTATCATACTTTGAACCGGCCGACATCGCCGAGGTCTGGTCAGAATTAACACGCCACGAAAAACTGAAGTTATTCAACAGCCTGGATATAAAACTCGCCACTGACATCTTCGAATTCCTAGCTGAAGACGAGATGGTAGAATTACTCAGTAATCTTGCTACTACCAAAACAGTCGATATCCTCAACGAGATGTCACCTGACGACCGCACCGACCTGTTCGCGATACTACCCCATGAGGAAGTCGAGAAATTAATTCCGTTACTCGAGGAGAAAGAACAGAAACGGGCACGAGAGCTACTCGCCTACACGGCGAATACGGCCGGAGGCCTGATGACCACCGACTATATCACAGTACCCGACACCGTAAACATTGCCCATGTCATGAGAGAACTCAGAGTAAAGGCTAAGGACATCGATTTCATTCAGAACGTCTATGTGGTCGACAAGGTCAATCGATTACAGGGCATCATACCGCTGATCGATCTGCTCACGGCAAGCCCACAACGCAGGGTAGAAAAGGTCATGGACACTTACTTCCCGAGTGTTGGCCTGGAGATGGATCAGGAGGACGTCGCCCATGTTTTCGAGAAATACGACGTTGCAGCGCTTCCGGTACTAGACAAACTAGGGCGCATCAAAGGTGTCATTACAGTCGATGACGTGATCGACGTTATTGAGGAAGAAGCAAGTGAGGATATATATCGTTTCGGTGCTTCTGAAGTTACTGATCAGTACCTATCGGCAAGCCCCTTCAATATCGCGCAGAAACGAGTTATTTGGCTGGTCATCCTCGCCCTTGCCGGCTTCGTTTCGGGTTCTGTATTGGAACACTATTCATACTTGCTCTCTAGTATCGTGACCCTTAGTTTTTTTATTCCGATACTAATGAACACCAGTGGCAGCGCGGGCACGCAGGCAGCAACCGTTGTCGTCCGTGGACTTGCCACCGGGGAGATCAAGCTACGCGACATTTGGCGCGTTGTCCGTAAAGAATTTCTCATCGGGGTCTTAATGGGTATCATCGCCGGCGCCATCACGGCACTGCGCGCCTTCGTGCTTCAGGGCGATGCGGGTCTAGGGCTCACGGTAGCAATTGCAATGATCGTAGCAATCGTCATCGCCACATCAATTGGCGGTATGCTCCCGATTATTTTCAAAAAGTTGGGCGTTGATCCAGCCCTGATGTCGGGTCCATTGATTGCAACAATCCTGGACACAACTACCCTGCTCATTTATTTCAATATCACAATACTGCTGCTTTATCGATTTCAATGAACCAGAAATATATAGTAGTCTATACAACATTCCCCAATAGACGTATCGCTGAGAAAGTCATCGACGGCTTAGTCAACGCCAAAATGGCAGCATGTGGGAATATATTTACTCTTTTCTCAATTTATCGATGGCAGGGTGAGGTCGAGAAGACCCCGGAGTACGGTGCGTTCATCAAGACAAAAAGGAGTCGATATCGTGCGGTAGAGAAATATATTAAGGAGAATCACCCCTACGAGCTTCCCGAAATCATTGCCTGGGATATTGGGTGTGGGCAAAGAACGTATTTAAACTGGATCAATAAAGTCACAGATTAGTACTCAGTACAATACTACTCAGAAATAAGGAAATTCAGCGATGTTCTGATACGCGTAGAGAATATTGACTATACCAGCCTGCGCGTCTATCGATTCGACGTAAATTTTGACATAATTACCATCTTCGGTCTTAGCAAAGAGGATATCACCGGCGTTGAAATTCACCTCAAACAACTCAGGCTCGGTTGTCGCCTCAGGAAATGCATCGAAATCACCTGTGCCCATATTGTAAGATCTCGTCATGCGGGCATCGACACCATATAGAGGATGAATATGCGGTGACACGACCGATACAGTGTTACCGGCAATTCTGACCCATATGTCAGCCCCGCTATCTGCCATAACCGAATCCGCCGTGATCGTCGCGTCGGATAGCCTAAGCGCACAGCTATCATTCACATTCTGTCCTACAACCGCCAACTTCATTACCACCGTAAATTCAGGCCGTGGTGATACCTGCATGAATGGCATGACACTGCTGTATTGACCAACCCTGTTGTCTTTGTTAACTGTGCGTACTTGAATGTAGTATATACTATCTTGAACCAAACCATCGGCTTGAAACATGGTATCCTGCACAGGTTGGCTGTTGAACTTGTTCAACTCCTCGCCGGTTTCAGTAAGCAATGCGATCGAATCGGTATACACATAGATGTTGTAACCTAAGAAATCCGTATTATCTTCGATTGCGCTGTTCATTTCCCATATGACAGTAACGTGTGTTTCATTCATGATTACCATCTTCATCTCTGGTGCCTGAATCAAAACTGCACCATTGCAGTTAACAAAAAGCCATGCCGCAACAAATTCTAGGATAAGCAACGTTCTTTTCATCCTTTCCTCCTTCTATCAATATTCACGTACTTCGTACCACAGCATTATAGACGCATACCAAGCGGTGTCAAGTCATCCCTATTCTATTTTAGAACCTCGGCTAATTGCATAAATTCTTCAAGCTCCATGCTCACGAGTTTCAACGAACTCAGGAATTTTACAAAACCAGGTATGTCTAGGTTCAAGAAATGATCCTCAATCTGATACGCTATTGGCAAATCATAGAAGTAGGCACCACTCCCCAATGCGTCCTCGAGTCGTCGTATGTTTTCACCAATAACATCCCTGATGGCATCAATGCCAGGTATCGGAAAAGAAGTATCGGCCACGACATATTTATTGAGCACCAGCATCTTACCTTCTACATCCATTGCCTCAACGCCTTCTTCGAATAGCGCATCGGCAAGGACGGAGCCGTATATTGATCCAAATAAATGCAGGATATGTGTATTATCCGCCTCCCTAGCATAAGGAAACTCATCTAATGCCATGTCAGGTACAAATTTCTCCTTGATTATTGGAGCCAGCCGGTAATTGTATGATCCAGCTCCTTTCCCTTCAAATATTTTTGTGACCGCAGAGGCCTCACCCACACATTTTGCATACACCTTCTTTTCTTTCTCGGTGATGCTCGCGATTTGCCAGCACTTGCCACCCAAAACAAACTTCTCACGTAGGTGAAAAATGCGTCCGAGGAGAGTACCTGAGGTGACATTAAAAACATCATATTCACCGAACGATGTTTCGGTAATATTGGAATGAATCTTACCCCAGTCGATCTTTTTTTCTAACCGAGCAGAGTCAAAGTATATGCCGGGCCTAGTTTCTTCTATTTTATGTTCTTCGTATAGTTTCTTAAACACAGCTTTCACCCTATCTTCGCTGTGCACTGGAAAAAATATCCCACAAAGGCTCTTCACTGTTGTTCCAATCCGGCGTCGTTGATAAAGGTAAGAATATATCTGCTGTGGGATCACCGATAGCGTAGGTGTGTAGCGCTTTTCGTACAATTGACCTTGGCGGGCACATTCAAAATAGGTCTCGAAAAGCAATCTCTCCCAATCATCCGTATATACACCAACCGCAAAGAGCCCCCGGGCCCGCCGATTACCACGACCGACTCTCTGAAGCAGCGATGATACGTTGAATGGCGGACGATATAGAACAATGCAATCTACCGACCCAATATCAATACCCAACTCTAGCGTCGATGTTGCACACAGAATCGCACGTTCGTTTATGTTCATCATTCTTTCCACTTCTTCACGTCTCGGTTTAGGTAAACTCGCATGATGAACAAAAACCAGATCTTGAAATGGTGGTCTATCTAATTTCTGCGAAAAGAGCTCGGCTAAGCTACGTGCATTGAAGAAAACAAGGATTTTCTTGAGATTCCTATCCCTAGCAATTTCTGCCAAGTTCTCTATGAAATTATCAGCCCGTATGAGCAGAAATTCGATCTCGCGGGGTGCCTTCAGGAAACAGACCTTGGGTTCAGGGAAGTACCTAAGACCGATGTTCAAATCATCAATTGTCGCCGACAGAGCACAATACTGTAATTGGTCGTTGATTCTGCGTAATCTGTTCAACAGTACCCGCAACTGGTCACCACGTGGAGTGTTGTCTATAAGATGTATTTCATCCAGTATTACCGCTTCGAGATTAAGAAATAATTCTGGGCGACGCGTCAACAGAGAATCAAAAGACTCCGGTGTGGTGAGCAACACATTGGGCACCTTCTTCGAGGTAACCTGTGGCCGATCACCAGTCTTTACGCGCATAGCAATATTTAGATAACTCACTGGATCTAATAATCTCCTATATAAATCGTTGACCAAAGCTCGAGTTGGAGAGATGTACAATATTCTTAGCTTGTTGACCGCGTTCGTGAAGCTTCCCTTCGACAATAGGTTTTCAAGCACCGGTGCAATAACTGCCTCAGTCTTACCGGTTGCCGCAGGCGATATCACAATCACATTGTGATGCTCTAGTATCCGTGGGATTGTGAGTTCTTGAATTGACGTAAATCTTCCAAAATGGCCAAAAAAAGGCAGCCACGTTCTCTTCAGTGCCTTCTTGATATCTCCACTATCCATTTTCGATTCTATAATTGCTGACAGAAGGGCTGTAGCTTATCATGCTACTGATTAGGCCTGCTGAACCTGAACCAGTCAAATGCCTCGACTGAAAACTTGATGAACTCACGCAGTTCACCATAGCTCCTTTTCAGTGCGGCATTGAAAATATTTTCTTTCTGCGACATAACGATCGAAAAATTAGGGTATGCACAAATGTATACATCATGGAGGTTATTGTATATCAATTCCAGCTCCGGCTTACTGAATTTCCTGAGCACGGTTCGCTTTGCTACCAATTCACGGACACCCTCAAAGCCACGCAATCCGTGAACCGGCGTCGAAGCCAGGATCAAAAGAATATGCGGTTCCTTGTAGATGTACGGAGTCGGCCGGACGCGGTTATGCAACATCCGGCTATCCATTTTTTTCAAATCCTCATTATCGAGTGCAGATTGAATCAACCCTTCGAGAAAGTTGAGTCCTCGATTGTATGAGCTGTAATTCCATATGTGAGTAATGGTTTCAACCTCATCGAGGATAATGACGAGACCCCCAAGGCCAATTCTGTTAACAAGAAAACTGAGACCACTGAGTATGTATGAGTAGTAATCAGCGGCCGTCGAGTAATCATAAAGGGCTGGTATCTTCTGACCACCGCGCACCCTAAATGGCGAAAGCGGATCAATCGCATATTCCTTTGTTGATTCACCCTCAATCCATTGCCAGAACACTTCATTCTTTGAATCATCATCTTCAAGGTTACGCAGATATCTCAAAACTGGCGTAAGAAAACAGTGATCACTGATTTTTATCCGTGCCAGCTCCCTTAACAGATCCCGAAATCTGCACTCACAACTTTCCCGGATGTACCTGAGATTATGAACCAACTCTCGATAAACACGTTTTGGCCGGTACAATGGGGCTTCCTGGACACTCAATTCACAATATGCAGTAACAAATCCGTACCTAACCGACAGATGGTGTACATATTCGAGAAGATGAGTCTTTCCCGAACCATAGCTACCCTCAACCAGATAGACATCTCCCTTGCCCTGTTTCAAGCGTTTTAGAGCCCCTTCTAATTCTGACACCTCATAGCTGCGACCAAAGGTAAAATATTCAATATCTTGATGAGGGACGATGCCCAAACGGAATGCTTCCAGTAAACGCTTCGAAGAAATTTGATCCAGCTTGACCTGTTTGACCGTTATCGGCTTAAACCACTTGGCGGGCAACCACAGCCGCAACCCGCTACGGAATTTCACCCGCAGCTCTAACCCTTCCCAACGTGATGCCTCAACTATTCCCTCACCGAATACGGGATGCGCTACAATGTCCTCTTTTTTATTCACGATATTAGTCTAGCTAATGCGTTGGCAATGATGTTGAAAAATTAGAATTCTTCGCTCTCTACTGCCTGCTTCTCAGCATCGGTCAGCATTTTTACCTTGGAACGGAAAATCTGCTGTGCCTCCTCCTTTTTGATAACCACCGTTCGCTCCTTCAGGCGATGAAAAATTTCGACAGTTCCGATCACAAATATTCTCCGATAACTGATATCAAGCGCCTGGAATTCCAGGGCCGCGTCGACCATATTTTTCAGCGATTCGTGCAGCGTTTCTACTTCGAGTCGGCAATCATAGGCAACCTGGAACACCCTTGCCAGCTTATCACCTAGTTCGGTCAAAAAACCAGTTGGGTCCACCCCAATATCTTCCAGATTGACTTTCACACCCATCGGGTTAACACGCGTAAAGCTCGAACGTAGTCTTTGCTTAAGGGCCTCGTACACACCTCCACTTCCCTCAAGAAGAAGGTTCTCATCAGGAATCGCATAGAAGAACATGGCCCCAGGCAGTCGGGAGTTGCCACATTCATCGACAAGCTGTCTCAGGTTATCGAGCGCACGGCGCTTGTCACGCGCCGAGGATATGCTCATTCCCCTTTCCGCCTCATCAAACAGCAACAGCAGGCCGCTATAGCCAATGGAACTGACAAACTGGACTAGGCTGCGCAGCATTCTGAATGCGTTGCTTCGGTCCATACGCTCGGATATGCGGTATCGTAACCTTAATTCGCGTGGAATCTCTTCTCCCTTCAACCACTGAATAACTTCCAAAAATCCTTCGTCATCATCACTCACCAGATTCACAACGGCCGCCTTAATGGCGTTCGTGAAGCTGGAACTCTCAAAACTCCGAACTTGAGCAAGGATATTCCCTTGCTCGGCCGACTCAACCCAATGCCTCAGCAGTACGTCAATTCCGACGTCCCACGGTTTCGTCCACATATCGGGTTTCACTGGCAATCTTAGATTAAGTACGATACTCTTATAAACGAGCTCCAAACGATCAAATGGACATTCGGTCGGGCTCAGCGTAACATAAGTCGTGACATAGTTATTACGCCACCCGAGATTACGCACCAAATAGAGAAAATGAGTCTTACCACCACCATAATTGCCCGTGATCAACTTAAACGACGACAGGCTGTATTTCAGAATATCCTTCAGGTATTCTTCCTCTATGACCTTAAGATACTGTTCGACCCCGACACTGAAGTACTCAATCCCAAACTCCGGTGGTGTTCCAAAGCTGCCGAGTTTATGGATAATCGCCTTGGCCAGCTTAGGATCGAGTGCCGGCGTTTCCGTATTTCCGCCTTGTTCCATCAAAGATTCTTGTCCGTGTGGAATCCCGCTTGTGAAATCCCGAAAGAGACATACTCGTAATACGTGCCTTCGCCATCCTCATTCTCAGGTATCCAAAAAGATCGGGACTTGTCCACGGTTGCATCAAATGTGGCAACGTACAATCGCATATTCTGGGCAATGCCAGCCTTTTTGAGTTGATAAAGCATGTAACAAAGCTTCATCCTAGGGTAAGCACGATAGTTGTCCTTACGCGCGTCAATAACGAATTGCTTCGGTTGTTTAATGAAGACATACTCGCGTAACACATCACCGACCAAGATCTTCTCGCCTGATGTCTTGTTCGCCAAACGCAGGCAGCGTTGATATGCTGTTTGTAGGTCGTTCAACATCCTAGTGGCGTCAAATTTCGGGGTCCGGATGCCTTCATATTGTCTCCGTACCTCGACCATAATAGTTTCTGCATTGAGAGGAATCTTTGATCTTATTTTATCCACTTCGGGGCCGAAGAAAAGTGTCGCTTCGCCAAATTCGAAGTTCAACTTCAGGGTGAAGAGACCAAATCTCAACAAGGGATACTGGCCGCGCATCTTCATGCCCTCTTGTTCGAGCAATATCTTCAGCCGCTGCCCGAATTGAAACCGAAAATCTTCCTTTGCGTTCTCTATTTCCTTACCCGTGTTGTCCATCCATGTAGACAACGCATTCTTTGCCCCGAATTCAGGCAACGCATCAACCGACTTGGAAATCGCGGCCATTTGTCGCTCCATACGAAATGCGTTTTCTATCGGATTACTCCTGAGTTTTTCGTAATCCTCAATGTATTTTGTCAGTTGCTTGACGTTTTTCAAAAAAATCTTGAGTTCTCTCAATATCTCGTCACTCATTTTCACTCAACATTGCACTTCATGTCATCGATTACGCACATACCCATCAGCAATGATAGCAAATATTAAGGAAGTGTCAAGCTAAGATTTTCCCTTTACTCTCAAGAGGTAGAACTCAGGTCGCCTTGTCTGCTTCACGATTTCGTATGCTTCAGGTGTTTTCTGCAAAACAGGAAAGAGATAGCGCCGCGAGGTCCCTGTCCAGTAAAAATTATCGAGCACGACGAAATCGCATCTTGCTATCGCCCTGGCTACTTCTTCTTGGTTAGTTGTGAAGGGATAGCGAAAAGATTTGTGCCCTGACAAAAGATACACAAACTCTGGCTTTCGGGCCATGATGATTCTGTCTTTCGGGATGTTGTGCTGCATCCATGCGATTAGCTCGAAGTATCTTTGCCAATCCGCGGTGTAACCGGCGTGAAGATCACCCTTCAAGTAGGCCGTATTGTCCTGTATTGCTTGCCTTACCATTGGCAATATTTCAAGAATATTGAATAGAACGAAGATGCCGGCAAAGACCTCGATCATGTATTTGAAATTAATCTTCTCTTTCAGCCATGAAAGACCAAAATACGCGTATATCAAGAAAATCGGCAAGATCGGCAACAAGAACCGGTCCGAGGACCAGACCTTGGGCCAGCCAAGAAGTACCAGTACCCCAAAAGTAAAATAGAACTCGAATACGGTCAGGTTTTTCGCACGCCAAAAGAAACCAATACCTGTCAACGCCACGAAGAGCAGACCAACCATCACTGCCACGCTACCCTGCTTAAGAAACGGCATCAAAGACACTGGCAGAATCGTGAACGCGTAGAGCACAAGATTATCCCACACCCTTGTCATCAGTCCAAGAAGGGTAATCCTTCCCGCTTCCATCTGGTAGGGGTTTTTCGCAAGTAGCTGGTCGAGGTAACCTCCACTCGTTGTGATACCGGCGTTTCTTATCTGCCAAGGCACAAAAATGATGAGAAACAGAATGATAAAAATGGCGAGTTGTTTATAACGACCCTTCACCAGTAACCACACCGTAATACCGAGTATAAGCGATATACCTGCTGCCCTGATGAAAAATGCAAAAATGGCAAACATGAATGCAAGGTAGTAGAAGTGTCCCCGACCGGCGCTTGTCTTCATCAGAAGATATACGGCGCCTAGAGAGAAAAAGAGAAACGGCATTTCAGAGAGTATCCAATGGTTATATATTGCAAAAATCGGTATTGAGATAAACATTGACAAGATGATATAGGATTTTCCTCTAAATAGTGATTCGCATATCTTACACATGAAATAGAACGCGGCCACGCCGGTCAACAGCACCAGGCACTTCAACATGAGCACGTTGGTACCAAATATAAGGACGAGCGGCGCGAGCAAAAGAGGAAAGCCAAATGGATACTGAGTGTGGGGTTGTTCGTCTGGTAGATAAAGGTCCTTATAGCCCTTGCCACGTGCAATCGACCGGGCAAGAATCGCGTAGACCGCGTTGTCTCCACCAGTGAAGAGCTTCGGGTCGAACAGCAAGAGAGATAGTAATAGAAATATACCAACAAAAAGTAGAAGAAAACGATTTTTGGTCTCTTTACTGTGTTTTTTCACCTTTTTACGTGACATTTGTTCATTATATACCAAACACAAGATATTGTCAATCGAGGAATGTTGACATTGCTACGAATCGAAGTATAATTGCATCAATATTGCCATGACCAAAATTACCCTATGTATTCTTCTAATTGTCTTAGGCGTCTCGGCTCAAGAAGAGGGTGCCAGATATCTAATCATCACCCACGATAACTTTTACAATGCAGTACTACCGTTAGCCAAATGGAAACACAAGAAGGGCATGAGAACAAAAGTCGTGAAGTTGTCTGAAACTGGATCATCCTCCGGTGAAATCAAGAACTATATAACAGGTGCCTACAACAACTGGCAAATACAACCGGAATTCTTGCTATTGGTTGGCGCCCCGAATTACCTGCCTTTCATAAATCAAGGCGGCGTAGTCACGGACAATTACTACACGAACATGGATGGCGACATTTTCAACGAAATACTCTCTGGCCGGTTAACCGTTCACAATACTACTGAGGCACAAACCGTAGTAAACAAAATACTATCTTACGAGAGAACACCGGATCTTACCGATTCATCGTGGTTTATCAATGCATGCTTGATAGTGAACGTGGACTATTATGGGCATGATAGTGTTTATTGGAATGACATCCGACATGCAGGAAACCTGATGTTGGCTAACGGTTACAACGTAATAGACGAATTATGTGACTCCACCGGAGATAACGCAAACACTGTGATTCAGGCGGTCAATGGTGGCAGGGCCTTTGTTTTGTACCGCGGTCAGGGATTAAATAACTGGTCCTATCCATTCAATGTTAACCCTGATTTGACGAATAATGGTGCGAAACTGCCGATCGTGCTCTCTATGACGTGCCGCACAATCGGCACTAGTTCGACCCCGGCAACTGCCGAGAAGTGGTTACTGACCGGCAGCCCGGCTACGCCCCGCGGCGGTGCCGGCTATTTTGCGACTACCACCACCGGCAGTGGTTTCATCACATTCCTGAGAAGCGCGGTATGCCGGGGATTTTTCAATGCATTATTTGTCGATGGAGTAACCACCTTTGGCGAGGCCTGCGAAGGTGGTCGCATGAATGTCTATAATCTCTACGGCAGTACGAGTGAGTACCGTGGTTTCACGACCCTCGGTGACCCCGAGATGAACATCTGGACCGACACGCCTTGTGCGCTGATCGTGAACCATCCAACCGCGATACCCGTAGGCAGTGCCAGTTTCACGGTGAACGTTTCCCGGGCCGATAATTCATTGCCGGTTAGTGGTGCAACTGTGTGCGTTGTCGGTAGGATAGATACAATGCTCTATGCCGTCGATTCCACCGATCCAAACGGCAACGCCTATTTCAGTATTGACCCCCAAATCATCGATGACACAATTGATGTCACCGTGACCGGTGTGAATTTAAAACCCTATGAAGGCTACATGTTTACGATCACATCAGGTATTTTTGTTGGGTACTTACGATCGGTTATTGATGATTCCCTGGGTGGTAACAATGATGGCATTATCAATCCGGGTGAGGAGATAAATCTTCCTCTCTGGGTAAAGAACTTTGGAGACAGCACGGCTTACGATGTAACCGGCACCTTGCACACCAATGATCCTTATACGACAATCACCGATTCGGTGAAACCATTCGGTACAATAACGGCTGGTGACTCAACCTTTTCTGGTGATGATGGATATGATTTCACGGTTGCACCAAACGCACCCAATAACCATGCCATTGATTTTGATCTGGTCTGCCGAGACATTGACGATTCGGTTTGGACATCCTATTTCAGCGAGGTGGTCCATGCTGCTGATTTGGTGTTCGAGAGTGCGGATATAAGTGGTGGTAATTTCGATCCTGGTGATACTGTGACCGTAGTCGTCTTCATCAGAAATGAAGGGAGTGCAGACATCGATAGCGTCGCCGCACGTCTGTACAGTTTGTCTCTTTATGCGGGAATTATCGACTCGACAGGAAGTTATGCTTACATACCTGCGGGTGGCAGTGTTGGTAACCCGGCCGATCCGTTCGTTGTGTACTCTGATATCGCAACGCCACACGGAACATTAGCAGATTTTCAGATGATAGTAAGCGCCGGTTATTACCTCGATACTCTAGATTTCTCTCTGTGCATCGGGAGGAAGGCTTACTATATATGGAACCCAGATGGCACGCCTGCCCCGGGGCAGAACATGCATGCGATCCTGAGTGGACTGGGTTATAGTGGTGACTATGGCACAACTCTTGAATCAGACTTGAATTTGTATCAATCGGTCTGGGTGTGTGTCGGTGTTTATCCAAATAACTATGTAATAACTAGTGGTAGTCCTCAGGCAACGGCGTTGGTTAATTATTTACAGGATCTGAACGGTCGTAT
Organism: Caldifarciminota bacterium SM23_42; assembly: GCA_001303785.1. Classification (GTDB taxonomy): domain Bacteria; phylum Hydrothermota; class Tepidihabitantia; order SM23-42; family SM23-42; genus SM23-42. Next base: position 36,188 of record LJUJ01000011.1, on the reverse strand, counting down.
GTATTTGGAGGGTGGTGATATCTGGTATTTTGATCCGCCCACGGGCTATGACTTTGGACCGCTCTTTGGCATCAATGCGGTTGCTGATGGTAGCAGCAACATGGGACCAGTCATCGGGCAGTCTGGTACGTTTACCGAGGGGATGAATTTCAATTATTCGGGTGAGAATAGTTTTATGGATCATATCAGTCCGGGTAGTGCCAACGCGTTTTTGATCTTTCGTGACAGCAACGATGACTATGACTGTGGTGTTGCCTATGATGAGGGTAGCTATCGCACGGTCGGAGCGTCATTTGAGCTCGGGTTATTGACCGACGGTGCTGCGCCATCGACGCGCGCGGCACTACTCGACTCGATCATGCACTTCTTCGGTGTCACTACCGGAATCCAAGAAACAGAAATCATGCGTGAACTCACGTATATCACCTTCGATATCTTCCCGAATCCCTGTCGCGGCAAGGTCACCATTAAATATTGTACCCCAGACGCTACCATATTACTAAAGATATACGATATAAGCGGCCGTATAGTCGACCAGTTCCAGCAAAATCCTAACCCGGGCATATCTGTACAGACAATAACCTGGCACGGCGAAGACGAGTTGGGCCGTCGTCTACCTAATGGGGTCTATTTCGTTGAATTCGATAATGGTGATCACGTTCTTACTGAAAAAATAATCTTCATTAGATAAAAAGCTCTTTTTACGACACCTGTCTGAAATCGAGCGCGAGTCTACTAAAGGGCGTCTCAGATCCTAAATTTCCAACCTAGATACAATTCTCGGGCTTTGGGATCATTGATCAGGGTCTGCGCATTACCAGAAAGCAGCACCCGTGCATCATATATCAAATACGCACGATCGGTTATCTCGAGTGTTTCTCGAACATTGTGATCAGAAATGAGGATGCCAATGCCTCGCTGTTTCAGCTTCAAAATAACTTCCTGAAGTTCCGCACGTGCGATGGGGTCGATGCCCGTAAACGGTTCATCGAGAAGCAAAAACTTAGGGTTGCTGATCAAGGATCGAGCAATCTCGACACGGCGGCGTTCACCCCCGGATAATGTATAGGCTTTCTGATCTCTCACGTGTTCGAGATTGAAATCTTTCAATAGAACACCGGCTTTCTCTTCGGCTGCCTTTCCCTTGACACCCACGATTTCGAAAATCGCAATAAGATTCTCGATGACTTTCAGTTTTCTAAACACACTCGGTTCCTGACACAAGAAAGCGATACCCATCCGGGCACGCTGGTACATAGGCAAATCAGTAATTTTCGTATCATCTAAGATAATATCGCCATTCTTCGGCTTCAAAAGGCCTACTATCATGTTAAACGTAGTAGTCTTACCTGCACCATTAGGACCCAATAAGCCAACGATTTCACCGCGGTTTATCACCAAATTTACTCCGTCAACAACCACACGCCGTCCAAATGCCCTGGTTAGATCCTTAGTCACTAGCATTCTCTTGACCCCTTTTCAACCACAGAACACCATTGGGCTTTCCCTCGACCGTAATTACTGCTGCCTTACCCTGTTTGAACATGATAGAGATGTTGTTTCCTTCAACGACATTCTTTGTACCCTCGTCGGTATAATACACGGACTGACCGTTACCAACACTCATAAATTCCATCTCCTTGTTCTTCAACCTAAACAGGCCATGCGTGCCCTTCAATTCATTGTCGCCTTCTTGAATAACTGGCTGTATCATCTCCCCTAATTCTTTCTGCAAGTCATAAGAAAAGGTATCGCAGTCAACGACGACGCTATCGATGATCGCTTTCACCGAGCCGAAGCCATAGAATAGATTATCATTTGTACGTAACTTGAATGCATTTGCATACACCATCATCGGTGCTTTGTCCTGCCGTGCAACCTCAAGATGTGGATTACCCAAGAGCAAGCCTTCATCCTTTGTTAGATTGTACCATCCACGTTCGCCATATACAATCAGGTTGTTCTTGCTATCCTCGATCGTGACATTTCCGTACATCTCAACCGAATCCGTCGTGCCATCGTAGTACAAGGAATCAGAACTTATCTTTTCATCGGAAGTGACAATGGTCACGCTATCACTCAAATAACCGCGCTCCTCATTGAAATAGTAGATTGCAGAACTAGCACTAACTTCACCGTTGCGATTCAATAGTCTCACGTCTTGGGAAAGCCATACCCAACCGTGCGCCTCGCTGATTTTGGCCTCAACGCACGTAATCTTTGTTTCACTGCCTTCGATAATCACGTTACCAATCAGATGCACAATCCGCTCATTTTTTTCTCTAACGATTTCAACCTTATCAGCTTGAAATGGGGTCAACGTAAGTAACAGGATTAATAGCATGAACTATAGCTGCGGTAACAAATGCCTGCCGCTCGCCTCATCATAGCCGCCGGAAATCACTCCCGGATGTCAGGAAGTTCTATGGGGGAAGCGCCCTTTGTTTCACCGATGATCTCGATTCTACTCAGATGGGGGTCGGTCCTCAATCCCCTGCCCTCGATCACTGTACCGTCTCCCTTGATTATTTTCACGTAGGCATCGGTCAATATCTTCGCCGAATCGTTCAGCCAGAAGAGTGACTCGGTATAGAGTCTCGTCGAATCGTTGGTGAGGACTGTGACGCTATCTTCCACCAGAATATTGTGGGTCTCAGTGTTGAGCTCACCACGGGGCGCATTCAAGACAGAAAATTCAACTTGATTTTCATCGAAGAAGCGCACCGTGACAATATCCACTTTAATAATTTCATCATAGACACCAGCTTTTTCCGCATTAAGGGTCCACAGCTTCTTGCCGCCCTTCGTTTCGGTAAGGCAAAGTTTTTCGAGAATTATCTTCGGGATGTCCTTGGGTAGCTTTTCCTCGATTTCTTTCTCTTTACAAGCGCCAAAGAGAAAAAGCAGCGAGGATAATAAAAGAAAAAACCCCTTTGATTCGATCATCGTGATTTGTAAAACCACATGTATTCATTCGGCATGGTCCTGACCAAATCTGGCAGATCACAGCCGACATCCAGAACGCCTTTCCCGGCACGGCGATAAGCGGCAAAAGGGATGAGTGGGACCCTGCAGAGCCGAGCTAACTTCTGCGTCTTGGGGAATTTCTGAAACATTGTATCTCCGTCAACCAATATTCCGAAAATACCACCCGACTTCAAGAATCTGACTATTTCCAAAGTGTTTTCTTTGTAGAATACTGTGACTCCAATCATCGAACGCCACCGGTGCAATAGGGTATCGAACAGCTTCCCAATTATTGGTCCGTTGGTTTCACTATTTCGGTTAACGATTATTCCTAATCTGTAGCCCATCTTGGCGAGTGTGGGCGGCATCAGTTCCCAAACGCCGAAATGGAAAGAGTACAGAATACAACCTCGACTCAGAGCGCTCGTGTCGCCGCTTATCTCAAGAGTATATCTCCGCAACATAAAAAAAATATTACGTCCGACATGGTACACGTTGTCGAACGCTCGCTTACCGATGCGACGGATCAAATAGCGCCGACGCTGCCGACAAAGCCAATAGAGAGAAAACATCAAAGATAAGAATGCGCATTCAGCGAGAAGATACATCAGATCTTCTTCACGGAAGCGCTGATAAAATGATAGAATATAGGATTGGGTGCCAATGGTCTCGATGTGAACTCGGGATGAAACTGCGTGCCAACATAGAATGGATGCCCATTTATCTCGGCAATTTCCATTAGCTTTCTATTCGGCGATCGGCCAGAAAAAACTAAACCCTTGTCATTAAGTGATTTTATGTACCTCGGATTTACCTCATATCGGTGCCGGTGTCGTTCTTGTACTAGGTCTTTACCATAGATTTTGCGGGCAAGCGTTTTAGGTTCCAACTGGCACGGCCAATCTCCCAATCTCATGGTGCCGCCCAGGTTCTTGATTTTCTTCTGTTCAGGCAAGAGATCTATGACCGGATATGCTGTGCTGTCATCGAATTCTGTGGAATTCGCACCCTTCATGCCACATACATTACGTGCATACTCAATGATCATGCACTGTAGACCAAGACAAATACCCAAGAATGGTTTTTTGTTTTCGCGTGCGTATTTCACAATTTTTATCTTACCCTCAACCCCGCGCATGCCAAAACCACCAGGTATCAATATACCATCAGCATATGCCAAGGTGTTCCCGAGCTGAATTTCATCTTCCATTCGGTCAGTATCGATCCACTTAATCTTTAGCTTTGCATCATTGGCCACGGCGGCATGATACAGTGATTCCATAATGCTCTTGTATGAATCTCTGAGTTCTACGTATTTACCACAAACTGCGATCTCGACGCTCTTGGACGGAGACTTGGCACGGTCCACGAAAAGCCCCCATTCCTCTAGGTCAGGTTCACCCACATCAATTCCCAGATTGGAGAGTATCAAGTTGTCGAGTCTCTGTTTATGAAACACAAGCGGTATCTCATAAATACATTCAACATCCACCGCATCGATAACAGCCTCGGTCGGGACGTTGCAAAACAATGAAATCTTTTTACGCTCATCATCAGTCAGCCACGAATCACTCCGGCAGACGAGAACATCGGGCTGGATACCGATCGCCCTCAATTCACGCACCGAGTGTTGGGTTGGCTTGGTTTTGAACTCACGTGCCGCCTTGATATAGGGAACAAGCGTAAGGTGGATGTACATGGTGTTGTTACGACCCTGGTCTAGTCTCATCTGCCTCGCCGCCTCGAGAAAAGGTTGACCCTCAATATCGCCCACCGTACCGCCAATTTCAGTTATCACAACATCAACATGATTAGCCTTTGCGAGTTTCATGACCCGAGATTTTATCTCATCAGTGATATGAGGAACAACCTGAACCGTTTTACCCAAATACTCGCCACGTCGCTCCTTGGTAATAACCGAGTAATATATCTGGCCAGTCGTTATGTTATTGTCACGCGTGAGCGAGTTGTTCAAGAACCGCTCGTAATGGCCCAAATCTAAATCGCATTCAGCACCATCTTTGGTAACGTAAACCTCACCATGCTGGTAAGGGTTCATCGTTCCCGGATCAACATTTATGTAGGGATCAATTTTTTGCAGCGTGACTTTAAGACCATACGATTTAAGAAGAAGTCCTATCGATGCAGTTGCGACACCCTTACCTAATGACGAAACAACACCTCCGGTCACAAAGATGTATTTTGTTTCCATGTATTAGAGTATAGTGGAAAAAACGGAGATGTCAAGCACAAGCCCGATCAGGACCACATCTTCACTCTTTACCATCGAAGTTCTTTTTGGATTCGCCTACTCTTAAAGTTATCCTTTCTTAAGATCATAATATTTTATCTTCATTCTGAGTGTGTTCCGATGTATACCCAAAAGCTCTGCGGCTGTTGACAGATTCCAATTGGTTTGCGCGAGTATTGCGGCGATGTGCGCCTTTTCAACATCATTCAACGACGCAGATGCCGAGTCTCCTCGTACCGCACCAATCTCCAATGGCACATCATTTTCATTGATGTAGTCTCCACGACTAAGAACCACGGCACGCTCCATGACATTTTCGAGTTCGCGCACATTACCGGGCCACTCGTAGCGTATCAGCTTGTTAAGCACGCTCTTTGAGATACCCTTAATGTTACGACCACATTTTTTCGAGAATCTCTCGATGAAGTGCTCGGCAAGTAACTTAATGTCTTCTTTTCTTTCCCGAAGCGGTGGTAACCTGATAGTAATGACATTCAAACGATAGAACAAATCTTCGCGAAACATACCCTGTGCAATGTTCTTCTTCAGATCTTTGTTCGTTGCCGTGATGAGGCGGACGTCTACCTTTATTGGTGTATTACCACCCAGTCTCTCGAAAACAAATTCCTGCAACACGCGGAGAAGTTTTACCTGGGTGCTAATCGGTATGTCACCGATCTCATCAAGGAAGAGCGTGCCTTTGTGAGCAAGCTCGAACTTGCCGATTTTCCTCTTCTCGGCACCAGAAAAAGCCCCTCGTTCATAACCGAAAAGCTCACTCTCGAGCAACGTCTCGGGCAATGCAGCACAGGAGATGGCAATGAAACGACTATTCTTCCGCAAACTCGCGCCATGTATCATACGGGCGACGATGTCTTTACCGGTACCCGATTCACCCAGCAACAGCACATTGGAGTCAGAACATGCGGTCCGTGAAATGAGACTCAACGTCTCCTGCATCCTGGGACTCTCGGCGATAAAGGAATCGAATTTGAATTTCTCTTCAGCCGCTTCACGTAGCATTTCCAATTCCTGATGCATACCCTGTTCACACTGGATGCGTTCAATTATTACTTCTAGCTCATCAAGATTAACCGGCTTGCTCAAGTAATCAAATGCGCCACGCTTCATTGCTTGAACCGCAGATTCGACCGTTCCGTAACCTGTAAGAATCACAAAATATGTTTGTGGATCAACCTCTTTCATCCGCTCGATTGTTTCAATGCCATCGAGCTCCGGCATCTTAAGATCAAGGATCGTGAGGTCAAAGCCGGTCATCACATTTTTTTCGATCGCTTCCTTGCCAGAGGCCGCGGTCGTAACGGTATAGCCTTTATTCCTCAAGAAGCCGGCAAGTAAATCACGTTGCGACGCCTCGTCATCAACAACCAGTATATGCATCTTAGACTATACCAACTCCTTCTCGCGCATCTCTTTGAGAAGATACCAGCTGCCCACAAGAGTGGCGCCGAAACCGAAGAGGAGGGTGAATATGCGTACTAAGATATTGAGTATCGGGATGAACCCGACGACCAATAATATCAAGGTGCCAATAATGAATGACAGGTAGAGGGATATCTCACCATCTTTTTTGAACAACTTGATCACTTTTTCGCCAATCACTAGGCCAATGAAAATCGAAGAAAGATACCAAAGCGTTGTATAGATGTACACTCCAATGATTCCGATTGGATACCCGACGACTATCACGAAAAGTAAGACAACCGACACCGGTATCACAATGATTCCAAGAAACCCCCAACCCAGAGACTTCCAAGTCTTGGTCAAAAGTGTATCCATGATCCTTCTAACATACCGTTTGAAGATTGCGATCAAGAGAATACCCACAATAATCTTGGCTATGAATACGATTATTTTGATTAATGTGATAAGGAAGGCGAGCGCGGGTGCGAGTGCGGCTAAAAATGCGCCGGCTTCCACTTGTTCCGGTTTCTTAATAATCATCTCGCCTCCAATAGTCGCACCTTGTTCAATCGTAGGTTCGTTTTCACTCGCCAACTGGAAATCGCCAAGAATCTGCGCGCTTGATGCTACTGTAGCCTTGTCGGCCTTGATCTTCACAAGACTGCTCTTGCCGGTCATAGTGAAGCTACCGACTGAGCCTCTTATCGTGCCCCTCGTATCCCCGCCAACCGTGAATTGACCACCATAGGCAGTGATATCCCTACCGACACCTGTATTTTCGCCCACTAAGAGATTACCACCGGCAAGCATGATATTATTACTGATGTCACCGGTAACTTTGACGTTTCCACCAAATGCCCATATCGTCTGTGCGCTCTGTGCATCAATAGTAATATTTGCTCCACCTGCGAAGATAGAACCGCTAACATCACCAGTGATCGTCACGGACTGCGCAAAAGCATACACATCACCAAGTACCTTTCCCTTGATGTCAACGTTTCCGGCAAAAGCAATGAGGTCGTCTTCAATCACCGTATCTGCGGAAATTTCGACCGACTGATCGCGTTTAAAGACGAGAGCATGGCCCGGAATGACGAGCCCAGCAATCATGAGTACACCCAATATCCATCTAAGGTTCTTCATAACACCTCCTTTTCAAAATGTTGCTAAAGGGCTAATAAAAGGCTGAGATAAGGCTATCAGGGATTGAGTTACAGCACTATACTTTGTTGCATGTCATTGCCATCGTTCGCCTTCTTAGCTTCTTTGAGCCCTTTCTTGCCTTTGCCAATTTTACCCAAATCTGTGATTTGGCAGTAAAATTGAGCAACCCGTTGCACATCAGTGCAGCGGGGCTTTGAGCCTTCTAAATTGTATATACTATCTTGAAAAAATCAACCCCACAAGATGAGCACGGCGCGCAATGCGCAGCATCGCTCGTCGGCCGAATCACGTGACTTCAAAAGCACAGTTTTATGCCCCTCACAATGCAGCAATACATATTTCCGTCATTTTGTCATTTGGGCAATTGGCAAAATTATTAAATGAGAATTTCGCAAGTTAGCGGCGAACGTCAGGATTGTGCAGATATACTGATTTTGCTATATGAAAGTGAAGCAACCAACGGTGTGCTTATTCGAATTTTATATGTAGGTCCTTGAGTTGCTTAGGGTCCACTGCATCAGGAATGCCCTCCAGAAGTCCTTGTGCAGTCGTTGTCTTAGGAAAGGCGATTACATCCCTCAATGATTTCAATCCCCCGAGAACCATGACGATACGGTCAATTCCTGGAGCAATACCGCCATGCGGCGGCGCACCATATTCAAGGGCATCCAGTAACATAGTATACTTGTTCTTGTCCATGCCCGCTATAGCGAATAGCTTTTCCTGCAACTGACGGTTATGGTTCCTGATACTACCCGAGGCCAGTTCATTACCGTTACATACCAAATCATACAACCTACCACGCACGCGTAGAGGGTCATTCTCTAGATATGGTATGTCTTGCTCCCTCGGCTGCGTGAAAATATGATGACTAGCAACGATTCTGCCTGTCTTCTCGTCAGTCTCAAATATTGGAAAGTCAGTCACCCACAGGAATCTGAATCCTGGCTCGTGCAGCTTCAACTCCACGGCTATCTGATTTCTCAATTGACCAAGAAACGAAAATACGTTATCATCACCAGCCGTGACAATGAGTAGACCCCCTCTCCCCAGATTCAACACAGCCGCAACTTCCGCGTCCATAAGTTTGCCGATACTACCGGTGAACTTCTCTTCTCGCTTGGTCCAAAAGACACCTCCTATGCCGGAGTTCTTAGCCTGCTCATTCATCTCCTCCAGCCTCTTCCGGGAAATCGCACTGCCGTTCTCAATCACTAATCCTCTGATGTTTTCTTTGTCCATAAACGGCGGGAATTCTTTGCCTTTGACCGCCTCTTTCAAATTCACAATCTCCATTCCAAAACGTAAATCCGGTTTATCTGTCCCGTACCGCACGATTGCCTGTTCGTATGGCAACCTGGGGAACGGTATCTTCAATTCCTGCCCCAACACCGTCTTACAGATATGCGCAAACATCCCTTCGGTAATGCCAAAGACATCATCCTCCTCGACAAAAGACATTTCAATATCAATCTGTGTATGTTCAGGCTGCCGATCGTGTCGCGGGTCCTCGTCACGCATGCAACGAGCAACCTGGTAATACCTTTCGAATCCAGCAACCATCAGCAATTGTTTGTACATTTGGGGTGACTGGGCGAGCGCGTAGAACTTCTCAGCATACAAGCGCGAGGGTACGAGATAATCACGCGCGCCCTCGGGCATGCTGCGGGTTAAGATCGGCGTCTCGATTTCTACGAAATCATGTTTGTTCAAGTATTCTCGCATTGCGGTGATCACTTTGTGTCGGAATATTATATTCTTCTGCATCGGGGCACGCCGCAAATCAAGGTAGCGATAGCGCAGTCGTAATTCTTCACCTGCCTTGACATCATTTTCGACGACAAAAGGTGGCACTTTTGATTTGGCCAGGATCTCTAATGCTTCTACTTCCAATTCAACATCCCCGGTTGCCATCTTCGGATTTCTCTGTTTCTCAGGCCTCTCACGGACCATGCCAACGCCATAGATGCAATCTTGTAATCCCAGGTCTTGAGCCATGGGGATCTTCTGGGGGTCAATAACGAGTTGTAATATCCCAGTGCGGTCTCTCAAATCTACGAATAGTAACCCGCCGAGGTTTCTTATTTTGTCAATCCAACCAAAGGTTTCTACCTGGCTGCCGGTTTTGTTTGTCCGAACCTGGTTAAGAAATGTTTTCTTGATGTGCTACTCCCGGTTTTTCTCACCCTCGATTACAATTTTGGAGAAATCAGCGAATTGCAGAAACAACGTATTAATGAAACTAACCAACGCAAGACGGTTGTTTCTCAACTTTGCATCCTTACACATCACCAAAACATCATCAAAAAACTTATCGATAACCGGCCTCATTTCGAGCAGTAGTTCCAGTACTTGCATGTAGGCTTTTTGCTCAATCATTGCCTCGAGCTTTGAGCTCATAGCCTTTCCCTTTTGTAGCAATGATTTCTCGGCTGTTTCTTTGATGAGCGTAGCATCTGTCGCTGTAATTTTTGCAGCGCCCTTCAAGATATTCCTGACCCTCTTCTGTCCAATGACTAGCTTCACAAACTCGGGTTTGTCCCTAAACCCTTTGAGCGCCTCGCAGCGTTTCCTGGTGTCAGCAACATTACCATTCCAGGTTGCCAAAACTGCATTGACTTCATCGTAGCGAAAACCTTTATCCTGCAGGTACCGGGTCAGCCTTTCGATGATGAACTCATTGAGGACTTCCTCGTCGAAGGATTTCTTGTATAATTCAAGCATTCCGTGCAAAGCCGCGTGCACCGGTATATTAATCTCGTGTGCATCAAGCACACTCATCATGCCATAACCATTTCTTCTCACCGCAAGCGGATCATACGAGCCGCTCGGACGATTCCCACTCAAGAACGCACCGATAACATTATCCAACTTATCCGCGAACGAGAGAAGCGCACCACTTTGGGTTTCGGGTAGTTTATCACCCACATATCTCGGCAGATAATGCTCACCGATCGCCTTAGCCACCTGTTCACTTTCACCACTTGCCTTGGCATAGTAACCGCCCATTATTCCCTGCAATGAAGTGAATTCTTTTTCCCTTACCATTTCAGATAGCAGATCTGCCTTACACAACAGCGCGGCACGTTTTAATTCTTCGATGTCCACCCCAGACACGGCCTTCAGCGTACCGGCAAAATCCCTCAAGCGTCTTGCCTTGTCATATAAAGTACCCAAGTCCTTCAACCACATCATGCCTTTTGTTTGCTCTTGCATATGCTGCAGCCCAACTTTCATATCATTCTGATAGAAGAAAAGAGCGTCCTGCAAACGCGCCTCCATGACTCGCTCGTAGCCTGCCTGTACATTCTGCAACGCCTTTTTCTTTGCACTGAAGACATATATGTATTTATTGGTATCTTTTATCCAAATCACATTACCATGTGCTCGCAGCACAGTCATGAGAACTTCTTTGGGAAGCTTCAAGTAGCGTTGGTCAAACGTGCCCGTGACAACCTCAGGATATTCTGTTGTGCAGTTAATCTCCTCAATCATTTCGTCGTTATAGACTGGTGTACCCGCCACGCTTTCTGCCGCTTGTTTAATCCTACCCATGATAATCTTCTTGCGCTCATGGGGATCGACAACGACACCCCCGTGTCTGAGAAAATTAATATATTCTCTTGGCTTTTCAAGTCGTATGGGTTTGAAGGAAAAATGCTGATTTGGCCAGGAATAGCGATTCGCCTGCACGTCGGCGTAGTCAAAGCGTAGTGGTTTCTTATCCAGCAGAGCAACAATCCAACGAATGGGTCGAGGAAATCTCGCCCTTTTCTCATTCCATACCATAGTCTTGGGAAATTCTAGGCTCTTGATTATTTTTGGAACGTTGTCGTGCAGTATCTCCTCGGTAGTTGCACCGGCGATCTCTTTTCTCCCGTATGCATAGTCACCCTTCTTTGTCCGCTTGGTAACAATCTCAGAGGATTTTAGATTATTAGCTTTCATGAAACCCACGAGTTTTTCAGTAGGTTTACCTTTTGTATCATAGGCATACTTCTTTGGGGGACCCTGTATCTCTACCACCTGGGGCTTTTGCCTCCGGCTCAGACCGAGTACAAGAGTACCCATGCGACGTGGGGTATAGACGGTTCTGATCGAACGAAAGAATATTTTCTTGCTCTTAAGCAGTCGTTCGACTTTCTGAGTAAGATCCTCGGACGCCGAACTTAAGAATCGCGGCGGAAATTCCTCAAATCCGATCTCCAGGAGAAAATCGATCATCTGGTATGATCCCTTACTCATCTTTTCTCCCCATATACAGTTTTGCTGCCTGATTGGCAAGGGCTCTTACCCGGCCGATGTATTTTGCCCTTTCCGAAATGCTTATGATGCCTCGCGCTTCCAGCAAATTGAATATATGTGAACATTTGACCGCGTAGTCATACCCAGGATATACCAACCCTTCTTTGAGCAATCGCTGTGATTCTTTCTCAAAACTGTTGAATAATGACAGAAGTAACTCAGGAGGGGCTGATTCGAAGTTGTATTTTGAATATTCGATTTCGTTCTGACGATACACGTCAGACCAGGTCAGTGTGTTATTCCACATGACATCAAATACTGAAGATACATCCTGTAAGATCATGGTTATTCTTTCCAGCCCATACGTGATTTCAACGGGTGTTATTTCAAGATCCACACCTCCAGCCTGCTGGAAATACGTGAATTGAGTAACCTCAAGACCATCGAGCCATACTTCCCAGCCTAATCCCCAGGCACCTAAAGTCGGAGATTCCCAATCATCTTCCACAAACCGCACCTCATGTTCCTTCAACTTCACACCAAGATGTTCCAGTGACTCGAGATAGTGCTGCTGGATGTCAGCAGGGGCTGGTTTCATAATCACCTGGCACTGGTAGAATTGTTGAAAGCGAAGTGGGTTCTGTGCATATCTGCCGTCTCTCGGTCTTTTTGATATTTCTAAGTAGCAAACGTTCCACGGCTTACGGTCAAGGATTCTCAAAAAAGTTGCCGGATTGAATGTACCCGCGCCGACCTCCGAGTTGTATGGTTCAAATATCAAACATCCCCTGGTCTGCCAATATTGTTTCAGACTGATAATCACATTTTCGAAAGTGTCTGTTTTCTTCATAGTCCAAGATCTTCTGAAACACCCTGCATGCCTTCGAGGCAGACCTGCATAAAATCATCCAGCTCCATACCTAAATTCTTGCAAGCCCCAATCTGCTCCCTATTAGCCCCAGCTGCGAACCGCTTCTCCTTGAATCGTCGCCGCAAGAAATCAACATCCAAAGCTCTGAGCTTTTTGTCCGGATGCATTAAAGCGCTGGCTACAATGAGTCCGGTTAAAGGATCGCAAGCAAATAATGCCCAGTCCAGGTTGGATGACGGTGGCAAATGGCCAGAATGAGCCTTGACCGCCCGTACCAACTGGTCATCCAGACCCAGTCTCTCCAACAATTCGGCACCCACCAGACCATGACGTGTGGGATCCGCGCCAGTTTCTTCATAATCAATGTCGTGAAGCAATCCAGCCAAGCCCCATATATGCTCATTCTCACCGAGTTTGCGAGCTAGTGTCTTTAAACAAGCCTCGACTGCAAGGCAATGTTTGAAAAGATTCTTGTTTTTCAAACGTTCTGCCAGAAGCCTAAATGCTTCATCTCTCGTCATAGATAATTATTATGTATATATTTCAAAAAAAGTCAAGAAAAAAACTAGTTTTTCGACATATTCCTATTAATTTCCACAAAATATCCTTGAATTGCGTTACTTTCTGACATTCAGTCAGAAGGTCCGGCTTTGACATAATTATCCACACATTTCTCCTTTCCAGGCTTCGCGTTTTATCAGGGGTTTGATATGAGAATATTGCTGTGTTCGTGCTCGCGAATAGCGACCCTGGCGTCAAGAGAGCAACGGCCAACACGTGATAATATTGACTTAATGCCTATTTTCGGGTATACTGAAGGTTGAAAGGAGGATATAGCATGCGGCGCGTCATCATCATGGGTGCAGCGGGAAGAGATTTTCATAATTTCAACCTTTTCTTCAGAAATAATCGAAATTTTAAAGTCATTTGTTTTACGGCCACCCAAATACCGAATATCGCCGATCGGCTTTATCCAAAGGAATTGGCAGGTAAGGGATACCCACGCGGTATACCGATAATGCCCGAACGCAAAATAACTCATTTGATACAAAAAAACAACGTAGACGTCGTCGTCTTTTCCTATTCAGATGTATCTCATAATTACGTCATGAGCAAGGCATCCGAGGTCTTGGCAGCCGGGGCAGATTTCTGGCTACTGGGACCAAAGTCTTCGATGTTGAAATCGAAACGCAAGGTCGTTTCGATCTGTGCCGCCAGAACCGGCTCCGGAAAGAGTCAGACAACCCGCCGCGTCTGTGAGATATTGCATGAACACCGCCTGAGGACTTCCGTAATACGACACCCTATGCCCTATGGTGATTTAAAGAAACAGATGATGCAGAAATTCTCAACACTAGAAGACTTGGACAAACATAAGTGCACGATTGAAGAGAGAGAGGAGTATGAGCCACACATCATGCGAGGCAACACGGTTTTTGCAGGCGTCGACTACGGCTTGATATTGAAACAAGCAGAAAAGATCTCCGATGTAATCATCTGGGATGGCGGCAATAACGATTTATCATTCTATGATTCGGATCTCCACATCGTGGTTGTTGACCCGTTCCGCGTAGGAGACGAGAGTACTTACCACCCCGGGGAAACGAACGTACGCATGGCCGATGTAGTATTAATAAACAAAGTCGACACTGCCCCTCGCCCAAGTATTGAAAAACTGCGGGAGAATATCAAGAAGTTGAATGCCGATGTCATCATTATGGAAGCAGCTTCTCCCACATCGGTAGACAAACCAGAACTGATCGAAAATAAGAACGTCGTAGTCATTGAAGATGGCCCTACGCTGACCCACGGCGGCATGTCTTTTGGCGCCGGCATTGTTGCGGCCAAACAGTATCGGGCAAAAAAGGTAGTAGACCCGAAGCCGTACGCAGTAGGTTCAATAAAAGACGCGTACATCAAGTATCCACAAATCGGTGACCTGATACCGGCTTTGGGTTATGGCAAGAAGCAGATAAAGGAACTCGAAGCGACTATTAACAACACTCCCGCCGACGCCATTGTGATGGCAACCCCGGTGGATTTGCGAAAATTCACGAAATTGAATAAACCAGCAGCTAAGATCGACTATGAGTTGGAGGAAAGGTTTGGTCCAGCTCTTGATGTTGTTCTGAAAAAATATCTTAAACTATAGCACTGGCATGTAGACAGCACCCTGTCTGAAAACGTGCGAGCGAAAGGAGTAAAAAAAATGATGAAAAAACTCGTCTATGATTTTGGCGGTAAGAAAGCCCAAGGGAACGCAAGAATGAAAAACCTACTCGGCGGTAAGGGTGCGAATCTTGCGGAAATGACAAATCTGGGAATCCCGGTGCCACCTGGTTTCACGATCACAACCGATGTCTGTATCCACTACTACAAACAAAGAGGGGTAATTTCCAAGAAATTGAAGCAGGATGTCAAGAAATCATTGCGCAGGGTGGAGAGGCTCCTGGGCAGGAAATTCGGTGATCCTATTAAACCACTCCTCGTTTCAGTTAGATCAGGCGCGCGTCGGTCGATGCCGGGCATGATGGAAACGGTCCTCAACATCGGGTTGACCAAGAAGACAATTCCTGGTCTCGTGAAACTCAGTCGCGACGAACGATTCGTCTACGATGCATATCGCCGTCTCATCATGATGTACTCTGACGTTGTGATGGAAAAGGCCGCGGGCATAGAGCCCAAGGATGAAGAATCAGCGATCCGTCGGCAACTCGAGACAATCATGAATCAGATGAAGACTTCGAAGGGCTACAAGAATGACCTGGACCTCAACGCACAAGATCTCAAAGAACTTTGCGATAGATTTAAGACACGAATCAAACTAGTGTTGAAAGAGGATTTTCCAGATGATCATGACGCGCAACTCTGGGGAGGCATAGGTGCGGTGTTCGCTTCTTGGAATGGTAAGCGTGCCGTAAGTTATCGACGCATCGAAGGCATCCCTGATGATTGGGGGACCGCAGTCAATGTCCAGGCAATGGTTTTTGGTAACATGGGTGACGATTCCGCAACCGGCGTCGGTTTCACAAGAAATCCAGGAAATGGTGAGAACAAATTCTACGGCGAATACTTGATCAACGCACAAGGAGAGGATGTTGTTGCCGGCATCCGTACCCCGGCACCGATAAACGAGTATTCAAAATCTGAACACAACAAGGACCTTACGACTCTACAAAAGGCAATGCCCCGCAACTACAAGAAACTGGACGCATATCAGAAACGTCTTGAAAAACACTACAAAGACATGCAGGACATTGAATTCACGATCGAAGATGGCACACTATACATGCTGCAAACAAGAGTCGGCAAAAGGAACGGACCAGCCGCAGTCAAGATGGCTATGGATATGCTGAAGGAGAAACTGATATCAAGAGAAGAGGCGGTAATGAGGGTTACACCTCAACAACTTGATGAATTACTTCATCCGATGGTCGACCCGCAAGCTGAAATAGCCCAAAAACCTATTGCCAAGGGACTACCTGCCGGACCCGGTGGTGCTGCCGGTCAGATTGTTTTCTCATCCAATGATGCAGTTGAGTGGACAAAACAGGGCAAACAAGTGATCCTCGTTCGCGAAGAGACAAATCCAGAGGATGTTGAAGGCATGAGGTCGGCTCAAGCGATTCTGACCGCGAGAGGCGGCATGACTTCCCACGCGGCCCTTGTTGCACGCGGTTGGGGCAAGTGTTGTATAGTCGGTTGTGGTGCCTTATGCATCAATTACGAAAGAAAAGAAGCAGAGATTTCTGGAAAGGTGTATAAAGAGGGTGCATGGATAACGCTCAATGGCACGAAAGGCAATGTCTATGACGGCAAGCTCCCAATGATGGAATCGGCCGAGGAGAATGTACTCCTGCACAAGTATCTTGAAATCTGTGACTCGGTTCGTGGATTAGGCGTGCGGGCCAATGCGGATACGCCAGATGATGCGAAACGCGCGCGAAGTTTTGGTGCCCAAGGCATCGGTCTCATGCGCACGGAACATATGTTTTATGGCAAGGGCTCAGAAGAACCCCTATTCCGGTTACGCAAGATGATTGTCTCCAAGACTCAGGAAGAAAGACGCCGAGCGGTTGAGGAACTGTATCCATATGTCAAAAAAGACATCAAAGGTGTTCTGGAAGCGATGGATGGTTTGCCCGTCGTCATGCGCCTACTCGACCCACCGCTTCATGAATTTGTGCCTCGAGAGAAAGGCAAACTCGAGCAACTCGCAAAAGATCTCAACATATCATCGGAAGAACTCATCCAGCGCGCCGATGCACTGCATGAATCAAACCCGATGATGGGACATCGCGGCGTACGCCTCGGCGTAACCTATCCAGAAATCACCACCATGCAAGTGCGCGCGATTTTCGAGGCAGCGGCCGAGTTGATCAGGGAAGGCAAGGACCCATATCCTGAAATAATGGTACCAGTTGTCGCAGAAGCCAAGGAATTAGAGAGCCAGAAAGATATTGTCATCAAGATATACCAAGAAGTATTAGCGAAATATAAACTCAAGAAGATCAAACACATGTACGGGACGATGATCGAAATCCCGAGGGCATGCATCGTTGCAGACCAAATCGCGCAAACCGTAGAATTTTTCTCCTACGGCACGAATGATTTGACTCAGATGGGCTTTGGATTTTCCCGCGATGATATTGGCGGTTTCTTACCTGAGTACATTAAGAAAGGCATACTACCCGAGGATCCGTTTCAGAGCATTGATCAGGCCGGCATCGGCGAGTTGATAAAGATCGGAATCGCAAGGGGGCGTAAGACGAATCCTCAGCTGGAGATTGGAATTTGCGGCGAACACGGCGGGGAGCCGCGCTCAGTGCATTTTTGTCACCGCGTAGGCATGAATTACGTATCCTGCTCGCCATTCCGAGTGCCTATTGCACGCCTGGCAGCGGCGCAGGCTTCCATCTTGCACCGAGAAAAGAGGAAGGTTGGTAAAAAGATAAGGAAAAGGCGCATCAGGCGGAAGTAGTATCGCAGAGATACAGGAGAGTCTACATCTGAATCCTTAAAGGAGATGTGGACTCTCCTTTTTTAAAGATCGAAACTCGCGTGGCGCACAAAATCAAACCTTAGAATAATATGTAAGGGTAACAAAATGAATCACAAACGACTGCTGCTCACACTCTGCGCGGGAACTTCCTCACAGAATGGAATTATATGTCAGGTGCTAATACACATCTAGGAAAAGTTATGGAAGCGAACTACTCGGTCGTGGCCTGTCTTGATTTTAGATCTTCCAACAACTCAATGGCTTCATCAAACTTGCCCGCATCGATCAGTTTACCAATCTTTGATTTATACTCAATCCTCACTGCCCCATCGCCCGAAACACCAAGGCTGTCAATGTCGAACTCATGCATACCCTCGGTTCTGAATTCCCTAACTTCCTTCTCCTCGGTTGCATCGGCATCATCTCGAGATTGTTCACCGGCGACGGATGGTTGTGCAGGATTCAGTTCTCTTACCTCAATATCATCTGGTCTTTCCTCAACGGGCTGCTTCGCTTCTCTACCTTTCTTTATCACATCAAATACTGACCTGACTTTCCGTTCCTTTTTTAACTTCTCAATGATATCCATAGTCACGCCCAGGGATGTTACGCCCCAATTTTCCCTTCCTTATACAATTGCACTGCCTCTCTCGCCTCTTGATTAGATGGATCAATTTCCAGAGCGCGATTATATGCGCTTACTGCATCATCATATTTTTCCAGTTCGATCAATGCGTTCCCCAAGTTAACATATGCCAAGGCATTATTCACATTTTTCTTGATTGACTCTTCAAAGGAGAGAACAGCTTCATCCAGCTTTTTCATCTTCAAATATAGCAGGCCCAAATTATTATGCAACTCAGAAAATTCTGGCTCTAACTCAAGTGCCCTGAGATATGTCTTCTTCGAGTCATCATATCGTCCCAATTCAGCAAGCACCAGGCCTTTAAGATTAAGATATTCGGACGTTTTATCGATCTCTATGGCCTTATCTATTTCATTTAGGGCCAGTTCATAATTTGCACGATAGTAGTAAAGCGTTGCGCGATCGAAATGATCGAGCGCCGTCTTTTTCTTACGAAGCTCCTGCTCTTGCTCGAATCGTTGCTCTTCTTTCTGCAAGAAATTCCTCATGTTCTCAAGGATGTCTTTCGTGAAATCAGACAACTTTGTCTGGTGGTCGAGTGATTCCTTGAATTCCTTAGTTATTTCGCCCGTCATATCAGTCAACCGGTCTTTCACATCGTCAAATTTTGCCGTCAGCTTAGCAATATCACCAACGGCTCTCTCGTATTCTGCCGCAACTGCACCCATCTGGTTATGGGTGTCGGTGCTCATTTCAGTTAAAGCCTTGTTCATCGACTCACCAATCTCTTCTACCCCTCGCCTCATGCCTTCAGCCAAGCCGGCAATCTTGCTCAATGATTCCACATAATTGCTATTGAGGCTACTGAGCATACCACTCATGGCTTCCAAACTCGCCGATGACTTGGTGAACAGATCTCTGACCTGCACAAGCTCCCCCTGAAGGCTGTTCAGGCTAACGACTTGGCCGGTTTTCAGATTTACTATTTCATTCTTCACCTCTTCGATGTGTTTACTTACCTCATCCGTGAGCTTATCAGCAGTAGTAGAAGCCTCAAACCGCAATTCATTTATTACGTTCTTCATAACATCGTCGATACTACTTATTTTGTCTATTAGCGCCTGACTCCGGACACCATCGGTCTCAGACATTTCCGCAAAAAGCTTACCGAATTCATCAAATTTATTGGAGACACCTATAAGCGCCCCAGTGCTTTGTGCTTTCAGATCTGTTATTTCATCCCTCAACCGATCACTCATGTTATTTATTCCGGCTAGGAGATCATCGGCCAGGCGCATATTTGTCGTATTATATTCAGAGAATTTATCCTGCAGTGACAGGAGCGTCGACTTCACACCTTCAACTTGCCCCGTCGCTGTCTCGGCTAGATTTGTCAATCCGCCCGCAATACCGCCACTTGCCTCCTGTAGACTGGATTTCAGTTCTTCAAACTTGCTATTGAATGCTTCCTGCAACTTATCAAAACCCAATATCATAACCTCGATCTGCTTTTTCTGAACATCCAAACGACCCAGCAGTCCTTCTTGCATTGTCGTAATAGACTCTGACACACCCTCTCGCAACGCCTCGGCGCGCTGAAATATCTCCTCCTTGACCTCCTTGACTCCTTTCTTATAATCATCAATGAGCACACCTGTTTTCATGTTGGAGGAAAGGAGCGAACACAGCTTTGTGGCGCTGTCGTAAACCATACATTCATTCTTCATACAGTCAAGCAGTTCAATCTCCTCGTCAATTTTCTTGCCGTCATCATCATACAAATCTCTTCTCTTAATTAGAAAGGGACATTTCATCAAGTCCTCCCTTCAACAAAATACTTGCCCCTTGTTATTCTATTAGCTTGTGCAAGTTTCTCAAAACCAGTGATACGCTGTTCCATACCATCGACGCCAGCTTGTCTTAGTACCGAGGCTGCAGCGCCAAACGAACCCATTGCTTCATAGACATCCGCGTACGTTCCAGCCGTTTCTTTGTCGATAGGCAGAGTCTTTACAATCTCAAGCGCATCCATAGGCCGTCTTTTCTTAAGGTAAAGTCGTGCCTTCAGTAATGTCTGTTGCCTCGCCGTGGTTTCTTCTGTAGGCTCAAACTTAATCTCGCGCTCGGCGTCTTTAATTCTATCCACCAATAGATATAAGTGTGCTCTCTTTAGCCTGATTTCATCTTTATCGCCCTGCAACATCTCTATTTTTTCGTTGTAGTAATCTTCGCGTGCCTTTTTTATCAAACGATATATGGCCTTTTTATCTTTACTCTTAGCCAAGAGCTCGGAGAATATTTGGATTGCCTTCTCCACCTCACCGGCTTCGTGAAGAAGTTGACCATGTTTGAGAATGATATCTTCGTGATCGGGCATCAACCGTCGGGCATGTTCAACCGCTTCGATAGCAGCTTGGAAATTTTCCTGTACGGCGCAGATCCTACTCTTGAGCAGATACGCTTCACCGACATCGGCATTTTTATTGAGGATTTTTTCTAATCGGCCAGCAATCGCATCGGCATACAAGGAATTTTTTGAAAACAGTTCCTCATAAACCTCGATTGCTTCCAAGATATAACCGCCATCAATATACAGATCACCGAGATAGAACAACATCTCTGGCGTTTTTTCTTGATACGAATTCATCGCGCTGATCGCGTCTGTAACCTCAGTGGGCGCCATCTCAATCAACTTTCTGTACACCTCAATCGCCTTATCAGGGCTGGCTTCGTCAACGAAGATACGAGCAAGAAAATGATACGATGGCACATTGTGAAAATCGGCTTGCAGGATCCTGCTCACAAAGTCCTTAACCCACTTACTCTCACGCTTGTCCAAACCGTATATCTCTTCGAGAAGAGTGAGCGTATCTTCCCAATTCCGATAACCGAAATAAACCTCAGCCAACGCCTTGCGGCATTCAATGTCGCGCGGATTTTCCGCACACATTCTTTTCATTTCTGCAATTGCTGGCTCGCGATATTTCTCCTCCTGCGCCTGAGCTTTTGTATAGAGATCTATGGCCGAGCTTTTCAGATCTGCGCGGCAGTATACTTTTGCGAGTGAGAAATCTAGTAATGGACTGGATGTTTTTTGCTGAAGGCGTTCGAATAGCGGTATGACCTTACGCACAAGTGATGCGTCGAGCTCCACCGCAGTCATAAGATCCCTTACAGCCTCATCGTATTTCTTTAGACTTAATTGAATTATTCCCAGTGCGAATAGAATCTTGGGATGGGCAACCACTCTAGATGAAAGTGACTTGAGTTCGGCGTGAACATGACCAGCACGTCTGGGCAGGATTCTAGCCGTCAACAGATATTCATCCACTGCCTCGGCGACACGACCCGCCCTGCTCAATGCTCTACCACGGGCAAAATGAGCCGGCACGTTGCTTTTATCCGTCTTGAGAATTCTGTCCAAATACTCAATAACGTCGTTCGAATAATCCTCGTCACCCTCCAGCGAAATCATGAGTGGCCGAACCGCCTCACTCAGCTTGCCTACTTCTACCAAGGCCTGTCCAAGCTTAAGGTTGAAATACTGTGCATCCTTATCGAATACTTCTATTGCTCGGCGTGCCTCTTCAATGGCTCTATCCCACAAACCTTTGTTGAAAAATGTCTCGACGAGCAGCGTGCGCGCCTCGCGATCTTTGGGAAATGCCTTGATTGCATCGTAGAATTCATTTATTATCTCAAAAAATGCCTGGGGATCGACCATTTGCGCAGTTTTAAAAAACTGCGTGGCGATTTCCATTTCTCCCTCGCTGATGAAGGCACGCGCAGCGGTAAGCAACAGGGGAACTGCATCTGGTCTTTCCCTGATGACTTCGATAAGCGCCCGCTTCGTGACATCTTTCTTATCTGCAATCTTGAAGCATTGTTCAAAACTATTGACCGACTTTCGGTAATCGCCGACATAGGCGTAAGCCCTCGCAAGGGCTAATTCAGCCACAAAAGGGTCTTCTTTTTTATACTTCTTGTAAAGAGGTTCGATCTTAG
The DNA here is from genome assembly GCA_001303785.1 of Caldifarciminota bacterium SM23_42. GTDB lineage: Bacteria > Hydrothermota > Tepidihabitantia > SM23-42 > SM23-42 > SM23-42. The sequence continues at coordinate 13,672 of LJUJ01000011.1, read as the reverse complement.
CAAAAAGCTGTGGTTTCTTGCTGAGAATAAGATCGAATGAGGGAAGCAGGTGGAACAATCTTTCCGGCTCCAATTTCAAGTAATCGGTAACAAACTGCAGGGCCTTATCTATCTCACCAACCATGACCGCACTATTCGCACGCAGGTTCACATAATCAACATCCTCCGGATTTGCTACGCTGATTTCCGTGGCTGCCTCGTTTACACGCTCGTATTCTCCCTTATCCATTAACCTCTGAAATATAAGCAGAGCGCTCTCGCGGTCGCCTTTACGCGCATAGCATTGTCCGAGTAAGTAAAGCGCTTTTGTATTATCAAAATCCTTGTCCAGAATTGTGTTGAGATTTAGAATATACTCATTCAGAAGACCTGGATCCAATCTGTACACCGACTCGATCGTGTCTACGGCTGCCTTTATGTCGTCGTTTTTCAGGTATAACGTCACCAAGCCCTGGATAACAAATGGATCATTCTGCTTCTGTTCGAACGCCTTCTTATAGCGTTTAAGCACTTCTTCATATTGGCTGTTGTCGATTTCGTATATCTTATCCAATTCACTTATCGCCAATGGAATTCTCTTTGCCCGCATATAAGCATCAGCTAGGGTGTAAAGTATTTTAAGATCCTTAGGGTTAACCACCTCTAATTTTCTCAGATCCTTGATTACCGCGTCGATACCTTTTGTATTCTCATCCAACATCTGTTGCAGTTGCTCAACCGATGTATCAAGATCACCTTTAGTTATGTATAAATCGGTCAACATTTGCGTAAATGCCGGTTGAATTTCCGCAGGCGGCTTGGCTGACGACATGATATCGATGAGCACCTCAGATTCATCCGGGAATTTTTCAAAGATCCGCTGTGCCTGTGTTAGTGCATCATCAAAAGCACCGTTCGCCAGTTGTACTTTGAGCAACATCAAAGCGGCATGTGCGTCATTATACCGCTCTCGGCCAATTATGCGTGCCCAATTGAGCAGAGGTTTTCTGAATACATCGACATCACTTATTGATTCGATTATCGCCGCCGCTTCTTCACCAGCGCCCAAATAGAAATGCATGGACGCAAGGATAATAGTGTTCTGGAAATCTTGTTTTAGAAGGACTTTCTTGCCTTCCAGGTTCTGTTTTATTTTGTCGTATTTTTTTACGAGTAACTTTATCTCGTGTTCCTTGAGCGCCAATAGCACCTTACTGATCTCATCATATTTCTGTTGTGCGGTGTACAATTGAATAAGAAATTCGCCGGCGTCTATCGACGTATGACGATAGTATAACTCAGACACCTGGGCGACTATTTCATCAGTCCGGGACGGCACGATACCATGAAGGCGACGCAGGAGATTGATCGCACGTCCACGCTCTTCGACATCGTAGTACAGGCGGGCTAGTTCTTGGAAAAGATCAAAAGACTCATTACCATCGGTGAGGTTACCTTCGAGAACTCTTATTGCAGCATCCTTTCTGCCCTCTCTGATGTATTCTTGTGCTTTCTGCAGTGCTTTTTCGGGATCCTTTACATTAAATATATCAAACACCTTTTACCCTCTTCTGCAGTTCCTCCTTCTTAAACGCGAGCGCATCGATTATCGAATGAACTGGCTCACTTCCCGAAGCCAAGAGAATGCCTGTAACGAGGTAATCGAGCCAACACGCTATTTCCAAGCCGGTCACGAGGCCCAATTCCTTCATGATGCCGAAGCGAAAGACAAAGCTTATGAGCAAGCCTAATGCTGTGCTGACAATCCAAGCATATATCTTCCTGGGCCGGGCAGGTACGAGGTATAGTATCTTATCAGTCACTCTTTCGATAACCAAAGACAAGGCAAAAACCAATATCAAGACCTTACCCATGTGTTCTCCATTTCTATTCAGAATTAAGTCTTCAAAAATCAAAAAGTCTTGGCGATCGAGAAAATACTCTTTAGCTGTTCATCTGTCTTCCGTAGGCGTGCCGAAAGGGTCTTGGTGAAAACCCATAGCAGCTTATAGGCAATATCGGTTTGCTGTTCAAGCAATCTCCGAAAATCATCTTTTCCCATGAACAAAAGCATCGTATCTTCATTGGCGATTGCCGAGGCAGAGCGCGGCGCGTCATCAATCAAAGCCATCTCACCGAAGTACTCTCCCGCTTTCAATATCGTCAATGCCTCCTCACCAACACCCGGCACCAGCGTCGATATCCTCACGCTTCCCGCGACTATCAAGTAGAACGCATCACCAATATCGCCTTCCTTAAATACCACTTCGTCTTTCTTTACTTTCTTCTCTTTCGATATCGAGAGAAGCCTTTCCATCTCACTAGGTTTCAACTCACGGAACAGATATACTTGGCTAAGTACGTCCTTCTCTTTCACCTCGCCTCCGAAGCGAGTCGGCATTTCTCGCCTCTCTCGACCCAGACGTGAGACCCCTTAGCCAGCAGCAATCCGACTGAAACTTCTCTGAATACGCTAATGACCTGTACCGACGCAAAATCGAAATCCGGCATTTGTTTGCCGCCAATCTCGGGTTCCATGTAGACATCGAAAACGTCACCGACTGCAATCCCGGCGTCCTCGCCCTGGTCAATGTATGTGAAAACATGGGGCGGCGTCATTCTCTCTTTTGGCCTCACATCAACAACATAACCTTCAACCTCTCGGGTGGTCGGAATCAATTCAACCTTCTCGGGCGCCAACACTGGTTCATATGGAGTAACGAAATCGCCCATCTTTATTACGTCGTATGAGGCAATGACCTTACAGCGGGATCCATCTTCACCCACTGCAAGAACCTCTGCTTTTCCGAGCACAAGGATCTCCTTGCCCAGTCTCTTTCCCGTTTTCGGATGCGTAAGGACATTACCCGATCGGAAGATTGTCAACTTGTCACCGACTTCGACGTCTGCTGCACGGTCAATATAGACCAGTTTATGCGTGGTTATGAATTTCTCGCCGCGTGGTTCACTTCCGATGATCTTCCCCCAATACGGCATGTCCTGATCAACTACGAACCCAGCGCGATGAATCATTTCTTCACTCCAGATTCTTTCCTCAGGTTTCACAACCGAAACTGCCTCCGTCTTGGGCTCCACAGCCGATGGTATAGGGGTAACTTCCTCCGGTACATAAGCCACGGCTTCTTCAGGTTCTGGAACTTCAGCGAGCATCTCCTCAGGCGAAGGTGGTATCACAAAAACCTGTTCCGGATAAATCCAATGAGGATCTGCTATCTCTGTCAAGTTAGCACGCCAGATGAACGGCCACAGAAAGGGATTCTGATAATAAAAACCTGCGATGTCCCACAATGTATCGTCTTCTTTGACTGCATGTGTTGTCTCCTGCGCAAACACCGAGACAAACACCAACAGTATCACCAATTTTTTCATGCCTTCCTCCTTATTGCGGTAAAGATTTGTCAAACTCTAACTTTTCGTTGCAAATGTCATCTTGACGTAAAACACCTAACCAATAATTCAGGGTGCGAAATCTTTTTCCCCTCACACTAGCACCCACCATTACCCCATCTCCCTAGAAGGGTTCTGATTTTGACTATCTGATTGTCCAATTTAAATACACGCGCCACCCTCGGTCCAATACCCGAAGTTATCTCATAGACAATCGTGTTTGCCTTTTCTGCACATTCTTCAGCCGAAATCGTTGATTCGCCATCTCGGCCAAATAGTGTCGCGACATCTCCAATCTTTACATGCGGAACATTGGTGATATCAACCATAATGAGATCCATACACACCGTACCAACTATTGGGGCACGCTTTGAGTGGATAAGCACTTCTCCCTTATTGGAAAGGAGCCGTGGATAGCCATCACCATAACCAACACTTACTGTAGCAATTTTGCTTTGCCGTTTCGTCAAGAAGGTATGCCCATAGCTGACTGGTGTCTTTGCCTCTACGAGGCGAATGTTGACGACTCGCGATTTAAGTGCCATTACCGGTTTGAAGTCACCCTGATAAGTAATGCTCTGTGAAGACCTCAAGCCATAAAGCGCAATACCAGGGCGAACAAGATGGTAGTGCGAATCCGGCCATCTAAAGATACCAGAGGAATTTGCCAGGTGTACCAACCCAATGTCGCTCTTACGCCGCCTCAAATCGTCGATCAGTCCATCAAATTTCTCAATCTGCTTCTGTGTGAATGAACCATTGGCATCAGCAAGAGGGAAGTGTGAAAATATACCCTCAATCATGATACGCGGCGATGCATTAATCTTCTCCACAGCTTCCGCTGCCTGTTCAAGTGGAAATCCAGTTCTTGTCATACCCGTATCGATTTCAATATGGACAGGAAATGGCCGAGCCAGCTTTCTCAACCTCTCATCCAAAACTTCGAAGAATCCTAGTTCACTTATTGTTGGTATGATGTCATAACGCAGGATCGCATCGATCTGACTATAGAGAATCGGGCTCAAAACAAGTATCTTCGATTTGATGCCCGCCGCTCTTAGTTCAATACCCTCCTCCACACCGGCCACACCAAATATATCAATACCCTCTGATTCTAATACACGCGCGACTTCAATCGCACCATGGCCATATGCATCGGCCTTTATTGCCGCCATAATCTTAGCTGAACCAACCGCTTTTTGTATGATTTTGCAGTTATCTTTCAGGCGATCAAGCGAGATTTCTGCCCACACTCGCCCCTCTGATGTGTTCATTAACATAAATATATATATATATCTAAAAAAATCAAGAGGAAAATTAAAAATTGAAGCGGGCGAATGCGCTCAGTGCGTTTCCAGTCTTGCTTTTGGTAGATGTTACGCAGTTTGGTTCAGACTTTGAAAGGGAAACTACATTCTGACAATAGCCTCACGCTCTGGCCCGACCGAAACATACCTAATCTTCAGCCCCGTGTATTCTTCAATTGCTTTTATGTAATCTTTGGCTTTACTGGGCAAATCATCAGGCGAGCGCGCGCCCGATACGTTCTCCTGAAAACCATTCACCTCAATGTACTTTGGCCTCAGGCGGTCGGTAACAAAGGGGTCAAATTCATCAGCATTTTCATAGCCGGTTGCGATCCTTATCTTATCAAGACCAGACAAGACATCCAATTTTGTCAAAACCATTTCTTTTACGCCGTTGATGCGTGCCGCGTACCTGACAAGCGCTGCATCAAAAGACCCACAACGCCGGGGTCTGCCAGTCGTCGAGCCAAATTCGGCGCCGGATTCCCTTAGCACCCTGCCCAGCTCTCCGCTATCCTCGCTTGGAAATGGTCCCTGACCAACCCTCGTCGTATAGGCCTTAGCAACACCAAGCACTTGCTCGATATTATAAGGAGGGATACCAAGGCCAATACCTACGCTTGCGGTTATGGTGTGTGATGCAGTCACATACGGGTATGTACCAAAATCAATATCCAGAAGTGCCCCCTGCGCACCTTCGAAGAGAATATTCTTCCCAGAAACAATCGCTTCGTTCAAAAATCTTGCATCATCCACAACCATATGATTTAATCTCTCTGCATACTTCAAATAAAGATCGCAAATTTCCGACTCGGAAAGCGGTTCTGCATGATAGACATCCATCAACAGCAAATTCTTTCTTGAAATATTCAGACTTAGCTTCTTTTCAAAAATATCGATGTTATACAAATCACCAATTCTTATTCCACTTCGTGCATATTTGTCTTCGTAAGCAACACCAATACCGCGCTTGGTCGTACCGATTGCCTGCTTTGTGCCCTCCCTAATTTCATCGATAAGGATATGGTAAGGCATAATGAGATGGCAGAATTTCGACAACTTAATCCGTGTTTTAACTTCACTGTCATACTTGTTCAGATTCTCGATTTCTTCAAGTAAAACTCTAGGATCCAATACACAACCTGCGCCGATGATTCCGGTTATGTTTTGATGTAATACCCCGCACGGGATCTGATGGAATATTACTTTCTCGCCCTTGTAGCGCACGGTATGACCAGCATTGGCGCCACCCTGATAACGGGCGTTTACATCAAAATCCTTGGCAAGGTAATCGACGATCTTACCCTTGCCTTCATCGCCCCATTGTAAACCAACTACTGCCAGTTTCATAGCCAGCTAATTCTATACAAAACCCTTGAAAAGTCAATAAGAGCTATACCCTTGACAGTCTATGTTTATAGAATAGACTTAGATTCAGGCGGATGAGTGCGTCAGTAAAAGCGCGTTACGATTGGAGGTCGTTGTGCAGAAACTCACCGATAGAATAAAACTTTTGGCACGGCGCATAGAAGCAAACAACAATTGGCGTCAGAGGGAATGTATCAACCTTATTCCTTCTGAAACCACACCCAGCCCTTTAGTCAAATTATGTGAAATCTCTGACCCTTCGGGGAGATATGCAGAACACCGCACCATGAAGGGAAAAGAAATATACTTTTATCAGGGCATCGATTTCATTAGGGATGTTGAAGAAGACCTACGCACCGAAATGGCCGAATACTTCGGGTGCCCGCGTATCGAACTTAGGACAATAAGCGGACAGATGGCGAATGAGGTTGTATTCAAGGCAATGGTTAAATTCGTCAACCGGGGACGCAAGGAAGGCGAGCCGTTTCGTAGACTTAGGCTAGTCATGAACAATGAATTGACTAAAGGAGGCCATCTCAGCTCACAGCCCATGGGCGCTCTTTTCAATTATGTCGAGGAAGACCCGGCAACTGGGAAGGAAAGGGTCATCAACTTTCCGGTGCGCAAGGATTGTTTGTATAAGACTGACACTGATGAACTTGGTAGATTGCTCGAGCAGGTAAAGCCGGAGCTTGTGGTTTTTGGAAAAAGCATGTTTCTCCACAAGGAACCAGTTGATTTTGTCTACAAAACCGTTAAAGAATGGAAACCCAGACCGGTAATCATGTATGACATGGCTCACGTGCTTGGTCTTTATGGCGTGTTACAGGAACCGTTCAAGGAAGGTGCCGACATAGTAACCGGGAGTACCCACAAGACTTACTTCGGTCCTCAACGAGGCATCATCGCATCAAATATCAGTAAAGAAAGCCCAATATCGCGCTTGTGGGTTGACATCAAGGGCCGTGCTTTTCCGGGCTCAACGAGCAATCATCACTTGGGCACACTTCTGGCACTGCTCCTGGCCAGCTACGAAATGAATCATTTCAGGGATGCTTACCAGACCCAAGTGCGTAAGAACGCAAGAGCCTTTGCACGTGCCTTGAAAGACGCCGGCATCGACGTCGAAGGCGACGAAGCCGAAGGTTTCACCGAAACTCACCAAGTTGTGATTAGGGTGAGCAAATACGGCACCGGCGATGAACTCGCTCAAAGGTTGGAAAAAAACAACATAATAACGAACTACCAGGCGCTGCCCGATGATGAGAGTTTTCTCCAAGCAAGCGGCATAAGGATGGGTGTACAGGAAATGACAAGGTTTGGCATGAAGGAAGATGATTTTCAGATTCTTGCTGGCTACATCGCTGAGGTGATTGCGAATAATGGTAACACAAAAGAAAAAGTGAGCACGTTCCGAAAAAGATTCTTACAGATGCAATACTGCCTAGACACCGAAGACGCAGCACCACTTGTCGCAAAGATGTTCTCGAGTGTTTTTGCAAACAACGATTTCTTCAAGTCAGTAGTAGCTAATCTAGAACAACTTACACGGTAACGTAAGCAACATATCTCCCTGGACCGCGAGCAAAAACATACGCTGCCAACACAAAGCAACATGAACAGCAAGTCTATTGAGCAGCTACGCACCGATGCAAAGGATCTACTGCTGCACGGAATCGAAGCGGGCGATGGATACAGGGTCATGCAACATAGCTTATTCATCGATGAAGAAACGCTAATCGTGAGGGGAATTTCAGGTGAGAAGATAGAGTATGATCTCAAGGAATTCCGACGTATTCTGGTCATAGGATTTGGCAAAGTTTCGGGCAGCATGGCATGTGCGCTTGAGGACACTCTCAAGAATCACATCGCCGGAGGTGTAGTAATCGTGAAACAAGGCTTCGCAGTCGACCTGGAGAAAATACAGATTGTAGAAGCGACGCATCCTGTACCCGACGCGAAGAGTATAGAGGGTGCACAACGAGTAGTCTGCATGTTAACAGATATATCCCAAGATGATTTGGTCATTTGCCTAATATCCGGAGGCGGCTCCGCGCTCTGCACTCTGCCCAGCGAAGGTATCAAGCTCACGGATATACAAACAATCACCCAATCACTTCTTACAAGCGGCGCCGATATAATCGAAGTCAATGCGATTCGCAAACACCTATCCCAAATCAAAGGCGGCCAACTAGCCAAGCTCGCCTACCCAGCAAGCATAATTTCCCTGATTATCTCCGATGTCATCGGTGATCGGATAGATACCATCGCCTCCGGCCCGACCGCACCCGATACAACAACCTTTCGTGATGCTTATGACATTCTTCAGAAATATGGTCTTTTCCAGAATGCCCCGGTCTCTATTCGCACCCGGGTAAGAGCAGGACTGGAAGGTTGCATTAAAGATACACCTGGGATTGATGATCCGGCATTTCAGAAAACAAGAAACATAATAATCGCCAACAATCTCACTGTGTTGCGCGCCATCGCGACAAAAGCCGGGCATCATGGTTACGAAACGCTCGCTCTCTCATCCATGATCGAAGGCGCGAGTAGGCATGTAGCCGAGATTTATGCAGCACTAATCAAAGAACTAGTCGAATCACCTCATCCCATGCCAACGCCTGCCTGCATTACTGCCGGTGGTGAGATGACCGTAAGGGTGACCGGCAAGGGACGAGGAGGCCGCAATTGTGATTTTTGTCTAGCCCTAGCCCCACTAATAAGCGGCCGCAAGGGAGTCGTCGTCTTGAGCGCAGGGACCGACGGAATTGATGGATCAACTGATGCCGCGGGTGGTATAATCGATGGCATGACGTTCTCCAGAGCACAGAACATGGGGCTTGATGTTACCCAGGCACTCGCTGATCATGATTCTTACTCAATCTTAAAGAAATCAGGCGACCTCTTGGTAATCGGGCCAACGGGAACGAATGTCATGGATATCCAATTGATACTGATCGCCTAGCGCTGAAATGATCCGCAGTCCCAAAGCCTTATTGGTAAATCCCTGGGTATGCGACTTCAAGGCATTCGATTTTTGGAACAAGCCACTGGGCCTCTTGATCGTTGCCCGCATACTACAAAACCTAAACTTTCGAGTAACACTACTCGATTGTATGGACCGGAATAGCAAGTATTACAGAGTTTCAACAAAAACTGACCTCTTTGGACGAGGTAAGTATTCTTATGAGATAATCGAGAAACCTAGCATCTATAGGAACGTTCCACGCTACTACAAACGCTACGGTTTGCCAAAAGAGCTTTTCTCGGATGTTCTTAAGCGTATTGAACATCCAGACATAATCTTTGTCACCTCAACCATGACCTACTGGTATCCAGGCGTTTTTGACGCAATCCAGATATTGAAACACGCCTTTCCTAAGGAACCCATCGTTCTCGGCGGCATATACGCAAGTCTTTGTACGAAGCATGCCCGAGAAAAATCGGGTGCCGACATCGTGCTCCAGGGTCCTGCCGAGGAACATCTCACTGGAATGCTTGCCGAGACAGGGTTTGTTCGCCAATCCAAAATCGACCCTGAACAAAATTCACCCGATTTCTCTCTGTATGGTACCTTAGACTATGGAGTCGTTCTCACCTCACGGGGTTGTCCTTTCGAATGCACTTACTGTGCGACCAAAGTGCTATGCCCGCAATTCCAAATTATGCCCAACGAATATGTGATCGAACAGTTGTCTTACTTCAAAGGAAAGACCAGAAACATAGCTTTCTTCGACGACGCATTGCTCTATAACAGTGAACTGCCGAAATTACTGGATGCAATAATCAAGGAAGACTGGAACCTGCAGTTTCACACTTCTAATGGTCTGCACTGCCGCTTCTTGGATCATGAAATAGCCGAACAGATGTATCGAGCAAACTTCAAGACCATGTATCTCAGTTTAGAGACTACCAATCCCCGAGTCCAGAAAAAGACCGGCGGTAAGGTAAGAACCACAGAATTCATCCAGGCAGTAGAAACCCTTAAAACCGTCGGCTTTTCTTCAGGTGCCATACACGCATACATACTATACGGCATGCCTGAACAAGAACACGAAGAAATCATGGAATCCATCAGGCTGTGCCATGATCTCGCGATAAATCCCCACCTTTGCGAATTCTCACCGATTCCGTACACCGAGGAATACAAGAAAACGGGATTTGATGAAAATACTGACCCACTTTACCATAACAACCTTTTTTACACCTGGTATTATCCAACACAAAGAACAGAACTATACAAGAAGATAAAGAAACTTCTGACTACAAGCGACCTCTAATCTAAATACGTTTATGCTTCAGAATGCCATCGATACAAGGCAATCAAATCAGCCCTTTGGCTATTTTAATACCATTCAGCAAGATACGATCCTGTGTTTTTTGGTCAGTATGGTAGCCCGCTGTTTTCGTAGTACGCTGACGTAACACAATTACATCGACCTCCTCGGCTTTCTTACGCTCCACCGTAATATTATCCAAGACGGTCTTCAATAATCTGAATTTCTCAAATAGCTTAAACCTCGGACGTGCAATAAGGACGACATAGAAATACGGGTATTTTTGTGATTTCACCAAATTGATCGATATTTGACCCTGCAGCCCGATGAAACCCTCTGGTGCTTCTTTGAACTTGATTAAGACTCTCGTGTCGTTAGGAAACGAACCCTCTTTAGTTTCACCAATTTCGAGGTACGGAATTGCCTGCAGGCTCGGGTCATTTCCGACAACCGGAGATTCGATGATACGATTGACGATCTCCACCTTGATATCCAGCGCATAAGGCATCCAGGCACTCTTCCTGCCACTCAAGGTAAGACCCGAAAAAAGAATGACCGCATTGACAATGGTTGCGGTTAAGGGAAAAGAAATCGAAAGCGCTTTGAGAAATGGAAACAGGAAATTTCCTAATACGAATATCAATATTATCAAGGCAACGAAACACCCGAAATTCTGACTCCTGAATTTTCTTATCCTTCTACAATGAGCTAGTACCTGCTTAATCTTATCAGGAGTCACCTCCTGCCAGTTCAACTTACTGGGTGATACTCTCTTTATGGCAACACTTCTTATCAAATTCAGAATCAAACACAATATGATGAAAGGCATGCCGGCGAGTATGTTTCTGGTGCTTAACTGCAAAAGAAATCCCGCGACGATCAGGAGCACCGATACAATACTACGCAAACGCGGATTGATTTTGTCGAATACTACGTAAACCCTATGCGCCTTCACCTATCTCCCTTTTTCCACAGGCCTGCCAATATAGTGGACACGCACCCTTACACTTGTCAAATTCAGAACAGTCGCGACATTCAGCAGGCGCGTATTCGACATCCTTATAAACATTCAGAACCGGCGATTGCCAGAGATCAGAAAAAGCATGACTGAGCAACGAACCAACTGGTCTACGCCATGAAGAGCACGGGATGATGTTGCCCATTGGATCAATACTCAACAATCCAGTTATCGCCGCACAGGATTTGTTACCGAAACCGTGGGCGATAGGATTGAATTTGCACATCGGCAAGGGGGAATACCATAGAAATCTTATACCCTGTTTCTCCGCAGCTCGCTTCAATTCCAAAACATGATCACCGATCTCTGAGTAGGACACCCAGATATCCTTCTTGTCCAGGGCTGTACCACACGGTATCAGCATATTCATCGACAACCTACTCAAACCCAGTCTCTTGGCGAGTGAGATTATTCCCGGAGTATGGTTTAGATTGTGTCTGGAGATTGTGGTATTGGTGTGTACTGGAATATCCGCTTTTTGTAACAATCCTATGCCTCTGATTGTGGCAGCAAAACTACCTCGTACCCCAGTTATTGCATCGTGGATTTCGCGATTCGGGCCCTCAACACTTACCTGGGCACTCGACAAACCAGCTCGTTTTAGGGCTCGAACGCACTCGCCATCCAGGAGCGTGCCGTTTGTGATTAGATTTGTCCACAAACCAAGTTTCGAGGCATACGAAACCAAAGTCACTATATCCTGTCGTAACAGAGGCTCACCACCCGTGAAGCTAACCGACGGAACCTTTGCCCCACGGTATATCTTGTATAGCACTTTCTTCATATCACTGGTGTTTAACTCATCGTAACTACGGTCACCCACGTAGCAGAATTCGCAATTGAGATTACACCGATATGTCACGGCGATTTCGGAAAGCACCGGGTGCTTGTTAAACTCACCATCGAATTCGTAATAGTCTATTGCCCGGCGCTCCTCATTCTCATGCAGGCAACCACTAATAATTGCTCTCAAGTCACAAAAGAAATATTGGATATCCCTACGCCTCTCATCATTATCGCCAACCAGTTTCAAGAAATCTTCGATCTTGCGACCCCCAAGGAGAAAAGCGAGCATTCTCATACCCGATTCATTCAATCGATATGCCTGATTGGGGATGAGAATAAGCAGTTGATCAAGTTCGCGCACATAAACGTATGGTTTGATCTTCCTGACAAACTCATCGACCCAGCGCAGATCACACGCTCGAATCCGTAGCTCTTCAAAGTCTACCGCCTTTTTGTCTTTTAGGTATTTAGGTATTTTGTCCGCCTCAGGCGGATTTAGACATTTTTCCATTTTAGGCATTTAGGTTTTTTTATTTTTAGGTACTTGTACACTAGTGTGCTCCTCCGCTCACGCAGGCCGAGTGACAGGCTGAATGGCAAGCTGAGTGACACGCCGAATGACAGGCCGAATGGCAGGCTGAGTGACAAGCATCATGACAAGCGGTGTGCACGTAGCAGGCACTGTGGCAGGCGTCTGACCGCACAAACGCAGAGTAACTTCTGATTGATTCCCCATACACTACAAATCCTTTTTCCATATCACTGTAGTATCGTCGCCTCTGGAATTCACGATCCATCAGATAGTCGTAGTACTCGCCTTTGTTGTACTCTTTATCAACAGGTTTTTCCGAAGATGGCGCGCCGAACTTCTCGGTATAGTATGCCTTTGTAGCTGCCAGATCACAATCCCATGCTTGTACGGAAACCTTCTCAACCACCTGGTTTATCATGGATTTCAGAGCCGCATCATTCATAGAGCCGTCGGTTTTTATCGCATCGAGAAATGCCGATTCGTGGTAGCGCAGATTGGTGGTTTTCTGCAGTACTTTTATCTTCAAGGGATCTCTGGCAGTGACCTGGATTACACCGCTTTCCTCAAGTTTCGAGGCCAGTATCGTCAATATCTTGTTAACCGGATAGTCGAGGAAAAATGCAGCCTCGATCAGGTCAAGCTTCGCCACCTTACCCGATTTTCTGAAGGTTGCGATTTGAATCTTAGGCGGAACCCAATCGTCTTTGAGCCACCGTAGGCTGGCGACGTCACTGTACGCACCTTCGGTGTCCCGAGCCTTCTTGTTTGAATAGAATAAGTAGGGAATAACATACAAAACCATGTACAGAATCTGATATGGAAAAGCGAATTTTCTCTCTTTTTCGGGCTGAATATCTATCTTGCCGAATTTTTCGGTTTCGAAATACTGCGCTGGCACATATTGCTGGATCAACATTTTCTCTTTTGTCCTTAAATTGTCTTTGTGTATACGCACGGTAAAATAATATTCTCCCTGGTATTCCTGTCCGTAATA
>LJUJ01000029.1 GCA_001303785.1 Caldifarciminota bacterium SM23_42 | reverse complement strand
GGCCTCTCGACCCCGGGCAGGTCAACCTATCCAGTCATTTCGACTGTCGGTTCTACTTGGAGTTATCTTTTCTGGCAAGAAGATTCAGCTGGACAGGCAGATGTATACTGTCAGTTATACTACTTCATGGCGGGTTGGACAGATTACTACTTGCGAGATTTTTTCAATATTCAAGAATCAGTACGATATCCGAACACATGTGGTGCATATCTCGTTTGGACGCAAGGGGATAGTGTTCCTTACAGCATCTATTTCGCAGATTTTGGCTATCCGATCGGAATCCGAGAAACCCAACAAGCTCAAATTATGACCGCATTTGCCCAACCCAACCCTTTTTCACAGATGACCGATATCAAATATCTGATAACCGACCGATTGCGTCATACCCCAGATGAAAAATCAGGACTCAAGATCTACAACAGCATTGGTCAACTGGTGAAAGATTTCCCAAGGTACCGGGTTGGTATTAGCCAGCAGTCGTCAGTAAGGTGGGATGGTAATGACAACGCCGGTAACGAAGTACCGGCTGGTCTCTACTTTTGTTGTCTGGCAGAAGAAACTGGAGATTATCTGATAAAGATAGTGAAGGTGGATTAGCTTAACTAAACTACAAACTTAAGTTCTGGCTTGTCGCTCAGAGTTCCGATGACTGAGCAGTACTTGTCTCGCGATAGCTCGAAAGACCGAAGTAAGTCTTCGCGTCGGTAATCACCCTCACACTTAAATTTTACGGTGATCTTCGTAAATTTATGCGGGTGGTCGTCGGCCTTTGCACCCTCGACGTCAATGCTAAAAGCGCCAATCTTGCCACCTTTTTTTTGAAGGATTCCAACAATATCCATACCCATACAACCAGCCAGGGATACCAATAGAAGGTCCATCGGTCTAAATCCCTGGTCAAAACCGCCAAATTCTGTGTTCGTATCAACGACAATTCTGTTATTACGGGCATCTTCGGCGATGAACTGAAGACCCTTAGTTAAAGTCAATTTCACCATGTTGTTCTCCAGACTGATTCGATCTACTCCTTGAGCAACGAATCGACCAGCGCATCAAAGGGAGCTTCCAGTTCCGGTGCAAATCCAGTCTGTGTTTTCCTGATTCTACCTTGCTTATCAATAAAAATCGTCTTAGGAATTCCTGTGACCTCATAAGCTTTTGCGATTTCCTTATTTCCAATTAGAATCGGATAGGGTATTCTCATCTGTTCCTTAAACTTAACCAGGGCTTGCTCGTCATCAAGGCCAATACCCAATATTGTAAAACCCTGTTCATGATATTTGTCGTACAATCTGGCGAACGTTGGTATGCTATTCCTACAGGGAGGACACCACGTAGCCCAAAAATCAACGATCACAACCTGACCCTTTAGTTCGGACAGCCTGTATTCTGTTCCATCAAGGGAAAAAAGTGAGAAATCCGTCGTACCGGATTGTTTTGCCTGGTTCTTTGAACCACAGGCGAGCACCACGATTCCTAAAATGAGGCACCATTTCAATGTGTTTCTCATCGGTTAACTCCTTTATTCTGTTATGTGTTTTTCTAACTTTTTAACGATTTGTTCCTTTGGCAGTGCACCGATTATTCTTTCAATCTCCTTGCCTTGCTTGAATACGATCATGGTTGGGATATTCTGAATTACATATTCATTCGCAGTCTTTATTTCGTTATCCACATTTACTTTTCCAATCTTTATCTTACCATCATACTCCTTGGATATTTCTTCGAG
Source organism: Caldifarciminota bacterium SM23_42 (assembly GCA_001303785.1). GTDB lineage: Bacteria > Hydrothermota > Tepidihabitantia > SM23-42 > SM23-42 > SM23-42. The sequence goes on along the minus strand of LJUJ01000029.1, from coordinate 19,929 downwards.
AATTGGCGCCACCATTGCGCAGGGTGGACACCATATTGCCCAAAAATCAACGAGATACGGTAAATTCGATTTATCCACTTCCTGATGGAAGTCGTTATCGCTAAGCTCCTTGACCATAAAAACCTCCTTGATTTGACCTGCCATTGTTGGTAGTCATCGTCATCAATTGGCAATAATTCATACTGATTCACCAATGTTTCACGTGAAACATCTAGAAACTCTGCTCAAACCCCAGCTTTATCATTCGATTTAGCTGCTGATCAGCTGCACTATTATCCAACAAGTCGCGAAGTGCTATTTCAAAGAAGATTTCGCCGTAAAAGATCAACCGCAGGCTGACATTCAGATAGCCCTTATCTTGATCAAGATCATCGTCGAAATTCGGCGCATAATCGACCAAAAGTGCACTGAACGTCCCGAATTGCATCTTCAAACCGGCAAACATGTCGAACCGATTGTCTGATTCAAGACAATAGTTCAGACCAAGGCTGGGGACAAATTCCACGTTGGCCGAGCTAAAAGTCTTACCAATCTGGCAGTATACGCCTTTTGACATGATTTCGTACCGATCATTATAGTCGCCATATCCTTGATTGTCAAAGCCAAAGTATAGCGAGGGATAGAAAAAGCCCTCCTCAATAGCCAGCAACCTGATCTGCACGCCGGGTTGGCTATAGAATTCAGGATCGCCGGCGCCGATTAGGTTCGACCCTCCATAACTCAGACCAAAACCCAGTCGGTCCCAGACACCGATATTGAAATACCCGAGTATTGCGCCGCCAGGACCAAAGCGCAGCTCGAGGTCAAAAACACCATGTTCAGGAGCCTTTGGAAAGGGTTGATCAACATAATATAAGCTCAAAAGCATCAGGAGTAGTGCCATATTGCCTCCTCAGATGGTCCGTACATGCCTTCTAACCGGCTATATCTTACCATAAATCTTCAATCCCTCGTTCCCCAAGATATTCTTGATTTTACCAAGCATCTCGGCATCAGGGCTTATTTTCATGGTTCGAGAGCGGAATTTCTTCGATTCTTTGTCATTGTTTACTTTAATCCATACCTCACAATTGCCCTTACTTCCATTAATCAAATCACAAACTTGTTTAAGAACATCTTCGTTGACGCTATGTCCATCAAAATTAAGAAATATCTTCTTGTAGTACTTCCATGCGTCCTTAAGCGATATTATCTCATCTGCCCTTATGCTTTTTCTATCTTCCTCTCCAGATATTCTGCCTTTAACAATCAATGGGTTATCAATCTTCAAAAGGGGAGAAAATCGTTCAAAATAATCCGAAAAGACGAACACATCAATCGCACTTTCCAGGTCTGCCATGTTGACAATTGCATAGTTGCGGCCGTTCTTATCCCTTTTAATCTTCTTTGCATTCAGAATACCCCCAATCGCCACTATTTCACCGTTTTCCACAGTACCCAGTTGGCTTATTGGTTTTAATCCAAGGGCCGAAAATTCCTCCTGGTATCTTTCCAGGGGATGTTCTGAAAAATAGAACCCAAAGGCTTCTTTTTCATATATAACCTTTTCTTGTGAGGGTTTACCAGACACCGTGTTCTCATCCACTTTCTCAGTCTCAAATAGGCCTCCTTGGGTTCCCATATATTCTCTACCTTTATGTGCCATAGATAATAACTTGTCGACATCTGGTTCAAATTCCTTAAAGGTACCGGCTTTGATCAACGATTCCAGTGATTTCCTATTCAAACCTTTGGCCCGTGCCTGAAAATCGAAAAACGATTTATATGGACCACGTTTTCTCTCATTCGCAATTGACTCCACAATCGGCCGACCAAGATTCTTGAGTGCTCCGAGGCCGTATCTAATACCTATACCCTCTTTTTTAAACTCATAATCACTGGCATTTATGTCTGGCGGGAGAATCTCCAACTCCATTCTCCGGGCTTCGCGTATCAACACCCATAAGCGGTTTGTGTCACTTATTTCACTATTCATAGAAGAGATCATGAACTCAAGCGGATAGTGGCATTTCAGAAAGGCTGTCTGATTAGCTAACGCGGCATAGGCTGCGGCATGGGATTTGTTAAAACCGTAACCGGCAAAAGGTACCAACTTCTTGAATATTTCGTCGGCAAGCTCGCCTGATACCCCATTCTTCTCGGCGCCAGCAATGAATTTCTCGCGATTTTCAACCATCAACTCGGCAATTTTCTTACCCATTGCTCGACGCAACATGTCTGCCTCGGCTAAGGAAAACCCCGCGATGCGCGAGGCAATCTGAATTACCTGCTCCTGATAGACAATCATTCCATAGGTTTCCTTGAGAATTGGCTCTAGCCAGGGGTGTAGATATTCGATCTTTGATGAATCCTTCTTGTTTTCGATCATCTTCTGGAGATTCACGTTGGCCATTGGGCCTGGGCGGTACAATGCAATAACCGCGATGATATCTTCAAAGCAAGCCGGTTGAAAGTTTCTCACGATATCCTGCATCCCGTGACTCTCCAACTGGAATACACCTACTGTTTCAGCGCGTTTAAGCATATCATAGGTGTCTTTGTCATAGATGGGAATATCACTGATCTGACGGCCGATCATGCGCAAGGTTGTATCAATGACCGTAAGGGTACGCAACCCCAGAATATCCATTTTTATGACCCCGATGTCTTCCAAAGAGTTCTTTGCGTACTGCGTAGATATTTCCCCGCGTTCCGGACTCTTGAAAAGCGGTACATATTCAACCAATTCCTTAGGGGTTATGACGACCCCGGCGGCATGGGTTGCTGGATGGCGAGCAAGACCCTCAAGTTTCTTGGCGATATCAAAGAGCTCTTGATATTCCTCCTTGGATTGTACTAGATTATCCAATTCTTTTATGTTCGCAATTGCCTCATCAATGCTTGAATGAAATGGAATCATCTTTGCTAACCGGTCGATTTCATTATACGGGATGCCCATGACCCGACCAACATCCCTAAGCACAGCTCGGGCCTGCATTGTACCGAAAGTAATGACCTGGGTAACGTTTTTCTCACCGTATCTCTTCTTGATGAAGTTGATTATTTCATCGCGCCTTGTGTCACCGAAATCTGCATCGACGTCAGGGAGACTCACTCTTTCCGGGTTTAGAAAACGTTCGAATATTAAGTTGTATTGAAGTGGATCGATGTCGGTTATGCCCAGAGAATATAGAGCCAGACTCCCGACTGCAGACCCACGGCCCGGGCCAACCGGAATACCCTGCTGCCGAGCGAATTCAACGATCTCGCGGACGATGAGAAAATAGCCAGACAAACCCATTTTCTTTATGATATTCAACTCGTAATTCAACCTATCTTCCATACCCTGAGTGGTTCGACTAAAGCGCTTGCTCATGCCCTCCAAGGTGAGGTATTTCAGATAATCATAGTCGGTCTCAAACCCCTCAGGTCTGGGGAAACTCGGCAGCTTCACATCCTTACCTGATGTATCGATCAGCAAGTTGCAGCGCTCGGCAATCAACGCGGTATTCGATATCGCTTCTGGCAAGTCTTCGAATAACCGAGCCATCTCTTGCGGAGACCTGAAGTATACTTGATGACTCTCAAACTTAAGCCGCTCGCGGTCGGATAGGGTCTTCTTAGTGCCAATGCATAGAAGAACATCGTGCGCTCTATAATCGTCCTCATCCAGATAGTGACAATCATTCGTGGCGACAATGGGAACATCGAATTCGTGTGCGAGCTTAATCAATTCATTGTTGACTTTTTCCTCGGTGCGCATGCCGAGTCTCATCATTTCCAGATGGAAGTTGTCCTGACCAAATATGTCTATGTATTCACCGAGCGCTTTCCTCGCGCCATCCAGATCACCCATGGCGATGCGGTAAGGAACCTCACCCTTGAAACAACCAGATAGACCAATCAAACCCTTGTGATGTTGAGCAAGAATCTCTTTATCGATTCGAGGCTTGTAGTAGAAACCCTCGAGATACGCGGCCGAAGAGAGTTTTATCAAATTCTTGTATCCGATTTCATTCTCACATAATAGGGTCAGATGAAAGGAACTCTCAGGTATGCGTACATCCCTAGACTGGTCAAGCCGGGATTTGGGTGCTACGTATGTTTCAATACCGATGATCGGTTTGATACCCTTTTTGCGGGCACTCTTATAGAACTTGATCGCACCAAAGAGATTGCCATGGTCCGTTATTGCTAGGGCTGGCATCTCATACTTTACCGCGCGTTCGGTAAGCCGATCTATCTTCATTGCACCGTCGAGTAAGGAGTACTCAGTGTGATTGTGTAAATGAATGAAGTTCATGACCCCCCTTCTTAGACTTAAGTCTTACGCATCTGCCTCAATCACCATTGCCTGATTCTCCCAGGGGCAAGCTCAGCGGGTTTGCACAATATATCTCTTTGCATCGCGGGCACAAGAGAAACTGGAATTCCTTGTACACCTCTTCGCTTACCAAATCCTCGGGATAGGATTTCAACTTTTCGAATTCCTCAGACCAATCGACCTTTTCATCCTTGATTTTTATAATACCATCAAAGTCTGCAAGGACTTTTATCAAGAGACTGTAGAATAGATCACCTGGCTGGATCATCCGGTTGCACCGACTACAGACATTCGACACAACTAGTTCCTAAAAGGCCGGTGTCCGAACATATTAAGCTAATGCCTTGAGAACCTGCTTACAGATCTCCTTCAAAGACTCAAAAACACCTATTCCCTGAGTAGCAACTGCCTCGAAGAAACAATACTCATTCCGAGGATTTAGAATGTTTTGCAACTCCTCAACCGATGTTATGTTTGGAAGATCCCGCTTATTGTATTGCATAACAAGCGGCACTTTCTCCAAAGAAAGATTATGCGCCTTCAGGTTATCCTGAAGGTTATCAAATGACTCGATATTCTCATCAAAACGCTCAATTTGGGAGTCGGCAACAAATACTATACCGTCCACGCCTTTGAGGATAAGCTTTCGAGAGGCGTTGTAGAAAACCTGGCCGGGAACCGTGTAGAGGTGAAACCTGGTATTGAACCCTTTTATGGTTCCGAGATCAACCGGGAGGAAGTCAAAAAACAGTGTACGATCGAGTTCGGTTGCAAGACTTATGAGTTTCCCCTTTATCGAAGGATTCAGTTTTGAATACACATACTTGATATTCGTTGTTTTTCCGCCCAAACCTGGGCCATAATAAACTATCTTTGAATTTATTTCCCGCGATGCATAGTTGATTAACGCCATAGTTCCTTATTTCAAAATCACAAACATCAGACTTCCGATAAGTTCCGTAGTTTTTTCAAGTTCCAAAGAGTTTATCGATCTCTTCTTCAGCCATGCGTGTGAATTCATCGTCAATATCCTTCTTAGGCTCGGTTTCCTTTTCAACCTTACTGAATATTTCCTGAAAGGTATTCTCAAGCTCACTAACCGTGTTTTTGGTTTTGACCCTTACCAGACCAAGCGTTGTCCGCTTGTCAAATATCACCGCAAGAATCACACGCCCTGCGACCAAGCTCACATAGATGTTTTCCTTCTCCCCTTGGTGAAAGAGTGTGGAAAATTCTTTTTCACCAATGAGTGACGCGAGTTGGCTTGTGGCCGCAAAATCAGCAGCCGAAAGCGTGGCAAATGAAGAGGTATCCATCTTGCTGGTGTCGCCAGTCGAGGTAATGAGTTGTCCCTCACGGTCTATGAGCAGTATTGTCTTGGCATGGGTGCCCTGCAGGAGTCGAGTCAACGCATCATTTATTGACCAGAAATCTTCCTCGAAGATGTTGATTCGATCATGCATTGAGGTATTATAAATAGTATTAATTAAAAGTCAATAAAGATGTAAATTAACTCCAAGTTCCGCCGAAAAGAAACAAAATTCTGTTGACTTGACATTTAAAATCGCTAGAATCAGACATGCGGTTCGTCAAGATGCAGCCATACGTAAAGCACCGACTCATGTTTAAGCAACCGTATCATATCTATACTTCACCATATTCCCAATTTCAAACCTCCAGAGTATTCGTGCCGCATACCAATCCAGTCTGAGATGCATATTATCTTCCTAACTCACTATTTTCCTCCAGAGGTCAACGCACCAGCGAGTCGAACTTTTGATAATTGCACACGTTGGGCTGCAAAAGGTTACCGTGTGACAGTAATTACCGGAGTTCCTAATACGCCGGATGGTATCGTGTATCAAGGGTATAAGAACCGGCTGTATCAATGGGAGGAGATTGGTGGCATCCGTATATTGCGTGTTTGGACCTTTATTACTCCTAACAAAGGTATAATTAGAAGAACACTGAATTTCATTACGTTCATGCTTTTCTCAATGCTCGGCGCGCTGCTTGTCAGGGAAGGAGATATTGTTATCGCTACTAGCCCCCAATTCTTCTGTGCCATAGGTGGGTACATTCTCAGTCGGTTGAAGCATTTGCCTTTCATTATGGAAGTCCGCGATCTCTGGCCAGAATCGATTATTGCCGTGGAGGCTTTCAATAATAGAAATCTGATAAAGGTCTTTGAAAAGCTGGAAATGTGGTTGTACGAAAAGGCAAAATGCATAGTTGTCGTCACCGAATCATTCAAGGAAATCATCGCGAAGAAAGGCATCCCCAAAAGAAAAATCTATGTAGTCAAAAATGGTGTTGACCTGGATTTCTATGATCCCACTATCAGCGGACGAGCAATAAGAAAAGAGCTGAAATTGAATAATAAATTCGTCGTTTCATACATAGGAACAATTGGCATGGCTCATGCTTTGTATCAAGTATTGGATGTTGCTCAGAAATTACGTTCTGCGCACGACATCATTTTTCTGATAGTCGGCTCTGGTGCATTACGTGAATCTCTTGTTCACGATAAGGAAAAGAGAAACATAGACAACGTCTCCTTCCTGGGAAAACAACCCAAAGAGAAAACACCCTTCTTTTATGCCGCATCCGACGTTTGCTTAGTGCCGTTGAAGAAAGATCCTCTCTTTAAATCCGTGATTCCATCAAAAATCTTCGAAATCATGGCAATGGCTAAACCAATAATATTGAGTGTAGACGGAGAAGCTCGTGAAATTCTTGAGACTGCAAAAGCGGGTATTTACGTGGAACCCGAAAACGTAGGTCAACTCGCAGGCGCAATATTGAAGCTTCGTGACGACAAAAAGAAATGTGTCGAACTGGGTCGTAAGGGAAGAGAATATGTGGAGAAATGTCACAATCGTGACGAATTAGCAAATATGTATCTAAGCATACTTACAGAAAACTTTCTTTAATCTCACCCACAATAACGATATCAGATCCAGTATCATTGTTGACATCGGTCATGATTTCGCTAAAATAATCAGCCAGTATTTCCCGAAGTGCACAAAGAATCAGCGGAAAAAGGAGCTATGATGAAGATTTTGGTGACGGGTAGCAGTGGGTTTATTGGATCACTATTATGCGAAAGACTTGCGAAGGATGACTTTGAGGTTCGCGGTTTTGACAGTAGATGCATGGCAGACAAAAGTTTTGAGTGTATTACCGGCGACATAAGAAATCATGATTTGTTGCTTGAAGCCGTAAACTCGGTAGATATTGTTGTGCATCTAATAGCCATGCATCATGATTTTGGCATTTCTGACGAAGAGTATTTCGAAATAAATGAAAAAGGTACTAAAGACCTCCTGAGATGTTGCTCAGAGGTTGGCATTAAAAAGTTCGTTTTTTACAGCAGCGTTGCGGTATATGGTACTAAAAAAGATCCCACTGACGAAAAGACATTGCCAAATCCAGACACTCCATATGGGAAGTCCAAACTGGCTGCCGAAAAAATCGTCGAATCCTGGCAGAAAGAGAATGCATCCAGACAAGTGATCATTATCCGACCGACGGTCGTTTTTGGTCCGAATAACTACGCGAATGTATATAATTTAATCAATCAAATCTATCACAAGAGGTTTCGTATGGTTGGGGACGGCAATAATATTAAATCTGTGGCCTACGTCGAAAATCTAGTCGACGCAACTAGATTTCTAATCAAGCATATTCAATCAGGCCTACACGTATATAACTATTCTGATGAGCCTCATATGTCAGTGAAAGAAATTGTTAAAACAATTGCGGAAAATGCGAAAATTAGTATTCCAAAACGTAGTCTACCCCTTTGGCTAGCATTACGATTCGGAGGAATATTTGATTCTCTAGGCAATATTACCGGATATAATTTTTCAATTACGGGAAATCGTATAAAGAAATTCTGCACAACGACCCACCATAGATCCGAGAAAATAAGGAAATTGGGATTCAAACCAACCGTTAGTCTGAAGGAGGGGTTCAAAAGAACTGTTGATTGGTACATTATACAACAGCATCCGAATAAATAAGGTTACAGACGTATTCTATTCATAAGCATCTGCGATTCATCGTGTTGACACAAATACATAAATGAATATACTTTGATTTATGAAAAGAAAAAAGACATCTCTCATAGACTACCTGGAAGTAATCGTAGCGTGGCGTAGGTTCATTATCCGCAACGTGATAATTCTTACGCTAGCAGCCACGTTAATCAGTTTCTTGTTGGTGAAGAAATATACTGCCACGGCAACGATGTTACCACCCAGCTCTGAACAAAACGTGATGTTAAGCCTATTGGCTGGCGGCCTGCCCGGAGGCATGAGCAGTATTCCTGGTATTGGTGCCGTACTTCCTGGGTTTACAACGCCCTCTGATTTGTACGCCGCAATAATGAAAAGTAGTAGAATACGTAAGGAAGTTATAAAAAAACATGATCTTCACACGGTGTTCAAAACCAAGAAAAACTATCAAACATATGAAATTCTGGAAGAAATAACACAAATCACTGTTACTCCAGAAGGTATTATATCAGTGGCCGTCACCTATAAAGACAAGAATCTTGCCGCAGACATCGCAAATACATACATTAACGAACTTGACAAATTCAATAATCAAACCTCAATGACGGCGGGCAGAAAATATCGTATATTCATCGAAGAAAGGTTGAAAGAAAGCGAAGATTCCCTGGCTATTGCTGAAGAAGGTTTGAGAAGTTTTCAAGAAAAGCACCGCACGATCGCCCTTGATACCGAAATACATAGTGCTATTGAAACAATCGCTCAACTAAAAAGCCAAATAATCCTCCTCGAGGTGAAGAGAGGGGCTATTGCATCTTCCTCGCGAGTCGACAATCCGTACCTGTATAACATCAACAAGGAATTAAGGGAATTGCGGAAGCAACTCGCGAAAATAGAAATCGGTGACAGCAAAAGTAAAGACCAGAATGAATTTGGTGTCGGCTTTTCGATCCCGTTCTCACAACTTCCCGATGTTTCACTCGAATACGCACGCCTTTTCAGAGACGTGACAGTCCAAGCTGCAATATATGAACTCTTAATGCAGCAATATGAACACGCCAAAATAATGGAGGTAAAAGACACGCCAACTGTCGAGATCCTTGATTATGCCACGCCGCCAGAACGTAAGTCATTTCCCAAAAGAGGCATCATCGTAATTCTAGTTTTTATTGCCTCATTTGCAGTAAACATATTACTCGTCTTTACGATCGAATATGTCAAAGAAGAAAAGAAAGACGAAAAGAGCAGTGTCAGTAGATTGTTGCATCTCGTGTCATTGGTAAAGAATGACATCGTCGCATTGAAGAAGAAACTCAAAAGATGAACCGTGGCGCCATAGCGAGTCACATATCAAGCCACACGTTATTTAACATACTAGCGAATTTCTCAAAAGTAATAATCAGTGGTTTACTGCTGATATACGTTGCTAGAAGTCTTGGGCCATCCCAATATGGCATTGTATCCTTAGGCTTATCCATTGCAGCCATCATCGGCATATTTTGTGATTTCGGAATGTCAACGTCAACTGCACGGTTTCTGGCAGAACACAAAGATTTAAGAACAGCTATTTACCTTAACGGAAGATTCCTCAACCTTTTATCTTCTTTCTTATTCTCACTTATACTTTTTCTCCTTGCGGAACCAGTAGCAAAATCTGTGAATCTACCTTCGCCAATGTATGTGCAAATCATGTGTCTGTTCACGTTCTTCACGAGTTTATTCCACTTTTCGATAAGAAGCTTGCAGGGAATTAAAGAAACTCACAAAATTGCGTTACTGAACTTCCTTCATCAGCTAATTACTGCCGCGATTATCATCTTAATCATTCATGCTGGGATGAAAGCGGCAGGGGTTTTGTTCGGACATTCAGTTTCAGCTGGAATAATATGCATAATTTCTTTAATCATGTTGCACAAATATTGCCTGAATTTCAAACTCGAACTGAGCACTTTACACCTCAAAAAGATCTTTCTATATGCCCTGCCTTTACTACTAACATCTAGTTCTTACTTCCTGGTACTTCGCGGACCAACTGTTCTGCTAGGCGCCTTTGCAGGAACCGAGGAGGTATCCTATTTAGCCATTCCCCTAAGGATTGTTGAAGTAACGTCCCTTCCTGCTTATTCACTCTCATTCGTTGTTGCTCCATTCTTCACAAAGAAAGAAAAATCAACCGGCAATTTACCCTGGCTCTATGTTAACGTGCTCAAGTACTGCGCTCTGTTCTATACGCCAATTTCAGCTTTTATCTTGCTGGGAGCAAATAGACTCATCAGTGGATTCTTTGGCACGGAATATTCGAATGCTGTTCCAGTCCTCTTAATTTTCTCATTATATATTCCCTTCTTTGCCATTGCCACTTTCTCAAGCAGAATTCTTGATTTTCTTGGCATAGCAAAGCAGAAATCAATTATATTTGCCATCACGTCTGCGATAACTATTGTAGCATCACTGTTTGTCATCCCTTGGCTTAAAGAACGTGGCGCAGCTTTCGTGATTGCTGTACCATACACGATTTTCGCATTATACACAATAATAAAATCTGCAAGAGAGTGTGATATTGTGCTGAGCAAATATGCCAGCCACCTCATAAAACTAGTAGTCATTACGGTTATCTCATCCGTACCCGCTATTATGGTTCTCAACAATGTTCACGATATACCTGGAGTGGCATTATCATTCGCCACTTTGGTAATTTGCTTCTTTATACTCGCAACCGGCTGGAAACTCGTTAGGCCTTCGGAAATCATTAATATCATTAAACAGATCTTTTAACAAAGTCTATGTTCGAAGGCACTGCCCGTTACAATCACAAGATATTACCGATCATTGGACTGACATTGCTGACGATAGTGATGACAGTATTCATATCTCCGCTGATCCCCGTGGTCATAGCAGTAGCAGCACTGGTAATAGCCGTCATTAAGGATTACAGAATCGGGACACTTATCGTTGTGATATTGGCATTCACAAACGTTGGTGGACAACAGATTTTTGAAGCGTATCATGTTTTTCTGTTGATCATTATGCTTACTGCCTTTTCACTTACGCTCGCCGTATTGAGAGGTTCCGTCGCTGTCCAGGGAATAAAAGAATTTAATATCCTGCTTGCGATCTTTGGTACTTGGTCATTCCTCTCCGGAGTCATAGCAATCGACCATGAGTTATGGTTCGGCATGATTGAGTACATGATCAGGGCTTTTCTTGTACTCTACCTTGTATATAATTCCTTTTCAAAGGGAGAGGAAATATTTCGCCTTTTTAAGATTATAGTTTTCAGCATGTTCCTATCAAGTATCATCTCATTCTTCGCAATGATTGGAAGCCTATCACTTTCCGTAGAAACACTTCTATCTTTGTTTTCTACTCGCTTTGCCGGGACTATTGTCGATCCGAATTTCTACGCAATGACCATAGCAGGTATAATACCCCTAGCCTTTGTTTTGATCACCGAAGAAAAACGTATTGCCCTTAAGGCATTTTGGATAATCAGTGTATTTTTTCTTATGCTTACAATCGTATTTTCCCAGTCAAGAACAGGGATCATCGCGATTTCGATAATCTTCATCTACTCGCTCTATAATCTGATGCGGAAGAAGCGTGTGGAGATTCTCTTTTTTATCATTCCTATTATCGTCATTCTAATTCTGATCCCGCCTGCTTTCTGGTTCAGGATGTCTGTCTTCGTGGAATCCCTATCTAGTGGGGCGCGCGCCGATACTTCGGTCGTTCACCGCTTGCTTCTTTTACGTTCTGCCCTAGATGTTTTTTTGAAAAACCCCATTTTTGGTGTCGGGTTAGGAAACTTTGAAGCAATTGCCGGACGCTACACAATAGACCCGATGGTATGTCATAACACTTATCTTGAGATAGCATCGAATCTTGGCCTCTTGGGTACAGTTCCTTTCGTTCTTCTTCTTTATAGAGGTTTTATGCTACCAAAGCATTCGATGCAAAATCCAAATGTACGGGAATTATCATGGGCAGTCAGGACCGGATTATTAGGAATGTATGTAGCCATTCTATTTCTATCTGTGCCCTTCAAATTAGACCTGTGGATACTTCTTAGCATAGCAGCCATTCTGGGGAGAAAAATCAGTAGTGAAAAATCCCCGTAGAATACTATTCGTAATACCCACTCTCCGAACAGGGGGAGCAGAAAAATATGTCTTGGAAATAGCTTCGAAGTTAGCAGCGACAGGACATCATACACATGTCGTCTCACTGGGGCCAATTGATGATGGATTCGTTAATTCAGTCAACCTGGAATATGTCACAATAACGCAACTAAGAACAAGAAAGGTACTAAGCATCAGGTCAATTTGGGTTATCTACCAGCTGTTCAAGTACATTAAAGAGAAAAATTTCGACATCGTTCATCTGAACCTACTCGGCGCCGACATACTAGGAGGAATTGCCGCTATACTCGCAGGCTGTCCATTTTTGTCTACTCAACATAACACAAGATCATGGCGTTACAGCAGGAAAGTCCGCAAGCAAGCAGCTAAATTTCTTCATAGAGGTGTAATGTATTTTGCGCATGCCATAATTGCTCCCACCTTATCAGTCAGAAATTATCTTTCTGAGACAACACGGATTCCAGTCGATAAAATCAAGGTAATTTACCACGGGATAGACTTGAAGAAATTTTCTCCGCGTTTAAGGAAAATCGGTACGTACTTAAGAATTGGTTCAGTAGGCCGATTTGAACGTCGAAAAGGCCAAATCTATATAATAGAAAGCTTACCCAGAGTGTTATCCGAACTGAAAAATGCAAAAATAGAGGTTTGGTTTGCCGGCGAAGGAATATACGAACACGAGGTACGAAAACGTGCGATTGAACTCGGAGTAATCAAACATGTAAGATTCCTCGGCACGCTCAAAGACATACCTGCCTACCTGGCAAAAATACACATTCTGGCTCACGCGGCAACCGAGGGAGAAGCTTTCTGTTATGCAGCACTCGAAGGCTTGGCTACTGGAAAAGCTGTCATAATAACTAACACGGACGGCATCCCTGAATTTATCAAAGACCACTATAACGGCATACTCGTTCCTATACATTCGTCAGAAGCACTGGCAGACGCAATAATAGAGGTAACAAAGAACCCGAAGATATACTCTGCTATTAGCGGAAACGCAGTAAAGTCGGTAAGACCATTCTTCTCAAAGGAACGCGCAATAAATGAAACCTTTCAATTGTACACACATATACTTAATAAAAGAAAAACCAATCACTGATCAACGAGAAACGGGTACCACAATAATTCCGTGATCAATATATGACGAGAAGAATCGCTGCAATAATAATAGCCATCAGCACTTATGTAGGTGCCGAAGATATGTTTGTCATTGGTGCCTACGGGGTAGAGAGAATTGTGCACATCCAACCTGCTCGCAATCTGTTAAAACTCAACACTATAATATATGGCTGGCCAAGTAATCAAACTCAAGCCGATAGTATACTGCTCCTAGCGGAAAAGGATACCCTGAATGTGATACTGGCCCACGCACCTGGAGCGGATCCAGATATCAGCCGTCGGCTATCCTGGTACTCTCATCTCTGGAGCAAATCATGGCAATCAGACAGCGACTATTTTTTTCACAAAACTGGCTCAAGAACACAGGATGCTTACGCTGACAATCATTACGCTTGGAAATGCCGACGCAACTTACATACTTCAGGCCTAATGCAGTACGGACCATCAGGCAGGCAGGCCCGACTTCCGTGCCAATATCTTTATCTCGATACAGTTGAATACAACGCCCGATTTAAACTACGAATCGACACAACTGCCTTCCACAGTGCAGTTAAGGTGTGCAGCCTGTCAGTATATTGTCCACAAGAAGAAAGCATCTATGCAGATACGGTGCTGCGCATCAAGGATTTTCCTGCTAATAATAAATACGGTTCTTTTGACCTGTATTTTTTCAGAACCAAGCCATTTGTAAGCACAAATCAATATGAATATCGCATATGGTGGTATAACAATACCAATCTCTGGTCAGATTATGTGGAGGTTAAGAACTATTATACTGATACTTTAATAGAAGGCGGCTATGATTCAAAAATTAGCAGTATCCTCGATCACTACCGAGATTTTCCGATGCTCTACCGCTATTACTTGACCGACGAACCTTACATTGGTCACTTTGCAGCAAATCGCTATATAACGCATTACCTTAAAGCCAGAAACCGATACGGAATTCAAGCACTCGGTACCAGCACGTCTGAATTCTATGCTCATTACCTCTCATATGTTGAACCGAAGGAACTAATGTTCGACTACTACCCGATATGCGGTAGTGGTGATCGCAAACGCGGTCGCACTCCAGAGGAACATGGAAGAAAGTTTCAGGCAATGCTCGATAGCCTATGTACACATTTATCCGAAATGCGTGCTGTTGCCCTTGAGCACAATACAAAATGGTTGTTTATTCCTCAGACTTTTGGCAAATATAATACACTAACGGCAATTGACCCCGATGATGGCGGGGCAGAGGGTGATTGGCGTCTCCCAACACCTCGGGAGATACGATGCATAGTGTGGTTGAGTATAGCCCATGGTGCAAAAGGTATAATTTATTTTCGCTTCAGGACGAGATTAACAAATGAATCTGGATTTCCAGAGTGGATGCGTGGTTTATGGCGCTACGACAATAGACCTCGTGAGCCACTGTTTACAGAAGTAAGAAACATCAATGATGATCTGCATCACCTGGGGCCAATCTTATTAACGCTCACGTCTCATCGAGTTTTCAACGCACGCGCGGTTCCACAAGAATCCTTCATTAAATATATCAACACACTACACGAAGTGCAGATTGGCACTTTCTACGATTCTCATAAAGACACCTTCTTCGTAATGGTAAATAGACATTGCCGCTCTATCGATTCAATTCGGATGAAAATTGGCGTTGCCACTCGTGGCGCTAAAACTCTTTATCTACTCGATTGCCTAACAAAAAATAGAATCTATCCGGTACACAGCGACCTTCACCGCACCAGCACCGTCGAAGTCATAGTGGACCTCCAACCCGGGCAAGGTAGGTTATTTAAACTTGTTCGCATAGAATAAGAATTCAATCTAAATTGGGAAGGTTAGATTTGCTAGTTGCTAGAGCTTAACGCGTCTGCTGATCAATTTATTGCAGTATTCGATAAATGCACTGACACGCTGTTCTACAGAAAAAAGCTTTCTTTTTTCCAAAACACCACGTTTTAATAGCCGATAGAATTTTTGATCACTAGTGAGACGCTTCATCGCAGCCAAGAGCATTTGCGTATTCTTCGGTTCGATAAGAATACCCGAAGATTCATCGACAATCTCCGGTATTGAACGCCAATTACTTGCTATTACCGGGATACACGCAGCATACGCCTCCAAAATTACTCCAGGATAGCCCTCGCCTTCATAGTATGTCGGTAGAAGAAGTGCATCATATGCTTTCAGTTTTTCTACAACATCGTCGGGATGGAGTAACCCGCGGTATTTGACAATGTTCAATCCATCAAAATCACGCTCAGACATCCCTTCTTGGAAAGGGCCGAATACATCAACGATGTAATTCCTACTCAACTGCTCGCCAGCTGCAATGATTTCCTTCAATCCCTTTGAATATTTCACATTGCCTATATAGACGAATTTTCGACATACAGTTCGATGTTCATTCAATGACTTTAGTGTTGGCATTTCGCGGCTATTCCAAAAGAATTTCGGCTCACTGCTACATATATTCTCAAAGTACTTCATGAGTAGACGTGTTTCAAAGAGACAAAGGTCTGCGGCCAATGCGGTTTTTCTATAAATAGCTCTCGCCCACCTCGAAGAACGTTTATATACCATGTCTACATTCCCACCAAGGATTCTAAGAACCCATGGTTTCTTGAATAGCCTACTTATCGAGTGAACAACAGGACTAAAACCAAGCGCAGCGGTGGCAGATGCATGGAATGTGAGTACTTGGACGCGTGTCACAAACCATAAGAGCTTGACTGTGGTTCGGACTGCTACTACGGCATTTTCTAAACACCCGAATTCGGATTTCTTTCTCGACGTATCGATCACACAGATTTTAACACCATGCCGCTTCTCCAGTTCACGAGTTATCTGTTGAAACATAACGGTCGTGCCATGTATTGGAGGAGGTAAAGGACCAATTAAGAGGATTCTTAGCATGTTCTGTTATCTCATCATCCCTAATAGTCCTGTGTGAGGTTCAGCGACGTATCACACAGCTGAGACGTCTTTAAACATATGCTCATACTTCTTGACGATGTTGACTATTGAAAAATCCATAGACCGTCGCTGCGCATCATTAGCTAATCTTCGACTTAGTTTCCCATCCTCGAGAACTCTAAGAACCGCTTCCGCCAATGCACCTGGATCTTTTACGGGGACTAACAAACCATTTTTCCCCGGTTCGATAATTTCAACTGGTCCGGAGGGGCAATCAGTAGAAATAACAGGAATTCCGCATGCCATCGCTTCCACAAGTGAATTAGGAAAACCTTCCCAGTACGAAGATAAAACAAACACAGATGAATTTGCGAGATATTTATAGGGATTTGGCTGAAATCCGCAGAACAAAACATCACGAGCAACCCCTATGCTTTGCGCCAATTCCTGTAACTGCCCCACTTTCTTTCCTTGACCGAGTATTACGAGTCGTGCAGGCAATCTACGTTTAACAATCGCGAATGCCCTTATCAAATCAGAAAATCCCTTTTGCTTGACTAATCTGCCCATTGAAATTATTATTGGTTTTTTGACGCCGCTCTTGTTATGAAACCACGGATGCTCAACCGCGTATTTAGATTGCGTCCTAATTGATTCTAAATCAAGAGGATTATATATCAGTCTGAGCTTATGTGCAGGTATGCCAAACTTATCCTGCAAATCGTGACTCATCATCCGTGTTGTTGTAATAATCATATCAGCCCTTCGGTACGAGTACCTGGCCACTAACCGAGTATAGAATGGAATTTGTCGGAGCATTACAGAAACGTAATTTGGAGATCGCAATACTATTTTTACCTCACGCCCACTAATATCAGCTGCGATACAGGTAATTCCATCAATATATGGGGTTGTTGAGTACAGCACTGCTGGCCTTATTTTATCTATCACTCGTGTCAGTTTAAATAACGCAAAACGTGCTCTTCTTGCCCTCAAATCATGCACAACCACATTCTCTGGAAGTATATCTACATAATCACCATCGCGATTTACAACAACGAGAATCGGCTCAAAATCTCGCTTGTCCATGAAGCGCAGAATATTCAATGTGACTCTCTGTGCTCCACCACCCTCTAATGAATCTAACACGAACAGAATGCGTTTTCTTATCATACTCGGATTTTGCGTAAAATGCAGCACAAACTCACAAAATGCCAATGTATCTGGTTAAGGTTTTCTATTATATATACGCTTCTTCATATGTCAACAGTACCCAGTCCATGCTCGGGAAAAGTATTAATAATAGCAACACAACATTTGTCAGAATTTCGGACAAGTAACTTTCTCGGTGGACCCTGGTTTAACTTTCATATTGTTGATTCGGTTTAACCATCTGCTTGGTCAATTGACTATAAGGCACAACTGCTTATAATTCATCAAAGAAGACCATGAAAGAAAGAATATTGCGCTGCTCGACATGTGTTTTGCCCAATACAACACCCGGCATATCATTTAATGAGGAAGGAGTATGCAATTACTGTACTAGCTATAGGATGTTTAAAGTCAAAGGTGAACGGAAATTATTACAGATCTTGGACGCAAAGCGGAACCCGAAGATGAAGTACGAATGCATAGTGAATATAAGTGGCGGAAGAGACAGCGCATACACTCTACTAAAAATGAAGAAAGATTACGGCATGAAGGTTCTTGCATTAAATTATGCAAATCCATTTACTGACAAGCAGGCGGAGAAAAACATAAACAATATGGTCGCGGCATTGAACGTCGACATTATTCGATTCGACCATCGAAGCGCACTGTTCGAAGCCTGTTTCAGAAATAACCTTAAAGCCTGGGTCAGAAACCCGTCGCCAGCCATGGTACCAATGATGTGCACGGGCTGCAAGATCATCTGGAGAGATATTCTGCGTATTGCAAAACGCAATGAAATTACGCTGATTGTTAACGGCGGGAACCCATACGAGTATACGTCTTATAAAAAGGAACTACTTAAGGTATCACATACAGAAAACTTATTGACAACGTACCTGATAAATATCAAGGGGCTGACCGCAGAAATATCAAGGAACTATCATTATTTAAATCCTAAATGTATACCTACGTTTGTGAAAGGCTACTTGTTCGGTAATCAATACTCTCTAGGTGTAAGGTTGCTAGGTAAGCAAACTACATGCATAGATTTTTTTCACTTCATTCAATGGAACGAAAAAGACATCCTATCGAGAATCAAGCGTGAACTTAACTGGGACTTTCCACATTACCTGGAATCTACGTGGCGTTGGGATTGCCAAATCGGACACTTGAAAGATTACATGTACATGAAGACATTAGGAATGACCGAGAAAGACGATTTCTATGCAAAATTGGTACGTGAAGGATTAATGACACGCACTGAGGCATTGGCTCGATTGAAGAAAGAAAACAGGCTGCATGTGGACAAAATTGCTGAACTCATCCACCAATTAGGATTATCTCCGAAGTACTTCCTTACTTAACTACCACAATCCGATATTTCTCATTCCCGATCATAACATGATATATGCCGGTACTTGAGGACAGGTATTGCAGTTCATCAGTGAACGCCTGGTGCACCTTCCAAGCCTGTCAACACCCTATCTTTATGTGCCATTTTGATACGAGCTCGTAGAATTTTGACAAATTCTGTCTAAAGGGGTAAGCAAACCTAAATCTCAAAATACAAATAACCAAACATCTGTCGGTGAATTACGGTAATTATGCGTGAAGAAAGTAACTAACCCCGCTGTTTCATTACTAGGATCAACTCGCGCAGTATCTCGGCTACAGTTGAACCTGAGGCATAAGGCGGTGCCGCGAGTGGGTTGTATTCTACGATATCGGCACCGATAATTTGCTTGCCTTTTAGCAGTAGCAATGAATCGATCATCTCTCGATACATAATACCGCCAGGCTCTGGCGTCGAAACCGCGGGTAATACACCCGGATCCACTACATCGACATCGATTGTGATGTAAATTGGTTCATTTATTGTATCGATGACCTTAGATAGCGGTTCGTACGTCTCGAATTTATACAAATTCTTGCTGTACTCAAACTCCTCTTTAGTTCCTGAACGGATGCCAAATTGATAGATATTCTCAAGCCCTAACGAATCAATGGCGCGCCGCATCGCCGTGGCGTGGCAGTCTTTCTGGCCCAGATACTCGTCACGTAAATCGCAGTGAGCATCAAATTGAACCAGAGAGAATCCTCCATTTGCATTTTTGAGAGCTTTTACTATATGGGGTGTAATTGTATGCTCACCACCAAGAGAAATTAGAGGTCGCGCCGGATCGACCAGGCTGGCAATTTCTTTTTCGATCTGCTTCAGCCAGTCATCTTCGCAGAATTCGATATCACCAAGGTCACATATTTTTAGATCAAACAAACT
>LJUJ01000028.1 GCA_001303785.1 Caldifarciminota bacterium SM23_42 | reverse complement strand
GCGCTTAATGGATACGGGCCAGCAGATCTCCTGTATTCGACATTTCTTGGAGGCTCGGGTTTTGATGGGGCATGCAGGGCGGTACTGGTCGACGACTCGACGGTAATTGTGGGGGGCCTTGGTTCTTATGATTTCCCGACTACGCCAGGGGCTTACGATACAACGCTTAGTCATGAGTATGACGGCGTCGTATGCCGGTTCGGTGTCTATGTTGGTGTTCAGGAAGCGACAACTGACTACCCACAGTCATCAATCACACTCAGCCCGGTCTTTCCGAATCCGAGCCGTGGCGATTTCAGCTACAGCATCAATTTGCTTGAAGCAACAAGAGCCAAGGTGAGCATCTTTGATATTACCGGCCGTCTGGTTGAGAATCTGCTCGACAAAGACCTTGCCGCAGGTAGTCATGATCTCAATTGGCGTGCGGGAAGTGGAAAGAATCTTGCTAGCGGTGTCTACTACTTGCGTGTTGATGCTGACGAAATACAGCAATCCCGCAAATTCATTATACTTGAGTAGTACACAAAATGATGCAGTATAGTAAGGGGGGAGTGGTACGAATGATAGCCTATGGACAAAACCACTCCCCAGATCCACCAGGGGACAGGCATACACTTTTGTGCTTCGCACATCGATTGCGATGATGAAAACCAGATAACGGTGATGGTATAAGTTAGTAAAGTATAGCCCTACGGGGAGGATCTACGACAGGTTGGTGTTGTTAGCGCAAAAGTTAACAAAGTATAGCTGGTTGGTTTTGTTGACTTTTGACAACATCGTTAAAGGATAATGGCTACTGTACGTAGGGTTGAGTTAAATCTAGAGTAACGTCGTCGAAATTGACGAACACAGGGGAAGGTTGGTCATTATCAGAAGCAATGAGACCGACTTTGCCACCCGTGAAAATATTATCGGTCAGCGAAAATATTACGTCATCATCGATATACATTTTCATCATGCTGTACATTTCATGACACTCAACCAGCAGGCATTGCCACGTACCAGCGGTCGATTCATGGACTTTGATTCTTGTATATGTATGTTGCCCATTAATAACTTGAGAGCAAAATGTGGTCTCAGGTGAAATAGTAAAACTGCAGTAGTTGTATTCATCCTGGTATCTGAAAATGATTCCAGCTTGCCAGGTCGGCCCAGAAGATTCCTCTACCTTAAGCTTTGCTTCAATTAGAAATTTGTGCGCCTCTGGTTCGCATAGTGCAATGGCGGATTCGTTCGAACTGCTGTCGACACCTTTGTATACGTTTGGCGTTGAGTGTGCCTCGGGATGTTGGGCATCTTCGGTGATAGCCCAGATACCATGGATTGGTTCAAAACGGTGAGGTGATGATGTGTTTGGGATATCATCTTCGAATTCCAGTGTGCGGAATTCGATTCTAAGGTCAGTAATATACTCGCCAGCCCATATGCTGTCAGGCAAGTACGAAACAGATGAGTAATGCAGTACTTCTCCGGATATTCCATATACCCCAGGTACGATTTCGTCAAACTCAACCTCGCCTATGTCATTGCTCGTGTCGGTTCTCACGATTTCACTCTCGTGCGTTAGGAACACTATTGCTCCCTCGAGAGGGTACAAACCGAATTCATACGCAGTTGCTAACATATACGCTCTGTCTGGACCCTGTCTTGTAACCAACACAAAAAGATTCTCCGTCGGAATTCAAATACAACCCGCTACTATTATCGGCATCCTGCCTTTGTGCTGATTTTCCCACCAGTCTTGCATCGACGAAGCTGTAAACGTAGACACCAAGGAATGTCACAGCCCCGAGTGTAGTGATCTTATGCCATCGGTCGTAATCGCTGTAGGCTTGGTCCATGGAACCAATATCGTCTGGGCCAAGCGAGAGGTAGTAGCTATGTTTGTTTTCCATGACTAACCAAGCTAGTGCTGTTCCGACGAGGGTGAACGCAGATGCGGCGATAATTGCCTTACCCTTTCCGTCATCACCCTTCATAATTTGCCCTATACCGGGGAAAAAGCATGAGCAGCATGCTGATTCGCGTGCTCTTTCTTTCCTTGCTTCGTCGAATGTTCCGCGGATTCTAGGTGTCGTAACATACATGTTCAAATCGAGTTTGGGATTAACTCTCAAAGCCTTCTTGAAATGCTTTATTGCCTCTGCTTTGTCTCCAATGGCTGCATAGTTGAATGCTAGGTAGGTCGAGATCGTAAGCAATATGCAGAGAATTCTCTTCATTCATACCTCCTTAGCAGTCAAACGGACGTTTTAAACAATCATTTGTACATTGTATGGTAACCAGGTCTGTCAAAAAACTCTCACAGAATATCTCAAAAAAGCACTTGAGACATTCGTGTTTTCTGTCTGCTGCCACTCAGTTACGAGTCTTCCGCAGGCAGGTGTTGTAGAATTGGCTGGCCGACATGCATGGACTGAGTAGCTAGTTTTCCAAACAGTGCTGTGCGAGGGTACGGCAGTCTTGAATATCACGTCTGAGCTGGTTTGCGCATTCGCGTATACCTTCGCGCCATTCCTCATCAGGAGGTCCAGTGGGATCCAAATCATCATCCACGTACTGTGACGCACATCTCCAGTAATCAGTTTCTGCCTGATCCTTGCATTGAGCATAATCATTTGCACATTTGTTGGCGTCGTCCGTCCCGCGTCCTGATGGAGCTAAGCGCTGACGGCCGTTCTGCCCGGGTTGAGCCGCACCCCCACCCATGCCGGTGCCTGATCCATTATCAGAATCAGCGAAAAGCAAAGGATTGATTATTTCTCCAATTCTTGCCAGCAACTCATCGAATAAATCCTGTCTGGGTGCGTACCCCCACCGCTGACCGCCTTCACGTAAGTTGATTTCGTATTGCCATGCCTTGCGCACAAGGTTGATCTGATCATAGTCAGACCACTCCTTGTTATTCATGTGCTTGCCACCTGTGGCTTGTACCAAAGCGGCCGTGTAGTGGCCAAGGTTCATGGCGTTGTCCAGGGTTCCATTCGCCTTGAATTGCTTATCTAACGTGGTTATCACATCTTTGTGTTCTTTTGTCCAAGCATAGCGTTCTCTGATATCAGGATAATGACCATTTGATATATTGACAGACCCCTTGCCATTGGGCACGCCCAGAAATGTCCAGCCGACATTTTTCCACTCAAGATGGATGGTTTCATTGAAGTTTTCAGGATTCTCACGCTCAAAACGTATCAAACGGAAGGCATATGCCTTCATGGAGGGTTCGCCGGAAATAACGGCTGGTTCTATGGTGTCGTCATATTCGGTTATTATGCGACGTCCCAGACTATCTTCGATCAGTGTGATACGCCCAAATTCATCACGCTCGATATGGAATACTTCGGGTGCATATATCTGGATAATCATTTGTGTGTAACCGAGTGGACGGTATCGTACAAAAAAGCCATTCGGATGATATGACCAGCGATTCTCAGGAACTTCGCGGTCGCCCTTTTCCGCGGGCGGCGCACCATGTAGTACCGCGACCTGCTCTAGTTCTTCGTAAGATGATTCGCCTTCCGTAAGCATGTTTCTTAGCTTTGCCTCTGCTTCCAATACGCGCCTCAGTGGTTCCGGCGTGTTCGCGAAAACATGGTCGAATTTATCCTCAGGTACCAATCCGAGCGCTCCACCATTGAGATCGAATATTTCCTTCGGGGTCAACAGCTTGGAAGCAGTTAGCTGCATGTCTTTCGACATGTCACTGAGTTTCGTGCGGGCGATGATTGCCCATAGTAGTACCTGGATATCACGCTGGGGAATTTCGGGATGTTGTACTGAGTTCTTGAGTATGTTACTTACGATGGACGATTTTGATCCCTTCAGAGGTGCGTACAAGTATCCATTACCGCCACCCGGCGCATAGGTTCCAGCTTTCAAGCAATAGCTTTGCACCTTATAGATATAATTGCCGGGTTCTTCGATTATGAAATCTCCATCCGCATTACGATTCAGTACACCCAAAGGCGTTCCGCCATCTAGATCGAAGGCATCTAGGAACGGGACCTCGGTGACCGCATCGGCGAGGTTGGTTGTTACGGGAGCTTCTCCCTGCATGATTGCATCAAGGCTGGGTATCTGCTTGGAAATATCTGTCGGAACCTTTGGCAGCTTAGGTAATTGGGCTACTAGTATACCAGTAGCCATGAGTGTCAATAAAAGAGAAACACAGACCGCAGACAGACGTCGTGGGTTCTTCATAATATATGCCTCCTCTTTTGCTGGTTTTCATCTGTATGCAAAAATTGTGCGAAATTTCTAACACAATAACTCATGATTTTACATAAGTACGTTGCCAAGTCAAGACTTCAAAGCTTAGAGCCCTACTGCGTATCCAGACTTAAATATACTGTTGACTTTTTTAGAAATCTATATAAAATTCATTAATCATGAATACAGGTACCTTTATCTTGCTGATTGGCATTGGATCGCTCATCATTATCCTCATGTTTGTGACGATTATCACGCGCCGAGATCGAGGAGAGCCAAAAAGGAAGGGGCAGATTGACATTATTGCTGATGAGCTTGAAAGACACAAGCGTGAGAATTTTCACCTCAAGGCAGAGCTGAAGCGCTTGAACTCACTGAATAACCTGTTTTTTGCTTCGATGATACGCCTAACCGCGCGGTTGAACCCTGAACAGATTACTACTGAGACCGCGGGGTTGCTCGTTAATTACCTGGAGACAAACG
Source organism: Caldifarciminota bacterium SM23_42 (assembly GCA_001303785.1). Classification (GTDB taxonomy): domain Bacteria; phylum Hydrothermota; class Tepidihabitantia; order SM23-42; family SM23-42; genus SM23-42. The sequence continues at coordinate 19,217 of LJUJ01000028.1, read as the reverse complement.
AACTCGCAGTTTTTCTTTATGATGAAAAAGGCAAGCGTTTGAATATCGTTGCCTCGCAGGGACTCACTGACAACTGGATACCGAAAATTGTGTATGAACTGGGGGACGGGAAGGTCGGCCTTTCGGCTGAAAAGAGACTGCCCATCGGACGTCGGGAGTTTGATTTCTTTGGTCAGAAAAAGGAACCGTATCAAGTCTTTGACCCTGATATTTGCTATCCATTGGTATACCAGGATAAGCTGTTCGGCGTAATTGCGATATGTCGCGATAACAATTTTGAAGAAAGAGAAAAGAATTTACTCGGAGTCGTATCAACGATGACCGCCGTAGCTCTAAATAATACCCGTAGTTTCGAAAGCATTTCTTTCTCGGCTTCAACCGACCCGCTTACGAAGTTGTATAACGTGGGCTATTTCAAGGATCGTCTACAAGAGGAGTTGAATCGCGCACGTCGATTTCAACATAGTGTATCGATTACGATTATCGATTTGGATAAGTTCAAAGATTTCAATGATTCTTTTGGACACCAGGCAGGTGACCAGTTATTGATCAAATTGGCGAAAATTTTTAGAGAGCATTTTGAAGACACGGATACAATTGCACGTTACGGCGGAGATGAGTTCATTGTCCTGTGCCCGGAAATCCAAAAACAGGATGCAGCACGTATTGTTGGTAATCTAATGCATGATTTGGAAATGTATGATTTTGGGCGAGCGAAAACAGGTAACAAGGTGACATTCTCGGCCGGCGTTGCCTCGTTCCCTGATGATGGTGGAAACGTCTCCGAGTTAGTAAAGGCGGCTGACGAAGCTCTGTACGAGGCAAAAGGTATGGGGCGAAATAATGTACGGATACATTATCCTAAGGTCGAAAAGATTTAGATGTTCAAAAATGGCAGCAATAATTGCTATAGCACAATCATACCTACACACTTAGTGTCCCGACCATAAATCACATATAACCTGGATGGAAGCAATCGCGACCAAGATCATCAAAGCAATTGAGAAATATGCGACCAGGAATATCAACTTGATGGAGGTCTGTGGTACCCATACCATGTCGATTGCGAAATCTGGCATCAGATCCATGATGCCCAAGAATTTGAAACTGTTGTCGGGCCCAGGATGTCCGGTCTGCGTCACATCGCAGGAGACCATCGATTATGCAATTGCGTTGAGTCAGGAACAAAATGTCATAATCACAACGTTCGGTGATATGGTTAGGGTGCCAGGCACGCGCGACAGCTTGGAGACATTCTCTCCGACAATTGTCTATTCGCCGCTTGATGCACTCACGGTGGCCGCTGAGAATCCTGAGAAAGACGTTGTGTTCATTGGGGTCGGTTTTGAGACCACTTCACCAACCATAGCCGCGACAGTCATGGCCGCTGAGCAAAAAAAGATAGGGAATTTCTATTTGCTCCCGGCATTTAAGCTGATACCTCCGGCCCTAGATTTCATCGCCAGTTCTTCGAGAATCAATGTTCAGGGATTCATCCTTCCCGGACATGTCTCGACGATAATTGGTAGTAAGCCCTATGAGTTCTTGGCGGACAAATATCGGTTGCCTGGTTGTGTAACTGGTTTTGAGCCAATAGATATATTGCAGGGGATTCTTGTACTTGTGAAACAGGTTGTTGAAGGTAGTTCGAGTATCACAATCGAATACGAGCGTGTCGTGAAGCCTGAAGGCAACAAGAAGGCATTGGAAATCCTGTATAGGGTATTCGAGGTATGCGATGCCCGCTGGCGTGGTATCGGTATGATCCGAGCGTCAGGATTGAGATTGTCTACAGCATTCGGCAGATACGACGTCCGCAAGAAGTACAAGATTGATGTAGCGGAATCTGTTGAGCCAAAGGGGTGCATATGCGGTCGAGTGCTTCTTGGACTAAATATGCCCTTTGAATGTGCACTCTTTAAGAATGAATGTACGCCGCTAACCCCGGTTGGTCCGTGCATGGTATCTTCTGAGGGGTCATGTGCGGCGTATTATAAATATGGGAATAGAAAGCAATAAAAAGCTCAGACCCCGCAGCGCTCCGGTCCTGCACCAAATCTATTGATGCGGGATGCTCGGGGTTTCAAATTTCCGCATACGAGAATTCTCGCTCTCAGAGCGGAACAAATCGGAGATTTGAGAAAAACCGGCAGACACTCAAATTGCGAATAATGAACTGCTAGGTCGATGAAGAAGATTACAGAAGATTTGGTAAAGAAATTCTACAAACTTCTCGTTCAATGTAGAGTATGTCCGAGGGAGTGTGGTGTCCACAGGCTAGACGGTGAGATCGGCAGTTGCGGGGCAGGATCTGAAGTGAAGGTGTCATCGTTTCACCAGCATTTTGGTGAGGAACCTCCACTTGTCGGTAGACATGGGTCGGGCACGATTTTCTTCACTCATTGTAATTTGCACTGCGTCTTTTGTCAAAACCATGAAATCAGCCAGCTTGGGATAGGGACCGAAACCAGTTTGGACAAACTCGCACAAATGATGTTGAGGCTGCAAGAGCTGGGTTGTCACAACATTAATTTTGTCACGCCGACGCCTTGGGTGCCGCAGATCGTAGCCGCGTTGGCGATTGCGCAAAAACAGGGATTGGATATTCCGATCGTATACAACTGCGGTGGCTATGAATCAATTGAAACGCTGAGGCTACTCGATGGCATCATTGATATCTATATGCCAGATATAAAGTATGCATACAACAAGCACGCACGGAAATACTCTGCAGTGGGTAATTACTGGGATGTGGTACGACCCGCATTACAAGAAATGCATCGTCAGGTCGGTGATTTAGTCGTTGACAAGGGCATCGCGAGAAGAGGTCTTCTTATCCGGCATCTCGTGTTGCCAAATGGCCTAGCCGGCAGCAAGGAATGCTTTGAGTTCATTAGTCGTGATTTGTCAAAGAACACCACAGTAAACGTAATGGCACAGTATTATCCGACATTCAAGGCAAGCGAATACCCTGATATTAATCGGCGTATAACCACACGCGAGTACCGCGAGGCACTCGAAGAGCTTCAGCGGGCTGGGCTTGAAAGCGGTTTCAGACAGACTATCGATACGTTATTTAGAACGATCGTGCCGGAATGGACCGATGACTTGAAGGATGAGGTAGAAACCTGATCTGAAATTCTTTTGTAGTCAATTGCATAAAGCTGTTCACGAAAGAATACCGGTTAAATAATTCTCGAGGTTAATCACATAACTAATCCGTCGTGAGTATTGACTTCCGCAAGATTCTGAGTATTCTTGGAAAAATAATGTCTTAGCAAGCCAGATATGCTTCAAGGTCAATATTAATGCACCAAATTCAAAAAAGATAAGGAGGATAAATTGAAGGTCCACGAATACCAAGCAAAGGAGATTTTCAAGCGATTCGGAATTCAGACACCAAAGGAAAAAATGTGCCGTACGGTCGAAGAAGTGGTGGAGGCATCCAAAGAGATAGGCATTCCTTGTGTCATCAAAGCACAGGTAATGGTCGGCGGCCGTGGAAAGGCCGGTGGCATAAAGATCGCGAAGAATGACACCGAGGTTGTAGAGTACGCTGAAGCTATATTGGGCATGGATATAAAGGGTATTTCTGTGAAGAAAGTCTTGGTTTCCGAGGCGGTTGATATCGGGAGTGAGGCGTATCTCGGCATTATTGTTGACCGTACGGAAAAGAAGACGGTTGTTATGGCATGCAAGGAGGGTGGAGTAGAAATAGAGGAGATTGCCCGAAAGAAACCAGAGGCCATATATAAGGTGTATGCTGATTCCCTGTTGGGACTTCTTCCCTATAAGGCTCGAGAAATCGGGTTATTTCTGTATGACGACCCTAAAGTGGCGTTTGAATGCGCCTCGATAGCCGCGAAGCTCTACACGTTATTCATTAATCTTGATTCATCCTTGGCTGAGATAAACCCACTTGTCTGGGACAAATCCGGTCGCCTGATAGCACTGGATGCTAAGATAAACTTTGATGATAACGGTCTTTTCCGGCACCCTGATGTTGAAGGAATGCGGGACCGTGAGAGCGAGGACGAGAATGAATTGAACGCACGTGAAAAGGATCTTTCTTATGTCCGTCTAACCGGTAACATCGGGTGTGTAGTAAATGGTGCGGGTCTTGCCATGGCAACCATGGATTTGGTAAAGCATTTTGGTGGTGAACCGGCGAATTTTTTGGACATCGGTGGTTCTTCTTCGCCGGAAAAGGTTATGAATGCGCTGGAAATTCTTCTCAGGGACAGGAATGTAAAAGTTATATTCTTCAACATATTTGGCGGCATCACGCGCTGTGATGATGTGGCAAACGGCATACTCGAAGCAAAAAAGAAATTGAGTATAAAGCAACCAATCGTCGCGCGACTTACAGGAACCAACGAAGATAAAGCAATGGAGATTCTAAAGGAGGCCGGACTGATTTTTGCAAATAGCATGGATGATGGTGCCAAGAAAGCAATTGAGCTCTTGAAATGATGAGAAAGGAGTATCATGAGTATCTTTGTTGATAAAAAGACAAGATTGGTTGTACAGGGAATAACGGGGAGAGATGGCAGCTTTCATACGGCTCAGATGATTAAGTACGGCACGAACGTAGTTGCCGGCGTGACGCCGGGTAGAGGTGGCAAAGAAGTTGAAGGTGTCCCAGTGTTCAATGCCGTGGCTGAGGCAGTGCAGAAGACTGAGGCGAACACATCGGTCATTTTTGTTCCTGCCAAATTTGCCCCGGATGCGATTTATGAATCCGCGGATGCGGGGATAAAGCTTATTGTATGCATATCCGAAGGCATACCAGCGATTGAACTGGTCAAAGTAGTAGCATATGTGGAAGATAAGGATTGTCGGCTTATCGGACCTAATTCACCCGGAGTGGTCTCCGCAGGCGAGGCGAAAGTGGGTATATTGCCGGGGCACATTTTCAAGAAGGGTAGTGTTGGAGTTGTTTCAAGAAGTGGTACCCTGACTTATGAGATAGTTGATCATATCACCAAATCAGGACTCGGCCAATCGACCTGCTTGGGTATTGGTGGTGACCCCGTTATCGGGACAAAATTCATTGAGTGTTTGGAGCTATTCGCTGAAGATGGCGAGACCGAGGCAGTAGTCCTTGTCGGTGAAATAGGCGGTCGTGATGAGCAGGATGCTGCGGTGTATGTCAAAGAACACTTCAACAAACCGGTGTTTGGCTTCATCGTTGGAAAGACGGCACCGCCGGGTAAGCGTATGGGCCATGCTGGAGCGATCATAGCCGGTACAGCCGGCACCGCTGCCGAAAAGATTAAGGCATTTGAGGAGAATGGTATAAGAGTTGGTGAAACACCCGCTGACGTCGCGAGGTTACTGAAGGAAAAACTCGGGTAATAACCGCAGCTACGCAGTATTGCTTCGCTCGTGGCCTCACTGCTACGTAACGTAGACCCTTGGGTTCGCATGGCAGTCTTTGTTTGGGGCTCCGTTTGTAATTTGTGATTTGGATTTTGTTTGGAGTTTGAGATTTGTAATTTGGTATTTTACGTTAAATCGGGGTGGAATACACTTTCTAGTCCCTGCGGCCTACTTTCTGTTCCCTATTTCCTGAACAGTCGGGGCGGTGGGATTTGTCCCACAAAATCCGAAATCTACGATTTCGTAGATTTTGTGAGGATCCCGTTTCCTTGAAATATCATGTTCTGTCGAATGATAGAAACGGGAAACCCACGACTAGGTGTATTTCTTACGGGTTGTGAGTCGGGGCGGTGGGATTTGAACCCACGACCTCATGGTCCCAAACCATGCGCGCTAAGCCACTGCGCCACGCCCCGAGATTGGTTATTATATCTGCGAAACCATGGATGTCAACAGCAAAATGGGTTGATTTTCTTGACTTTAAGGGAATTTTCGGTATAATCAACAATGCGGATGCTTATTCTGAGCGGTAAAAAAGCGCTGCAGAAGCAAATCAAAAACATCCGCCCCTTGGAAAAAACTATTGATGAATATATCAAGGTTAGGACGAACTATCAGATATTGTTTCTCTATTATGATATATCGAACAAATATCGAATTAAGCCTGTCAAGAAGAAGGCTGAGGCTATACGGGGCTACGTATCGCAAGTCGAGAAGAAAACGGGGTTATTTGATTTCCTTCTCCTCCTGGGCGGTGACGACGTGATTCCATTTTTTCGCCTGAACAATCCATGTGACGATGCTGATGAGCGTGTTCTGTCCGATAGTCCATATTCTTCACGTGATGAGAACTATATCGTTCCGGAGCGATCGTGCGCACGTATTCCTGATGATGGAAGCATCGATTTCATGATAAAGCAATTCGCGAAGTCGAAACCTGCCTACGAGAAATCATTTGGTTTGACGGCTAACGTATGGAGGCGTGCATCCGAGAATGTGTATCGACCGGTCGGAAATCCGAAGGAATTGAAGACTTCCCCGCCGGTCACAAGCGATAAATTCAAAAAGCGTTGGTTACAGAAAAAAGATTACCTCTATTTTAATGTACATGGTAGTAAGATATCGGCAAACTGGTACGGGCAACAGGGTGGTGCCTATCCCGTGGCGATGGAACCCTCTACCATTGAAGATGCGTCGGGCATTGTTGCGTCCGAAGCTTGTTACGGTGCCTATATTATAAGGAAAACCGAAGAAGATGCCATCAGCTTGAAATTTCTGGATGAGGACAAGGTTCTTGGTTTCTGTGGGTCAACGACCATTGCCTACGGTCCGGTAGCACCTCCGTCGAGCGAAGCAGACTTATTTGTGAAATACTTTTTTGAGTATCTAAAGCAGGGACTCACGCTGGGTGAAAGCTTCAAGAATGCCAAATTGGATTTTGCACGAAAGGCATTACGTCGCCACGGTTTTCTTGATGATGACGATAAGAAGACCCTTCTACAATTTGTGCTCTACGGTGATCCTACGTTACGAGTGCGGGATGTTACCCTGAGGAGTTGAGATGTTGATAAAGCGTGCGCAAATCGAAAGAATAAAGAGGAAAATCGCACAAGACTATCCGGAGTTTAAGGGTATCGAGCCCAAAATAACCGAGAAGGAAGTCAGTCCCCAAGATGACATATACCGAAAACTCAAGCTTGGGGTGCAAAAGCAATTCAGGCATATTTACCGATTGAAATTCACGAAGGTGGTTGAAACGGCTGATAGGGTACCAATCGACCGTATACTGATGGTAACTTTAAATGAGGATTTTGAGATAATCAAAATAATCGAATCAAGATGATACAAGGTACTGAAGATACAAGGTACGCTTTTGTAAACGGAATAATAAGGTCACGTGAAGCTAGGCTTTTGACCAAGAGTCATTTTGATCGGCTGATCGCTGCGGATTTTGCCAGTTTCGGTACAATTCTTTCTGACACATCCTATGTCGGGCAGCGCGATCTCGAGGCTGGAATTGAAGCGGAAGAAATCTCGTTGCGCAAATTCTTCGAAAGATTTTGTCTCACGGAGGAAGTTCGATATTTCCTGGACTGGCCCGAGCAATTGCATAATCTGAAGGTTGAGTTGAAGGGTGGAGGTGATGAATTGCTCTACGTTCAGACAGAAGATACGGTCGCATCGTGGCCCGAAGTAGTTGACGAAGTGGCGAGGTTTGCAGTTGATAAGGATCCGTTCGTGCTTTCCACGAATCTCGATAAGATATTGTGCGAATACATGTATCGAGCTGCAGAGCTTACGCCATTTTTCAAGAATTATTTCCAGACATATTTTGAATTAGAAAACATCCGTAGTTTTTTCAGGGCAAGACAATTTAAAGACAAACGCGCGATCCTAAAACAGGTGTATATTCCCCTCGGTCGATTGGAATTGAAATTCCTTGTCGAAAACGTTGAGGTTGTACAAGAACATTTGGGCCGCAATTTCTTCACCACCGCTTATGCCGGTATTGTTGAACAGGGTGGGAGGTATTTGGAAGAATACGGCTCTTTCTTGCGTTTTGAGAGATTGTATGAGGAACTTAGACTGGGTTTCTTACAACAAGCGAGACGTATGACATTTGGGGTCGAACCGCTTTTCGCATATTATCAGTTTAAGATGAGTGAGACGAAGAAGCTGCGTCAGGTGTATTGGGGCAAAATGAATGAGGTCCCAGTTGAGGATTTGAAGGAGAGCATTCCAGATGTCTGGTAGAGCGTTGGCAATAGTCGGGAAGCGAAGTACGGTGATGCCCTTCTTGGCGACCGGTGCAAGAGTCGTCTACGTAAGAAAGGGTGAGTGTGTCAAAACCGTCGAGGACTTGATTGAGGATGGAATGAAGATAATTTTTTTTACTGAGGAATTCATCGATGAGCTGAGTGAGATTCTACTAAAGTATCGTACCCAAACACTCCCGTGTCTTATACCAATACCTTCGGGTCGCGGCAAGACAAGAATAGCTATCGAAAGGATTCGGGGAGTAATTAAGAAAGCTGTTGGCGCTGATATATTCTTGGAGGAAAGATGAGAAAAGGTGAAATTACGAAAGTTTCCGGGCCGCTGGTCGTAGCTAAAGGCATGAGAGGTAGTAAGATGTACGATGTTGTGCGGGTAAGCGATGAACGGCTTGTCGGCGAAATCGTCGGTCTTGACGGAGATCTTGCGTCGATCCAGGTATACGAGGATACCTCGGGCATCGGTCCGGGTGAACCGATATTCATGACAGATGAACCCCTTTTTGTTGAACTCGGTCCCGGGCTCATTGAATCGATTTTTGATGGTATTCAAAGACCATTAGATATAATCAAAGAGAAAGCTGGTGATTATATCACGAGAGGCATTGAAATATCTGCTTTGGAAAGGGATAAGAAGTGGCACTTTAAACCAACCGTGAAATCCAGTGCTGAGGTCGGACCCGGGGATATTCTTGGTGAAGTACAGGAAACTGAACTTGTCGTGCATAAAATTTTGGTTCCACCCAGAGTGCAGGGTAAGATAAAGAGCATAAGAGAGGGAGATTTTCTGGTGACAGATGTGATCTGCACGCTTGAATATGAGAAAGAAAAAGTAGAGCTGACCATGATGCAGCGCTGGCCCGTACGGATCCCAAGACCGTACCGCGAGCGGTTAGCACCTTCACTAACCCTGTCGACCGGGCAAAGGGTCATTGATACATTTTTCCCTATCGCAAAGGGCGGAACAGCCTGTTGTCCTGGGCCTTTCGGATCCGGTAAGACGGTCATACAACACCAGTTAGCAAAATGGGCAGATGCGGAAATCATTGTCTATATTGGTTGTGGTGAGCGCGGTAATGAGATGACCGATGTTTTGCTTGAGTTCCCAGAGCTGAAGGACCCACGTTCCGGTGAACCACTCATGAAGAGAACTGTGTTGATTGCGAACACGTCAAACATGCCCGTTGCGGCGCGTGAAGCGTCAGTTTATACTGGTATTACAATCGCCGAGTATTTCCGGGATATGGGGTACTCGGTCGCCGTGATGGCGGATTCGACTTCGCGTTGGGCAGAAGCAATGCGTGAGATATCTGGACGCCTGGAAGAGATGCCCGGTGAAGAAGGCTACCCCGCATACCTCGCCGCAAGAGTCAGTTCATTCTACGAAAGGGCAGGCAGGGTGAAGACGTTGGGTAAACCAGCAAGAGAAGGTGCCTTGAGCGTTGTCGGTGCCGTATCGCCGCCGGGTGGTGACCTTTCGGATCCAGTGGTTCAAGCGACCTTGAGGGTCGTAAAGGTTTTCTGGAGTTTGGAGGACAAACTTGCTTATCAACGTCACTTCCCGGCGATTTCCTGGTTGAATTCTTACTCACTTTACATCGATGATGTCGCCGATGACTTAAATAAAAAAACCGCAAAGGGTTTTACTGATCTGTCGAGAGAAGCTATGAAGCTATTGGAAGAGGAGGCAGAGCTTCAAGAGATTGTTAGGCTTATTGGTGTGGATGCACTGTCTCCTGAGGATCGTCTCATCCTGGAAGGTGCGCGTTCGATTCGTGAAGATTTCTTGCATCAGAATGCTTTTCATGAGATCGATACATATGCATCGCTCAAAAAGCAGCATAAAATGCTGGCCATATGCATGTTTAACTACAACAAGGCTAAGGAAGCTTTGAAACGGGGCGTTGCGTTTGATGACATCGTGAAGATGGATATTCGGGATAAGATTGCGCGAATGAAGTATCTCGAGGAATCAGGAATGGAAAAGATCGATGGGATTAGAGAAGAGCTAACCGCAGAATTCGATCGCATGATCAGGGGAGACAATATAGAGAGACAGGGAGACGAGGAGACAAAGAGACGAGGAGACAGGGAGACGAAGAGACAAGGAGCCAAAGAGACAGAGAGACAAGGGGAAGAAAGATGATTAAGGAATACAGTAGCATATCAAATGTTGCAGGTCCCCTTTTGCTTGTTGATGGTGTCAGCGGTGCAAAATACGAAGAATTAGTCGAGATCTATACCGGTACCGGTGATAAAAAAAGAGGGCGTGTGCTAGAGGTCGATAGGGATAAAGCGCTGGTTCAGATATTTGAGGGTTCGACCGGTATTGATGTACAGAACTGCCGCGTGCGTTTCTTGGGTAAGACATTAAATATAGGGGTTTCCACGGATATGTTGGGAAGAGTATTCGATGGTCTTGGTCGGCCCAAGGACGGTGGGCCTGCGATCATCCCGGAGGCGTTGCTTGATGTCAATGGCGCACCAATTAATCCGACCGCTCGTGATTATCCTAATGAATTCATACAGACAGGTATCTCTTCGATTGATGGCATCAACACGCTGGTGAGGGGTCAGAAATTGCCGATTTTCTCTGGTTCTGGTTTGCCTCATAACAGGGTTGCTGCGCAAATAGTAAGACAAGCAAAAGTTTTAGGCACGCAGGAGGAATTTGGAGTTGTCTTTGGCGCGATGGGTATCACCTTTGAAGAGGCGAACTTCTTTATTCAGGATTTTACCAAGTCGGGTGCATTGGAAAGGGTCGTGCTGTTTCTTAATCTGGCGGACGACCCAGCGATCGAGAGGATTTCGACACCACGTGTGGCGTTTACGGTTGCCGAGTATCTGGCTTTTACCAAGGGGCTGCATATTCTCGTTGTACTCTCGGATATGACGAACTATGCCGAAGCGCTGCGCGAGATTTCTGCGGCGAGAAAAGAAATACCAGGCAGGAGAGGATATCCGGGATACTTGTACACAGACCTTGCCAGCGTATACGAGCGTTCGGGGCGCATCAAAGACAAGAAGGGTTCGATCACATTGATCCCGATACTCTCCATGCCTGAAGATGATAAGACTCATCCCATCCCAGATTTGACCGGATACATTACCGAAGGTCAGGTCATTCTTTCACGCGCGCTCTATCGTAAAAAGGTATCGCCACCGGTTGACGTGCAGCAATCACTGTCCAGGCTCAAAGATAAGGGCATTGGCAAGGGTAAGACTCGGGAAGACCACGCGGATCTTTTCAACCAACTCATCGCATGCTACGCACGCGGTAAGGAGGCAGCTGAACTCGCTGTTATCTTGGGTGAGGCCGCACTTTCTGATCTCGATAAGATATACCTCAAATTCTCGCAGGAATATGAAGAACGCTACATATCGCAGGGCGAATACGAGGATCGGACCATAGAGCAAACGTTGGATCTCGGTTGGGAATTGTTACGTATGGTACCGCGCAACGAAATGAAAAGGGTCCGCGATGCATATCTTGTGAGATATTATGATAAGAAAAGCAAATAGCACTTGGAATATCTCTAAGTTGATTGGAGAGGCGTAATATAACATGAAACTAGATATCCCACCTACCAGAATGCAGCTACTGTATCTGAAGAGGCGTGGTAGTGTGGCACGACGTGGCCATAAACTGCTGAAAGACAAGCAGGATGAATTGATGCGTAGGATACTCGAATTCGTCTATCGGATAAGAGAGTTACGTCTCAGGATCGAGGAAGAACTGAGGAACGCTTTTGCATATTTCTATTTTGCCTCGAGCAAGCAGGCGCCAAAAGCGACCGATGAAGCTTTGCTGGCCGTGACCAAAAGCATAGACGTGGAGTACAGTGCCGAGCGGATTCTGAATCTGAAGATACCGAAATTTACCGAGAAGATTTCAGGTTGGTCGGTCGGCTATGGTTTTTTGTCGACATCGGGCGACCTAGATCTTGCTTTGCTGAAGATTGACCAGCTCATTTCGCGACTCCTTGAACTCGCCGAATTTGAGAAGACACTTGAACTACTCGCGACAGAAATCGAAAAGACGAGACGCCGGGTTAACGCGTTAGAATATATTCTCATCCCGGCCATCGAAGAGACAATCAAGTTCATCAATCTGAAGCTATCCGAAATCGAAAGGGGCGATCTGACACGGCTGATGAGGGTGAAGGAAATTGTACGTAGCAAGTTGTAGTATATGCTGATATTAAGGAGGAAAAGTGATTGAGGGTTTGATAGCAGTGTTGATTCTTGGCTTCCTGACGTTGATATTTGGTATCATCGGTGGATTTCTTCAGATCATCATCCCACAGGCAATATTGCTCGCGGTGATTATCTATCTCTTGATTCGTGTCCGGGTGAAGATAGCCCGGGCCGAAAAAGAGAAATTGCGCAGCAGAATTGATCAATTAGAAGGCAAGATCAAGACGATGGCTAAGGCAAGCACATAAGAGGATTCATAAGTAATCAATTTTCTGCTGCACATCATATTGGTTAGTTATTTACTTGGCCGTTTCGCAGACACCCTTTCTCGTCTCTGAGTACAATTCGTGTTGACTATTTATTTGACCCGTGTATAATCCAAGCAGATGAAAATACTCGTGACCGGTGGTTGTGGGTTCATTGGTTCACATATCGTCGATGCTTATGTAGCAAAGGGCCATGAGGTTGTGGTCATCGATGATCTTTCAACCGGCAACATCGACAATCTGAATCGCAAAGCTAAGTTCTATCAGGAGAAAATATACAATAATATAGCAGGAATATTTGAGGAAGAGAAATTTCAATTGATCAACCACCATGCCGCGCAGATCAACGTGCGGACATCGGTTGATGATCCCATATATGACGCTCAAGTCAATGTTCTCGGCACAACGAATCTTCTGCATCTTGCATCAAGATACGGAATCAAGAGGTTCATATTTGCATCGAGTGGTGGTGCAGTGTACGGGGAGCCCGATGAATACCCAATAAATGAAAATGCAGCGCTTGCCCCTTTGTCGCCGTACGGAGCATCTAAGGTCGCGGCAGAAAAATACATCATGACTTTTGCTCGTTTGTATAATATGGATTATGTGATTCTGCGCTACAGTAATGTCTACGGCCCAAGACAGATAATCAAGAGTGAAGCAGGTGTGATTTCAATATTTACTGACCGCATTCTCAGGAGTCAGTCCTGTGACGTCTACGGAGATGGTGAGCAAATCAGGGACTATGTTTTTGTGGGTGATGTCGTTGAGGCGAATCTTCTTGCTCTTGAATGTACGCCAAATATTTTTAATATTGGAACCAATGTCGAAACCAGCGTAAACGACTTGATTGACGTTTTCTCTTCTATCGTAAAGAAAGAGGTTGTACATCAGCACATAGAACCACGGCCAGGTGAGGTCTTCAGGAATGTGTTGGACTATAGCCGAGCATTTACACAGATCAATTGGCAGCCAAAAACGAAATTGGAAGATGGAATACTGAAGACCTTTGAGTACTTCAAAAGAATATTTAGATCCTGAGGTATTGGCTCGACTCTCGAGGCTGGACCTCAAGGCCAGGTTGGTGGTCGAGGGTTTCTTGAGCGGCCTACATGCTAGCCCTTTCAAGGGGTTTTCCCAGGAATTCGCTGATTACCGTCAATATATGCCAGGTGATGAGCTGAAGAGGGTTGATTGGAAGGTTTACGGACGTAGTGATCGTTTTTACATAAAGGAATACCAGGAAGAGACAAACCTTCGGGCTTACATTTTACTTGACAAAAGCGGATCGATGGGCTACGGCAAGAAACTAAGCAAGTTAGAGTATGCGAAATACCTGGGTGCCAGTCTTGCTTATATGCTTTTCAAACAGAAAGATAACGTGGGTATAGCGACTTTTGATACCCAAATAAGAGAAATAATACCACCTTCAGCACGACGCACGAATTTTATGATGATTTTGCGCACTATTGCTGATGCCACCCCAGGTGGTGAGACAAACGTGAACGATGTTCTCTATCAATTGGCACAGAAAATAAGAAGGCGGGGACTGGTAATTGTGCTTTCTGATATGCTCGATAATCCGGCTGACGTTTTGAGATCGCTGAAATCATTTCGCTACCGTAAGCATGAGATATTGGCATTTCAGATTCTTGATACTGACGAAAGCGATTTTCCATTTGGAGAGTCGGCTGTCTTCTCAGATTTGGAAAATGGGTCGGAGATGGTCGTTAATCCAGACCTAATACGGGACAGATATCGCAAGCAATTTGAAGAATTTATCAAGTTCTATAATCAACGTTTATTGGAATCCCATATTGACCATACCTTGTTGTATACAAACACGCCTTATGACAAGGCATTGTTCGCTTACTTGCAGAAAAGAACCAGGCTACAATGACGTTTCTTAACCCACTGTTTCTGCTCGGCACGATGCTTGCCGTGGTGCCGATCTTGATCCACTTGTGGTTTCGGAAGCGGTTGAAGAAGATACCTTTTTCAACGCTACAATTTCTGAAAAAGACCGAGGCGAGGCGTTTTGGTTGGTTAAAGTTAAGGGAGTACTTGATTCTCGCGTTAAGATGTTTGTTCGTGCTTTTCTTGTTTCTTAGCCTTGCGAAACCTCAGCTGAAGCGGGACTTATTTCAAATCGGCAGGCTGGCGTCGGTTTTTCTAATAATCGATGATTCTTACAGCATGGCCTACGGCAATAACCTTGAGAATATGAAAGATATTGCACAGCAAGTTATTTCACGCTATTCATCAAACTCTGAGTTTTGCATCGCGCCATTGTGCAAACTGGGTGCAGACCTTTTTTGGACGACAAAGACATCGGCTTTGTCTAGGTTGCAGAAGGCAAGATTGGCTTACCGGGCAGGAAATATTGGCATGGTTCTAGCTGTTGTCCCAAGTAGAGCGCCCAAGTATGCAGTGGATTACGTTTATGTTGGGGATGGCCAGAGTTCTAACTTCAAGGACTTGCCAGCAGGATTCGCGGAAAATACTGAATTATTTTGGGTTAGGATTCCTACTGGTGGCAATATTGGCATTTCGAACGTAGTGTTAAAGGACCCGGTAGCGGTGCCCACAGATAAATACACCTTGACGGTTACCGTAAGCAGCTACTCGGCACGCACGTGGTCCGGGAAAATAGGGGTCACAGGCGGTAATTACTACGATGAGAAGGAGTGCAACCTGAAACCCGGTGCAGGTATCGAGGTAGATTTCTTTTTACCGACAACCGTGTCGACCGGTACCGTGGAAATATTTGAAGATAGTCTTGTCATAGACAATGTGTATTACTTTGATAAGTATTTGCCGCGCCGTATGAATGTGTTGTTAGTGGGTGACAGTCCATACCTTTTGCGTGCCCTTACCGCGGGTAATGGATCGAATTCGCCGTTCAATGTTGTTACTAGTGCCGATATTGGTAATAGGGATTTGAGAGGATATGACATTTTGGTATTGGATGGCCCTCAGGAGATATCAGAGGTCGACAAGATAAAGATGATAGACCATCTCGCCGATCCGAATGCTGCACTTGTACTGACTCTTGGCGGCGAAGTAGGTGAAAACTTGAGAGATTTCTTATCTGAATGGTGCCGAGTGGGAAAAAGCATCATGCCTAGGGGGTATATAACAGTAGATTGGATTGATAATGAACATCCGGTCTTTAGAATCTTCGAGGGAAACGGCGCATTAAAGGATGTTCAGTATTTTCGATATCAGAAGCTTGAAGCTGAGAACGGAGTGCTTGCGCGTTTTGCCGGAGGTGATCCATTTATTATCGTACGCGGTAATTTAGCCGTGGTAACTGGCTCGTTGAACGCTCAGCAGACTAATTTCGTCTATAAGAATTCATTTGTGCCGATTATGCTCCGGCTGCTAGTGAGTCTTGCTTCTCAGGCTCAGGAAAAGGAATTCTTTGTTGGCGATAGAGTCTTGCCGTATGGCTCAATAAGAGCACCGAATGGTGAATTGCTTAACCGCGGGGATGAATTCACAGTGCCTGGGTTTCACTTCATTAATGGTGAAACATTATGTGTTAACGTTGAGTCCGGAGAGGGTAATCTGAAGACTCTGGGTACAGAAAGAGCAGATGTTTTAAACGTGACACTCGTTGATCCCACCACGCACTTGATGGGGAGTGATCTTACAAACTTCTTCTTGGTCCTTGCACTACTAGCACTTGTATCTGAACTGGCATTGCTCTTGCTACGCTAGTCAGATACATACAGTTATCCAATCATATCAGATACCTGAATAACCCTATCGAAAAGTTAATCCCACCGTGCCGTTGTGCGTCGAATACGGTGTTATGTTGTAGTCGTAATGAAGATAGACGAACCCCAGCCGTAGAGAACAACCGATCGTAGTACGGTGACGACTTTGGCTCTTAAGACGCATAGAGATCTCTTGCTGGACAGTTATTCGTTCGTAAGGGATGCCACTTATTGTGTCCGGTATCTCGTATTCAAACACATAATTGAAATCGGCGCGCGTTGTCTCTATGCCGTAGCCCACGAGGGGCTCCAGTGGACCGAGACGCTTTGATGCAAGAAACTGCAGATTCCATGTTTCGCTGTTGGCGATTATCGTGCGATTTTGATCTTCGATATTGAACCTCTGGTAAGCACCACCGATTGCCAGGGCAATGGGCAGCGGGACCTGTTTGAACAGCGGGAATTTATTCAGCTCCTGTTTGAATCCGACACCTATAAAGTTCATGCGTGAACCCTTGAATGTAAAGGGTACATAGCGCACCGCGATTTCTGCACCGAAAATCAGGCCAATATTTACCTGTGGCATTATCAAGGGTGCTCGTGTCAAATCAAAGCCCGCGGGAATGCTGGAGGGAATGCTGATCGCGTTTCCTTGAATTGGTATAGATATTTCCTGCTCTGGGCCAAAGATCGTACTCAGGCTCTCCAGCGCCACTTCATAGTACACCAGCGAATCCAACGTGAGCGAACAGAGCAAGGCTGTTCCATTGAAGAACTTTGCTGCTTCAGGTATGTTAATATACATGAGGCGCATGCCGATATCAAAACCTAGAAACTCGTGGCTGTATGCTGAATGGAATAACCCGGTTGAGACGCCGGTACCGAAAGCATTGACCAATGGTTGTGTGTATGATTCCAGCAACGTTTCGTTCATCCTTAATATTCTTTCTGCCAGGCGTTCCTGGAGTGTTTGAGCCGAGACGACTGTAGTGAAAACAATCACCAGACATATAATAGCCTTCATATACTTAAGTCTATACAATATTCTTATTTTGTCAAGAAGGAATATTGACCGAATCACTCAATGACGTACTGACTCAGCGACTAAATGACTAATCTAGTGGGCTCCCTCTTTCTTAAGTACCGTTAATGCTGTTTTCAAAAAAATCTTCAGGTCCATACGGAGAGACATATTGTTGATATACTCAAGATCGAATTCCAATTTTTTCTTAACATCATCGACCGTTTGATCGTACGCATGCTTTACCTGTGCCCAGCCAGTTATTCCAGGGTGGACAGTTAGTCTCAGGCCATAAAACGGTATTGCTTCTCTGAGACGCTCAACAAATGCTGGTCTTTCTGGCCGTGGTCCTACAAAACTCATCTCGCCTCTCAAGACATTTATTATTTGAGGCAATTCATCCAGTCGAAATGGTCTAATGATGCGTCCAATCCTGGTGATTCTTTTATCATTCTTCTCAGCCCACACCGGGCCAGTATATTTCTCAGCATCGCTGACCATGGAGCGGAACTTGAACAGCTTGAATTTCTTACCGCGCAGACCAACCCTATCTTGTGTGTGCAATACCGATCCTGGGGTGTCAATTTTTATGAAGATGCTCAATAGGACAATGATTGGCGATAATACGATAAGGGATACGACGGAAATTACAACGTCGATTACTCGCTTGAGGAATCTATCCCAGCTTGATAGGGGATGAAAGATGACTTTTAAGAAGGGTGAATTGTCCATTTTTTCAACGAGAGAATAGTGATAGATGATCGGGTATAATTTGGGAGAGACGTATATTTCATACTTGGTTTCAGCAAATGTCGAGATTAATTTGAGTATTTCTTCATGATGTACACCATTACTCTCAATGAGTATTCCGTCTATGTCGTTGTTCTTGACGAGGTGCTTAGGGATTGAATTATGATATTCGTGCAGGCTGATTCTCTCGACAACATTGAAATGGGTATGTTCACGCCCTACGTCGCCATTGTGAAAAATTACCACCTTGCCGCGTTTCGGCTTTATGTATTCACCTACGAGTCCCCACCAAAAGAAACGCCAGATCAACAATGAAATCAACAATATTGCATATGACGGGATAAAACCTGTTGCCTTTATGAAATCTATGTTTGCAATCAGCGCACCCGCGATGATGACGATTAGGCCAATCACGATCACCTGAAACATCTTTGATAACTCATTCATCAATTGAATCTTGGAACGTGTAAGGTAAAGATTGGTGGTTTGGAAGAGGAAGAGCCAGTATATGAGGATAAGGCAATTAGCGACGATTGCCGGTGGGCTTATTGACGACTGGTCAATTGCCGATGCCTTCCAACTCAGCATAAATGCTGCACATAATAGGAATGCATCGCCACCGAGTGTTACTGCAAGTTCAACTTTCCGGGACATCCAACATCTAAGGTGTCTTTAAAGGCCTCCTTTGACCAACATCTAAGATGTCGCTATCTACCTCCTTGTGAGTGTTAAATTATAATGAAAATATGTATCTTGTCAACCCTCGATTATTTGGTAATTTGTATGCCCGGCAGAGTGTTGCCAGTATTGCTTTTCTAGCGCATCGCCGCAAATTGTGGGGATTTAAAGGTGAATTGTTGTTGACTTCTATGCTAAATTTCCTATAATTCAGGGTGCGTGTTGACCAGTTCTTAAAGAAAACTCTATTACTGAAACAACGCACCACGGCGAAGATGCTTTGCGATAAGCAGTACGTAAAGATTAATGGTCAATACACAAAGCCTTCTAGGCATGTAGGGATCGGTGATGTTATTGAGATTGAAACGGCAAAAGGTACAAGCCAGTACAAGGTCTTGATGATTCCCGGCGGTAATATTAAGAAAAG
>LJUJ01000049.1 GCA_001303785.1 Caldifarciminota bacterium SM23_42 | reverse complement strand
TGACATGTTGTTAAGTTGTTGATCAATTTGCAGAAAAACCTATTATTCAGGAGATAGATCATGATACGACCATTAAAAATTGGATGGTTAATGTGTTGCTTTTCTGCGGCGTTACTTTCACTGAACCCTCTATTCATTGAAAAGGCGAGTGCTTGCGGACCATGTACGGACCCTCATACTGGTAGTTGGTCAGGCATAGGTAATGGTTGGTGTGGTAGATGCGGTGATAGAACATATACTTTTAGTTCTGGCAGTTGTGCAAATACCGATACCTCTGAGTGTACCGACTACAATAAAGCCGCTACATATACAGTACCATATGATTCAGAACCAGTTGGTTCAGTAGCGTTTGCAGCTTGCGTTGTGGCGTTAATTGCCGGTGGGGCTGCCGGGCTTGCTGCGCTGATCGCAGCTTTTCCTGTCTGCGCAAGCGCTTGTGCGGCCACTGTTGGCGTTGCATGTGTGTGGTGTCTCATAGGGGCTGGTGCTATTTCAGCAGCAGTAGGATGCGCATTCGCTGAATGTATAGAATGGTGCACATCAGGAACTCCATATTATTCAGGTTCTGTAGCCTCTTGTAGTTGATGATGTTATATGGTATTTAACAGAAACATCCGCTTACTCAATATAGATTGAGTAAGCGGATAATTTATATTTTGAGGTGACTATTATGAAGAAATCATGTTGGATGTTTATTGCGTTTGTTATAATTTTTCACACTGCGATTTCGCGAGCGGAGGCAAGTGAATTATCTCCTGATGAAGTGTATGAACGAATGTTCCAAAATGCTCAAATAACAGTAAATACTGCAACTGGAAAATATTATAAAAAAACACTTAACTCACGATTAAAAACCGATGACGAAATACAGTCTGAGATTAATAAGTCTGTTGAGCCATATAAAAAACGGGAAAGTATTACGATTGAGGAATATAAATTATCAGGGTCCAAGTTTAGAAAAGACCAATGGCTTGTACCTGAAATGAATGATGATCAAGAAATGAAAGCGTACATAAAACAATTGCGCCGTAATCCTGATAATATTTTTGCATGGGATGGAGAGACTTATGCGATATTGGCCCCTTCTAAATTTGAAGGGGATCCTTCTGCAGAGTTGGGCCCTGGTCCGGATTTTTTGTCTCTTTCCTCAAAACACGCTCCCGGTGACAAGCCAAGTTTCCTTATTTATGGACGTGAAGTAGAAAGTAAGGATTTACTCAATTTATTTCGAAAGCAAGGGCAGCCCATATCTATAGAACAAACAAATTGGAATGGAAATGAAGAGGCGCTGCTTTTACGAATTGGTGAAAAAGGGAGCGTAGGTTTTTTAATGGAGATGACTATTTTACCAAACAAAGGGTATGTGCTAGCACATTCCCGTGCGATGTGGGGTGGAGCACCGCAATTAGAAGAGGAATATGGGAACTTTGTTCAAACCTCTGCAGGTTTTTGGGTGCCATTGAAAATAAAGCGATTGGCGTATAAATTATCTAAAAATCAGGTCCCATTTATCAGTTCATCCGTTGAAATGGTAGCGTTAGAAGAACCGAAAGTAAATGTCAAAATAAATGATGACATTTTTGACCTCTATGTAACATCCAAAAAATTATTTGCAACAGGCAGAAGTTTAATGGTTAGTGATCAACGTAATGGTAAAAATGTTAATTATCAGATTCCAGTGATAGACTTCCTTGAACAACTTGACCAGAGCAGTATTATTTCTTCTAAAGACCAGACGCAGAAAAGTGTTCCAGAAAATATTGTAAATGTATCCGAAGCGGTAAACACTTCTGTTGATCAAGAAAAACATGATAACGCAAAAGTAAAAATAGATTCAACAGATGCAAGAAGAGATGAACAGGAGAAAAGAAATCGTTCCTTGTTTTGGAGGCCAATTATTATTGGGGTTGTAGTAGTTTGTGTTGGTCTGGTTTTTTTCTCTCTTATCAATCTTAGATCTTCACGCAAGCATAAGGTTCATAAATGACAAAGAACATCATTTTGACGTTTCTTTTGATTGTGATTATTGTAATTACATATTTTAATTATTATCAGACTATAAGAAATTCGGACAAAAAAATTCAAGATAGTTCATGCTCTATTGTACTATATGAGGGGGGAAAGGTTGAATCGGACGAGAACTTATCCGGTCAATTTATATTTCCGCCAGATACCCGTAGTTATAGAACAATAAAAATTAAATCAAAATTATCAGAGGATCTAAATAATATTAAAGTTTTAGCTGGTTGTAGTTGTACTGATGCTGTATTTAACTATGAACAATTGACTGCAGGCGATAGTGGTGAACTTGTGTTTGTGTATGATTCGTCAGGAAAACGTGGTGATAATGTAATAAATTTAACTTTAACTTCTGATAATTATCCGCCATTTAAACTTACATTTGGATGCCAAATATCCGAAAATCCATCATCATTATATGTGAATGTTTCACCGCAGAGCCTCAATATAAATGAAATTTGGTCATCTGGCATAGACTTAACGTACCCGATTTCTGTTATTTTTAATGAAAAGATTAACCAAGATCAATTTAAAATTTCTGTATCTAAACCATATATTTATGCAAATATTAACAATAAAAAACTTTCGGCAAATACCGCGGATATTGTTGTGCGTATCCTGAATCCACCTGCAGGTGAAATTAGTGAACGTATCACTTTATCCTATATTTATGAGGGTAATCAATATGAATCATTTATACCGATTTATGGGAGAATTAAAAGGGGTTATGAAGTTACCCCTTCCATTGTTAATTTTGGCGAATTGTCAGATAAAGACGAAGCCAATGCGACTGTGACAATATGTATTAGTGAGCGTTTAACTGAAAAGCCGACTATTAATATTGATGGTGATTGGGAAATAGTAAAAATTCTGACCAAAGATAAAATTATTCAAGTACAATTGGCATTAAGAGATTCGATTAAGAGTAAATACTGTGCAGGAAGATTAATTGTAGGTAGTAATATTGGTAACATACCTTTAAGTATACCAATATTTGCAACGATTCAGAATTCAAATTAGAGGGGGAAATTAAAATGTCCGCTTTGATCCAGCTTCTAATGATTCGACCGGAGATCCTGATTCGGACGGCCTGAATGCGTAACGAATCCTACACATACAGGTTGGAAATGTGAAGTCGGCTTTACGGCCAGAAAGTTGTGTCAGGGTAATGTTAGCCCCCCTCCAGATCCTCCTTGTGCAAATTCTGGCAGCATAGATTGTGGTGGCGGGGCTATTTGTCTGTTTGGAGAATACTACTGTCAGGGTTGTAATTGCATTTTGAGTGGCAATCTGCTTTGCGGTGGTATACCGTATATTACAGATTGCGGCCATTATGCCACCTGCGGATAGCTCTGGGAGTGACTGCAACTGGCATTTGGCCATTGTGTGTTTGACAGAATTGTTGTGAATGGAGCGAAGACAAGGGTAATTCAGCACCCTTGTCTTCGCCAAGATATGGAGAGATCATTATGGAAAAGATTTACTATTGCTACATGGTGCTCATTGTTCTGCTCACGCCATTTGCCTGCTCAGCAGCATTAAGTGTGGACGAGATCTGTCAGATTATGCAAGAGCGCGAAAGTGTTATTAGATCAATTAAGTATGAGATGACCCAAATCAAGCATCGAACTGTCGAGGGGACAAAACTACTTGAACAACTGCGTCCAGGAACAGTTCTTAAGCTGGACGAACCTGAAGCTCCGGCAAGACGGGATTTCATTCGTGTGCGAGAAGGAGAAAAGGACTTTGTCAAAGATATCCATTACGACGACGACTTGAAAACTATAGTTGGACAAGTTCTTCATACATGGGACGGGTCCATTGGAAAAAGATACGTTCCCGAAAGTAAGTCAGGGCGTGTTGAACGGAACCGTTTTTCAATAAGTGAGGAATTCGTGGAGAGGGCCGGCCTGGAACTTATGGGTAAGCCAGTTCACCAATGGCTGACCGAACGTCGAGAAACGGTCCAAATCAAAGAAACAGCCGATGGGACGTTGGTAGAGTTCGAAGTGCAACGCGATATAATAGCTCGTTATGTGTTAGACCCGAGCAAAGGGTTCACGCCAAAAAGTTACAGAATACTAAAGGCAGCCCAAACTGCATACGAAATGAAAGTGAACAAATTTGAGCACTACAATGTTGATGGTGTTGATGTTTATTTTCCGGTCGAGTACGAATCAGTCATGTCTATTCCGCGAGCCGTTGGGCCAATTGAGAAAGGTAAAATCCCAAAAGTGCAAATGATTCCCCTTGTAGTCGCTACTGTAAATGTGAAAAAGGTTGAATTCAATCCTGAAATCCCAGAACGTCAGTTCGACATTGAATTCCCACCTGATGCCAAGGTTTATGACGAATTTCTAGGAGAAACTGTTCCAACCACCACAACTGAAAAAATCTTGATCCACGCTATAGATGAGCAAGTTGCAGAGTATTCACGGCAGATAGCGGAGTCAAATGGGTCTACCCAATCGAAAGCTCCGGGCCTCGAAAAAAACAGCGGTGGCAATAAGGATGTTCTTTATGAAAACGAACAGCAAGACTTATCCAATCAAGGAAAGGCGAAGGCTGACAGAGCAGTGGACTCCAAGTATCATATTTTGTGGGGAAGCGTTGCCATTATCGGTGTTTTTTTCGTACTGCTTATACTGTTAATAAAGCACCTCTTAAGGGGTCGTAGACAGAGGGCTATCAGATGAAAACCACAAGATATCAAACAACAATTTTCAAGATAAGTTATATACTCGTTTTTGCCTTTTTGATATATTTGGCGTTGAATAGTACAGGACTTTGTTTTGCTTCTGATTACGCCAAGTCTTGTGGGGTACGAACCTCGTATTTTATCGCCAAACTCTATGGGGTACAACCTTCTTATTTGGGCGAAATTGCAGGCCTGATCGATCTTGCTAACGACGGTACATCAACTCTGGCTGGGATATACAAAGGTTTGAGTGCTTTGGGGTTATGTCCTAAGGGAAAACATTTAGGGTACGACGATTTATGCAGTTTGCGTCATCCGACAATCTTACATATTCAGATGGACTGGGGTCCCCATCTTGTGATCTTTGGGGGTATTGATGGGGAGATAATTACACTAATTGATCCTCCAAATACAACGGAAATGTTGCGTGTTCAATTTTTGGAAAAATGGGACGGAGCCGCTTTGATTGTATTGCCGCCCAAACCCAAAAAAGCAGTAGAGCCAATTCTTGATGGACAGACCCCTTTGGCATGTAATAAGCCTTCCCAAGATTTGGGCGAGTTCACTTTGCCACTTGTTAAAGACATTGAGGCTAAGTTTGTTATAAAAAACATTTCCTCAGAACCAGTCCAGGTAGGTAAACTGATTCGTTCCTGCGGATGTACTGATACGTCAATTTCCAAAACGAGACTGATGCCGACCGATGAAGCTGAGATTACATGCTCGGTTTCTCATCCTGGAGAAGTTGCAGGACCTCAAAGCTACACAGTTACTGTTCCAGTTGTAGGGTGCAAAGCTAAGCCTCTGCAGCTTGAATTTAAGGCAAATTTTACGCCACTGATTTGCGTGCGACCCCTACGTCTATATTTTGGCAGGATTCGTAGAGTCGATATGCCATCATCTATGAAGGTTCGTATCTCAAACACTGCTGGTAAGATTGATCCGCAGATAATACGATGCAGGGTTTCAGCACCACAGTGGGTTGTAGTGACAGCAAAGAACTGTGAGATTGAAGTCACTATTTTGCCTCAAGCTCCGTTGGGCGCATTTAATGAGAACGTCGAAATTGACACAAACGTTGGAGCGATAAATGTGCCACTTACCGGTGAATGTGTCGGAGGTTTCAGATGTGTTCCTAATCCACTTATTTTATGCAACTCTGATCAAGAAGACGCATTAAAATTCACAATTGTCAAAACTGAAGATAGTACTTGTGACCTCGATGAATTAGAACTTAGATATTATGATAAAAATAAACTTGTTATCGTCCCTCCAGAAATTAAAGGATGTGATTCCGAGCGAAATTATATATTGCGTCTGGCAAAGGATCAGAAAGCTAGTAGCTCATACCACGTAAATATCTACGACCCGGCAAATGAAGAATGTGTGATCCTTACTGTTGTTAATGTAACCAGGTGAGCCTCGCAGAATGGTTGTCCCGCTCTGACTGAACCGTTTTTGTGCGCATGAAATCGGCAAGCGCCGCCTAAGAAGACCCGTAACAAGGCGCCCCGATAGAAGCGATTCAAGTATTGATCGACAATCGCGATTATTGGGACTCCAGGCAACAGGACTAATTAGGTTATGCAACTTTTTAGTCTGATGTTGTTGTAAGCAGAGCTAATAGAGCCTGCATTTGAGCCTATCATACAAGAATGCCGCTTCTTGATCGCGTTCGCTTCCTTAGTTGTATAGAATTCAACGAAATGAGCACAAGCTTTCACACGGGTGGTGTTGATGCTTGCTTCTCTCGGTACAGAACCACCCCAAAATCTTGAGAAACGACGTATCCGTTCGGCGAAGGACATTTTTTTGGAAAGTGCAGTTATGTGCTGTAACAAAGAAAAAATTATCCTGATATTTGGGAGTTCATTATGGATTTTTTAACATGGTCACCTTTTCAAGATGAGCAAACAAGAAAAATATGCAGCCATCTAAATAAAGAAGAACGGGCAAAAGT
>LJUJ01000010.1 GCA_001303785.1 Caldifarciminota bacterium SM23_42 | reverse complement strand
GCACCCAGCTCAGTGCCCTCAACAATCACATCGGCACCAACCAGGGAACCGCCAGTCTCACTGTCGGTAACGGTACCAACAATCCTACCGTAGTCGGCAGCAAATAGCAAAGTGCCGACCAACATTAGGCCTATCAGTTTATTCATGCTTCACCTCCGCTATACAATGCTATTACGTTATCTCACAGAGTACTCACAGGAATTATCAAATTTCTTTGGGGTATGCTGTTATCGTGCCCTATACAGCTTATTTGGGGGTCCGCGGTGGTATCCGCTCTTTGGGGGAAAACTAACGCAGACTTTTCTGATAAATTTCTGTCGCCTCAGACGACGGCGCTGTAATCCCCATGCCATTCAGTGCTTTTATGAGCTTTTTGTACTGTCTTTGAATACCATCCGTATCGCTGAGCGCCTCGAGGTCGCGCATGACTGCCACGTGAATGGACTCATCAGAAGCATCAAGCCTGAGCGCTCGATTGAAATATGTCAGACTTTCTTCATATTCTTTTTCATCATAATAGATGCGACCAAGTTTTGTCAACACGTCCAACACCAACTTCACGTAATATGCCCTGATTTCGTCGCACCAATCGGCGACAATATCTTCACAGAAATCACCACCATACAGGTCTAATGCCTGCCCATAGAGTTGCTTAGCCCTTGCTTTATCATGCGTCAGCGCAGCACCCGCGTTATTAACGAGCCGTTGAAATCGTTGTACGTCGGTGCTCACATATATCTTGGGGTTCAAGTAATATTGGTGGCTGTCGAAGACAACTATTCTCTGTTTTTCGAAATCAGACCGCAGGATTTCCTTCAAGATATTACGTAGTGCCGATATTTCGACATGTAGACTGTGTGCTGCCCCGCGCAGGTTTTTATGAGGCCAGAATGTGTCAATGAGTTCATCCTTTGAATACTTTTTCTTGTAACCTGTGACGAATAGTACGAAGAGCTCCTTAGTGTTTTTTGTCCGCCAATTTGGCTTAATGACCCGTCCATTGGCATCCTTAATCTCAAGCTCGCCAAACATCCGGCAATCGAGGTCGTACACTCCCCTCTCAACCTGCATCCAGTTAATAATATCCTTTGCCTGCGTACTATCAACGCGCTCGAGCAATCGAATAACATAATCAACCATACAGTCATTCTCCACGGCCAGTCTGAATAGATCGATATTATCACGTGCCTCGATTAATAGATGCGCGTCGTATCCTTTGAGACGGGCGATTTCGAGGCATTTCTTGAAACACGTCAATGCCTGTTCATGGGCACCTTGTTTCAAATAACATTTGCTCAATTCGCAACCTGTGGTCATCGATAGGTAGTACTTATCTATACTACGCGCTTTTCTTAGGGCTTCCTTCAAGGATGTCAATGCGTCAGCAAACTTACCCTCCGCAGTTTCCAACGAGCCCCTAACCGTCAGATAGCCTACAAGCATGTTTGGTGTTTCGTTTATGATCTCAAGCAGGGAAGCCATTTTGGCAAATGCCTGACGCGCCTTGTTCGTTTCGCCCAACCTTAAATGAGAATCGACAATATCACCGAATATATAGGGATCCAATATCTTCGAGTATGTTTTGTACTTCTCTATCGCTTCGTTCAAGCACTCAAGGGCTTTACGAAAACTACCCTCGGCCCAGTGTAATTTCCCCCTGATGTATACTAGATACTTTGTGATCCATGGATCATTGTATTTCTGTAATGCCTCTTCAGCACACGTCAGGTACTCCCAGGCTTTTGCATAGTCGCCAGTATCAATATTTATCGCCACAACCGTGCTGTATTTGTACACAAGGTCTAGCCCGTACAACATATCGCCAAATCTCGACAGATCCTCCATGAACAGCCGGTCAGCTTCCTTGAAATTAGACATCGTGAAATGAAGCAGCGCTATCCTTGTCAACAGCGATTCTTCGAGTTCCCTATCCTCGAACTTGCGCAGGATCTTCAGTGCTGTCTCGAAACACTCCTGTGCCTTATCGAAGCGGCAGGCATCTCGATACATACTACCCACCTGCATGAGAATGCGAGCCTTCAGCGGCGAATCCTTTTTATGAACCAGCCCGTATGCTTGGTTCGCGTAATACAATCCCTTGCGCCGCTGACCCTGATTGAAGTAGATAAGGGCCTTCAACATCACGGCTTGCGCCGTGCCCTTACGGTCACTTTTCCGGCGGAACAGTTTAAGGGCTGATTCGGTGAGTCTCAACGCCTGCAGTTTCTTGTCGAGATAGTCTAAGGCATCCGCCTTCCTCATGATAAGACGCGGGTACTTTTCGAGAGTTGCTTTGGGAAAACTATCTACGAGGAGAATGAAACCCTCATAGTCTGACCGCCTCATCCAATACTGATGATGATTCTCCAATGTATGCGCAGCCTTTGCATACCGCTCAGCTGCCACGAGATGCTTAACCGCAGACGCATAATCACTCTGAGTAAGCAGGTGAACCCCGGCCTTATGGTGAAGGTTTTTAATAACACTACTGGTATAGTATTGCCCGAGCATCTTGCGCAGGAATTCGTGGAAAATCGGATGGTATTGGTAATTATCACCCACCTTTGATATGAACATATTCTCCGAATCTAGATAGGCAATTACTTTCTTTGAACGACGCATGTTCAATAAGTAATCGCATACTTTAGGGTTGAGATAATCCAAAACCGAAGTCTTCAATAAGAACTCCTTGATCGCTCCTGGCGTTTGTTCAAAAACTTCTCGCGCGAAATAATTGAAGATATTCTCATCAGACGCAGCGTAGTTATCGAGAGTATCTTGCGTTGTGTCCTCACCGGCGGTGCGGATTCGCTGCAAAATAAGCTGTAGCACAGTGATCCAGCCCTTCGAGAATTCAGCGATACGCCTAATCTCGTCCGGTGACACCTTCAGACGGTAGACAGTAGCAAGCAATGATTGAATTTCTTCATCATTGAATCGCAGCTGTTCTTTCTCCATTTTAAATAATTCCTGTTTAGCCAGGTAATAAGCGAGATTGATATTAGGAACTGCCCGTGAAGAAATGATGAAATGTAGGTTCTTGGGTAGATGACGGAGAAAATAGTCTATCGCACTACAGATTCTGCGGTTGTTCTGTAGATAGTGAAAATCATCAAGGATGATGTAGAATTCGCCCTTTACAACCTTTATGAATTGGTTAATGAACGTACCGACTACTATGTCAACATTGCCGGTCTGGGGAATCAGATCCTCGACGGCCTTACCAAAACGCGTCTCATGTTTACGCACGCCCGCAACCAGATAACTAAAGAATGTTGCCATATTGCTGTCGGTATCATCGAGATCGTAGTAGACAAATGGCACCGAGATATCCTCACACAACTGGGCCAGCAGCGTCGTCTTACCGTAACCAGCGTCGGCACAAAGCAGTATTAGCTTCTTGTCCAGGTTTTCTCTGAATAAGTTCAGCAAGCGCTCACGACGCAGGAATGTTCCTTTTACGCCCGGGGGTTCAAGTTTCGTTTGAAGTATCAGGTTCGTCTTCTTCATGCCACACCGATAGGATTCAACTCTCGACTGCCGACAAACACGCTAGCCTAAGCCAGACTATCCTGGTAGATCTGTGTAGCCTCACGCGACGGTGAAGAAATGTGCAGCTCGCTCAGAGTTTCTATTAGCTTCTGGTATTGCCTCTGCACACCGTCGCTATCTTTGAGTGCTGTCAGACATCTCATTATTCCGATATGTATCTCTTCGTCATACGGGTCACGGCTCTCCGCCTCACGAAACAACGCCAATCCCTTATTCACGTCCCGCGCGTCATAATTAAACTGTGCTAGTTTCTTCATGACCCGCAAAGCCATTCCCTTATAATACGATCGCATATCAGCACACCAGTCCACACGCAAGTCATCGCAAAAATCACCGCGATACAATGCTAGTGCCCGGTCATATAATTGAATACTCCGTGCACGGTCGGTGGACTCCTGGGCGGCCGCATCATTTATCAAAGCCATGAATTCCTGAACATCCTTCTTGATACGCATGCGGGGATTCAATGAGTAGTTTTGACCCCGGAAGATTATGACATTATTCGAATCGAGTTTTGAATCAACCAGCTCGCGTATCATCTTTCTCAAGGCGGACATCTCAACTTGCAAACTGTGCACTGCCCGACTCAGAGGTCTTTGAGGCCAGCATGCATCAACAAGCTGGTCCTTGGTGCAACCCTTGGGATGATTCATGCTGAGCATAATGAAAAGCGCTTTTGCTCGATTGGTTCTCCAGTTCGCCGTGATCGAACGGCCGTGGGTATCTTTTATTTCCAGCTGACCTAGAAAGTTGCACTCCAGGTCATGACCCTTCTCATCAACGCTGAGTCGATTCACAATGTCCTGTGCTTTATCAGTTTCTATGTGTCCCAATACGCTCAGTAAAAAATCTACCATATGTTTTTCTTCCAGTGCCAATTCGAAAAGTGTAAGGTCAGTTCTTCCTTCTAAAACCAGATAGGCAATAAATTCATGCTTTTGCGCAATTGCGAGACATTTCTTAAAGTTGTCAAATGCTTTCGATATTTGCCGGCGCGCGAGATAATAATCTCCCAGTGCGTAGTGTATCATCATTACCTGATATGGATCGTACACTTTCTCACTGATTTGCAGCGCGCTCCTAAGTGATGATCGTGCCTGAGCGAACCTACGCTCAGCTGTCTCGAGTCTGCCTTTCATTATTTGAAAAAGGACCACGTGCTGCGGGATGTCCTGGCTCTGAGCCAACACGGACTCGGCCTGGTTCAACGCCTCACGCCCGTTGCGGATATCATTCATCCGCAAGTACACACCGACAAGATCAAGCAGCGCGTACAGATCTGATATTCGTACGTCTATTTCTCGATTGAGTTCAATGACCCGTCGGAACAATTCGATCGCCTTCGCATAATTACCCTGATAGACATTAACTCTTCCTCGTAACAACACCAAGTAGCTACTCAAATAGCGATCACTGTATTGCTGAACAATACCCTCGGCGCGCTCGATTTGGTCCAGCGCCTTTGCTAGATCACCATTATCAATGGCAATCGAACCAAGCGTCCGGTAGGTGTAGGCTAGTTCAAGGGGGCACACCCGATCGCGAAATTTCGTGGCGATCTGGGTAAATGCTTTCTCCGCTTGTTTCAAATCGGACATGTTGTAATACAACATGCCTAATTTGTGTAGCACATCGCATTCCAAGTCGGCTTTCTTCAAGACACGCGCTGCCCTAAGCGTTTCCTGAAGCACCTTCTCAGCCTTACCGAACTTACCCAGTATCCGGTAGGCCGTGCCCATGTTCATCATTATCTCAGTCTTCTCCTGGGATCTTCTGCTACTCACCAGTCGGTACGCCTTCGTTATTGAATAGAGAGCCCTACGGGATTGCATGAGAATGTGATAACCGAACCACTTCATCTTGTAGGCTCTAGCCATTCCCCTTGGATCATGCCTTCTCCGCAATCTCTTCAGGGCTTTGTCCGCAACCTTGAGCCCCTGCTGTGCTTTCAGGAGTTCAAAATACATCCTCGCCACTTTCAGCAGTAGATACGGGTGCGTATCAAGAAACGTTTCCGGGATCATCCCAGCGAGTTTCACGAAGGCTGCAAATTCGCCCGATGACAGCCAATGCTCGAAATTTTTATCAAGTATCTTTGTCGCACGGGCATAGCGCCGTGCCTGAATGAAATGACGCACGGCCGAAGAATACTCCTTCTCCTTGTAGAAATAGTCGCCCGCCGTAGTATGCAACCTTCTTACGTATTGAGCGGGATAAGAGTTCACGAATATCTTATACAAGAATTCCTGAAAAAGGGGATGGTACAGCAGGTTATCGCCGGCGCGCAGGACAAACACATGCTCGGTTTCTAATTTGCCGATTATTTGCTCTGATGTCCGAATACCTAATACATGGTCACATATTCTGGGACGCAAGTATTCCAATACCGAAGTCTTCATCAGAAAATCACGCACTGGAGTGGACTGATTCTTGAACACCTCCTGCGCAAAGTAATCAAAAACGTCTTCACCCGAAGCTATATATCTGTTGAGTGTCTCCCTGACTTGTGCTCCCGGCGTTGCACTGATCTTTTGCAGTATGAGTTGTATTACCGTCACCCATCCCTCGGAGAGTTCTGCAATGCGCGTCACGTCATCCTCATGAATATCCAATCGGTATACATTGCGTAAGAGATCCTGGGTCTCCTCTATGTCAAACTGAAGATGTTCCTTACCGAGATGCAATAATTCCTGTTTAGCCAAGTAATAAGACAAGTAGATTGGCGGTGTTGTACGAGACGATATGATGAAGTGTAGATGTCTAGGCAGGTGTCGCAGAAAATAGTCTATGATACTGGCCATCTTACGGTTCTTGTGCAGCCTATGATAATCGTCCAAGATAATGTAGAAGTCATGATTCACCCGCTCAACGAATTCGTTGATGAAGGTACCTGTAATAATGTCGTTCCCCCGTTTCTCCTCAACAACAGTACGCACCCTTTCACCAAAAACGGGCACATGTCTCCGCATCCCGGTAATCAGGTAATTAAAGAAAGTAGCGACATCATTGTCTTCGGCATCCAAATCATAAAAGACAAAGGGTCGCCTTATCTCCTGACAGAACTGCGCCAAAAGAGTAGTCTTGCCATAACCAGCATCGGCACAAATAAGTATCAATTTCTTTTCTAGATTCTCCTTGAGGGTACCCAGCAGACGCTGCCGACGTAATATTTTACCTTTCACCTGCGGGGTATCGAGCTTTGTCTTTACAATAAGCTCTTCATCTTTCATAGCATAAGTATATCATAATTCTTCAGTTATGTCAAACCTTAAAGGATCAGTCCGCGCAAGAATCTTCGATTAACCTCTTCTTCAACGTCTTGAGGCGATCGGATATGCTCACCTTATACACGTGCGGATTAATCAGCCTTTTGAAAGTTGAATGAAGAGAGTCGATCTCTGACCTTGCTGAATCACGGATATCCTGCAGGCCGCGAGGCTCACAAACCCGCTTACCTTTAATGATGACCGGCTTTAGCAATTTTTTTGCCGGACCATATTCTGCACAGATCAAATGCATGTAATCGAAGCTGGGGTGATTGAATCTCAGGGGTTCACGTTTTTCAATGGCCTTTATCAACACCTCCTCCTCATCCTCCAGATATATGAGATCGGCAAGCATCATATTGTCGTTGTCGTAGAATCGAAAGACGTTTTTCACTCCGGGGTTGGTTATTTTTTCCGGATTGTTGGAAATTTTGATACTGGGCTTGAAGTTCCCAGCGACGCCCTTCGCAACAATTTTGTAGACACCGGAGAGTGAAGGATCTCGATCTCCGGTCACGAGCTTTGTCCCGACCCCCCAGGCATCGATACACGCACCATTCTTCATGATCTGGTTAATGATCCACTCGTCCAGCTCATTCGAAGCGTATATTTTAGCTTCCGGCAGTCCTGCTTCGTCGAACATCCTTCTCGCTTCTTTGCTTAAATATTCAAGATCTCCACTATCGAGCCGGATACCGAATTTTCTCTGCCCACTCTTTTTCAATTTCCTGAACACCCGAATCGCGTTTGGAACGCCCGACTTGATTGTATCAAAGGTATCAACTAGAAGTATGCAGTTGTCTGGATATGTCTCGGCGTATTTCTCGAAAGCCTTGAGCTCCGAATCAAAACTCATGACCCAGCTGTGTGCCATCGTACCACTTAGCGGAATGTTGTATTTCTTACCAGCAAGCACATTGGACGTAGCAGCCGCCCCACCAATATATGCGGCGCGGGTTGCCGAAATCGCACCGTCGACTCCGTGCGCACGTCTCAAACCGAACTCGAGTACGGGACCCCCATTCGAAGCAATAACGATCCGCGCCGTCTTCGTTGCGATCAGTGATTGAAAATTGATAAAATTCAGAATCACACTCTCAAGGAGTTGTGCTTGTATCAACCTACCATGCACCCTGACCACCGGTGCATTTGGAAAAATGACACTTCCTTCTTCAACCGCACAGACATCTCCAAGAAAGCGGAACTCAGCCAGATAGTCTAGAAATTCTTTTTTGAAAATACGCTGGGAGTCAAGGTATTCGATATCCTCAGTGGTGAAGCGCAAGTCGATTATGGCATCGATAAGTGGATCGAGTCCAGCGCATATTGTGAATCCCCCACCAAAGGGCTGGCGCCTAAAAAACATATCGAACACCGCATCCTCCTCCCGCAGCGTGAAATAATATCCCTGAAGCATCGTGAGTTCATAGAAATCCGTAAGGAGCGCGAGATTCTTCATAGCAAACCACTCGAATGTAAAATCAATACACCATTTTCTTTCATTGTTTCTATCGCTTTGTCAACACTTCCTTGGGGCACATTAACTCCCCGACATCCATCAATAACAACATGGGTCTTGAAGCCTGCCTGAACCGAATCCATCACCGAACGAAAAACACAATAATCGGTAGCCAGCCCACACACGTAAACGTTTTCGATTCTTAATCCTTTGAGGTACCCTTCAAGCCCGGTAACTGTTTTTTTATCATTTTCCATAAAAGCTGAATAGGAATCGACCGAGGGGTGCGTTCCTTTGCGCAGTATGAGCTGGAAGTTCTCGGCGTTAAGTGCTGGATGAAAGTCGGCGCCGTGGGTGCCGGCCACGCAGTGCGTGGGCCAAAGCACCTGACTGATGCCGTCCACGTAGATTCGATCATGCACATTTCTCCCCGGATGATTCTTTACGAACGACACGTGATTTTCCGGATGCCAGTCCTGCGTGGCGACAACGAGATCGAAATGCGAAGTAAGGCGATTGACAACCGGCACCACGCTATCCCCATCATGCACGGCAAGGCTGCCTCCTGGGCAAAAATCATTCTGAACATCGATAACCAGCAGCATCCGATTCTTCTCTTTATTCATGCACTCGTTAACCCTCACCTTTATGATCCAAGTAGAACGCTTCTATCTTTACCTTCGTATCATCTTCTCCACGACGCGCGATTTGCTTGAGTTCTTCGGGAAGTACGCGCTTGATTCTAACATTCGGCACCGGGCGATCAATCGAGTATATATGTACTGCTTTAGGTCGAATCTTCTTGATCAACTCGAAATAGGCCTTGAGATCTTGCACTCGAGCGTTGCAGGGAGAACCATGAACCAACACCGTTTGAATAAGAATGCGTTTGAGGGACTGTAGACGCTCGACTATTTGCTTGAAAATCACACCTCGAGCTGGCCGATTGATTGCATAGAAAATCTCCCTTTTCCCAGCATCAAGTTTGAATACGGGCATGTCAATGTGATCGATGCTCTTCACGACGTCAGCATTATTCAATCCAGAAGAATTAGAAAGCAAAGCGACCTTGAGCCGTGGGCGGTACTTGTCGCGTAACTCGGCGACCCTAGTAACTAGTTCCAAGAATCGTGGGTATAAGGTTGGCTCGCCGTTGCCCGAAAACGTCAAGTAATCAAATGCTTGACCGGACATCAATGCCCCCTTTATTGCTCGAACAACATCATCCAAGCGTGGAATATCTTTTTGGTGCGGAAGGACATCGAATGCGTGTACCTTTGTCCAGCCGTAATGACAATACACACAATTGAAGCTACACAATTTGTACTCGGCTGGCATGAGATTAATTCCGAGCGATTTGCCCAAACGCCGGGAATCAATGGGACCGTATAGTATTCCCTTCTGCAGGGGTAATAGGCTCACCGACGTCTCCCAGAAATTATATATATTTCCCCAGCAAAATCAACGCCCGCACATGCGAATCACTCTTGCCTTTCCTCATACGATGGTATACTAAAGCAGTCGAGCATCACCACACGATCTTATCTCACCAATGCTGTCTGAAACCGTAGAGGTTCTAATCCGGGGATCGAATCAATCTAACTTGAAATTATTGTCCCTGAAAATCTTCAGGCAAGCATCCACGACACGCGTATCATACAACGTATTCCGATACTTTTCTATTTCGCTCAAAGCCTCGTCAATGCTCAAGGCAGGCCGATATGGTCGATGTGAAGCCATCGCCTCAACCACATCTGCCACCGCTAAGATTCTCGCCTCGAGTATTATGCTGCTGCCATCAATACCATTCGGATAACCTGAACCATCGATACGCTCGTGGTGCTGCACAACGATACGGTCCACTGGTTGCGCGAAATCAATCTCCTTCACGATGTCATAGCCAATACTGGGATGTGTTTTTACCAAATCCATTTCTGTCTCGTTCAGCCGCGCGGGGCGATTAAGAATCTCTGCAGGGACGTAAATCTTGCCAATGTCATGAATCAAGGCCGCCATGAATATGCCATCCACCTGCTCCTCGGTGAGTCCCAGCTCACGTGCAATCGCGCACGCCAACCGTGCCACACGTTGCTGATGACCTGCAGTATATGGGTCGCGCAGTTCTAAGATTTTGGCCATGGTGAAGATAATGCTCGTTGAGGTATTCTTCAATCTTCGTAATGTCTGCTGCACTTCATCATCCGCCCTTTTTCGCTCAACAGCCGCGGCAACCTGTTCAGAAACGAACTCGAGAATTTCCATATCCTTTCTCGTGTATACAGTAGGGTCATGATTGTTGCTAACGACCAACGCCCCGATTACCTCATCTTTTGCGCGCAGGGGTACTCCTAACCACACCTTAAAAGGCACATCAATGCTTTCTATTTCTCCCGAGCGCTTCATTTGTCTAATATCGTTTTCGGTGACCAGGAGCGAGCGGTTATTCTCGATTACGTAAGAGGTGAGTGTTCTTCCCTGAGGCAGTGATTCCGAATCGCCTCTCTCATCAACAGAATAAGCGAGTGATACTGCTCGGTCCGCTTTATTACGCAGGGCAATGAAGAAATTCGTTGTGTCGATGATTGCTCCCAGATGTTTTCTAATTAACTCGAACAGCTCATGCAAATCCTTAACGGTATTCACTTCGCTTGAGATTTTGTAGAGCACGGTCTTTATCTGCTCCTCTCTCTTCCGGGCTGTAATATCATGAATAACCGTAACCACCTGCCGCACATCGGGGCCATCAAATATCGGGATCTTACGTACCTCGCAAATGAATTCCCGATTACCAACCTTCACACTCTCTTCACTTACCAACAACTCGCCGTTCTCGAAAACACTTTGATAATCCGAGGTCGCCTCTGGGGACGACAGCCGAAAGACGTCTCTGATTGATTTACCCACCGGCTCGATGTCGACACCCAAATCCCTTAGACGCCTGCGCAATGCTTCATTGACCATGACGATGTGTAGATTCTTATCGACAACGTGAATACCATCACCAATCGAATCGAGAGTAGCCCGGTACTGCGATTCTGAAACATCGAGCGCTTGCTCGGCAGATACCCGCTGTGAAATATCAACCAGTGCGACGAAATAGCCAATTGTATCATTCCTTTCGTCTTTTCTGATCAGGGTTGACACGTTGACCGGAATCGTCTCGCCGGCTTTATTCCGAACGACACACTCGTGATCACAGACGCGGCTCTTCTTCAGAGTAATGTCCTGTATCTGCTTAATTCTTTCCTTTTCAGCAAACAAGCCGAGTAACGTACCACCCACCAGCTCTTCTTTCTTGTGGCCTAGCAGACCCTCAAATGAATGACTGACATCCAAAATAATCCCCAGGGGATTCAAGTATGCCACAGGAACCGGCAGAAACCGCCAAATATCATTGATGTACCGCTCTAAGGCAAAAAGATCATGCTCCAAGTGCATGAGACGCTGTGTCTCTTTTGCAGTCTTGTTATTTCCAGGTGATGCGGTATTCATGATGGGGGTCACCCTTGAACATACATTTTGTTTCCCTAATCTCTACATCCTGATCAACGAAGCTGAATTGTAGCAGCCTGCGAAAATAGCCTTCGAAATATCTACACAGAATCTGATGCGTCTTGAAATCGGTCAGCTGGACAATCACATATCCGGCTTGGCCATTCACTTCACTGGCACACATATCCCCCACGCTGTAATGCATCCGCCAATATCCAGGAACCCGGCGCGCCGCAAGCTCAGACACGCCTGTGAATTTCATGAAAACCTTAACTAGAAATGAGAACTTAGGAGCCGTATCACCCATTGTTCTAAGATCCATGGGTTTAAGACCGAACACGTCCTGTATCACCCGCAGCGACAGTACACGCAGACAAATAGGATACCAACCCATATCTTTTATATGTTTGTACTCCACCGGATAGCCCAGTTGGCGAAACGCGGCCTCCACCTTATGTAACCCTTCTTTTCCTTCCTGGCTCTCGACGTAGGCGGCATCCGTGTTCAGCGTTGATCCTCGAGCCTGGCCTTCGAGCTTGATGATGTCTTGAAATTCGGCTCTGGTAATCACAGAGAAATGGCCATCAACACCATTTGCATCATTAGCGAACGCTCTTCACGTCTGTGTAGTAGCTTATGGTTGTTGTAAGATGCATTGCGCCTCTCCTTTAGCACCCACCGCTTTGCCTCAGTCCATTATTTTACACAATTATAACTACCGACATTTCGATGTCAAGACAAAGGTAAGAATCTTCTTCTTGTATATCGAATATTTACTTCTTAAACAGTACTACGGGTGCAGCTAACGTGCACCCCACAACTGTCAACATCACTGTAATCTATTGTATATCTCTGTAATCATGCCTGGTTCTTGACGAGACCTGCAAATGCTATATAATTAATCGTGGCAAAAAAGAAAGTCATCATTGTCGAGTCACCGACCAAGTCGAAGACGATCAAGAGTTTTCTTGGTTCCCAATATGTTTTACTATCTTCGAAGGGTCATATCAAGGATTTGCCCAAATCCAAGTTGGGTGTGGATGTGGAAAATAATTTTGCACCCCAATATATTAAGATCAGAGGCAAGGCGAAGATCATCAATGAGATCAAGAAAGCCTGCAAAAATTCCTCTGTAATTTTCCTGGCGCCTGATCCGGATCGCGAAGGTGAGGCCATAGCGCAGCATCTGGCCGAAGAGTTGAATTCCAATGCCGCTGATGTCAAGCGCGCTCTATTCTATGAAATAACTCCCGAACACGTCAAACAAGCCTTGGAGAACCCCACCGCCATCAATTCCAATCTGGTCGATGCCCATAAGGCGCGTCGCGTGCTCGACCGCATTGTAGGTTATTACACGAGTCCCATATTATGGACAATCATCAAGAGAGGACTCTCGGCAGGCAGGGTACAGAGTGTTGCCCTGCGCTTGATCTGCGAAAGGGAAGAAGAAATCGAGGCATTCGTATCAACCCCTTATTGGACCGCGGATGCCACATTCGAAACTGAGAAAAAGCAGAATTTCAATGCCACACTCTGGCGTATCGATGGTGAACGTCGTAAGATATCCAATAAGGGTGAACTGAATCGTCTACAAGACTTACTCAAGAAAAATTCAGAATTCACCGTGACGTCCTACCGGGCAACTAATCCCACACGACTCCCGCCTCCCCCGTTCATAACCTCAACCCTCGAGCAGGAATCTTCTAAACGTTTTGGAATGTCCGCGCGCAAAACAATACGCGTCGCCCAGTCTCTTTATGAAGGTATTAGGCTACCCCAAGGCAGCATAGGGCTCATCACTTACATGAGAACCGATTCGATTAGGGTCAATGCTGCGGCGTTAGGTACTCTCCGTGAATACATCGCGGCTAAATATGGAGAAGAATATCTGCACAAGGAGATTAGAAAATTCAAGGACCGCAAGGGAGCGCAGTCTGGACACGAAGCAATAAGACCAACCAAGATTGAACTCGAACCCGATCACATAAAAGAACACCTGACTCCTGAGCAGTACAAGCTTTACAAACTGATATACAATCGCTACCTTGCCTCGCAAATGGCGCCAGCACGCTACCGTATGAGAGAGGTGATATTGAACTACATGGAAGTCGACTTTCGAGCCGAAGAAATGAAACCTGTATTCCCAGGATACCAACTCATAAGTGGTGATGTCATCGAGCGCGGGATGATACCAAAAATTAAAGTCGGTAACAAAGCCACTCTCATCGACATCAAATTCGAAGAGA
The DNA here is from genome assembly GCA_001303785.1 of Caldifarciminota bacterium SM23_42. Classification (GTDB taxonomy): domain Bacteria; phylum Hydrothermota; class Tepidihabitantia; order SM23-42; family SM23-42; genus SM23-42. The sequence goes on along the minus strand of LJUJ01000010.1, from coordinate 59,448 downwards.
AGAAGACCGAACCTACGCCGCGCTATACCGAAGCCGGGCTTATAAAAAAACTCGAGGAGAATGGTATCGGTCGTCCTTCAACCTACGCTCACATCATTCAAACGCTTTTCGAGCGTCGATATGTGTTAAAGAATGCCGGCCGCATCACGCCCACCGAACTGGGCAGGCAGGTTTACAAGATAATCATTCCCCGTTTCCCTGATGTCTTCGCGGTTTCCTTCACGGCAAAGATGGAAAAGGAATTTGATCAGGTTGAGAATGGTAAGAAATCATGGCAACGCGTGGTCCGCGAATTCTATGACCCGTTTGTCGTTGACCTAAACAACATGAAGAAGGATGCGGGTAAGATCAAGGAAGAAATTGTAGAAAAAGTTGAAAAGGAGTGCCCTAAGTGTCAGCGTCCTCTGGTAGTTAGATGGGGAAAGTACGGAAAGTTCCTAGCCTGTTCCGGATTTCCTGAATGTAAGTATTCGGAAAACATCATCGTTGAAAAAAGCAATAAGAAGTGTCCCGAATGCGGCCGTGATCTTATCATCCGTCACGGTAAATTTGGCAAGTTCATTGCTTGCTCAGGTTATCCTGAATGCCGACACACCGAGAACCTGGTCCACGAAGTACCATGTCGAATATGCGAAGGTGAGGTAATCATTATCTCGACGCGGCGTGGCAAAATATACAAATGTAAAAAATGTGAATCTTCAAGCTTCTACCCGCCAGTCGAAGAGAAGTGTCCAACTTGTGGCAAGCGTATGGTTGTAAAACGGGGCAAGAATCATTGCCCGGACTGTCATAAATCGAAAAGCAAAAAATGATGCATACGACTGCAGATTTCGAGAAGTTCTATTATTTATTTCCTCAGTCCGTAGTGTTGATTAGCGTCGCTCGAAATCTAATGCCCGCCGCGTGGCATACACCGATTTCTGCAAAACCACCTCTCTATGGCGCCCTCATATCGCCTAAACGTTATACATACGAACTCTTAAGGAAAGAGAAGGGATTCGCGGTGAACTTCGTGATGCACGAAAACGCACCTCTTGTTGCGAAGCTTGGAAGTACTTCGGGACGCGATATCGACAAGCTGACCCACTTCAAAATAGCCACGTATCCCGCCGAAAAGGTGACTGCTCCAATACTATCCACAAGCTATGCTGCGTATGAATGCGAAAAATGCCATCTGCACGAGTATGGTGATCATTTTCTCTTGGTAGGCCGCGTTCTGCTGATCCATTTCGACCAACACGTTCTGCATGAAAGAGAACTCGTGGATGTAAACAAGGTAAACCCGATCTTGTATTTCGGAACGGACCGCTACCTGACCACAGATCCCGATTCTCTGTCAATATTTAAGAAAAACTAAGAAACCCCAACCAGTGTCTATATTTCTTCTCGGCCCAATGATCTGATGACGTAATGACATAATGACCGAACGACTCAATGACCCAGTGACATAATGACCAAATTACCTCTTTCAGGATGAGACTCGGCTTTCATGTTTCGATCGCGGGAGGCTTCAAGAAGGTTGTGCCCCGTGCCCAGGAAAGACAATCCGAGACAATCCAACTCTTTTCCCGTAACCCGAGGGGCTGGAAATACCGATCCCTGGATATCGAAGATATCTCAATTTTCAAGAAGCAGATAAGAGAAAAAGGCATCTGGCCGGTTTTTGTCCATATGCCCTACCTTGCGAACCTGGCCTCAACTAGCGACGAGCTATGGCACCGCTCGCTCGATTCCCTGATCGAAGACTTGAAGAGAAGTGCAATCATCGGAGCTCACTTTCTCATAATGCATGTCGGCTCCGCGTCGGATAAAACCAATGGATTACAGAAAATCAGCGAGGGCATCAACCAGGCGTTATCACGAATTCAAAATAATGTCCACCTTCTCCTCGAAAACACTGCCGGCAGCGGCGCGGAACTCGGTCACACATTCAAGCAACTGCGTGACATCATCGATCACGTTGAGGATAAGGAGAGAATGGGTGTGGTACTCGATACGGCACATGCCTTCCAAGCAGGATACGATCTACGAACCGAGACTGCGGTGCTAGAATCCCTTGCCGAATTTGACCGGACGATCGGCCTCGAAAGACTGCATCTTGTCCATCTCAACGATTCAAAAACAGCATACGGCTCACATAGTGACCGGCACTGGCATATTGGTCAAGGCCAAATCGGCCAAGGTATGTTCCACATCCTGCACTGCACACAATTACAGCATCTGCCATTCATCATGGAAACACCGAGAACCAACTTAAAGGAGGACTTGATAAATATGATGAAGGTCAGACAGCTGCTCGCGCAGACTTCTCTGTCCCCTTGACCTATATGAAAATATGGTTATCATAAATATACGATTATGAAGGAGGCACACATTGGCACATGCATATACTCCGGGGCTTAAAGTTCTCGAATATACAGTTTTGACAAAGCAACGTCGTCTTCCGCTGCCCGGCGAAATTGTCGTCAAGAAAGGTGACGAGATATCGGCGGAACAGGTCGTCGCGCGTACAAATCTGCCCGGTAATGTTCAGACCTTGAATGTTGCTGGACTCTTGGGCATATTACCAGCGGAAATTGATGATGTTATGATGAAAAAATGTGGCAATAAATGTTGCAAGGATGAAGTCTGCGCTGAGAGTAAAGGATTCTTCGGACTTTTTAAATCACAGGTGAAAAGCCCCATCGAAGGTGAAATAGAAAGCATCTCCAAAATCACGGGGCAAGTCATCCTGCGCGAGCCACCCATCCCGGTCGAGGTCATTGCCTATATAGACGGCGAGGTCATCGACATAATAAAGAATGAAGGGGTCGAGATCAGAACAGTAGGTAGTTTCATACAAGGGATTTTCGGCATCGGGGGCGAAACGATCGGCCATATTGCAATGGCCACCGACGACCCCGCCGAAGTACTCACTCCTAGCAGTATTGACAAATCGTTCGAGGATAAGGTCATCATCGGCGGGTCCATGGCTGAATATGCTGCATTGGAAAAGGCCCGGGATGTTGGTGCCAAAGGCGTCGTCGTGGGTGGCATTGAAGACCAGGATCTCAAGCGGTTTATGGGCTACGATATCGGCGTTGCGATAACCGGTTCCGAAAAGGTTGGTATCACCTTGATCGCGACCGAAGGATTCGGTAAATTAAGGATGGCTCACAGAACCTTCGAATTACTCAAGTCATTGAGTGGTAAAAAGACATCAATGAACGGGGCTACTCAGATAAGGGCTGGTGTTATGAGACCGGAATTGATCGTGCCAGCGGAAAAGAAAGCATCGACCAAGAAGACAGCGGATTTATCTGCGGGCACCGGGCTCGAGACCGGCATGAAGGTTAGAATCATCAGGGAACCATACTTCGGCCTCATCGGTAAAGTCATTGGCCTCCCGGTTGAATTAGCTAAGGTGGAAACCGAGGCGAAGGTTCGCGTTTTGGATGTGGAACTCGAAGATAAGAGGAAAGTTACCCTACCTAGGGCTAACGTTGAAATAATCGAGGAATAAATGAGTACATTATTAATTATCATGATGGCCGCTGCGGGAGTGAAATCGCTGCTGATGCCTCCATCCCCGGTTGGCGTTATAACAAGCTTTGCAACCGCAAGCAACGAAGAGGCGATATTCTACAATCCGTCAAATTTCAGTGCGCGTGATAACCTCACCTTCCAATGTTCATATAATCGTTTTTATCTTGGTATGCAGAGTGTGTCACTGTCCCTTGGCAAAAAAATGAAAGGGGTCGACTTTGGCATCGGTATCGTCAATTTCGATTACGGCGAAATAGAATGGCGCCCGGATTATCCAACCGAAGATCCCTTAATCAATTACAGCGCATACGATTTTTCTCTCATCCTAGGTGCCGCAGTGAACGTTACTTCACAAGGTAGGATAGGAATCAACCTTAAGTACGTGACCGAAAACATCTACGTCTACTCAGACTATGCACTTGCCGTTGACATTGCGGTTGTCTATAGAAATGGAACAAGCGGCGTAACCCTCGGAGCCAGCAATTTCGGAACCAGTATGACCATTAATAACGACCGGGTGAATCTGCCCTCCCGTTTGAGCATCGGCGGTCTTCATCTAATCAGAAAACTAACAATAAGCGGCGACTTGCATTATTTGGTTAATGATTCGGCTTTCGAGTTCGCCGTTGGGGCAACGTTACCTATTCACCAGCGTATATCACTGAGCGCTGCGGTCAACTATCGAGACGAATTATATCCTGGTTTTGGTCTAACGATCGATGCTGGTGCGTTAGAAGTGAAATATGGCGGTTCATTCTTCCCCAAGAACCTCGGTATGGTTAACAATATCAGCGTAGGCATAGGACTTTAGTGAACGGAATCTGGCTTGATTTCGAAAGACCGATTGTCGAACTCGAAAAGAAAATCGGTGAACTAAAAGGCTTGAAGGGTGTCGACGAAGAGATCAAACGCCTCAAGGCCCAAGCAGAAAAGCTGAAAAAGAGTATTTACTCAAACCTGACGCGATGGCAACGCGTCCAACTCGCGCGCCATCCGAGAAGACCTTACCCTCTGGACATCATAGAACTCATCACCGAGGATTTTGTTGAACTACACGGCGACCGACGCTTCGCAGATGACTACGCAATCGTCTCGGGCATCTGCAAAATTGAACAACACCGTTTAGCAATCGTTGGCCATCAGAAAGGTCGGGATACTAAAGAAAAAATCAAGCGGAATTTTGGCATGCCCCATCCTGAGGGTTACCGTAAGGCTCTGAGAGTCATGAAACTAGCTGCAAAGTTTGGCCTGCCGGTCGTGACCATGGTCGATACGCCCGGTGCATATCCTGGGGTAGGTGCCGAGGAAAGAGGACAGGCCGAGGCGATCGCCACCAATCTATTTGAATGTTCCACGCTGCCCACGCCGATTCTCGTTATAATCCTCGGTGAAGGTGGTTCAGGTGGGGCTCTGGCCATAGCCATAGGCGACCGTATTCTGATAATGGAAAATGCGACATATTCAGTAATCACGCCTGAGGGCTGTGCGTCGATTCTCTGGCGCGATGCGACGAGAAACAAGGAGGCAGCCGAAGCACTAAGGATAACGGCTCAGGACATGCAGCAAATGCAAATCGTTGATGGAATTATCCCCGAGCCAGTCGGTGGTGCACACATGGACTATGAAACGACCGCCCGGAATATCAAATCTGCAATTATGAAGAATATGGACGAACTCGTGGCCGTGCCGATTTCTGAACTAATCGACGCACGCATTCAGAAATTCAGAGCCATGGGGGTCTATAAGAGCTAATGTCGCTCGCCGGCGATCTCCAAGATTTTGAAATAACCGACGTTTTCCAGTTAATACAGCTGGGGCAGAAAGACGGCATATTGAGACTGCAGACTGCAGATGATGTCGGGATCGTATATTTCAAGAATGGCATGGTGGCCCACGCTCAAACGAACACGATTCAAGGCGAACCTGCCATCGATACCATACTCGGCTGGAAGAAGGGTAAGTTCACATTCAATCCCGGTGAGGAAACGGATCAGCGTACCGTCGATTTGCCGATTCAACAGGTAATATTAGAAGCCGCGCGCCGCATAGATGAGCTCAAAAGAATTCAGAAGCTGATTCCTTCCTTTGATGTCATCGTTGAAATAATGGAAGTTCCCCAAACCGGGGTCGAGAAGATACAATTGAATCCCCGCGAATGGAAAGTGCTATCTTTTGTCGACGGCACTTCAACTATCAAACAGATTGCTCAAAAATCTAATATTCCTGAATTTGAGACCGCGAAGGTTTTCTACGGTATGATCTCCTCGGGACTTGTCAAAGTTGTATCCCGAGTAGCAGAGAAAACAGAAGCAAAAAAAGAAGCGCCAAAACCCGACAGAGGAGTAGGACCAAAAGAGGACGGTTGGTTCTCCAAGCTATTCAAAAAACCATAGCCCCCATAACTCCAGATACAGACGTCTGTACGCAAATACAGATGCTACAGGTCCTTAATCAATTCTAGAAATTTCTTGTATGGAATCGCAGTCCAAGACTCAGCGGATGTTGCACCGCCGGACAGGCTGATCATCGAAACCCTGGCTGCCGTCTCTTCATCGGGAGCTTCATAGATATCTAGGAAGTCGTAGGGACCCAGGAGCGCATAGTGACCCAGGAATTTTACCTTGGGACAATCCTTTTTTACACGCTCCATCCACTTGCGGCCAATCTCGGCTCGTCTCTTAAGATCCTTAGTCAACTCTGGAGAAAGCTTCGTGACCAAGATATATGTCGCCATCATGCCTCCTATACATAATTATAGATTATTTATACTGCATGTCAAGAAAGCCAGTACCTACTGATACGATACAGCGGATCGGAATATCAGAAGATCAGCGGGCAGAGCATCAGGACATCAGACTATCAGACAAAAAGCGTAAGACTTCATGCGTAGAGCATGCCCTGATACGCTGGTGTGCTGATATCCTGCATGCTGGTATCCTGATTTACTGATATGCTGCCCTTGAGGGCAGTTGATCAGGATGCCAAAAAAACAGTCAGTAGAATATTAGAGTATCAGAATACCAGGAAAAACACGTGGGGCATGTAGCGTTGAGCGTAGGGCGTCAAGCGTGTTCTTGACAACATTTGTTAAGTGTGTATACTTTTCCTAAACATGCTGAGGATTAAGAAGAATCTGCAGCCGCATTCAAATCACAATTCAAATGCGAATCCTCTGTCGACACTGGCGGCCTTTGACAGGCTGAATTCACAAAAAAGCATTATGAATGAGTAAGGTCGAGAAATGAATGAAAAAAACAAACCTAATCACAAGAACACAACAAGAGAAGAGACCGAGCGCTACGTCGCAATAATCAAGGCATTGCCCGATATTGTGTACCGCATTGACCCGGATGGGGTTTTTACGTTCGTCAACGATTCGGTACGCAGTCTAGGTTACGAACCAGAGGAACTCATCGGGAAACATTTCAGCAAAATCGTACACCCGGATGATGTCAAGCTCTTTGCCCGCAACTTCATTCTACCCAGGTACAGGGGAAAGATTACCGGTGATGACAATGCACCCAAGCTCTTCGATGAAAGAAGAACGGGCATTCGGAAAACCAAGGACCTCGAAATAAGACTGTTACTCAAGAGAAAAAAGAAGGACATGGATGAAAGAATCGGTACCGTTATTGCCTTTGGTGATGTTAGTTCAACAGGCCATTACGATAAGGAAATTGATGAAGCAGACAAGAGATTTCTGGGCACCTTGGGCATCATCAGGGATATCACCGAGCGTAAGAAAGCCGAAGAGCTCTTGAACAAGCTGAATCGTGCCCTTAAAGTGGTCAGAGAGTGTGACCAGATACTCGTGCGGGCCACTGAGGAAACGAAGCTTCTGTTAGATATATGTCAGATAATCGTGAATCTTGGCGGCTATAAATTTGCCTGGGTAGGACTCGTACCTCAAGACAAGGATAAGAACATACGCCCGGCTGCCTACGCGGGCTATGAGCGAGGATACCTTGATGTCATAAAGATAAATCTGTCGAAAAAAGAACGTGAACCAGTAAGCCAAGCCATACTATCGGGTAAACCATCGATAATCAAGAATCTCTCCAATGCATCGGCCACGGGACCGTGGCAGGGAGAAGCTATCAAGCGCGGCTATGCCGCTCTGATTGCACTACCGCTCAGTGAAGATAGCCGCGTATTCGGTTCCTTGAACATCTATTCAGACGAACCTGATGTTTTCGATGCGGAAGAAGTCAAGCTGCTCAAGGAACTCGCTGATGACCTGGCATACGGTATTATTTCGTTACACACGCGTGCCCAGGGGAAAAAGGCTGCGGAAGAAGTACAGCGTAGCTACAAGAAGCTACGCAAGATATTTGAGCAAACAGTCAATGCCCTCGCCTCGGCGGTTGGCAAGCGAGACCCGTATACGACCGATCATCAACGCCGCGTCACAATGCTCGCCTGCACAATCGCCAAGGAAATGGGACTGACTGAGGAACAGATCAACGGCATAAGGTTAGCCGGCATGCTCCACGACATAGGAAAACTGGCCGTGCCATCAGAAATCCTCAGCAAACCGACTCGCCTCAGTGATGCCGAATTTACGATCATCAAAACCCACCCGCGCGTTGCGAGCGATATCCTGAAAACCATTGAGTTCCCCTGGCCGATTGCGGAAATCGTACTCCAGCATCACGAGCGGATTGACGGCTCGGGCTACCCTCAAGGCTTAAGCGAAAAGAATATCTTACTGGCCGCAAGACTACTGGCCGTGGCCGATGTTGTTGAAGCAATCTCTTCCCATCGCCCTTATCGACCTGCCTACAGTCTTGAATATACGCTGGAGGAAATTTCCAAAAACAAAGGCGTCATTTATGACGCCGACGTCGTCGATGTTTGTCTGAAGTTATTCAGAGATAAGAATTTCCGATTCGAAAATCAATAGTCGGGTCAATTTTTCTTCTGCACCTCTTCGACACGCATTAGCCAGAATAGCGCCTTGTCACTATCGCCAATCTCTCGGTAAACATATGCTAGATTGTTCATCACATCAACATTATCCGGATCGATCTTGAGTATTCTATTCTCATAGACTTCTATTGCTTTACTGTACCGCCCTGTTTCGGTGTAGCAAACCCCGAGGTGAAACAATGCGTACTTATCGGCTGGGCTCTGTTCGGTTAATCTTTCTAAATAAGTTACTGCAGCATCATATTGCTTGAGTTTCACACTAATCTCACCGGCGTAATATAAGGCATCGAGATCATCTGGTTTGTACCTCACGCTAAGAATCATATCTTCTAGGGCAAGTGTGTCGTTCCCAGAGTTATATTGCGTAACGGCGGAATAGTAGTAAGCGCGTCCTAAATCATCTGCCGCCGCTGTAAATTTCTCAACGTTTGCCTTCTGTACGGCCAGGCCTTCGTGGAAACCCAGCGTTCCCTTGAACAATCGATCCAACTCTTCCATTTCTCCGCGCACCCACAAAACCACAACCTGCTGTGCCAATAGACTATCAACCTCAAACATGTTCTGAAAAATGATTCTACCCAATCGGTCATACTTAATCTTGTAGTATTTTATCGCCGTTGAAAAAAAGGCTTGACAGCCCTCAAAGTCTCCTCCATCAAAACGTGCCTTTCCGATCAGAAAATTGACGTCAGGGTCATCCGGAGCAAGCTTGAGAACCTTCATATATTCATTGTTCGACTCTTCGAATCTTTCCAACCTACACAAAATTGCTCCCTTCAGAACATGAATGTTGATGTCTTCAATGTCAAACAACTGGTCGTAATTCAGATAGTTCAGGGCTTCAGCATATTCAGCCTGTTCAAACAGCTCGCGTGCAGAGAAGTAGAAGGCCTGGAAATAATACATACCCCCTTCTTTTTGATTGACAATCCATTCTATCGTCTTAGAGGTGTCGATTTCAAAAGCCTTTTCGAAAGCTGAGGCTGCGGCCTGCCAATTCGCCAGGCCCATCTCTGAACCACCGAGTATCACATGCAACTCAAAATGGCCCGCCGCCAATTCAATTCCCCGCAAACATGCCGCGCGTGCGCGTTCGTAATCCTGCTCGTTGAAATAGGCGATGCGGGCGGTATTCAATTCGGTAAAAACATCTGCCCAGATAAATGACGCGGTCAGAATAATGACAATGAAAATCGACCTTCGCATGAATCCTCCAATTACTCAGGAATACTGCTGATCGACCAAACAAAAACTCCAGATCAGTTGAGTATTACAAACTTAACATTTTCCCCGGATTCCTCACTAGAAATTCTGCCGAAATAGACCCCGGAAGGTAAACTCCGTGCATCAACGGAAATTAGGTTTCTATCTGCCACGAGGGAAACGTCCATTACTTTCTGGCCGAGAGTCGAATAAATTTCAACCCGCATTTTTGAGCCGCTCGACAGGTTATGTATCAGCTCCAAGCGCCCGAAACGACTCATCAGCGACTTGAAACCCACGGTTGTAACGTTGCCTTCGTGAAGACCGACATCGCCATCACTGATAGCATATATCCAGCCGTTCCGCAAACCCACGAGGATATCAGGGATATCATTACCACTGACATCCTCAATCCAAAATGCAGATTCCACGGGGCTGGCCATTGCAAGCTGCCAGAATATTGTTCCGGAACTACCATCCAGTGTATACAATACTCCATTACCAAAGCCGGTACCGCCAACGACATCCCAGATACTGTCGCCGCTGATGTCTGGAATTGCAACGTTCACGAAGATCTGATCGACGGCTGGAGTGGCCCAGTTAGTGTTGCCACCAAGAGCATCAATACAATAGAAATTATACATGTTGGTACCTGAAGGTAGTAATTCCATATACCCGTTAGCATCGACATCAGGCAAAACGTTCAAGTCAACAACCGTGCCGCCCACGTTGCACGTCCACAACACTGAATCACCTGATCCGGATAGACCGAGGATTACATAATTTGCCGTCCCACAGGCGATGTCCGGTATCGCATCACCTGAAATATCGCCGATTGGCACAACGCTCACACCGGTTGAAGGTAACAATATATCACGTATCAAGAAACCAGTCGCGCCATCAATGAAGAATACCCGGTTGGTACTTGGATCGCTATCACCAGTTGACACCGCAACATCCTGTATCGTATCCCCGGAAATATCTCCAATCGCACGCACCGCAAAACAAGCGTATCCTGTATTGTATTCCCATATTTTGCTACCGGTTACACCATCGAAGAGATAGGCACGCAGTGCGTCGGGGCCGCCGGACGATGCCAGTATGTCGACTACCGAATCACCATTCACGTCGGGCATTTCCGCCACTTCGTATATCCAACCTCCATCTCCGTACTCATGTGTGTCATACTGCCAGAGTACGCTGCCGTCAGCGCCGGAGATGGCAAAAACCGAACGGGTACCCCATATGGTTCCAAGTATCACGTCGGCAAGCGAGTCGCCATTCAGGTCAGGCACAGAGATAAGACCGCGTTCTGCAAAACAAGGGTCCGCCGCGAAGCGCCATATCGGTATGCCCGAGGTACCCGACAAGCAATAAAGCGTATCATTCTCGGAGACCGCAATTACGTCCTCATGCAAATCATCATCAACGTCGGGAAGGGTCTTTATTGATCTGATATGGCTATAGGTGCTGCCCGTCGCGTGATAAGACCAGATGGTGGTCTGGGCACTAAGTAGAGAAATCACTACTACAGCGATACAACATATAATTCTCCGCACCTTTCACCTCCTGGTGGATCATTGAAAATCGAAATTTATCGTTTGCTCATTATAGGATTAATTAGCCACGTGTCAATGATTTCATCGACACAGTATACGAAATCGTAATGTGCTTCGAAACCGCCACACGAAAAACGTCGCAGTAGGTACTACTATTGACAAAAAACCTCTGTGGCATATATTTTACCCGTGAACAAAACAGGACCGATCATGATTCATTATGGTTGCTGGTGCATTGAGAAATGATAAAAATTGGAGAAGCTACTCTCGATGATTTGCCAGGAATCACCGATATATATAATGAAGCAATTTTGAAAACCCTGGCAACATTCGATACCGAACCTAAGACACTGGCGGAGCAAGAAACATGGTTCATGCGACACGGGGCAAAGAATCCCATAATAGTTGCTGAAGAGAAAGACGTCATAGTGGGGTGGGCGGCACTCAGTGAATGGTCTGAACGTTGCGCCTACGCGGATGCTGCAGAGGTCTCTTTGTACGTAAAGGAAGAACATCAAGGACGAGGCATTGGCAGAAGACTTCTTGAGTATCTTGTTGAAAAGGGCAAGGAAGTCGGTCTCCACACAATAGTCGCACGCATCGCCGAGGGTAATGAGATCAGCGTCCATCTTCACAAATCATTAGGCTTCCAGCATATTGGTGTGATGCGAGAAGTGGGGCGCAAATTCGGTCGTTTGTTAGACGTGCATCTGATGCAGAAGATCTATTATGAGGATACGAAAGCACGGGACAAGCGTCAGGGCAACTCCGTAGAGAATGTAACACTGAACCAATAAGCCACAACAGGAATGTCTGTCAGAGAGATCGAAGCCAAAACCCTGCTCCGTAAGCATAGGAAAGTCGATTCCTGGTTCGTGTCGCAATACGGCATGAACCTGTACCGGGGTTGCACTCATAACTGCGTCTATTGCGACGGCCGCGCCGAAGGATACTATGTTGATGGCGAGTTTGGTAGAGACATTGTCGTGAAAATCAATGCAATTGACCTCCTGCGTCGCGAGCTAGATCCGAAAGGAAAACGCAAAAACCCAAAGCAGGGTTTTATCATGCTCGGTGGTGGCGTGGGTGACAGCTATCAGCCCGTCGAAAAGAAATACGGATTGACTCGGCAGGCACTCATGGTAATACACAATCATGGGTTTCCCGTACACATCCTCACGAAATCAGTATTAGTAGAGAGAGATATCGATTTAATACAGCGGGTCAATGATAGAAGACGGGCGATTGTCAGTTTCAGCATATCCTCGATCGACGACGAAATAAGCGGCATTTTTGAACCCCGCGTACCGCCGCCGAGCAGCCGCTTGAACACCCTCGCTTTTTTCAAAGAAAAAGGCATTGCTTGCGGAATATTTCTGCTCCCGGTTATTCCCTTTGTGACCGACACTCATACTCTAATCGAGGATGTTGTTAAAAAAGCAAGGGAGCTTGGTGTTGATTTCGTAATTTTCGGAGGTATGACATTAAAGCAAGGGCGTCAACAAGATTATTTCCTAAAAGTCCTTAAAAAACACTATCCGCAATTGCCTCCCGAATACGCAATGATCTATCAGGCGGACAAATGGGGCCAGGCCGTTTCTGATTATTACAAATCAATATCCCGGATATTCGACGAAGTTGCTACTCAGTATAGAATACCAAAACGCATTCCGGTATCTCTGTTCCATGATATCTTGGACGAAAACGATCTGGTAATTGTTATTCTAGAACAGCTGGATTACCTTCTCCGGCTAAAAGGTGCCAAGTCTCCTTACGGCTACGCGGCCTATTCGATCAGCAAACTCAAGTCGTCTATCTCCACCGTGAAAAACATCCGGGATATCAAGGGTGTAGGTAAAACAACGGAGCGCGTGATAAGGGAAATTATCTGGACAGGTACTTGTGCTCAGTACGAAAAACTACTCCGCGGGTAAAATATTATTCCTTCACGCGGTACCAGTACCGGTAAAGCTCGGTGAAACCCAATTTTTGATATAGCGCAAATGCATCCTTGTTATCGACCATCACTTGTAAGTATGCCGATTCTGCACCATTAATTTTTGCCCAGGACAATAGACCATCAAGAATTCTTCTACCCAACCCTTTACCTCGGAAGTCTTCATCAACGATTATGTCAAAAAGACCTACTGTTTTTTCTTGTATGACCCCTAAACCGCAAGCAACCATTGAATCCCCATTCTCGATACTAGCAAGGCACCGCGGTTGGATGATATTCTCGAGCATTGACCTCAATGTATCCTTGTGTCTTATCTCCGCTTTGCTCATACGGAAGAAGCTATCAAGCCACCTGTCGTCAACAGCGTGACTCGTCTCAATCAAGCTATCTTTTCTGGCATCGACCCGACCCAAGTCAATTATCTGCACTGATGTTTCGGCTGCGAAGGAAAACCCATTCGCCTCAAGAATATGGTCCAAATCTGTAGGATAGACTGCTTTAGTTAGCTTGAACATCGTCGGCAACTTCCTGGAATCATATAGTCTACGGCAGTATTTGATCTTTTCCTTCACATCAATAGTTGAAGAATAAATCGGATTGATTGAATTCGCTCTTCGGGTATAACCGTTGGCAAATCTAAGAACCCACCCGTCGTAGAGCGATGTCTGCAACGCCGGCCATGCGTTCATTGATATTTCTTCGAATCTTTGAATCACTAATCAACCGTTGTGTGTTTAGGCATTATAATAAACCGCCACGCCTTGTCAACCACAACACTAGAGACTATGGTCATTATGTCATTGCGTCACTGAGTCATTTATTAACAGATCCAACCTGTCGTAGATCCTCCTGGAAGGGCTATACTTTGTTGACTTTTGCCAACAAAGCCAACCTGTCGCAAACCCAGCCAAAAACATATTCACTTGAATTCTGCAATTATCTGCTGTCGCGTCATAACAAAAAGTGCAAAGGTATGTGCCTGTCCCCGCAAATGGCAACAGATATCGCTGTAATCAGTCAGTTCTCAGCGACATCGAAGAGGGCGAAGCCCTCTTGACAAAGAAAGGTTTTTCATTATAATGTAAACGAACGATTGATTAAAACAAACGTTTGACAGATAAATGGGGGAAATATGAACCTATCAATCGAAGACGCAGCGTACCTTGGCTGTTGTGAGCAATCCTGTGAGCGGTATTTGACTGAGGTGATTAGCATATGGCATACAAATGATTGTTTGAAACGGTCGTTCAATCCTTAAGGAGGCAAGCATGAGGACCGCACAAAATAAACGCGCTAAGCAGAGGATATTCGAAGCCGCGCTCGCCCTTTTCGCCCGTAAGGGTTATGCTGCTGTTGGCGTTCGGGAAATCGCCAAGAAGGCACACGTCAACATTTCTATGATCAACTACTATTTCGGCGAGAAGGCAGGTATTCTCAAAGCAATCATCAATGAATGCTACGACCGATACTTCAAAACAATCAAACCAGTCGGCGACGAGGATCTCCCGGTTGATGAACATATCCGAAAGATGATCCGGACCGGTGTCAACTTTTTCCGGAAAAACACCGAGCTAGCCATTGTCGCCTTTGATGTCATACCGCTTGACATTCCGGAAGTGATGGGACTAAAGGTAAAATGGGTTACTGGCATTCGCGAAGGCATGGAAAATTTTCGCAAGAAATTGGGAGTAGACTCTCGTGACGTACTTCAGGAGAGTTTAGGTCCCAATGTCTTCGTTGCGGTAATTCTTAATCATTTCCAGGGCAAGTATGCAGCCGAACAATATCCGCAGTTCAAGGAGTATGTTGCGCAACTGAATGATGCATTCTACGAAAGGTATGCAGATGCATTAGCTGATCTGTTCCTCTATGGCTATATGGGTAGAAAGAAAAAAGAAAACAAGGAGGAAGAATGATAAGGAATGCAAAAACGCCCAGTGTGTTAACACTACTGTGCGTGTTCCTTGCACTAAGTCATCCCGCTGCGCAGCTGTACGCTCAAGAGGGTTTGACTGCGGACATGATTCTTGAAACTTTGACTGAAACCATGAATCCTGAGCAATCACAAGGGATAATCTCCATGACCATCGTGACGAGCTCCGGGCAAGAACGTACTTTTGAATACGAGACATTTTCCAAGAATAAGGGTGAGAAAAGCCTGATGAAATATCTGAAACCGCAGCGTGTGAAGGACCAGACCATACTCATGCTCAACGACGCCAACGACATCTGGACCTATTTCCCGCGGACCAAGCGCATTCGTAAGCTGGCCACGCATGCCAAAAGGCAAAAGGTCGAAGGCAGCGATTTCTCCTATGAGGACATGGGCGCATCGAACACATTCATCGAAGAGTACAAGGCCCTGCGCTTGAAAGACGAAAAGAAAGAAGGGCGACAGTGCTACAAACTGGAACTGACCCGCAAACCGGAGAGCACAGCGGGCTACTCGCGTCTCATAATATGGGTGGACATCGAACAATTCGTGCCGCTTGTGATTGACTACTATCATGACGACGACCCTGAGCTCTGCGAAAAACAACTAATCTGTAGCGACGTCCAACTCATCGACGGAATTTATACGCCAATTAAGTGCGTCATGTACAACAAGCTCGACAACACACAGACCAGTATGGAATTAATCGAGGTCGAATATGATGTCGATCTAGCGGATGATCTGTTCACTGAAATGGGGATGCAACGATGAGAACTTTCGCATACGCAATTACACTATTTGCCCTGCCCGTTACGTTGGTCCATGCTCAAGCCGATGTTTTCGGCTATTTCGAACCGGAGTATGCGGGTATCTATCATAGAGATAATTACTGTCAGCTCCTCTACAACAAGCTACGCGTTGACATCAAGAGCACGGTCGTCAAGAATACCGAGTTCGGTGCAAATGCCATATTCCTGCTCTACTACGGTAAACCCGACTGGAATGTCATCGATTTTCTTCCCCAGGACATCGCATCCACGGTTCCGCCCGAGATGCGACCGCTGTATCAATTCACCTATCAAGACACATTCTATCTCGACAACGTATACGTACGTTTCGGCTTGAACCGCTTCGCAATCACCGCAGGCAAGCAGCAAATATCATTGGGAGCCGGCTACTTTGCCAATCCGACTGATGTCTTCAATATCAAGGATGCCCTGGACCCGACATATGAACAGCCCGGTCACCATGGCTTGCGCATGGATTTTCTCCTCGGCTCAAGGCTAAGCCTGATGACTCTCTTTTCACCGATCGAAATGGATTGGAAGACCTCGGGTAAGTTGCTGCGCGCCAAGATAGGATTAGGACACTTTGACTTCAGTGTAATGGGAATCGAAATGCCCTACAAACTAACCGATTTCTACACCTTCGAATTATCCGAACAGACACGTCGTTCTTTTGGTGGTGACGTTGTTGGCGAACTAATCGGCTTAGGAGTATGGGCCGAAGGTCTTTACACATTCCTTGAAGAAGACAATGACGATTTTTACGAATTCCTGGCCGGTACTGACTATACATTCGAATCGGGTCTCTATACGATGCTCGAGTACCACCATAATTCACAGGCCAAATCAGATCATGAGAATTTCGACCTCAACGACTGGATGCGTTTCTTCACCGGCGAAACCAAGACCGTTTCCCGCGACCAGATCTACGGACTCATAACATATCCCCTGACCGATCTGCTTTTATTAGGTGGTTCTCTAGTCTTCAGCCTCTCCGATTACAGCACCGCGATCGTTCCCATGATACAGTACAGTCTGTTCGAAAACATCGAACTACTCTTGATGGGCAATATCTATACCGGCGAAGAAGGAACGGCATACAGCAGAACTTTGGGTAACGGTTTTCTATTACGTGCAAGCGTGTATTACTAAAACCGGAGGAATGAGACATGAGAGAAAGATTGCTTAGAAATTGGGCACGCTTCGCAGCAACGCATCCGTGGCGTGTAATAATTGGCCTGTTGATAGTAACTGTGTTCGCCGCGATATCGGCATCGCGCATCAGAATGGACATGCGCTGGTCAGACATGCTCCCCATGAACGACCCCAAGGCGCGCGAGTTCGACAAAATAATAACCGATTACAAGAGCGCATCGACTTTCCTCGTCGTCGTACGCGGAGAAGAACAGCAGATAAAGCAATTCGCCGATGCGATAACCCCCCAGATAAAAGAACTCACACAATTTTTCGATCGAATTGACTACAAAATTGACAAGGACTTTTTTTCCAAACATGGATTCATGCTCGCCGAGGCAAAAGATCTGGAAACAGGCGCCGATATGTTCGAAGACCTGAATCTTGTTCCTCTATTAAACAATATAAATGATAACTTCGAAGAAGAATATATTGGTGATGAGGAAGCACTGAGTACCAAGGAAAAAGAAACTGACGCGGTGCGTACGCTTGATGGCTTTCATTATTGGTTGAAAGCAATGAATGCGTTTATCTCTGATCCACAATCAGCAACTCCGGATCTTGCTGATTCAGCGGTCGAGCGTTTTCTATACGGCGATCCTTATTTCATATCTCAAGACAAGCGTGTCCTACTTATGAATCTTAAGCCAAATTTCACGGCTATGGACATCGATAAGGATATTTCCTCCACGGATAGCGTGCAGGCAATTATCGATCGGACCTTGCCAGATTTTCCAAATGTGAAGGCAGGTATCTCCGGCATGATCCCGCTTCAGAAGGATGAAATGGAGCACACCACTAAGGATATGCAACTCAGCGCTATACTCGCTCTAGTCTTGGTGCTACTTCTTTTTATTTTGACCTTCCGGATGTGGAGCGCACCGATCCTTGCTGGATTGAACTTAATTCTCTCGATCATAATCGCGGCCGGTATCGTCGGCCTCCTGTTGGGTAGACTAAACATGATGACTTCGATGTTTGCCGTAATATTGATCGGTCTGGGCGTCGACTATTCCATTCACATCATATCGGTCTACGGCGAGAGAAGAAACATCGACAAAGATTCCGTGAGCGCAATGCAAGAAACGCTAATAAGATCAGGCCCCGGAATTATCACTGGTGCCTTGACCACGGCCGCCGCCTTCTTTGCACTCGCCATCTCGGTGACACAGGGCATCAAGGAAATGGGTATCGTGCTCGGTATTGGCATCGTCTGCGCCATGTTGACGACGCTGACAAGTCTTCCTTCGATACTCGTCGCCCGTGAACGTTTTCTCAAAAGGGTAAGCAAGAGACCCTTTAAACAGCCGCACGTGGAATTCAAGGTACTCGGCAGTCTCGGGCGCAGTATCGTAACCCGACCCCTTGTCTACCTTTTAGTCGCGGCAGCGATTACCGGATTCCTTTTATATCAGGCTTTGAATATTAGATTCGACTACAACATGCTCAACATCGAGCCCAAAGGATTAGCCACCGTTGAATTGCAGGATACGATCATCGAGGCTTTTGACCTGAGCCCAGATTTTGCCATGGTGACAACCGGTTCGGTTGAAGAATCATACGCAATGGCGGAGAGACTTAAAGAAATGCCATTGATAAGCATGGTCGAGAATATTGCCGATTATGTGCCACCCGAAGAAAAGCAACTCGAGAGGCGTCCATATGTAGAGGATATCCGGCGGGTATTACAGCAAAACAAAACGGTAAACCACTTGACAACGCACAAAATAGAAGAACTCATCACCGAATTAGAAAGACTCGACATGAATATATACGAACTCTCCCAGCTCGCATTCATCGGCGGCCAAGACAAAGTCGATGAGAAATGTAAGAGTATTATCGGCGACCCGGAACAGGAAGATCCCGAGAGCTTCATACTCAATCTTGTCGAGAAGATTCGACACAACCCCCAGTTCGCGGTTGAACAACTGAACAATTTCCAGAATTACTACTTCCCAAATCTTCGGCAGAAGATCAATGATATGGCCAACCCCGAATTGATCACCCTTGAACAAGTTCCAGAGCACATTAAGAACCAGTATATCAACGAAGCAGGCGACAAGTACCTCGTCACTATCTACCCTAAGGAAACGATCTGGAATTACGAAGCACTCACCCGTTTCGACAAACAGCTCGAAACCGTCAGCCCGAAGATAACCGGAACCCCACCCATATTTCTACACCTCATCAGGCTGATTGGTCGAGATGGACTGAATGCGACCATACTCACAGTCATCATCGTCATCCTGCTGCTCTGGCTGGATTTTCGTAGTTTCCGATTTGCGATACTGGGTGTGATACCATTGATCACTGGTGGTATCTGGATGCTGGGACTCATGAAGACATGTGGGCTTATGCTCAATGTAGTCAATGTAATGGCGATTCCCATGATCGTGGGTATCGGCATCGACGATGGTGTACACATTCTTCATCGCTACATGTTTGAAGGCTTGCGCAAAACACCTATTGTTTTAAAGAGCACGGGCAAGGCTGTCTTACTCACCTCCCTGACGACAATGGCGGGCTTTGGCTCCTTGATGACCGCCTCGTATCGTGGCTGGGTGGGCTTCGGCGCCCTGCTTGTTACTGGAGTTGGTGCATGCTTTATGACTACCATTCTCTTCCTCCCATCCATTATCGGGCTAGCGACCAAAGGGAAAATCAATGCTAACACCCAAGGCCAGTAACAGTAAAGAGGAGCCTGTCATGGATTATCGCTCGCCTACCATCCACAGTTCAAAACTCACAATGGCAGGCTCTTCTCTACATGCCCAAGCACCACCCAGCCAAGAATTTATGATGATAACCCGAGCGACATATGCGTACGACCTGACTAGTGATACCAATCCTGATTGCCGGGGCACGGTCGGCGCCCCGCTTCTCACCAAACTGTATCTCTGATATGTTAAGAATAAGACCAGGCGAAGCACCCAGCTCGAAGGCTGTCAAGAGAGTTGGGGCCTTGACATCCAGCGCCGATTGGTTACAATATTATATGTCGTTTCCAAAACGAACTAAAGAATTTAGACATATGTACAAGGAAGCCACGCAAGGCTCTCTTCAGCTCGCCAGCATTGTCCTTTCAATGTCTAATGAAGAACAAAGGGGGAAGTCTGGCTAGACGTGTTCTCATTATCAATGGATCGACACGCGAAAACGGTAACACGGATGCCATTTTGAGTTCATTCATACGGGGCGTTTCTGCTTCAGGTTTGGCGGTACGCAATGCCATGCTGCGGAATCTGGTAATACACAATTGTATTGGCTGTTGTCAGTGCCTGAGAGAAAAAACCTGTCACTTTCAGGACGATATGTCCGATTTGCGTGATGCAATCACGAAATCGGACATCCTCGTTTTTGCTTCCCCCATTTATTGGTGTGAGATAACCGGTCTCTTGAAGACATTTATTGACCGACTTTATTTCTTTCATCACAAGGAAAACAATCATCTGATTGCCGGTAAGAAGGCTGTAATCATCACTACATTAGGCGAGAAGGATACTGATTATGAAGCACAAGTGCTCGTCGAGTTCTATAAGCGGTGCATGCGTTCGCTCGGTATCGACATCTTAGATATGCTATTCTTCGCCGAATTAATGGATCAAGATGCCATTACGAGTAAACCAGAGTATTTGAAACAAGCCTTCGATGCCGGCAAACATCTAGTTGATTCGTTATAGTAATAATGAAAAATTTTCTTCTATTTAAGTAATAAACCAGGGAGGTTGAATGCACGTTGCATTATTACTTGTTGTGCTAATGGCAAATGAAAAAACCGTCGAGGTGAGATTCACTGAGACCGCGCCGCACATTGACGGCGTGATCGAAGAAGTATGGCAGCAGTCTGATTCTGCGTACAACTTCGTGCAGCACATACCTTACGAAAGGACCGAACCCACGGAGAGCACCGTGGTATACGTCCTTCAGGACAAAAATAACCTCTATGTCGCATTCCGTTGCTACGCTGAAAACCACAAGCCCATTGCTTGCTTCACGACCGATGAAGACTATGTTCGGGTGAGCATTGATCCGTTTGGCAGCAAAACAACGGGGTACTACTTTCTTGTTTTCGCCAGTCAGCTTTTCTGGGACGGTTGGATTTTCGATGACGGCCGCATATTCGACGACACCTGGGAAGGCGTTTGGTTTCGCGGCGTGAAGGTCTACGACGATCGCCTGGACATAGAAATCAAGATCCCCTTCAAATCTATTCGCTACAAAAAAGGTTTGAACGAATGGCGTATTCAGTTTATGCGTCACATCGCATATAACCGGGAAGACGATTACTGGACCGAGGTGTTGCAAGGCGAGGGTGACATGGTGTCGCGCTGGGGAATCCTTAAAAACATAGATCCTCAGGCCACCGGCTACTATTTCGAGCTATATCCTGAAGGATATGTACGATTTGACAAACGATACTACGTGGCCAGGGATTCGGTTTCTGAAGAATTCAAACCGAATCTCAGCCTCAACCTCAAGTGGGACGTCACACCCCAAACAACCATAAACGCCACTATCTTGCCGGACTTTGCGCAAATTGAGTCTGATCCGTTCACGGTGAATTTGTCGCGTTACCCGACATATCTGGACGAACGAAGACCTTTCTTTCTGGAAGGCAGGGACATCTTCCGGATGTCAGACTTGGGTCAAGATGGCCCCGTCTTTTTCTACCCATTGGAGATCTTCTATTCACGCAAGTTGGGTAAATCACTCGATGGCGAGGTGGTTCCTATTCTTGGCGGATTGAAGGTGACGAACAATGCACAAAAATGGAATATTGGCTTACTGGGTGCCTACACCGATGAATTTGCAGATACGACAGAGCAAGATACGCTCTATGAACCGAATCGATGGTTCGGTGTCTTCCGCGCCCAGCGCCGGTTCATGGATAACTCGGACATCGGACTGCACTTCAGCGGAACAACCGTCGACCGAGACAATTACAACTACGCACTCGGACTGGAGGGAGTCTACAGAAGCGGACCCGATCAAGTCATCGTTCAGGGTGCCTTCAGCGACCACAGCGGTAAGCAGGATTGGGCAGTCTCATCCGGTTACCGTGGTTTCATAGGCAACTTCTTCACCAAAGCCGCCGTCGAAATTGTGCGGGATTCGTTTGACGTCAGTGATATCGGATTTGTACCCTGGGCAGGCAGGAAACGATTGTACTTTTTCACCGGGCCTTCGAAAGTTTTCCAGGAAGGATTCCTGCGGTGGTTTTATATTGCTCCGGGTATTCACATCCTTCAGGAACCCGGTGACACAAATTGGTCGAAGATCGCCGGCTTGCAGATCAACCCTGCTTTTCGCAACCGTTGGGGTCTTTCCCTGGACCTATACGCCGGCAAGTACTATGAAGCCGACACGAATTACACCTACCGCAGCCTTGATTTCTCGATGTGGGGTCTAATCAAGGGCAATAACATCAATTTTGGCTGCAATTACAACTACAGCTGGAATTACCTGCGGAACTTCTTGGCTTACCAGGGATCCCATTGGTTCTTCTTCGGCTATTCAATAATACCGCCCATGAGCATCGTGTTATCCGGCAATCTGTGGGTCGAATGGGACACCACTAACACCATCATCGCGATGCACCCTCGGATCAGACCAAGACTCGATATCCGCTTCAGCGCCGACAAGAGCCTGGCAATTTTCAATGACATTCTTCTGCAGACACCAGAAACCCGTATCGGTGAGACAGAGTTCATCAATAATCGATTCGGTTTTCTCTTTTCCTGGAACTTTCGACCCAAGAGTTGGCTTTATGTAGCACTCAATGATTTCCGAGAACGTTTTGGAGACAAGTTAGAACCTGTATACACGATTGCAGCAATCAAAGTCAAGTATCTTATCTACTTCTAACAAGGAGGCGGTCGTACAGCTATCAATTAATAGTATTTGCAAATTCATATGTGGCGTGATTTACCTCGTTAGCTTGGGTATCGCCGACATCACTTTCACAGAGCATCTCGTCGCACAGAATTACTACAATCCATGGAGCGCGTTCGGAATCGATGTTGACGGCGATACCGACATCGATGTCATCGGTTCGGGCCGCCTAGGACACACCGTCACATGGTGGGAAAATACGGGCAATTTCACGTATCAGCAACACGACATCTCCAGCATCTCATATTACGCCATGGTGGTTCATGCGCTTGACATCGATGAAGATAGCCACGTCGACATCCTGTGCGCCTCACAGACGAACGGCGTCGAGCTTTGGCAAAATCAGGGAGATCAGACATTTGTCCGGCACATCATCGCTGCCTGGCCGTACGCCAGCTATATATCTGTCGCTGATGTCGATACAGACGAGGATACCGACGTGCTAGTCGCCTGTTGCGAAGGTGGCATGAACCGAATAGGCTGGGTTGAAAATCAAGGTGGTCTTGTTTTTACCGACCATATAGTGACCGACACCTGGGATCACGCAAACAGCGTTTGCGGCGCCGATCTCGACTCTGATGGAGACATTGACTTGATTGGCACTGCCAGTTACGCCGGAGAGGTCGCCTGGTTTGAGAACGACGGCAATCAAAACTTCACCAAACATGTGATTCTAAGTACATCAGCACGTCCCAGTTCTGCATACGTCGACGATGTAGACTCTGATGGTGATATGGATGTGCTCGCGACCGTATGTTACATAAACCAAGTCCTGTGGTTTGAAAATGACGGTGACGAGAACTTCACACAACATCTAATTGGCTCGAATTTCTTCAGACCGCACGCGGTTCGTACTGCAGATTTTGACGATGATGCAGATGTTGATGTCCTGGCTGCCGCAATAAACAGTAACGAGATTGCCTGGTGGGAGAATACTGGCGGTACTCCAATTCAATGGGTAAAACATACCATACACAACAACTTTGTCGGCGCCACCGGTATACAGACCATCGACATGGAATCTGACGGAGACATCGACGTACTGGGAGCAGCCCAGTTTGGCAGCCGCATATCCTGGTGGGAGAATGATCTCATTCCCGGAGCGAGTGAACTCAAAGATGAAACACCCACATCGTTTCACCTATCGGTCAATCACAACCGCCTACACTCATTCTCCGTTACATACGAAATCCCTTTTGATACTGATGTTTGTTTGTCGATCTTCAATGGAAGCGGACAGCGAACGCGACAACTCGCTGACCAATGGTGTCAAGCTGGCACCTACATGCTTTCGGTCGACGCTTCACAGTTACCATCTGGAGTATATTTTTTGCACTTGACTGCCGGAGACCGCAAGCAAACGCAGAAATTCTTTGTTATACGTTAGGAGGAATCATAAAAAGCCTGCCTTGGCTGCTTATCCAAAGCTTACTTTTACCGGTGTCTCTGCCCGCTCAACTGAACTGGGTAGAGCATATGGTGTCGGATAGCTTCAATGGTGCATGGTATGCATTACCAATCGACCTGGATGGTGATGATGATTTCGATATACTCGGTTCCGCTTATGATGGCCATTGCGTATCCTGGTGGGAAAATGATGGCAGTCAGAATTTCACTGCACACACAATTTGTGACAATTTCTTGGGACCGAAGGGCATCTGCGGGGTCGATCTTGATGGCGATACCGACATAGATGTAGTATGTGCTGGCTTCCTCTGCGACACCTTAGCATGGTGGGAGAATGATGGGAATCAGAATTTCTCTAGCCATCACACCATTGTTGCCAACTGGGGGCCGCCGAATTATGTGTTTCCTACTGATTTAGACCTTGATAATGACATGGATCTGCTCGTCACGTCCTGCCAAGCAGGCAAGATGGTTTGGTTTGAGAATGACGGGAATCAATCATTCACCGAACGCACCATCAAACCGTACCTGCAGGGTGCTGCATGCCTTATCCCAGTAGATATAGATGGAGACACCGATATTGACGTTATTGGAGCTGGCCCCGGTTCCACTATGATACTGTGGTTCGAAAACAATGGCAGCCAATCTTTCACCGAACACATTGTCAGCGCTGGTTGGGGATATCCTAATTTTCTGGCTGCCGAAGACATTGACAACGACGGCGACACCGACATTGCGGCGGCTTCATGTGCCGGGCAGATCGCTTGGTTCGAGAATGCAGGAGATCAGAGTTTCACAAGACACATAATCGATCCCAACTTCTACCAGGCGCGTAGCGTTCGCGCAATAGACCTCAATGCCGACGGCTATGTTGATATAGTCGGTGCGGCAAAAATGAGTCATGCAATAAGGTGGTACCAGAATGATGGAAACCAGACCTTCACGCAGTACTCCATAGTCGATGGTTTCCTGGGCGCAAATCACGTTTGCGTAGAGGATCTAGACGATGACGGCGACTGCGATGTTGTTGGAGCAGCAATGGGCGCCGACAAGGTTACCTGGTGGGAGAATCAGCTGATTGGGGTGGAAGAAAATGATACCAATATCGTGAAAGAAATTCAGTACCTACCGACAATAATAAGCGGTCCGTTCAGTCTACCCAAGCAGAAATTATATAACATTTATGACATCACAGGCAAGAAGGTTGAATCAGAACACCTGACGCCCGGAATCTATTTCATTGAGTACGATACACGGATCGTGAGAAAGTTTGTGAAGATAAGATAGTCTGTGGAGGTATTATGAACGACATGCAACGTGGTAACCAACGACGCCTTGTTATCTCCATGTGTATTTTTTCCGCGCTGGGAATCAACCCAGTGTTACAGGCTATAACCTGGCATGTCCCTGCTGATATTCCCACGCTAAAGACGGCAGTGGAAGACTCGGCAGGTTATGGTGACACGGTGATGGTTGCGGCCGGAACTTACAATACCGCATCCGGCGAAGTATTTCCAATAAATATGCAGAATGGTGTTGTCCTGATCAGTCAATCGGGACCATCGGCAACCACGATCGACGCAAACGCAAGCGACCGAGTGTTTGATTGTCAGGCACTCGATAGCACTACCGTCATCCACGGGTTTACGATTACCGGCGGCAGCGCCTTCGACGCGGGCGGTATCTACTGCAACAATTCATTCATGAAGATAAGCGACAACATAATCAAAGGCAACGCCGCTACCGGCTATGTCGGCTGTGGTGGTGGCATCTATTGCGATTACGACAACAGCAGTATAATAGATAACCTTATCACCGAAAACACGGCGCTGTCTTATATGGGCGGTGGTATTTACTGCTACTACTCAGGCTCTATTATTGAAGGCAACACAGTTGCGCACAACACCGCGAGATATGGGGGTGGAATATTCAACGACCATTCAGCCCCGCTCATCAAGCGTAACCTGGTAAGAAAAAATCACGCTCTGGAAACGGGCGGCGGCATAGATTGCTATATGACCTCGTCTCCTGCGATAGTCGCAAATGTCATCATCGATAATACTTGCATGCAAAACGGCGCCGGCATTGCCTGCTGCTACTCCTGCATACCGGTTATATACAATAATACAATAGCAAGGAACGCTGGCCAATACGGTGGAGGCACCAGAACGCTTGGCAATTCAGCCGCCGAGCTCTACATGAATGCCATTATTGATAATGTGGACGGGCTGTATCTGACTGAGACTTCGGGCGCCATGACCGCAAATCATAATAATATCTATTACAACTCTTATCAGCAAGGCGGATATGAAGTCATAAATAATACATCCTATAACTTGGACATGACATCTAACTTCTGGTGGACAAATGACTCTTCAGCAATAGATTCATTGATATTCGGACAGGTCAATTTCACTCCTTTCCTCAGCACACCTGACAGCGATGCACCCGGCGAACCCTTGACTGTAAGTTCGGTGGCCGTCATGTCGGACAGCACGTATACCACACCCCAGACCGGCGTCTTATCCTATGGCGATACGCTTTTCATTGAATTACAGGGAACAAACTGGAACAACGCTTTTGTAGATCCAGCGCTGGTGATCATATGTAGCAACAAAGATACGTACGGTATTGGCGTAGCACTCATCGAAACCGACACCGCAACAGGCATGTATCACGGCACTGCATATATCGATACGACGAGTAATGATCTGCACAACTGTGTAGGCGTGTACCAACATGATACAGTTATAATCAAAGCCAATGTCGACCACTCAAAACGGGACACGGTGTTCATCGGTACCACTGGTATCTCAGAGACTGAAAAGCATCCGGCAAGCAGGGGAATGGTATTGCACAGCTGCCCCAATCCTTTCAGTGAAAAAACAGAAATTTCATTTCATCATCCGGTTCCGGGTGAAATCCAACTCCGAATATTCGATGTGCTCGGTCGACTGGTAAAATCCTTTAATCTTGAATCATGCATCTTGAGTCATGCATCATCGATAAGTTGGGATGGTCGTGATAACCAGGGCAGACATATCAAGAGTGGCATCTATTTATGCCAATTGGAAGATGACCATTCTGTCGAAAGGAAGAGCATAATCTTTATCAACAACGGAGGAAAATAAATGAAGCTGCGTATCAATAGAGCGCGCATTATCGTCGTGCTGTCATCAATCATCACGTTCGTCGTCGCCGACGTGAGCATGCCATCGAGTCCCATGTGGCAGGCAGATTACGGCAATATACCGACCGGGGTAGGCTGGGGCGATATAGATGGCAATGGATGGCATGACCTGGTGATAACCAACGGTTGCGACGCGGCATTCGTGCCGAATCACGTGTATTTCAATAACGGTAGCATGATCCCGACATCCCCTGGATGGGTAAGCGCCGATCAGGAACCTTCGGATAATATCGCAATAGTCGATCTCGATCACGACGGCGATCTGGACCTTGTTGTCGCCAACCTCGGCTACACACCAACCGGGTGCCCCCCACTACCGCACGTTATCTATCAAAACGATGGCGGGCTTTCACCATCGCCCACGTGGTATTCGCAGCCAGGAAATTCATTTTCATGTGCTGTAGGTGACCCGGATGGTGATGGCGATCATGACATCGCGTTTGCTCAGGGGGATTACCTTACCGGCCATTTGCAGAAGGCGGTGATATATCGCAACAACGACGGTGTAATCGACACCTTACCCTACTGGCAAAGTGACAGCTCTTATTACGGTGTCGAGGCTTTCTTTGTCGATATTGACTTCGATGGAGATCATGACTTTGCACTCGGTGGACGTAATGCCTACGTATCTATATTCTACAATGACGCGGGAATCCTCGAGACCACGCCCTCCTGGCAAACCCATGCCATCATCGGCGCTCGCCAGATGGATTTTGGCGACGTTGACGGTGATGGTGATCTGGACCTTGCCGTCGCCGGTATCGCAGAGGATTTCTTTCTTTTTGAAAATCTGGGCGGTCACCTCGATACCGTACCTTTCTGGTCCTGTTCAAACTATACCCAGCCTTCGTGTGTGGCGTGGGCCGATGTCGATGACGACGGCGATTTTGACCTGGCAGGCGGTGCCTGGTATGCGCCGGTAGGCATTTTTGAAAACAACGGTGGCGTGCTCAGTGATTCATACGTCTGGTCATACACTGGTGGCGGCTGGCTTCAGCAGATCGCCTGGGGTGATTTTGACGAAGACGGATTAGTCGTCACGTCTGAAGCATTTCTCGGTGATGGCGACAAAAGAATCTTCTATTTAGAAAGGAAACCCGTTCACGAAATATCGTCGCTATACATCAACGGAACACCCGTGGCGTTACAAGAATACTGTCACGATTTTTCACAGGGTTGGATATCACTCGCTACGGCACCGGCTACTGATGACACGCTCACAGTGAACTACACGTATTCACAAGATCTCGACCTTGCGGTGACCGGTTCCAGGGCAATGCTTTTCGATAATCAACACATCACAGCAATATCCGAGGACGAAACACACCTCCCGCAAGATAGCTATTGCGGGCCTACGATCATCACAGGTGGATCATCTCTGCCAAGAAGCACGGAGTACAAGATCTATGACATATCTGGCCGGGAAGTGCGAGCTGAGCATATCGAACCTGGCATATATTTCATAAAGTTAGGAAATCGAGTATCACGAAAAATCGTTAAGATAAAATAGCGAGAGGAGATAGGATGAATCGAATCATATGTATACCATTATTCCTTTTCCTGGTCACACCCGCCTTCGGGCAAATTAACTGGACCAAACACACCATTACCGATGACTTCGACGGCGCACTCTGGGCACACGCCGCCGATTTTGATACTGACACCGACATCGACGTTGTCGGCGCGGCATGGGAAGCCAACGCGATAGCCTGGTGGGAGAACGACGGCAATGAAAATTTCACTGAGCACACATTATCGAATTCCTTTACTGGCGCTGCTTGTGTGTATGCCGTTGATTTAGACGACGATGGTGATGGCGATGTGCTCGGTGCCGCATACCACGCGAATACAATCGCATGGTGGGAAAACACGGCGAGCGGATTCTCACAGCACATAATTTCCAGCACTTTTGGCGGTGCCTACTCTGTTTATGCCACCGACCTCGATCAAGACGGTGATGTCGATGTGCTCGGCGCGGCGCGGACGGCAAACACCATCGCCTGGTGGGAAAACGACGGGAACCAGGTCTTCACACAGCACATCATTATTGATATCTTTCAAGATGCGAGTTCGGTGTTTGCCACCGATGTGGACAGTGATGGCGACGTTGATGTCCTGGGCGCCGCCGGCATTGGTGACGACATCGCCTGGTGGGAAAATGACGGTAATGAAAATTTCGGCCTGCACGTCATCAACGGCAACTTCAATGGCGCCACTGCAGTATACGCTGCTGACCTCGATAATGACAACGATACTGATGTCATCGGCGCTGCTTACAATGCAAATACGATAGCTTGGTGGGAGAATGATGGTAACGAGAGCTTCACACAGCACACCGTGACCAACAGCTTTGCAGGCGCCGGTGCTGTTCATGCCGCAGACCTGGACAATGATGGTAGTATGGAAATACTGGGCGCTGCGTGGTATGCCAACTCGATTGCCCACTGGGGTAGTGCTAGCGGTGTAATAACGAATACATTCAACTATGCCCATTCGGTTTTTGCAATCGACGTTGATGGTGATAGTGACAAGGATGTATTAGGTTCGGCGCTTCAGATTGATGAAATCGCCTGGTGGGAGAGCGACTTCGTCGGTGTCGACGAAGGTGGTAATGCATCAGTGAATCATTTTGACTTTGGTCCGACCGTCATCAACGGACACCTCAGACTCCCCTCAGGAAAACAGTGCTATGTATACGATATTGCAGGCCGGACCGTTTCTCCAGTGAATCTCAAACCTGGTATCTATTTTGTCAAAATCGAAGAAGACTTAAGAAAAGTGGTGAAAGCCAGATAAACAAAACAGGGAGAAGAATCATGAAAAGAACACTCGTGGGTTTCATGCTTATAACGGTTTTTGTACCAACTATGTTACTCGCCCAAATAGGCTGGACCCGGCACACCATCACTGGCAACCTGAGCGGTGCCTGTTCCGTGCATGCCCAAGACATTAATGGAGACGATAATGTCGATGTCCTGGGTACGGGATTTGATGCTAGTCGTGTTTGTTCCTGGTTAAATGACGGCGGCGACCCCATATCCTGGACATATGAATTAGTACAGATGAGTTTCCTCGGCGCATGTTTTGTCTCTGCCGAAGACATCGATGGTGATGGCGATATCGACGTGCTGTCGAGTGCCTGGCACGGTAATGAATTGGCTTGGTGGGAAAACGGCGGCGGCGACCCCATCCAATGGACAAAATACACCATAGCGACCGGTTTTTCCAATGCCCACGAAATATCTGCCGCTGATATGGATGGTGACGAAGATATAGACGTATTGGGTGCCGCCGCAGCCATTGATGAGATCGCATGGTTCGAAAACGATGGTCTGGTCCCGATAGGCTGGACACGACACACGATCGACGACAACTTCGACGGTGCCCGTTCGATCAGGGCAGCCGACTTCGACGGTGACAGCCTGATTGACGTAGTGGGCGCTGCCTTGCTAGCCAATGCTGTTACTTGGTGGCGTAACAATGGAGACTCGACATGGACCGAGTATCCGATCAACCAGAACTTTGTCGGAGCACATATGGTCTGTGCCTGCGATATTGACACCGATGGTGATACCGATGTCGCTGCCGCCGCTTATAATGCGAATGATATAACATGGTGGCGCAACGACGGAGGCAGCCCGATTAATTGGACACAGCAAACCATTGACGGATCGTTTTACGGCGCGCTCGGTGTTTTTTGCAGGGATATCAATAATGATGGTCACATCGATGTCCTGGGCACCTCAGACATACTCGACGACGTTGCATGGTGGAGCAACGACGGCAGCATACCAATATCCTGGACCGAACACGTAATCGATGGAAATTGCGATGGTGCATGGCCGGTATATGCAGAGGATATCGATGGCGACGGTGACGTTGACGTCGTCGCAGCGGCAACCAACACGAATACCATATACTGGTACGAAAGTGACCTGGTCGGGGTTGAAGAAGATGATAACAACACGATGCCGATTCAGAGTATCACCCCAACAATAGTACACGGCCCCTTACGATTTCCCGGTGCTCAGAGCTTTCAGCTTTACGATATCGCGGGTCGAGAAATTAAGTCAATCAATCCCTCGCCCGGCGTCTATTTTCTGAAAACCACTGATGAAATAATCCAGAAGATAGTCAAAGTACAATGATAAGGAGACATCGATGCGTTACATGATTTACCTTACTACGCACTACAGAGCTCGTACTACGGAGCTCATACTACGCTTCGTGCCCCTTTTGTTGCTTTGCTTCTTACTTCCCACTTCTCAATTCCTGCTCCATGGAAACCCTCCCGACACCCTCTGGTCACGCACCTATGGCGGGGTCGATGTTGATGTAGCATATTCAGTATGCGAAACGTTCGACGGCGGTTACGTCGCCACCGGCTACACTTTCTCTTACGGGGCCGGTCTGCAAGACGCCTATCTCATCAAGGTCGACGCGAATGGTGATACCGTATGGACCAGAACGTTTGGGGGCGCGTCAATGGACGGCGCCCATTTCGTACGCCAGACGTCGGATAGCGGTTACGTAATCGCCGCGTACACCGAGACATTTGGTGGCGGTGGCAAAAACGTATACCTCATAAAAACTGATGCGGACGGCATTGCCGAGCACACCGCCGTTTATGCTACGCCCATGCAAGATGTTGCATATGCCTTCTGTGAAGCATCTGACAGCGGATACATTTTTGTCGGCTACAAGGATGGCCCTTCTGGCTGGATCAAAGGCGACCTGTGGATCCTGAAAACCGATGCAACGCTTGATACAATTTGGACAAAGGAATACGGCGCGACCGGCGAAGATTACGGCATATCGATTCACCCAACATCGGATGGCGGCTATATTATTACTGGGACTACGAGTTCTTTTGGTATGGGCGGTAAGGATATCTGGCTTGTGAAAATCGAAGCCGACGGTGACACGGTGTGGACCAAAACCTACGGTGGTAGTCTAGACGATGTGGGGTACGGAGTAGATGTAACAACTGATAATGGATATGTCGTCGCCGGATACATCAACGGTACTCCTCCGTGGAATGCCGGTGATGTATGGCTACTCAAAACAGATTCTGCAGGTGACACACTCTGGACAAAAGTCTATGGTGGGGTCTACCAGGATTTCGGGTTCGACGTATACCAGACGCCAGATAATGGATACATAATTGCCGGCCAAGGCTACGAAGACGTTTGGCTATTGCGTACAAACTCGTTCGGTGACACGGTTTGGACACAACGCTACGGCGGGGCAAACCACGATGCAGCACTCGCGCTCTACGTGAATGCCGACGGCGGGTACATCATTGGCGGTCATACCACTTCATTCGGCAGCGGGGCTAACGATTTCTGGCTAATCAAAACTGAACCCGATGTCGGAGTTACAGAAAATAGCCATGGTGATGTTAACAAATCCGAGTTCTACACTGAAATCATCAGTGGTCAATTGGGATTTCCAGGAAAAGAGCAGTACAGAATTTACGACATTACGGGTAGAATCGTCAACCGCAATCATCTTACACCCGGGATTTACTTTATTGAAACCCAGGGTGCAATTGTTGGGAAAGTAGTAAAGGTGCAATAAGGAGGTATTTGTGCACGATACCAGGAAATTATTGGTCATCGTAGTATTTCTGTTGCTCGGTAGTACATTACCAGATGCGGCAGAAATCCATGACGCTGTGAATGATAACGACATTAAAAGGGTGAAGGAGTTACTCAAAGAAAATCCGTCATCACTGAATGCCCAAGACGATCAATGGATGACACCGCTGAACATCGCGGTGTTCAATGGAAATACAGAAATCGTTAACGAATTGTTGGAAAGAGGTGCGGATCTCAGTATCGGCGATATCGACGGGAGTCAACCCATCCATTGTGCGGCAATCAACGGTAGCATAGAGATTGTTCAATTGTTACGCAAAAAGGGCGCAAGTATCAATGACAAGGACGACAACGGAGCCACGCCGCTGAGTTTCGCGACCGCACGAAGACGTCTTGATATGGTGAGATATTTACTGGAAAACGACGCAGACGTCAATTCCCGCAATGCTGTCGGTATGACACCCCTTTTCTTGGCCAGCACGCCAGAAATCGCAGAACTTCTTATCGAAAACGGTGCTCGGGTCGATATTAGGAACGACAACAATAGCACGCCGCTTCACATGATCGCTGGGGCTGGCTCTGTCGAGACTGCCGAGCTGCTTCTTGCCCATGGTTTAGACATAAATGCCATGAACGATTTTGGCTGGACACCGCTATCCAATGCCGCGTTCCGCAATGCCGAAATTACACAATTCTTGATATCCCGGGGAGCCAAAGTTAATCCTCATAGAATCGAACAGAAAGAAGCCTGCACGTGCCACGCCGAATACCAGACACCGCTGCATTGTGCAGTCAGACGCGATAGCCTGAATATAGTGAGGTTACTAGTAGAAAATGGCGCCGTGATCAATATTACTGATAATGATGAAATGACGCCTCTGCATATTGCGGTCAGTGACGGCAATTCCGCAATAACCGAATATCTGCTATCGCAAAATGCCCAACTGAACATTAAGGAGAATCATTGGGGACGGACCGAACTGCACACCGCCGCGATCAATGGGTACGATGACATCGTAGAACTCCTGGTCAACAAGGGCGCTGACGTAAACGCACAGGATATTGAAGGTAAGACTTCGCTTGATCACACGCTGCATCATGGATTCGATTCTATTACATCTTTCCTAATTGCGCATGGCGCAACCAAGAAAAGCAGGGACATTTCCAAATCAACCTCAACACATCTTAAGAAAGAACTCAATGACAAAGAAGCAATAATCTGGCACCTGGGGCACAGCGGATGGGCGATAAAAACACAGCATCACCTGTTGATTTTCGATTATTTCACCGATCGAAACGGTCCATTACCAACTGATGCTTCACTAGCCAGTGGCTACATCGTTCCCGACGCCATCAAGGACGAGAATGTAACAGTCTTCGTCACACATCATCACACCGATCATTACGATCCAACAATATTTGAATGGCAGAATGACTTACCCAAAATCGAATACGTTCTCGGCTTTCAACCAAGTCAGATTGATAATGAGTATACTTTAATCGGGCCACATACCGAACGGGCGCTCGATGATATGAAAGTTACAACAATTAGGTCAAACGACACTGGTGTAGGATTTTTGGTTGAAGTTGATGGATTGGTAATATTCCACGCAGGCGATCACGCTAATGGGTTTATGGACATGTCCGGCACCTATACGCCAGAAATCGATGCACTGGCCGACAAAAACATGAAAATCGACCTCGCCTTCTTTCCGATCGTCGGATGCCGACTAGGCACGCCCGAATCAGTACAACTGGGTGTGCACTATGCGATCGAAAAACTAAATCCAACCATTGTCCTACCCATGCATGCCCGAGATGCAACGTACCGGTACAGGGAATTTGCCGAAGAAGCCGCCACGAAGGGTTACACAACGCAGATCACCTATGCTACGAGTAAAGGCGACAGATTTCTTTTTGCAGATAGTAAGATAACTACAATCGAATAAGCCAGTCCCTTCATCATAGGAGACGCTTTCATGAGAGAGAAAACAATCACAGTAATCTTTCTGGGTTCATTGATTCTCACAACGAACGCATCTGCTCAAGATGACATCTTCGATTTCGAATCTGACCAATGGGTTATTCAAAATGGCCAAGTAACCGAGCACCTCGGCAGAAAGAGTTTTGTCGGATATGCTTATCTCAAAGACATAGAGTTTGAGAATGGCATAATCGAAATCGATATTGCAGTGACCGGTCACAAAGTGCGCTCCTATCCAGGCATCGTGTTCCGGATGCAGTCTGAGGAAAACTTTGAAAGATTCTACATACGTTCACACCGAGCGAGTCTATATCCGGACGCTCTTCAATATACGCCAGTCAGTAACGGTATTACAAGTTGGCAGTTGTACAACGGTGAGGGCTTCACCGCTGCAGTAGATTTCCCACCGAACCAATGGGTACACATCAAGATGGAGATTCTTGGGCAACAAGCCCGTGTGTATGTGGACAATACAGAACAGCCCACATTAGTCATCCACGAACTCAGGCACGGACAGCGCAAAGGTACAATCGGACTCATGGCTGATGGCACTGCCTATTTTTCGAATTTCAAATATGAAATCACCGATGACCTGGATTTCGATCCGCCCCCTTTGGTCGATACCGTACCAGGTATAATGACCGAATGGCAAATATCACAGCCATTCAAACTCAACGACATCGATTTGGAGCAATATCCAGACAAAGAACTCCTTTCGCAAATCGAATGGCAGGATGTCAGTAGTGACCCATCCGGTCTCGTTGATGTAGCCCGCTACACAGGAAGGCTTGGTCGACAACCAGATTGTATCCTGGCAAGAACGACTGTTATCACAGGCAAAGAAAGAATACTGGATTTCAGGTTCGGATACAGCGATGCGGTGAGCATTTTCCTCAATGGCGAGCCTTATTTCATCGGTAACAGCGCTTATCAATCACGCGATCCATCCTTTGCGGGTATCGTTGGCTTCTTTGATAATTTGTACTTGCCGCTAGAAAAAGGCGAGAACGAAATACTCTTGCTAGTTGCCGAAGCCTTCGGCGGTTGGGGTTTCATGGTTCAGGACGGTGACGCAGTTTTTGAATACGAAGGCGTGGAAAAAGCCTGGGAATCAACCGTGGACTTCAAGATACCTGAATCTGTTGTGTATGATTCGGTCAGAGACATGCTCTACGTATCAAACTACGATATCTACAATTTCGACAGACACGAAGGACAGCAGTCGATCTCACGGGTCTCCATGGATGGTAAGATAAGAAATGCAGACTGGGTTGCCGGGTTGAAGAATCCGCTTGGCATGATAATTCACGAAGACAAGCTTCTCGTAGTCGAACGAGGAGGAGTTGTAGAAATCGACTTAGAAGTTGGTACAATAACAAATCGACACCCTATTCCCCAATCCGGGCTGCTTAACGACATCGCCGTTGATCGTGAAGGCGGCATTTACGTCTCTGACTCACGTAAGAATGTTATCTATAGAGTATTTGATGATCAGTCTGAGGAATGGTTTGTCGGCGAAGATGTGAATGATCCAAACGCCATACTCATTCAAGGCAATATGCTCATCTTCGGTAACAGCGGTGATTACTGCCTTAAATCCGTCGACTTGGCCACAAAAGAAGTCCGCAAGATTGCCAATCTGGGGCCAGGCTTCATCGATGGCATTAAAATCAATAAAGACGGCAATTATCTAGTCTCACATTGGCAGGGAAGAGTATTTAGAATCACACCCTCTGGCGACGTTACGAAGATTCTCGATCTATCAGTTCCTGGTATCTATTGTGCAGATTTCGAATATATCACAGACAGAGACCTTCTCATCATTCCAACTTTTTTCGATAACAGAGTAATGGCGTATAACCTAGGAGAGAAATGAGCATGAACACATCGCTTTTCCTATGTATCGCGTGCCTTGTGGGTATCGCATATTCCACGCAAGAATATGACAAGTCTTTCACTACTTATCAGGATATGCGAAAACATCTTGGTGAACTCTACGAGAAGGAAAAATATGAGGAAGCCGTCGACCTGTTGCTGTGGGCACGCGAGAAATTTCCCGATTACCTGTTTAATAACTCATATAATCTGGCTTTGCTGTATGTGCGTTTGGGTCAATACGACAAAGGTATTGATGCTTTACAGTACGCCCTGGATCGCGGCTTGTGGTTCTCTCTGTTGGCTTTCGAACCTGAACCTTGGGCGCCCCTCAGAGAGAAAAAAGGTTTTCAGGATATCCGGGACCAGTGTGAAGCTCTAAAGCAGGAAGCACAGAAAAAAGCTAAACCCGATCTCCTCGTTGTGACGCCGGAAGACTTTGAACCAAAAAAAACCTATCCGCTCTTCATTACGCTTCACGGCGGCGGTGAAAATATCGAGCTATTTAAAGACCGCTGGAATTCGCAACAAATGCGGAAAGAATTCATTGTCGCATATCCCCAATCTTCTCAGGTCATTTCAATGAATGGATTTTGGTGGCATGGAGACATTGAACTTGCCAAGAGGGAGATCGCCAGTGCGTATCAGAAAGTAGTCAATGAATACCCGGTGGATACAGAAAATGTCATAATCGGTGGCTTTTCTTCGGGTGGAGTAGCGGCTCTAGATGTTCTCCTATCTAACACAATACCAGCACGCGGTTTCGTCGTTTTATGCCCTGATTGGCCAGAGAGTTTTACTGCTGAAAGAATCAGGGACACGAAGAATCGCGGCATACGGGGTACCCTTATAACCACTGAAATGGATGAACGTTTGCCTTTACACGAGAAGATGGTTGAGACCTTCAAGGCTGAAGGGCTACCGCACCAGTTCATCGTTACACCCAATATCGGCCATTGGTATCCAGAAGATCTAGACGAGAAAATCGACGGGGCTATTGACCACATCCGCCAAGTTGGTATAATTGAGTAGCAGACAGTGGAACAGAGAAGGGAGGATTGAAATGCAGGAAATGATTGCTTACTGTGGATTGGTTTGTACCGGTTGTCCAGCATTCATCGCTACCCAGAAAGATGATGATGCGGAAAGGCAAAAAGTTGTAGAGAAATGGTCATCCGAACAATACCCGTTAAAAATAGAGGACATTAATTGCGACGGTTGTCTCACCGTCGGCAAACGGCTGCTAAATTTCTGTAACGAGTGCGAGGTGCGCGCCTGCGGCTTAGAGAAAAAAGTAGAAAACTGCGCTCATTGTGACGAATTTGCCTGTGCCAAACTCGAGAAACTCTGGGGTATAATCAGCTCCGCCGAAGCAAAAGAACGCCTTGAAAACATAAGAAAAACCCTCAACACCTAAATTCCCGTTGATCGGTTTCGAAAAACGATAAGGTTTCGTTTTACGTTTTCGACAAACGCAGCGTAGAGCTACGAAACCGAATGTCCACAACGAATCGCTTTTGCAAACCGCCAAACGCACTACGCTGCACGCTTCTTCCCTGGTATTCTGCTATTCTGATACCCTGATATCCTTTCTGGCATCACGAATCGTGTATCAGGCACAGGTCTTGACTTCTCCAATCTTCCACTATATAGTATAGACAAACAAGGGAGGCGAATGTGAGAAGAGCAATTTCGGTAGTGACCACTATAGTTGTGATAGCTACATTTGTCAGTTGTGGCCGTAAGGTGATGGTACCGCCCAGGATCGACCTGAAGCAGCATGAAGTAGTAGGCATCATCGACTTTGAATGCGATAAAAAAGGTGACCTTGCTCCCTTTACAACAAGGAAATTCACTGAGGCAATTCGTCGGGACCAAGAGATGATAAGAATCATTAGCCTGGGTACGGTGGCTGAGGTACTTAGGGAAATTGGACACGATAAGTTGAGCAAAGCCGCTTTTCAGGCAATTGGCGAAGAATACGATGTGGCAACTGTCTTCACCGGTGATTTGTTTATTTCCGACGTGAGGCCGGATATCTCGATTGCGCTGCTGTTTGTTGCCGGCATGTCGGTCTCAGCTGAAGTCGACGCGACGCTTGAAGCACAAATGGTTGAAACCGAATCCGGGGCGTCCCTTTGGAGCACATCGGTGAGCAAAACGCGCGAGATCGGTAATGTTACTATCTGGGAAGGCGGAGGCTTTGGTTTTGATGCAGAGGATCCAGAACGAGCCTATGGCAAACTCGTAAACGCCCTAGTCGAGGACGCATCACGAGACTTCCGTGTAACCTGGCGGCGCGAGTAGGCACAGCTATCTAATTACAGAAAGATCCTTACTCTCCATCTAATTATCCACGATACATGTCAGTTTGCATCCATTATGTCACTATGTCGTTGTGTCATTAAAAGACCACATATCAGGACATCGGAAGACCACTAGGCAGAATATCAGAAGACAGAAAAAGCAGCCAAAAAGCATCAGTGTAATCAGTTTGTCATCGGTGTTATCGAAGAACACAAAGCCTTCTAACAGACCCAACCTGTCGTAGATCCTCTTGGGAGGGCAATACTTTGTTAACTCTTGCGGTGGCTAAAAGCGACTCAACGATCGAAAGTCTAAAGGTTATACTCGCCCTGAGATATATTTCGGCAACTGCCAACTTCCCATCTACATTCTTATTGAGTTTCAGATGTTACTTACTACTTCTGAATTATTATATTATGTAACTATCTGTATTATCGTATTAAAGGTACCTTTTCAGTGGCACCATAATCGCCGACCTGAAGTTTCAGGAAGTAAACACCACTACCCAGTTGCCGATTATCTTGGTCTGTCCCATCCCAACTGACGTAGTCTGATAGTCTTATCGTCGGATAGTCCCATTGTCTGACTAAACGACCCGTGGCATCGTAGATTTTCAATGTTACACGCTCTGTGCCATGCCCTATGCCAAAGCTGACTGTCGTCAGTGTTGAGAATGGGTTCGGGTGGACAGTTAAGTTCAATCCTGTATCATGTATCGTGTATCCTGGATCCTCTGTTACGGCAGTAACGGGTGTGTCTGCGTTCCCCCAGATATTGCATGCAGATGCATATCCTTGACCCCAGACCGTCAGGAAGTTAGTATCCGAAACCGCGACGGCAGGCCACCAGCGTTCGCTGTAATTATCATCGCATATCATGAAGTCACCGCCTATGAGTGAACCATCCGTACCGACAAACTGCCCATAGATCTTCTGGCCAACATTGTTCTCACCAGTCTGCCAAACCACCAGGTAATTCGTACCATCAAACGCGATATCAGCCCATCTATGACAGCCGCTTCCATGCGCAATGCTAATCGGGCTGCCTACAAGCGCGCCTTGAGGGGAAACCAGATGACCATATAATTCAAGCCCGGGATACGTTCCCGTATACCAGACGACAAGATAATTGGACCCATCAAAGGTAATATTCGGCCCGCCAGCCGGAGCATATCCGATGATGAAGACATCGCCCTCGGGCTGACAATTACTGTTAATGAACCTGCCGTAAATCGGCCCGCTTGACTTTGGCCAAACTACCAGGCAACGGTTTCCGTCATAAGCGATTTTTGCCCGATACTCACTTGACCCAACACCACTGGTAATGCAGGATCCCGTGTCCAATACTACACCGCCCGGCGTGACCCGCGCAGCCGCAACGTAGTAGTAATTGCCGCCGAAATTATTGTCGCTCCACACCACGATGTAGTTTTGTCCATCAAAGACAACTGACGGATATGTTTGAATTTCAAATTTGGGGCAAATTTCGAACGAGTTTATTGTATCCATATCCGGAGTGACCCGCACTCCTATTATCTCGCCCAGGGTTCAACAATGATTACGCGTGACCGCCAGCAAATTCGTCCCGTCAAAGGCTGCATCACAACTATAGCCAGCGCTGTCCGTGTAGAGCTCTCGACCATCAGGGTCGAGCACTGTACCGTCGGTAGTAACACGAGCTCCGAAAAGGGAACGCAGCGGAAGGTAACGTTGGTCAATCCAAAAAACGTAGAATTGGTCATTGGCATAGCACACCGAAGGATACCCGGTGTAGTTAGGTGCCGTGCTAATCGGGAAATCGCTACTTATCAGTGCAAATGCAAACGCTACTACCATAGATTAGTATAAATGCACATATCTCCTTGTCAACCCTCCCCAATCCGAGCACATGGGGAGGGGGTTGACAGACTCAACGATATGATATATTATTCAGAGAACACTGATTTATCTGAATCGTGTGAAGGACATAAAGGAGGTTATTTGCATGAAAAAAAGTGAATCTAAACCGCATAAGGGAAGTTCTGAAAAAGAATCAACCTGCTGTAAGGTCGAATCTCTCGTCACCGTTGACGAGCGAGGGCAGATGGTCTTGCCAAAAGAAATACGCGACGCGGCCGGCATCTGCCCGGGTGACAAGCTATTCGTCATCCCCTGGAAAAAAGAAAACAAAATTTGTTGCATTACCTTGGTGCGGACCGACGAATTTTCTGATGCGGTGAAAGACAAACTCGGCCCGATATTAAAGGATATCATCTAAACAAACTTGGGGACAGGCATAACATTTTTAACGTTTTCTGCTCCTTAGACTGAGTATCCCGACCTTTGGACGTGGGACATGGGGACAAGCAAAGACTTTTCTATTTTTCAAAGAAACACAGTTTATCATCTCCTAATCAATAGAAAAAAGCGCACGAGAGATATCTTCTGCCAAAAGGTTAAAAATGTTATGCCTGTCCCCCATACGAAGTGTTTATCGAAAAGGAGGATATTCTATGATATATAGAAACAGGATGGCAATATGTGTGTGTCTCGCATCCATCTTACTAGTAAACATTGTCTTTGCTGACGAGGATGCGGAGGGGTGCGTAGATCATCCCCTTCTAAC
Organism: Caldifarciminota bacterium SM23_42; assembly: GCA_001303785.1. Classification (GTDB taxonomy): domain Bacteria; phylum Hydrothermota; class Tepidihabitantia; order SM23-42; family SM23-42; genus SM23-42. Next base: position 17,504 of record LJUJ01000010.1, on the reverse strand, counting down.
AAGGATGCCTGAATTCTATATTCAGGATTGCGAGATGAGAGATTTCGATCAAATGGATTTCCTCAACAAACAAGGTGAGGAGACAACCGTCGAGGGCAAGAGGTATTATATAAGCCACTACATAAACTCAGATGCGCAGCCGCCGAGTGAAATACAAATCCTACGTAACTTCACAAATGCGATTCAGAAAATCGGTGGTGCAAAAATATATGAAGAACGAAGTGATGTCTATCTAAGAGTGGAAAAGGGAGACATGACAACCTGGATTCACGTCCACACATGGAACGATGGCGCAGGCTACGACCTTAATATCGTTGAGGTAAAGCGCATGGCGCAGGATATCGTCGCAGATGCTAAATCGATGGCTCAAGACATCAAGACAATGGGGAAAGTTGCTATTTATGGAATATACTTTGATTTCAATAAGGCGGATGTCAAACCTGAGTCTGAGCCCACCTTGAAAGAAATCGCCAATCTGCTCGAACAGAACCCCAAACTAAATTTGTACATCGTAGGGCATACAGATAATGTTGGTTCTTTTAATGCTAACATGGACTTATCGCAGCGTCGCGCCGAAGCGGTATTTCAGGTTCTCACCACAAAATACGGTGTCGATAAGAAACGCCTCAAATCTCACGGTGTCGGGCCATTGAGCCCGGCTGCGCCAAACAAAACCGAGGAAGGTCGCGCAAAGAATCGACGTGTCGAGCTGGTAGAGCAGTAGTGCCAATATAAGAAGAAAAATCGTTCAAGCACTTACAGCAGGCATTAGAAAACATCTTCTTCGTCAAATTCCTCTTCCCCTTCTTCTTGTGGTTGACGCTCCCGCCTGTACCTATTAAAATTGTACGTAAGCGTAAGCATCACAACGGGTGATTTTCGAGAAAACTCAGTGTATGAACGGAAATCACTGCCTTCACTCGTGAATTCATGTTTAGCCGTCCCCAGGATATCACGTAACTGAAGTGTAAGCGCTAATTTCTTATTCCACAAATCCTGTCTGACAGCACCATTCGTTGTGTAGAAACCCTCGCGCCGGCCCTGAGATGAAACTGAGGGGCTGTGGTACATTCCGTTTATCTGAAGGCGCGTGGAATTCGCGATTTTGAAAGTACTATTAACACGTGTGTTCCAGTTAAAACTCTCTCGAGAAAAAGCATCACCATACAATTCTCCCTCAACGCGGTATTGATAAATATCGCCTGTTAGATTCAAATTCAACCACCTGAATAGATCCCACTCAATCATCGCCTCCGCACCGTATGAGTAGTCAGTACCCACGTTTTCCACCGAGTGCAGTATGATATTTACGTCATATACCGAACGCACGCGCTCGATCTTGTTATGAGTCACCCTATAGTAACCCTCAAGCGAAAATGAATTTCGGTCTAAGTTTTCCTGGTAGCCTAACTCATACGAATCGATATATTCGGGCTTGAGTGCCGGGTTGCCGGTGCGGACATTGTAGGCATCCGTCCATGTTTCAAATGGCTCGAGCTCCCAGCCTCTAGGTCGCTCAATCCTTCGAGTATAGCTAGCCATCATCTCATGCTCACCGGGGAATTTGTATGATACATGCGCGCTCGGGAAAAAATCCCACTGGTCAATGGTGAAATCCTCATTTTCTCCTATGAGTTCGATGCGACGGTACTGGTACTCGCTGCGTAGGCCACCCTGGTATCCGAAATCACCCCATTCTCCTTTATACAAAGCGTAGAGCGAATGTATTTTGTCTTCATACTCAACGACGTTGCTGAATTCTGGCCTGAATTCGTATTCATCGGTCAGGGGATTGTATTCGTACACTTCATTGGTGTCTGTACTTTGCCTTAAACTGGCCTGGTATCCCGTCTCAAACTTGTTCACACCCCAGATGGGAAGCGCATAATCAAGGTTGAATTGCATACGGGTTGAGGGACCTCTTTCTATTGCACGCTGCCCGCTTGTTACAACACTATCCGTATCGAGCAGCTCAGTGCTGGATTCTTCATCACCCATCCTCCTGCTCAACATAGCATGGCCAGAAAGCTTGTGTTCTTTTTCACCGAAGTTATGGCCATAATCCATATTAAGCGAATAGAAATTGCCACCGCGCTCAACACTGGTCTCGCTAATGTAGAGGTTGTGCGTATTCCCAGGTGTAGTCCATTCATCGAAATCACGCTCTGAAGACATCTCCATATCCCTTACCCCGTATCGGAACGCCAAACTCCAGATATCATTGGCACTGAGATACCAATCTAGACCTCCCCTCAGTCCGTAGAATTTCCGTCCCCATCGGGAATCACCGCTCGAGGAGATGAACGAAGTGGTATCGCCTCTGGTTGTCTGATTCTCCAACACAAAGGTCCCTGGATGCGCACGATCGTTGTAGTTTGCTCCGAAAAAGACACTTAATTTCTCAGTTCGGTGATTCACCAAGAAATCTGCTCCGTACTTGTCGTCGAGTCCGATATTGAGATTCGCAATGCCGTTTGTGCCCTGTGCTTTCTGTTTCTTCATAATGATGTTAATTATGCCGGCGATGCCGCTCGGATCATATTTAGCCGAAGGATTGGTTATAAGCTCGATCTGATCGATATTGCTCGCGGGTATCTGCTGTAATGCGTCATTTGGCTCGAGCACGGTTGGCCGGCCATCGATCAAGAGCGTGAAATTCGTGCTACCGCGCAGGCTGACATTGCCTTCAACGTCAACGGTAACGGATGGCGCATTCTGTAGGACATCGACCGCGTTACCGGATATTGTTGTGAAGTCTTTGCTTACATTAATGACTTTTTTATCAATCTTAAACTCCACTACCGGCTTCTCACTCGTCACATCAACATCTTCCATCATAAGAACCGCTCGATCCAATTGTATAATGCCTGTCCTGGCGAAATCCTGATCATTACTAATCACAACATCTTTTATTTCCTTCGGATAGTATCCCATGAATGAAACTTCGAGAGTGTAGGTACCCGGCTTAACCGCGAATAAGCGAAAAACACCATTGCTATCGGTCATCCCACCGGTAATCTGAGTCTTGCTAGACTTTTCGTATAGAATTGCATTTGCATACTCCAACGGAGTACCGAGCTCGGCATCAACCACCCGACCTATGATCGTTCCTGGCGGAATCCTCCGTTCCTGACGTTCTTGCGAATAACCCTGGTTGGTTATTGTAAGCATCAAAATGAAAAATAGTCCAGAATATCTGCCCATTCTTATCACCCTATGCTCCTTTCAACAAGGTTCCTCTGCTACCTATTCTGTATTACATTCCCCATTGCCTAATTAGACACTGATTATGCTGATAAACTTGCATTTTCGACGCATAATCACACTAAGCATTTGACACGAAGTATAAGCAAAATGTTAACAACATCAAGCTCTTTGGGCAAACATGGGGACAGGCATAACATTTTTAACTTTTTGGCATTAGAGATAACAAAAAAAAGGAGGCGACTGAAAGTCGCCTCCCTCTATACTAATTTGGATATGCTTTTATCTTATCAGCAGTAGTTTCTGTGTCTCAGTTTGACCATCTACCTTCAATTTCACGAAGTAGACACCGCTTGGCAGCCGACGGTTCGCATGGTCAGTGCCATCCCATGTTACGGATGACTGACCTGTGAATTCCCTTATTTCATGCCCTGTAATGTCGTATATCCTTAGCTGAACATCACTACGGCAATCACTCAACTGGCATATGATGTCGGTATTGTGCTTGAACGGATTCGGGCTAACCTGCAGGCTAACGGTGAATGGCTTTACTACCTCATGTTCTTCAACGCCGGTGTATCCGATATCAAGCTTATATACATTCCCCGTATACCACCCGCAAGTCCACAGGTAGGTGCCATCAAAAGCAAGATCTTGGACCGCTGCATCTGGACAAGCGAAAGCCGTAATTAGCGTACAATCAGTAGGATCAAGTTTATAGATGAAATCCGTGGTCTGATCTGAATTCCATAGACAATTGTCAATCCAGTCCCACGCAAGCCCCGTGGAGCCGGTACCTATAGTAGGAAATTGACCCCAGATAGTACCGGTGGTTGGATCGAGCTGCCATATCCAGTTGTCATTCCAGTTAGTATTCCACATGGTGTCATTCATCCAAGCCAAGCCCTCGCAGGAAACTCCGGTACCAGGACCCGGAATACTATCGAGTATAGCACCAGTAACTGGATCCATCTTATAGATAAAGAAGGTGCCACCATCCGCACACCATAGATATTGTCCATCCCAGGTCAACCCTGTAGCCGTAAAGTCAGGCGCCGGAAAGGAATCAAGCCGATTACCTAGAGTGTCACATTTGTATATCCTATCCGCACCGTCACTACTAATCCACAAGTTAGTACCATCCCAAGCCATTCCATCTATTAGTCCAGCTACGCTGAAATTGAACTGAAAAACCACATCACCCGTGTCTCTGTGTGCACTGCTGGTTGGGACATATTCGGTGCTCACTTGTGTTGTCACTGCCGCCGCGCTACCCATCTCTGCCAAAAAGAATATCGCAGCAAGCGCGATAATGCAAACCGATAACGGTTTTTTACACATTTTCACACCTCCTTTCCGCATGACGCAGTTGCATCGTTTTATATAAAACTTACTGAATACGTTTACTCAACAACATAAAACTATAATTATCCATCAGCCCTTGTCAAGGGACATGCATAACATGTCAATATGTCATTGAGTCATAACGTCATTACTTGACTAACCCGCCAAAATCAACCACGCGCGGAGGCAGGCATAAACTATTCTACCCCTGGTGAGGAGGTGGCTTTCGGCTACCTCAAAAGCTAACGACGTATAACCCTTGCCTTCGGCAGGTCTGCGACATATCGATTCTGTTGTCCAATAGGCTATGCCTGTTCCCTGATTTAACGGTTATCTAATTAAAAGTAATTTTTCAGTAGCAATACAATCACCATTGGTGCATTTCATAAAATAAACACCACTTCCTAGCTTATGATTATCCTGGTCGGTGCCATCCCAACTGACGTGGTCTGATAGTCCTATCGTCGGATAGTCCCACTGTCTGACTGCACGACCTGTGGCGTCGTAGATTTTCAATGTCACGCGCGCTGCGTTATGCCCCATGCCAAAGCTAAGTGTCGTTAGTTCTGAGAACGGATTTGGTGATGCAACCAAACTAAAGGCGGTTTGGTGACTATAATGAGATTCAGCTATGCCTGGATTACCAGTTGGATTACGCTTGTAATATACCTCCCAGTTCCCGTCTCTGTCGTCAGTCCATACCACATGTACTTTTTCTCCCGAGACTGCAATGGACGCATTCTGAGAGACACTCTGGTCATCAGTAAGCCTGACATCAGGATCCCAGCTCATGCCGTAATCGTTTGAGACCTTATAATAGATCTCTTCGTTACCATCACGATTGTCCTGCCATGTAATATGCAGGTTTGAACCTGACGCAGCCGCTGAGGGATAATGCGAGTCGCCAGCATCATTGGTCAACCTAAAATCGGAACTCCATGTCTCACCGTTATCTTATTCCCTGATACCGCAATGCTCGGTGTGTTTGAGAAAGTCGTATCGCTGGTGAGCTGCTGCTCGCCGCCCCAGTTTACGCCACCATCTGTGGAACGTCGGTAAAAAATCTCATTGTTCCACCATCCAAGCCGTGAATCCTGCCAGGCAACGTGCACGTTTGACTCATGTGCTGCAATCGAAGGGTAAACCGAAAACATAGGCGCATATGACATCTGAACCGGCGCCTGCCAGGTCGTGCCGCCATCGGTTGAACGGCCATAGTAAATCTCGGTATTACCAATCAAAGTGAAATCTGCCCAAGCCACATGCACACAGCCCGTGACAACTGCAACCGATGGCATGCCCTGCGGCCCGGATACATCAGTAACCAATATATCTGGCCCCCAGGTAATACCCCCATCTGTCGAACACTTATGGTATACGTCGATATCTTGATTGCGTTCATCTTCCCACACGACATGTACACTTGGTCCGGTAAACGCAATTGACGGATTATACGAGGGGCTCGGTTCGTTAGTTATTCTAGTGTCAGACCCCCAGGTTGTGCCGCCATCAGAAGAGCATTTATAGTATATTTCGTAATTTCCATCACGATTGTCGTACCAAGCAACGTGGACCGTATCTGCGTGTGCTGCAACACACCAGGCATTGTTGTATGAGGTGAAAGAAGAATCACTGTTGGTTGTTAGCCTATAATCAGATTCCCATTGGGCAGAAAGCACACTGGGAATGACCAGTAGCAACGCAAACGCTATCAGCGTGATTCTCTTTAGGTATTTGACATTTGCTTCACTGAACATCGTTCCTCCTGTTTTTTCTGTTTATGTCAATGCTACCGTACTGACAGTCAAGCAATATTATGCAAAACCCTCAACATTTTCTCACAAATCCGCTCACGAAGGATCCGCCTTCTTCGATTACGGTGACAACAGAAAGATTACAGCGATAATGACACGAGTGCCGCGATATCTATCTTATTTTTACAACTTTCTTCTGTATTTGCCCATCTATCTCAATGAAATAAATTCCGGCTCGTATCCTATTGGGCTCTACAAGTCTTCCCGTGATATCAAAGACTTTGCATTTATGACCCTTTGGCAGCTGCAGAGGTCCGCTGAAGACCGTTGCGCCCATATTGCAATGTTTCTCTACAGATTTTACGATTGGCTGCCCCTCAACACCAATTGGCCAATATAGCCAGGGAATGAAATCCACATAATCACTCACCGAATCACCTAAGCCTCCTGGATTGATTGTAGGATGATACGGACCAGTCGAGTCACCCCACCAATTATTTTCCGCATCAATCGGTATTTGTGAAGAATTGGCATTAAAAAGAGCATATCCGTTATTGTAAATATTGTTGTAACTAATGGTCAAGGGATAGCCGTAGAATTCTTTATAGATACCACCCGCTAGTACGCCAGCATCGTTTCCTGCAATTGTATTACATGTTATATTATCATTATAGTCTACCAGATAAAGACCACCACCAATTGAATCTGCTGAATTATCAGTAATTGTGTTATTAGACAATGTACAGCCTTCAGCATATATACAGAACATGCCTCCGCCATGAGCTGCATGATTGTTAGTTATAATATTAGCTTCAACATTCCTAAACCATTCATTGTACCAGAAAATGCCACCACCAAGATATGCTTGATTGTTTGTGATTGTATTATTGAATATTAAGCTAAGTATTCTATAATTTACCGTCAATGATTCTGTGCCTTTGTCTTCTGTTGTTAGATATATGCCGCCGCCGAATTGAGCATTATTGTCTGAAATTGTATTGCCAACAATAATTAGATTTGCATTGTGTGAACAAATAGCCCCACCTCCACCTGATGCACAGTTGTTTATAATACGATTGTTCATAATCTTTGGTGATGCATGAAAACAGTAGATAGCACCACCGGAATTCGAAACTCCATTCCGAAGTGTAAACCCTTCAACGATTGTGTTTGAGTCTACTATAAAACTTCCCGGCATTGTAATGATCCTTGTGGTTGAATCCCCGTCTATTGTAGTGGAATCAGGCCCTGATTCACTCAATAATTTAATTCCCGCTAACGTAGGCCAAATTAAATTCTCGTAATAGATTCCAGTGGCCACAAGCACTGTGTCATTCGTAGAACAACTATTAAGTGCAATTTGAATTGAATTAAGTGTAGAGTCGGGGTGTACATACCAGATAGCCGCATGTGCAGTACCATATGTGATCAGTATTGCGACTGCAATACCTAAGCGACCAATACTCTTCATACCAACCCCCTCGCCATCACACGTTAATAACACTACGCCCTATCTAACCTTAACCACCTTTTGCGTCACCACGCCGTCAATTTCAATGAAGTAGATGCTCTTGCTTCGCAATCGATTACAGTGATGAAGAAATAGATTACAGCGATACTATCACCTTATTTTAATTACTTTCTGGACCACCTTTCCGTCTATTTCGACAAAGTAAATCCCCCTGGTAATCTCAGCAGGCTCCACAACCCTACCCGTGATGTCAAAGATTGTGCATTTCTTGCCTTCGGGGAGTTGCAGAGGTTCGCTAAAGATGGTTGTCGTAATTTTATATTGGTCGACCAATGTGGATGTATTCTCTGCGACACCTGTAGGTAAATATTTGATAGTTGCATAGTCTTCGGAGGTGCCTGATCCGTAACTCGGTCCCGTTACGTAGATGTTACCTGCGTCATCAAACGCGATTGCTTTCGCCCCATCATCCCCATTACCTGGCCCGTTATATCTTGCCACCCACTGTTCTGTGCCCCAAGAATCATATTTTACCGTTGCAAAATCTCCTTGGCCACCTAAACCACTGCCTCCTGTGACATAGATATTGCCTGCATTATCAAGCGCGACTGCATTTGCACCATCAGCCTCATTACTGGGCCCGTTATATCTTACCACCCATTGCTCAACACCCGAGGCATCATACTTGACCGTCGCATAGTCACTCGATGAACCAGAGCCCCAGCTCCAGCCCGTAACGTAGATATTATCCGCATTGCCCACTGCGATTGCATACGCCCGATCATATCCATTACCTGAACCATCATACCGTGCAACCCACTGCTCGACACCCGAGGCATTATACTTGACCGTTGCATAGTCTTCATAGGTGCCCGAACCCCAACTCTTACCCGTAACATAGACATCTCCGACGCTGTCTAAAGCGATTGCATACGCACAATCATTCTCATTACCGATACCATTATATCTTACCACCCACTGCTCAACGCCCAACGCATCATACTTCACCGTCGCGTAGTCACGAAAGGTGCCACCACCATAGCTGTGTCCTGTGACATAGATGTTGCCTGCATTATCAAGCGCGATTGCATACGCACAGTCGGTATCTTTGGCCAGACCATCATATCGTGCCACCCATTGTTCAACACCTGAGGTATTATACATTATCGTCGTATAGTCGTCGTACGTACCACTACCCCAACTCCCTCCGGTGACGTAGATGTTACCTTCATTGTCAACCGCGATCGCACTTGCCCAATCGGTCCAATGACCAGGCCCATCATATCTTGCCACCCACTGTTCTACACCCGAGGCATTATATTTCAGTGTGGTAATGTCATAAGAGGTACCCGGACCACAACTCGCTCCTGTGACATAGACATTGCCAACGTTGTCAAGCGCGATCGCCAGTGCTGCATCTTCGTCATTAATCGGCCCGTCATATCTTACTACCCACTGCTCCACACCCGATGCGTCGTACTTCACTGTCGTATAGTCGAAATTAGTGTCAGCACCATAACTCTGTCCTGTAACATAAATGTTGCCGGCGTCATCAACCGCAATTGCGTTTGCCCAATCATATCCATTACACGGCCCATTGTACCGTACCACCCATTCTTGAGCAGGACCGAACATCGGCAGGATCAGCACTAAGCCCACAAATAAGCACTGAACAGAATAGACCACTCTTCCTCCTTCTTTGTTACTCGCGCATCAATGGTCTATTTGGTTACTATCACCTTTCTGATGAACTCATTATTCTCGGTATTCACTTTCACAAAATACACGCCCGCACTCAGATGTTCTACCGTGATTGTAATCCCACTCTCAAATTTTATCATATCTTCTATTCTTACTAACCTGCCAAGGATATCGTATACCGTAATGCCGAGCAGCGGTGTGGGCGCATCAATTGTAAGCGCTGTTTTTGCAGGGTTGGGATGGAGGTTCAAAATGAGAGGCGAAGCGTTCTGCGTTGACTCTTCGATGCCTGTCACCGAATCACGAAGCACCGAAATACTTGAAGCACCACCATTTGCGACATAAGTACGGTTCTGAATAGGATTCCAGGCAAAACCACTGGGACCATCACCGACCGTAATGGTCGTAATTACGCTATCGGTCACTCCATCGATCACGGCGACGTTATCGGTCTTGTCATTTGCGCAATAGACCTTGTTGTTGGTTGCATTATAGCAAAAAGACCTAATACTTGAACCCGCAGGAATTCTAGCAATCTTTTCGTTCGTCTCGCCATCAATCACAATCACGCAATGACCTGCATAACCACCGACATAGATTTTATTATTCGCCGGGTTATAAGCGAAGGCTCCAGGCCCACTAACTCCATGAAGGGAATCCGGAACATAGATAGTGGTCTCTAACCATTGAGAAGATCCGAGCAGCGGGAAACATAATAGAATAATGACTGTTATTAATAGATACTTTTGTTTTCATACCATAATCTCCTCCCTGTACATTCTTATGAATGTACTGAAATTTACTGAATTCCTTTGATTATTATAGTTTCATTGTGCCATATGTCAAGCATCGAAACATTACTATAAACTGCGGATGGTAAGTCCGTAATGCTAATATTAACACAAATCTGGCGTAAGGGGTTGATGGTTTTCTACTTGTTTTTTTCAGTTAGTATGTGTCAAAAAGTCAAGCACCATCTTCCATCTCTTCCACAAAAAGGTTCTGAGATTTGATTACACGACCTGAATCTTGCAACATACTGTACCACGAGTACGGATAGGTGACTGACTCATGGTTCAGAGGAATTATAACAGTGAATAACAGCGAGGCCAATATTGACAAGTAACTGATTGTAAAATATAATCGTCGAGTGGTAATTTCTGTAGTTCCCAATAAATCATTACATAACGAAAGGAGTTGGCAATGCTACAAGCATTTTCGGTGGTAATCTGTGTGATAAGCATCATCTTTTTGACCTCAATCGCGTCCTCCCAGGTGCCGGACGATGTCAATGTGTGGATCGTAAGTTATGATACGGTCTGGCAGACTGTGAATGAGCACCACTATGATTCTACCTTTGGCGGGCTCGACTGGAACGAGATTTATGATAGATATTACGACCTTGTCGCTAATGTAAAGGATGACGCTGGTTTTATGGAGATAGTAAACAAGATGCTTGCCGAACTGAAACTTTCTCACTATGCAGTGTTTCACGTTGAGGAACTGGCCGCTTCCGGGTCGCCGCTGATTTCCGATGGAACTATCGGTCTCGACATTCGCCTGCTCGATGACAAGGCTGTCGTCACGTCGGTCAAAGCCGGTTTCCCCGCGGCCGAGGCCGGCTTGAAAATAGGATACGTATTAGAGAGTATCGACGGTGTCTCGGTTGATCAGATCATTACCGAAGTTGAGTCCAGAGAGATTCCAATTTGCAACGACCGCAAGAGGTTGTCTGATATTGCTGACAATATATGCGGACGTTTTTTCGGCGATGCCGGAACCTCGATATCAATGACTTTTCGAGATGAATCCGACGTTGTGCATGAAACCATGATGGTCAGAAAACAAAGGACCGAAAAAACTATGATAGATGAGTCCCTACCGCCTTTCTATGTAGACTTTGAGGCCAAGCGAATGGACGACAACATCGGGTATGTCAGCTTCAGCGCATTCCTTCCGCCTGTTGATGAGCGCTTCGGCGAGGCGATTGGTTCTATGGGCGATATGCGCGGGCTTATCATTGACGGAGAAGCCATCGTCTCGAAGCTCCTACAGAAGGAAACGCTATTCTCGGTTTTCAAATATAGGGATAAGACGGAGAAGGTTGTCGTTCAGCCGGGTGAGAAGACATACGATGGTCCCGTGGTGGTAATGATCGATGTAATGAATGCATCGGCCAGTGAGCGCTTCTCCGGATGCATTCAGTCTATCGGTCGTGCGGTTGTTATCGGAGAGAGGAGTTCCGGGTCGGTGGGACCGTCTGATGTAAAGAAGTTGCCCAATGGTGCTTCATTTATGTACCTGATTTCACAATCCTTGACGCCGGATGGCACGGTGCTCGAAGGCCATGGGGTGATCCCGGATATTGTTGTGGGGTTGGACAGAAAGGCATTGCTTGACGGTAAGGACACGCAGTTGGAACGCGCTATCGAATACATCAGAAACAAAACACGCTAAACCCTACAACCAACCTGCAAGAGATCCTATACTTATGCTTCTCCTGAATATTTCTTGGCTGTTCTCCCAGCCAAGCCTTTTTTTCCTAGAGCCTTCAACATCTATAGAAAACCCAACCCACTTCGCCAGGATGTTGTAGGCAACAAACAGGCACAAAAGTGGTACAACGACCACCCATCAGAAAATAGGTAGACTGAAATCGTTGTATCTAGGTGTTTTGACGCAGATATATCATTATGTCCCGCGGTTTATTAGTCCGTTGTTTGAGAGTATGTAAAGTGTTTAGCTGAAAGTCCCCTTTCGATTTCTATTCTGTAATTAACAAAACGGGGATTTGACCCCCACGTCCTGCAAGCAGGCAATCAATGAACAACTGGAATGTTTATCAGAAGCTCAGAGCGACTGTTTCGCTTTATTCAAAAAAAATATCGGAGCACTCTTTTCATGTAATCCTCATATTCTTGCCCGAATTTTACCACATTCCTCTTTTCTTCATAGAGAATAGCATAATGAGTGAATACAATATACATAAGAAAGTATATCCAGACAATGAGATACATGGTTGATCTTATGTTCCAACCCATAATTATTGTACCAAGAAGGACAATAATACAGGCAATAATATGAGAATGCCTGCTGAACCCATAAATCCCCCAATCCACTACGATCCTCTTTTGCTCGGGATGCTCCCTCATAGCGCTGTAACCTAAACCAAAGATCACCTGCCCAACGACAATAATACCGACTCCGATCCAGAAAGCCGCATTTATTCTGAATGGCACAAACCACAATAATACGCAACCTCCAACAAAACTCACCAAATTGGCGATCCTAATAGGAGCACTCATTTCAGGAAAGCCCATTCTCTTTGCCTGTATAACAAGGGAAAGAATCCACGAAACCAGAAAATTCAATATGGGTACATAGAACAGCCTCGCATACCATGGTGTATCCATCACTTCTACCTCACCTCCTTGTCTGTCCAATGCTAAACGTTAGAAACACGACTTTTGCACCTCAAAACGCACACCCCGCCACATCCTACTGCTTCTACAGCAAGTCTCTGCAAAAATATATTTAATACATCCCCCTAGCAAGAAGTGATATTGTTATCTTATCTTGATTACTTTCTGAACGATCTCATTGTCTATCTCGAGGAAATATATTCCAGGGGCGATCTTATCAGGTTCCACAATCCGCCCTGTGATGTCAAACACTCTGCATTTTTTGCCTTCGGGACATTGTAGCGGTGCACGGAAAATGGTTGTAGTAATTCCATTTCCGTTCTGCACAATGAGCTCATCTTCTTCGATACCTGTTGTTGAATACTTGACCGTCGCATAGTCATCATTATTGCTTGGACCCCAGCTCCTTCCGGTTACAAAAGCGTTGCCATCACTGTCAATGGCAAGATCGTTTGCGAAATCACCCACCCCGGCGTCATACCTCATCACCCACTGCTCCACACCCAGGGGATCATACTTTATTGTTGCATAATCTTCGGACGTACCGGAGCCCGCACTATATCCCGTCACATAAATATTGCCTGCGTTATCAACCGCAATTGCATTTGCCTGATCCCAATCACTGCCCGGCCCATTATATCTTGCTACCCACTGTTCCGCACCCGAAGGGTCATATTTCACCGTCGCATAGTCGTAGCCAGTGCCCGAGCCTTCACTCCTTCCTGTGATATACGTATTCCCGGCGGCATCAAGCGCGATTGCGCTTGCCCAATCCGTGCCATTACCAGGTCCATTATACCTGGCTACCCACTGCTCAACACCTAGAGAATCGTATTTCACCGTCGCATAATCCTCGGAGGTGCCAGAACCAACACTATATCCCGCCACATAGATACACCCCGCGTTGTCGACCGCGATCGCATACGCCACGTCATAGCCATTCACAGGTCCATTATACCTGGCTACCCACTGCTCGACACCCGAAGCTTCGTACTTCACCGTGGCATAATCGAAACCGGTACCCGAACCAGTACTCCCTCCCGTGACGTAGATACTTCCTCCGGCATCGAGAACAATTGCACTTGCCCAATCCGTGCTATTGCCAGGTCCGTTATACCTTGCCACCCACTGTTCAACACCAGAGGAATTATACTTTACTGTTGCATAATCCTCGGATGTGTCGCACGTGTATGAAGCATCACTCTGTCCTGTGACATAGGTATTGCATGCGGCATCGACTGCTATGGCATATGCCGCATCGTAGTCATTACCCGGGCCATTATAACGCGCCACCCATTGTTCAACACCCGAGGCATCGTATTGGACTGTCGCATAGTCTTCCCAGGTGCTAGAACCATCACTCTGTCCTGTAACATAGACATTGCCTGCAGTATCAAGCGCGATCGCCAGTGCTATATCAGCGTAATTGAATGGCCCATTGTATCTCGCCACCCATATCTCAGCACCCAGGGAATCATACTTCACCGTTGCATAGTCTTCCCAGGGACCTAAACCGCAACTAGGTCCGGTGACGCAGATATTGCCTGCGTTGTCAACCGCAATTGCAGACGCTGCGTCGTAGCCATTGCCAGGTCCGTTATACCGTGCCACCCATTCTTGAGCAGGAGCTAAGATTGGCAGAATTGACACAGCAATAATACAAAAATACCGAAAATCTATATACATAGTTCCTCCTTGATATTACACGTCGTTCGGAATTGTAATCCGGCAGATTAGCTTGTCAACATCTGTAAGTGCAAGGATTGCAGAAATGGCTATGAATCGAAGATCAACGGATGGTAAGTCCGTTATTTGGGGATGTGTTGAATGTAGAGATTTGACCCCACTACGCCTCAAACTACCAAAAAAATGTTTAACAGGAATGCTATCGCCCGCCAAATTAAGGCCAATACAGAAGCATTAGTCTATTGCAGCCCGTTCGGTTTGTTACTCCACTGTTGGTTGTACATTAGAATTACCGCAATCGTATATAATCTTCCAAGAACCATCAGACTGCCTTTTATAGAGGGTCAATGCTTTACCATCTGGCTCTGCAATAACTGTCTCGCCACCTGCCTTGGGAGTCACAGCCAATGTGTAATTACAATGAGTTAATCCTAAGTCGCCATATACCTTAACATCCTCCACGCTGGTGATGCTTCTCGTATCTGCTCTTTTCCGATAACGGAATTTTCGTCTGGGGGCATCTGCACGCCGTCATCTGCCCATAAGGAAATCCAAAGATCGAAATCTCCAGTGTTGCAAGCGACAGCAAATTGGTTTAACACCTCTTTAATTGCAGCGATGTCAGCTTCTGTATCCTGCTTTTTGCAGCTATAGATGAACAGTAATAATACAATGATGCAGCAGACCACAGATAAATTCTTTCGCTTCATTCTATCCTCCTTTTTTCCCTTTACAATTACAAAAGTATACTTGCAGTTAGATCGAAGTCAACAGCCCAAAACATACACCCAGAGTACCTACTAACCGCGTCAGAGTGTCATAGACAACAAACAGGCACAAAGATGGCACAACGATCATCAGTTAAAAACAAGCAACCTGATAACATTGTAGGCACTAGTCTTTAGACAACCATATTGTTTTGTCCCGCGGTTTATTAGTCCGTTATGTGGGGGAATGTAGAATGTCTAGCTGAAAGTCCCGTTTCGATTTCTGTTGTGTAATTAGCAAAGCGGGGATTTGACCCCAATCTGCCCTGCGCCTGTCGCTAAGAATTGGTTATAACCCTAATTCTTCACCGACTATTATCAGTGTTATGATTGGCTTGTATTTATTGTTGTCGTACTGCCTCTCAATGATAACTGTTTTATTGCAGATCCTCCATGGTGAGGAACAATCATTGCATAAACCTGTTATGCCGCATGGCGGCATTGGATCAAATTCTGTGTGGCGTTTTACATTCGTCGGAGCAGCTATCTCCCTTATCCTCTTCAATGCTTCCTCGACAGTCTCGACAATCTTGTTAACTCCCACTACAATGACGACCTTGTCCGGGCCGAAAAGCATGGCGGCTACACGATTCCCATGGCCGTCGACGTTGATGATTTTGCCATCTAACGTCACCGCATTTGTACCTGTCACAAATACATCTGAAGTCAAAGCCCTTTTTTTAAGCTCGATACTTTCTGCAAGACTGGTTCCGGGCTTCCATGGATTCAGAAAAGTGTAATTACCTTGAGTTAGTGCATCCACCACACCTATCTGTCTCAACGTTAGCGAGTCACCTAATCCGACTACGCTACACCTCGGTATCATGGACATCACCTTCTCAAAAGCCTGCTTTCTGTTATTCACATAAAAAGCCGGGATATTGTTTTTGGCGAATTTCTCAATCAGCTTTTTGATTTGCTTTTTCATCTTTGATTGCTCAACTCCAGGGGCGGTGTCACATCTTCTCTGACAATTCTTAGCGCTGCTCTCCTTATTGATTGATTATATCATCTAGTAAAGGCATGTCAACCGGGACTACGGGGTCAGACTCTTCGATCTCTCACTTCGGCTTCACTCAGTACAGGCAGGGCAGGCTGGAAACAAGAAACTATTCGATGGTATGAAAGATTTTGATAGAAATAAGTGGAGGCAGATTTCCGATCCAATTCTCATGCCATTATCGATAATGTACCAAGATTTCGCTCTTACAGAATTCGGCTAAATATACGACAATTTAGCGTCTTGCCTATTGCATTAGTTCAAGCTTGATCTTTTTGATTTCCTTCTTGAGACGAGGGATATCCTTTGTGGCCACATTCCATGTTAGTTCAAGATCGACACCAAAATACTCATGGATCAACATATCTCTCATACCAGCGATTTTCTGCCATGGAATAATAGAATACTTATCCTTAATTTCCTTTGGAAAATGTTTGGTTGCCTCACCGATAATTTCGATGCGCCTAATAACAGCATCCTGTTTCTGAACTGACTTCATAAACGAACTCTTTTTCGTATTCCGGACGTATCTTTCGATTATCTCAATGCATTCAACTCTATGAGATATAAAAACTAGTGGATCCTTTTTCACACAATTATCTTTTGACTTTTTAGAATTGTTTCTCTTAGTAACGGATGCAGTGAATTATACGTTAATACATCTACCTTCTTGCCTAATTTCTCCTCCAAATCGATCTTGAGCCCGGCTAGATCAAGAAGACTAGCGTTGTTAGGAAGTTTCACTAACAAATCTATATCACTCCGCTTTGTCGCTGTACCACTCACGATAGACCCGAAGAGCGCGGCTTTAACCACGCCATATTTCTCAAGAACCGGAGATATTTTTCTTCTAATTTCTCTTATGCTCATATACACTATTCTACTCACCCGCGTATATATGTCAACAAAGACAATTGCGGATTTCTTCGTCATCCTCCTTCCCTCCTATTGACTCAAAGAGCAGGCTTGTTGCCGATTGACAGACGGCGTCCGGTGTGTTGAACTCAACGTGAGAATTCGACGGAACCACGGGCTCTCCTGTCTCGCATCAACGCGTGGGCGTATAACAATAATACACACCAGCACCGAGCCACCAGCCCCTGCCTTGTGTGGATAGAGCAACGGATTTCTTGAGGCAGAGCCTCATTGATTACA
>LJUJ01000027.1 GCA_001303785.1 Caldifarciminota bacterium SM23_42 | reverse complement strand
GCGGTTTAGTAGTCCGCAGTCCATCCTAGTCCACCTCGCCGGGATGTTATTGACAACAAACATGCGGTAGATTGCTAAAAGTGCCGTTTGAGGTTGTGAAACAAGATTTGTTGAAGTTGACTTGACTTTCGTTTCTAATCACATATAGTTCTAAGTACGTACACAGAAGTCTTTACATAAGAAGATTATAGGGCGCAATTTTTCGTCATTTTTGTGACGAAAGGAGAAGTAAAATGTGTGAGTATTGTACAAAACATGGTGAAGGCAAGAAGTGGTACCTCCAGATGAAGAACTATTCGGATGAATTGCTCCATCAGGAGCTATCCTCGATCCAAAAGGATTTAGCTACGACCACGACGCGTATCGAATGGATCCATCGATTTTGGGAGAATTTTGAGATGCCAGCGATTACCGGTATACCTAAATCACGAAAGGAACTGGCTGTTGCAGCGTTGTCCTCCATTGAACTTCTCAAGCAACAACCCAGCGAAGAAGAAATCATGGAAGCTCGGAAGACCGTCCATTTTGGTCAGGTGTTGCCGATTGAGGACGTTGAAAAAGTGATAGATATAGTGGATTCTATAACAAGGATGCCTTGTGGATGCCGGTTTATGACGACAGGAAAAACGGACAAGAGATATTGTTTTGGCGTTGGCCTAGATAAATGGGGCATCATGGGCAAGTACCCTGATGCCGCTTCGTCCCTGGAGGTGCTTAGCAAGGAGGAGGCCAAGAAGATCTTTCGTGAATATGATGAGGAAGGACTGATACACAGTATTTGGACAGCAATTTCCCCTTATGTGGTTGGCATGTGTAATTGCGATCGTGATTGTGGAGCATACAAAGGATACATTGAGAAGGGTGGTTTACCTCAGTTCTTCCGAGCAGAATACATCTGCCAAGTAGATTGGGACAAATGTACGGGTTGTAAGTCTTGCATGAGCCAATGTCAGTTTGGTGCTCAATTCTATTCATCGGGGCTTTCCAAAGTCTACATCAATCCGACCAGGTGTTTCGGTTGCGGTGTGTGTAGAGCAGCATGCCCTGAAGGAGCCATTACGCTCGTTCCAAGGAAGAAAGTTCCTGAAATTGCGAACGTTTGGCTAAGAGATGTACCGACTAAGTAATAAAATACCAGCTTCATTCGACGCTTAGTAACTGAGGCGGCTCTTTCGTTTAATCCCCCAATACCGCAGTCAATTCGCTTCATGTGCGTTGGGTCACAACAATAGCAGCTTCGGAGATAGCACCACGAAGAAGCACCATCAGCGCCTTTTCAGCCGCCTACACTTTCAACACTTAAGTCTTGACAAAATCCGAATCTTAAATAATATTCACATATGATCCTGCTACTCCTTCTCGGACAAATCATCTCAACCACCAAGACCGGTAATGTACTTATCACCAATATTCCATTATTAGATGGTAGCCGTGAGATTCAACGGGATATGACGTGTACTGATTATGACCATATTATCAAGCACTACTGTCAACTCTACGACGTAGACAAGGAGTTGGTCAAACTCGTCATTCAGAAAGAGTCCGAGTTCAATCCCCGCGCGATTTCCTCTAGTGGTGCCATTGGTCTAATGCAGCTAATGCCTGAGACCGCCCGCAGCTTGGGCGTCAAAGACCCTTACAACCCGAGGGAAAACATCAAGGGGGGAGTGAAATACCTGGGTCACCTCTTTGATATCTTTGGCCAAGACCTCGAACTCGTACTCGCCGCCTACCATGCCGGGCCGGGCCTGGTGAGACGCCTGAACCGCGTGCCTGAAATACCGGCAACCATGGAATATGTCGATTACATCATATCAAGGTACGGACGGGCCATTAAGAAAAACCCAGTATACTTCTCCTTGACCACAGATGGCACGCCGTTCTTCACGAATGTGCCAAAATAGACACTATATCTTTCGCGCGATAATGCCGATGGACAGCACTGTGTACATGAGTATTTTCTTTCTTCTCAGGCGATTCTGCAGATTATAAAAAGCCTCGGTCACAGAGCCGAAGTACTTAGGATACATCGGTAACCCCACACCGAATTTTGCAAAGAGCTGTCTCAGAATCTTATAGAAGATTCCCGGTCGTGACCAATCTCCATATACATGTATTGGTTCAAAACCCAGCCTCCGGAGCAGTTTCGCCAAGGAGGCGATGGTGAATTGCCTTTCCCAACCACCAAACCACAACCCCAATGTTATGAGCATGTGTTTCATTATTGTGTATAGATGAAAGGTCTGAGGAACGTCCACTACCAGAATACCGCTTCGCTTCAGAATCCGGTGATTCTCCTTAAGAAACGGAAACGGTGATGCAAAGTGTTCCAGGAGTCCCTGATGGAAAACGATGTCAAAAGAAGAATCCTCGAACGGACAATTCCGCGCATCACCCAGGATCAGTTTCACTTCATCATCTCGCATGAGGCTGCGCATAAGGCACAGACTCTCTTCAGAGTAATCCAAGAGCGATACGTTCCCTCCGAGTGCTTGCATCTTGAACCCGTCACGGCCGGTGCCCGCGCCGACTTCAAGAATATCCTTTCCGGCAACACTCGTAATGTTTTTCGTTTCTTCGACTATGTTTGTTACGGGTGGATATATTGCATCTGGATGCTTACCGGCCCAGAACTTATCCCAGGCTCGCCTTTTGCTGTCGGTGGCTGCTATCCTTAACCAACTCCTTTTGGTAGCTGGTCAATAACCAGTTGCACGCTTGTGCGCCGCGCCCTATGATAGTTATTGTAACTCGAGAATTCGTATTGCCCCGGCTCCTTCACCAGCTCTCTGATTACCGGTAACGAGTGGATGTGCTCAAGACGTTCCCTGAGATCCTCTATATTTTCAACAATCTCGGCATCAAAACTCTGACTCCACACCGTGCCCTCGCGTTTCTTGTATTCGTTATACTTCCGTGCAAAATTCCCTTTGATCAACTTCATTATTTTAGAAATCGAAAACATCTTACTCGGCTGTATGATCAGATAAAACGAATCCGGGAGTATTAAGTAAGCATAAATACAATAATTCAGCATGTAACGGTGATAGCCAACCGACAGTAAAAGAAATCTTGCCCAATGGGGATCACCGAGGATCTCAAGACAATCTTTTGTTGTCGTCCATATGTCGTAAATTGCTCCTGGCTTGATGATTCTCTTTGTCATTCCTCCCCCTTATTCAAGGATTTGGTTTAAAACTTTTTCATCCAAGCTCTTCACGATCAACGTGATTAACTCTAAAATATTATCGTAATCTTCAAGGGATATGATACCCGAACTAGAGTGGACGTAACGAGTGGGAACGCCAAGCGCCAAACACGGCACACCGAATTTTGTCAGATGAATAGTTCCCGTATCATAGCCACCCTTGATTGAAGTAAGATGATAGGGTATCTTGTTCGCCTCAGCCAGATCACACACGAATTCTCTCAGTTTCACATGAGGAATCATCGTGGAATCATAGACCAACACACTGGCTCCACCGCCCAATCTCTCTGCGGCTTCGCCATCATTACCCGGTGTGTCCCGACTTAAGCTGACATCCAAGGCAAATCCTATGTCTGGTTCAACCGCGTAAGCTGATGTCCGGGCACCTCGCAGGCCCACCTCCTCTTGAACTGAACCTACTAGGTAAACGGTGTTGGGATGTTCATCACCCGCGATATTATCCAGCAGGCTGATCAGAAGAGCACAACCGACACGGTCATCCCAGGCTTTGCCTACCAGCAGATTGCTATTTGCCATTCTTTCAAAACTACCTTCGGGTACGATCGGATCACCCGGGCGGATATCCAGCTTCTCCTTAGAATTGAAATTCTTTGATCCCCCAACATCGATATACATATCCTTGATTTCGGGGAGTTTTTTCCGTTCCTCAGGGGTGAGTTCATGAATGGGTTTCAAACCAACGACCCCTGGGATGTCACCACCCTTTCTCGTCCTTATTCTTACTTTCATCCCGGGAATATTACCTGCCCACCAACCGCCGATGGGTAAGAACTTAATGAAACCCTCTTTGGTGATTTCCTTGACCATGAATCCTATCTCGTCCATGTGGGCCGAGAACATTATCTTCGGCCGTTCACTCTTGCCAACCTTACGTGCAATGACGCTACCAATGCGATCTCTGGAGATCGATACTCGATCACCGAAATGTTTCTTTAGGAGGTTGATGACATTCTCTTCATAGCCTGAAATACCGAATGCTTCACTCAGCTCTTTTAAAATCTCAATACGATCCATCTGTCCTCCTTACACGTCCAAGTTTTCCACGTAGCGGGCGTTCTCTTCAATAAACCTACGACGTGGCTCCACCTCACCGCCCATTAGAATGGAGAAAAGTCGATCTGCCTCTGCGGCGTCTTCCATTGTTACTTTCTTCAGTATTCTCTTCTCGGGATCCATTGTCGTCTGCCAGAGCTGTTCTGGGTTCATTTCTCCAAGGCCCTTGTAGCGTTGTATATCGTATTTCTTCTGTGTGTGTTTCTTCAAAAAACGCTGCAAGTCTTCATCGGAAAACAAATATTCGTGGGTCTTATCGTGCCGTATACGGTATAATGGTGGCTGTGCAATGTATATGATCCCACCATCGATCAAGTCTTTCATGAACCTAAAGAAAAATGTCAAGAGCAGCGTTCGAATATGCGCGCCGTCGACATCGGCATCGGTCATGATGACGATTTTCTTGTAGCGTACTTTAGATATGTTGAAATCATCGTCACCTATGCCACAACCTATTGCTGAAATCAGTGTTCTGATTTCATTGTTGCTCAATATTTTATTCAAACCACTCTTTTCGACGTTCAAAATCTTCCCACGCAGCGGTAGTATCGCCTGGAATCTACGGTCCCTTCCCTGTTTCGCGCTGCCGCCTGCAGAATCACCCTCAACAACGAATATCTCACATTCATCAGGGTTTGTTGAAGAACAGTCCGCTAGTTTACCAGGCAGGCTTTCACTGTCAATTAATGATTTTCGTCGCGTCAATTCGCGCGCCTTGCGTGCTGCTTCTCTGGATCTCGCTGCGGATACGACTTTACTCATCACCACGTTGGCTATCCGAGGCGTTTCTTCAAGGTATGCCGATAACCTTTCGTTAACCAATGATTCCACAGCACCTTTTGCTTCGGCATTACCTAATTTGGTTTTGGTTTGACCCTCAAACTGCGGATTCTTTATCTTAATCGAAACAACCGCGGTCAATCCCTCGCGCGTATCTTCACCGGCCAGCGAAATATTATCCTTCAGCTGGTTGTGGCGCCTTGCGTAATCGTTCAGGGTTCTTGTCAAAGCCGACTTGAATCCGATCAAATGCGTACCACCTTCATGCGTGTTAATGGTGTTGGCAAACGTGAATATGTTCTCAAGATAAGAATCGTTATATTCCAGCGCCACCTCAATGCCGATGTCCTCTTTGGTATCCGCGAAGTACACCGGTTTATGCAACCTTGTGCGGCCTGAATCAAGGTATTTGACTAAGTCAAGCACGCCGCCGCGCGACAAATACCTCTCTTTTGTCTTTGATGCTGTGTCCTCAAAATCGATTTTTAGACCCTTGTTCAAAAAAGCTAACTCCCGCAGTCTTTGACTTATGATCTCCTTCTTGAACTCCACCTTTCTGAAAATGCTGTCGTCCGCTTTGAATCTTATCCTTGTGCCGGTTTTCTTCGTTTTCCCACGTGTCTTGACCGGCACCTTGGGCTCGCCGCGTTCATAGCTCTGATAGTATATCTTACCATTACGATAGACCTCAACGTCCAGCCATTCACACAGTGCATTGACTGCAGAAACACCAACCCCGTGCAAACCACCACTAATGCTATAGACCTTGTCATCGAATTTACCGCCAGCATGAAGCATTGTCATGACCACTTCAAGCGCCGATTTCTTCTGAACCGGATGCGTATCGGTAGG
This sequence comes from Caldifarciminota bacterium SM23_42, assembly GCA_001303785.1. Lineage (GTDB taxonomy): Bacteria > Hydrothermota > Tepidihabitantia > SM23-42 > SM23-42 > SM23-42. The sequence continues at coordinate 16,367 of LJUJ01000027.1, read as the reverse complement.
TATGCCGCGGCCGTTATCCTCGACCTCTACAATGTTCTTATCGATCTTCACGTTGATATGATCACAGACACCGGCTAACGCCTCATCAATACCATTGTCAACTACTTCAAAAATCAGATGATGTAACCCACGTATACTGACATCGCCGATGTACATGGCCGGTCTTCTGCGCACCGCCTCCAGACCCTTGAGCACCTGAATTTTTGACGCATCGTATTCATTAGAACGCTTGTTCTTATCCTCTTTCTTACCGCGCACGGGGTCACGTTTGTTTCTTCTTTTCATTACTTCTCCTTCTTAGCGGGACATCAGATATTCTAAACTTTATATCTTTGATGCGAACATCATACTTCTGTATCTTTTTCAAGATGTCTGACTTCATGAGAAACAGCTGACTCTGCCAGACCGGATTATCTACCATTACCAGCAGATTCTCAGAATCCACGCTCACGGCTTGTGCGTGGTGCGCGATATTGTGGCCTACAATATCTTCCCACTTTTCCACCGCCCGCCAATTCTTAAGCTTAACGTTGATGTCCATACCTTTAAGCACCCGAGGTACTATTCGATTAATACGTTCAGGAAATTTCAACTACACCTCGTTCGACACGAAAAAGACGACCCGCATTATCGGCTGCCGGTTTGAACTGCGGCATCTGGGTACTGGCATAGAAAATCTGTCCCTTCAATAGTCCGAGAAGAATACCCCGCTTCTCCGTATCAAGCTCGGCGTTGACCTCATCCAAGAGCATAACCGGTCTCTCCCCCCTAGACTCGTAAAGCATTTCCGCCTCCGCCAGCCTCAGCGAAATCGAGGCAGCACGCTCCTCACCCTCTGATGCATAATGTTGCATGGCACGACCGTCGATTGAGAAGAATAGGTCATCACGATGTGGCCCAACAACCGTCTGCCCAAGCGTAATCTCTCTCTGCCGCACGCTTTTCAACACATCTTGATCTAGCTGCATATTCGGACAAATGCTTTGATAGTCAACATTGAACTTCTTTAGGCTAAAATTAGCGCCGAACTCTGCGAACTTACTTTTGAGATCCGGTAATCTTGCCGCACGTTTCCTGTATATCTCATTCCCATGTTCGATCAACTGCTCATCGAATACTTCGAAGAGTCTCTTGCTTCCATCTTCGTTAAGTGACTGAAGAAATCGGTTTCTCTGGCGCACAATCTTCCGGTATTCAATCAAATCTGCCATGTACCCGGGCGAGATCTTTGCAATCGTCCAATCCAAGAACGCACGTCGTTTCGCGGGTGCACCGCGCACGATCCAGATGTCTTCGATGGACATGATCGTAACTGCCAGCCAACCAACGAAATCACTAATCCTGAGCACATCATTGCCGCCCAGGGTAAGTTTCTTTCTCTCCCCGTCCAGAAATATCTCTGCATGTCGGTCATCATCTGCCTCGGCTTGTACGCGTAAAAATTCTGAGTCAAACCGTATGAGATTGCGGTCTTCTTTCTCCCTGAATGAAGACGCATTTCCTGCATAGAATATCGCCTCGAGTAGATTAGTCTTACCAGCGCCGTTATCGCCAACTATGCAATTAAAATCACCAGCGAACTGGATCTCTGCGTCAACCAAGTTGCGAAATCCTTGGCATTCAATATGCTTAAGTACCATGTATTTCTACACTTAATTATATACGCACATCTATGAAAGTCAAGCAAAACTACCTAGGCTTAAATCGGTAAAGAGGGAAAGATCGCGAAGTATACTTGGATAGTACTGGCCTTGGTGAAGGCAATCCCCAATCTGGGCAACAGCCGCACGAATCCAAAGCCCGTTTTGACCTCGAGGCGCAGCTCACAGCCTGCTGAGTAATATGTTGTTCCGCCTTGGGTCCATAAATAGTCTGCAAAGATGATCCAATAGAGGTCTTCGAAGTAGATATTCGGGTTCCAGAGACCACGACGCAGCCTGCATAAACGCTGCCCGTATTCGGCACTGAGGCTTAATGCCTTGGGCGAAGTGATTGAATCATAGCCTCGGATCGCGCATGAAGGTATCTCTGGGTTACGCGGGTCGACATGGGCATTGGCAAACAGCCGCGCCTCACCTTCCATTATCATCTGGCGCAATGTCAACTGCATCCGTTGAGCACTTCGATTGATTTCCGAGCCCCAGGATTGTCTTTCAAAAGGAAAGGAGAACCTTGTTGACACCGTGGTACGGGGATACTGAAACGCCAAGGCCAAACCAGGCGCGAACTCCTGCCTTGTGAAGCCTTCAAACGCACGCCCATCGAGGAACATAGTAAGATTGGACAGACCATATTCAAGGTTCAAGAACACGGGATATGTAATGGAGTAATCAAGAGAATTTCTGTAATCATATAAAAACACCATATCTAAGGGCGTGAAGAACCTCGATTGCCATAGCAGATTGAGAATCAAATCTTCATCGTCGGGGTCGCGCGCGAGCAAACCACCATACATGTTTTCATTAGTAGCGTCGCCACCCAGCAACAACAACCCGTACGTCCAAGCACTCAAATCACTTTTCGTGGGCATTGCGAATGGTATGCGCAATGCTGGAATCAAGGTCTTCAATACATCTCCATATCCCCCTCGCCTCACATCGATCGCGAGTTCATCAAAGTCGGGTTCTTGAGAAAGTTCTGAATCCACCAATTCATAGTCTTGGGGCGCTAATTCCTTTCTGTACACATCAAAGCCATTCTGTGCCATACCTAAGAAATAAAGTCCATCGTCTATTACAACGCCGTAGTCTGCGTAACCATTCTCGGTCAGTCTATACAACTCGCCAGCTTTCAGGTCATACATATAAACAGAATATTCCTTATCGTAATTCGCCGTGAAAATCAATGAATCATTCTTGAGCGCAATGCTGCCCTCAATCCAAGGCGTAGCAACGAGCGCCTCTATTCGCTCGTCCTCAAGATCGAGTATGTATATATCCCAATTATCAAAATCACAACGGGCTACCGCAACGATGTGGTCATCATTTGCATCTAATTCGTTAACCAATAACTCGGTCTCGAAACGCATTTCCGTACGATTTCCATCATATACCCACAGCTCGGAGCCAAAACCATGAACCCTATCTTTGCTGTATAAAATACGGCCATCTGGTAGCACACAAAACCCGCGGATGTTTTCGGTCAAAACAATCTTGTCGGTACCAGTCACGAGGTCTCGCTCATGCAGGTTCATCACTACCCCGAATCCGCCGTAGTATACATTCGCATGACCGCTGACCAGTTGACGCGTCGTGTAGTATAACTTTTCGTTCGTGCATCTCAAGGGCGCAGTAATCGTACCGCTGAGCGATGCGACCACTCTCTCTGTATCGTGGTCGGTGTCGAATACCATCAGGTGGATCATGCTGCGATAATAGAAGCCATCTAGCTTAACGGGTCGATAGCGTACATAATACAAATTGCCACCCTGTGCCCTAAGCGAATAGATATACCAGCCTGGCTCTGTTATCTTGGTGCCGGCTGGACGCCAGTTCTCATGCTGGCGTTCTTCGTATTCGCGCCATGCCCTGAAAAGATGCGGAAACGGCTTGCCATATATCTTCCGCGCGGCAACGTCCAAGCCAACGAATGGAATGACTGCTGACAATGGAGCCCAGAAATAGGAACCGTATTCGCTAAAAAACTCCGAGAATTTCTCTACTCCATACTCTCGCGCAAGGAAATTAAAGAACTCGCCGCCGTAAAGATAGTATGTACCAAACGGGAAATCCACGGGCGCATTCGTTGCCTCGATAATCGAGGGCATGTCCTTTTCATGTACACGCGCTGCAATATAGCTATCAAAGAAGCCGTCGTTCAGCCTTCCCTCGTACGGCGCGACCATTGATTCATTGAATACGGTAATGCCTTCGGTTATCCAACCCGGCGAATAAATGTTGGGTGAAAACAGCGAACCGAAAACGTTGGCGAGTATTTTAGCAAAACCTTTTGTCTTTGAAAGATGCAAGATATGCGCATACTCATGAACTGCTACCGCGCGATACCAATTCTCGATGCCCTCCATGCGATAGGCGAATCCGGGAGGATGAGTGAAAATATGAACGTTATGAAAAATCGGGTTTGCAAAACCGTTGCTGATCGCACCTACGTCTTCGATGACGACGGGCAGATTCCTCTGACCCTCACCAACGATCTGACGTACGTTGCCCTTGTAGTATTCAAGATTGTGCAGAGTATGAAGTGCCTCTTGATAGTAATCTTTCTTGTATATTACCGTGAAATCATCGGTCTTCAACGTCTCCCAGTTGAACCAAGCGCAAAGACCGAGTATCGTAATTGTCAACACAAGAAATTATAAATATTGTCCCTTCTTTTTCAAGACAATCGTAGTAGGTGATTTGCATGAATTTTACTCTTCGCGGCACAAGAGTGTGTTGAAGTATGCTACTTGAATGTCTTCTTGGTTCTGCCGCGTATCTGTCTTGCTAGGCGCTGCGGTATTGATGCGTTGGGATCCCCATCAGGTCCCGGTACTTGGAGACCGTCCTTCTTGATATCATGATGCCTTGTCGTCCGAGTTTCTGGGCAATCTGCGTATCGGACAGGGGCGATGTTTTGTCCTCGTTGTCGACGATCTCCTGTATTTTTTGAAAAACAATGCGTTTGTCCGTATCACCGAGTGGTGCATTGAAGAAGAATTTTAGTTTGTGAATACCCTGCGGCGATTCGATATACTTGTTAGCGAGTGCTCGGGAAATCGTTGAAGGATTAACACTCAATTGTCGAGCAAACTCGGTCATCGTAATCGGCTTCAGATACTGATAACCCTTCTCGAAGAAGTCACGCTGATACTCCAACAGGTTATCGAGTATTCGCACCATTGTCTTCCTCCGCTGCTCGATGGCGATGATCACATGCTGCGCGGCACGGGCACGCTGCCGTATGAAGTCGAGCTGCTCGCGCGGCACGCCCTTGGGGTTCTTCAGCACCTCAACATACTGCCGGCGAAGCCTAACGCGCGGTACGGTATCATCATTGAGTAGTGCCACAAGACAATTATCTCGCCAGCGTATGATGAAATCCGGTGATACATAACCGGAGGCAACGTTCGAATACCGCCAGCCCGGTTTTGGATCTAGTTTGAGTACCGTTTCTCGGGCCTTCAGAAATCGTTTTTCATCGATATTTAGTGCCTTCAATATTTCACGATGGCGGTTACTCTTTATATCCTTCAGGTAATCACGCACAAGACAACACTCGACCGAATCGGGTGTGTAACCCAACGCCGCCAATTGTATGAGCAACGGCTCTTTCTTGTCACGCCATGCGCATCCAATCGGATCAAAGCACTGGATCTTTCTTATGATACGGAGTATGTCATCGATGACGTACCCCTCACTCGCCATATCCTCAGGTGATGCGGCAAGGTACCCATCGTCCTCGATATTTGCGATGACCAGACGCGCAATTACCAAATCCTGGTCTTGGAAAACTAGAAAAGCCTGCCTCAGTAGATAATCATTAAGCTTATCGCCCTGCGCCGGCACGTTGTCCAGGAGATCAAATTGCTCCGGATTACTATCGTGAACCGCGCTTGGAGTATCGGCGAACAATTCGGCGATATTTAATTCTTCCATTTCCTTCAAATCGTCCGGAGCATTATCTTCCTCGGCTGCCTCACCCTCCTCAGATTCGCCCGCTGCGTCCGTGGACATCTCTTCAAGCAACGGATTAGCCTCCAGCTCATGCCGGATGAAGGTCTCAATTTCGAGGCTGGGCAGTTCAATCAGTTTCAGATAATACTTGAGAGTGGGCAGTATATAATGCCTTAACTCGGGACGGTATTGGAGTTCGCTTCTTCTGTCCATACTAATAGCCTTTGTGGGTAATAGTTATCACACAATAATTATAATAGTGAAAAGTTAAATGTCAAGGTACACCACGCACTAGCGTGCAAATGACAAATCACAAAACCCAAACCACAAGCAAATTCCAGATATCAATCATCCAAATCGCAAAAATGTGGCGCGCATCACGCAACTTGCCATTCTATGTCATCTCGAATCCATAGCAATGAAGCGCAAATTCTAAACTCGAAATACTAAATGCGAAATTCCGTGCGTACTCAAATCTACGATTTGATTGTCCTCGCGAAGCGGGACAAATACAAATTTCTAAATTCAAATTTTCACAACGGTGGTAAATCTCGGTTGTGTTGCGCAGCTTGGAAATTCGGGTTTGTCTGCCCCGTTAGCTATAGGATCAAGATGGTCGTGACAACCAGATATGTTGAGTGAATCTGCAATTCGTACAATTATCTCGAAATAGATATCTAACCGAGTTAGGCATTGAGAGGTTGCTGTTCAACAGGTTTAATAACTTAATTACATAATTACTCAATAACCATATTCTCCATTAATGTTCGAGCGTACTGGAAAATAAAACGGTGGTTCGATATTCGAATTTCGGGTTTGCTTACGAAGCAGCAGCGAATGACACAACGACTCACTGACCCAATGACTACATCTGTCCTTACTGTCCTGCTCACTGCGCTGCGACAAACGGGCATCGCCGAGAGGCACAACCGCTTACATTTTTTTATGTTGAGAGATTTATGTTTAGGGTATAACCGAAACTACCTTACGACCGCCCTTTCTGTAGCCGAACTTCACCTTACCCGCACAGAGGGCGAACAGTGTGTAATCGCCGGCAACACCTACGTTAAAGCCGGCGTGAATTGCGGTTCCTCTTTGACGCACCAACATCGTTCCGGCTTCAACCGTCTGGCCATCAAACTTTTTTACACCCAGACGCTTGCCCGCCGAATCTCTTCCATTCCTTGATGCACCAACACCTTTCTTGTGTGCCACACTAACCTCGCTTTATGAATGAATTTCTTGCCCTGAATACCTTTGGGTGCAGTTTACGATTCATTTTCTATTTTAGGATGTCCGTAATCTCAACCTCGCAATAATCCTGGCGGTGTCCCCGCTTGCGTCGATATTTTTCCTTCTTGATGAACTTGAAAACAACTACTTTTGGCAGACGGCCACACTTTCGCACTACTCCCTTGACCTTAGCACCTGCAACATAAGGTCGCCCGACCACAGTGTCACCGTTATCTTTCAGCATCAATACTTTGTCAAACTCAACTTCCTTACCCTTTTCTCCAATCACTGCAGGGATCTTTATCTTCTCGCCCTTTGTAACGACGTATTGAAATCCACTTGCCCTTATCACCGCAAACACTACTCGCCTCCTGGCAGTTCCTCAGGAAAAACCGATTCTTCTTCGGGAATTACGGACCCTTCGTCAGGAATACCTGTCCCCGGTTGTACTGGCATCTCTTGCATCCCCTTTTCCACTGCACTAACTTGCCTCGCCCCACGCGAAAGCAGTACCAGGGTCAATGATGTGACGAAAAAACCAATGGCCAGTCCCGTGGTCAGACGCACGAAGAACGGTGTCGCACCCTTGCCGCCAAACAGCGCGTCGGTACCGCCTCCTCCACCACCGAAAACGCTACCCATTCCTCCACCCTTTGTCTGCTGCAACAAAACAACAACGACCAAGAGTACGCAGATTACTACGTGGAAGAACATCATGACGCCATACATGAAACCTCCTTATTTGGCGACAAAATCGTAGAATTTCTCATGATTTATTATACACATTTTCTTCCGTGTGTCAAGTCACGAGACTCTCTCGAAGAAAACCCGGCTGGTATTGCTTCTTGAAGTGTAGAATTATTGTGTGCTTCTACTCAAATCTTATGATTCTGGTGAAACTTTCGGGCTTTAGGCTTGCACCGCCGACGAGCACACCCTGAATCTCCTCTTGTTTCATCAATGAATCGATGTTCTCAGGCTTCACGCTACCACCATACAGTATTGTGCTCGGCTTCTTGATCATACCCCGAATGTACTGGTGCATCTCCGCGGCTTGTCGCGGCGTGGCGGTCTTCCCGGTTCCGATTGCCCACACCGGTTCGTATGCAAATACGATCTTATGCGCTTCGTTTTCGATATCCTTGAGCCCTTCCTTTATCTGCCTTGCGATTACCGTCTCTGTTTTACCCGATTCCCTTTCTTTTTCAGTCTCACCAATACAGAATATCGGTATCAAACCTATTTCGAGTGCTAACCTCAGCTTCCTATTGATCATGTCATCAGTCTCACCCATTATGTGTCTACGCTCCGAATGTCCAATGACCACATATTCACATCCAACCGCCTTCAAGAAAAAGCCCGAGATCTCACCGGTGTAGGCTCCACTCCGCTCCCAATGCATGTTCTGGCCACCCAGTTTCATTCTGGAGTTGCGAACCAGCTCTCCGATCGAGGGTAGAGATGTAAACGGGGGGATGAGTATGACTAGCCTATCCTTATAATCACCCACCAGTTCCATCAGTCGTTGAACCAACGCCCTGGATTCACCCGGTTCTTTGTTCATCTTCCAGTTTCCCGCAACAATTGGCTCCATTATTTCTCCTTCAGGACCTTCAACCCGGGCAGTTCTTTGCCTTCCAGATACTCAAGCGAAGCACCACCGCCGGTTGAGGCATGACTCACTGCTTCCACGAGATCGAATTTCTTCAGCGCCGATATGGTATCACCGCCGCCCACAATCGAGACTGCGCCTGCTTTTGTAGCAGTCGCAACCGCCTTTGCTACGAATTCGGTCCCACGCGCAAACCGATCGATTTCAAAGATCCCCATCGGACCGTTCCATACAATGGTTTTTGCCTCTTTCATGAAATCGATGATGTTCGCCACTGATTTAGCACCGATATCGACACCCAGATAGTCGTCCGGTATCGCTGCGGCATCCACGGTCTGTGTCGCACTACCTGCTTCGGCTTCTTTTGCAACTAGGACATCCACAGGTAGGTATACCTTGGGATTCTTGAGGGCCGATTTTGCCTCGTATAACAATTCATCTTCACACAGGGATTTTCCAATAGGGTAACCCTTTGCTTTGTAGAACGTGAAGCACATGCCGCCTCCAATCACGAGTTTATCGACCGTATTCAAGAGATTCTTTATGACCCCAATCTTTGTCGACACCTTTGCGCCACCAATGATGGCGAGCAGGGGTCGCTTAGGGTTCTTGAGGGCATTATCTAAATACTGCAGCTCTTTTTCCATGAGAAACCCGCCGGCCGGATTCTCGAAATTGTGAGCAATGCCTTCGACCGATGCATGGGCACGGTGTGCGGCACCAAACGCATCATTGACATACAGATCAGCCAGCGATGCAAGTTCCCTGGCAAAGTTCGTATCGTTATTCTTTTCCTCGATATGGAATCTCAGGTTTTCCAGCAGCAGCACATCGCCCGGTTTCAGACTGCCAGCAACTCTCTTAACCTCGTCGCCGATGCAATCCTTCACAAATTGCACCTTGCGGTCGAGTAGCATCTCCAAGCGATGGGCAACCGGCTCAAGACTCATTTTGACATCGACCTTGCCCTTTGGACGACCCAGATGACTGGCAATGATCAGCATGCCGCCCTTTTCGAGTATATATTGAATCGTTGGTAGCGCTGCCTTTATTCTTGTATCATCTCTGATATTCAGATTCTCATCGAGCGGCACATTGAAATCGACGCGCAAGAATACTCTTTTGCCTGCAAGCTCTAAGTCCTTAACGGAAAGCTTGGCCATTACTCTCTCCCGATCACGTACTCAAGAAGCTCAACCGTTCGCGCCGAATAACCGTACTCATTGTCATACCAGCCCAAGACTTTCGCGATGTTACCGATGACCTTAGTCAGCTCGGCGTCAAAAATCGCAGAATACGGGTTGCCGATAAAGTCTGAGGACACAAGAGGCTCTTCGCAATACATAAGAATCCCTTTCAGATCCCCGCCGGCCGCTTTCTTGAATGCGCCGTTCACTTCATCTACGGTTGTTTCTTTATCCAACTCGGCAACGAAATCGACAACCGACACGTCCGGTGTGGGCACCCTTATTGCAATCGCATCAAGCTTGCCCTTCAAATCCGGGAATATCTCGGTAATTGCCTTTGCCGCTCCGGTCGTGGTAGGAATCATAGATACCGCGGCCGCCCTTGCCCGACGTAAATCCTTGTGCGGGAAATCAAGAATCCGCTGATCATTGGTATATGCATGGGTTGTGGTCATCAAACCCTTCCGTATTTTGAAATTCTCATGCAACACCTTGACCATCGGGGCGAAGCAATTCGTCGTACAGGATGCGTTGGAGAAGATGGTGTGTCTCTGAGGATCATAATTTACATGATTCACGCCCATCACAAAACCTGGAATCTTTGGCTCACCCTTACCAGGGGCGGAAAGGATGACCCGTTTTGCGCCAGCCTTGATATGCAGTTCGGCTTTGCCGTATTCGCGGAACTTACCCGTTGATTCGAGCACATAATCAACGCCCAAATCTTTCCAGGGTAATTTCGCTGGATCCTTCTCCGCAAATATCTTGTATTCCTTACTACCGACGACCAGCGCGTCTTCCTTCGCCGTAACATCTGGGTCAAACGTGCGATGTACCGAGTCATATTTCAGAAGATAAGCCAGCGTGCGGGCATCAGTGATGTCGTTTATCGCGACGATCTCGAATTTTTCGCTTTGGTACCCAATCCTGAAAAATAGCCGGCCGATTCTCCCAAAGCCGTTGATTCCAACTCTTGCTTTCATCGTTGCCTCCTCGCTGTATTATAGTGAAAATCATAAAATAGTCAATGAATTTCGCGGAAATTCGTAGCGTGGCTACGCAATGATGCAACATTGACACATATTCTTATTTCTGTATAATGGAAAAATGGCCGATATCACGAAGGGTGTGAGGGCATTCACTGTCGGCACCGTGATCAGCCGTGTCTTCGGCCTGCTCAGGGAGTCAGTATTTGCCTTCCTCTACGGCGCGGGTCGGTCAACCGACGCATTCGTTGCCGCGTTCCGCATCCCCAATCTCTTGAGAGATCTATTTGCCGAAACTGCACTTTCTGCGGCTTTTGTACCCATACTAACCGCCGAGAGGCAGAAAAGCAAAGAACAACAGAATCTATTAGCCAGTAATGTTTTCAACATATTACTCATAGTCGTGGGCTTGATAGTCGCACTGGGCATCGTGCTGGTGCCCTATCTGGTCAAACTGATTGCCTTTGGCTTCGGTGACATTCCCAACAAACAAGCACTGACCGCCAGTTTAGCCGCGATCATGTTCCCGTTTCTACTATTTGTAGCCCTGGCTGCTTGGGCAATGGGTTACCTTAACACCGAACGTGAGTTCTTTTTCCCATCCGTGGCACCCGCGTTTTTCAATATCATCTCAATCGCCATACCGCTGTTATCCTATACCCATTTTCTAAGGCAGGGAATTGACCCCATATATGCCATGGCATACGGGGTGTTAATCGGCGGCCTGATGCAATTTCTTATCCAGGTACCAATACTATTCAGCAAGGGTTTTCATTATAAGCTATACGTCAACTTCAAGGACCCAAGTCTACACAGAATACTCGTTTTATTTGTACCGGTTGCGCTCGGTCTCGCCGCGTCACGCATCAATGTCGCGGTCGACACATTTCTCATCTCCTTTCTTGAAGAACGGAGCATGACCTGGCTCAATTACGCGTTTCGAATCATGCATTTACCCCTCGGTCTCTTTGGCATCGCCGTAGGTACTGTAGCATTGCCGACAATATCAAAATACGTTGTTGAGGAGAAATTCGACGAAGCGAAATCAACGTTCTTTGATTCACTACAGCTCGTCTTCTTCCTTACCATCACGACTTCAATCATCCTCGCCTTCCTGTCTCAACCTATAACAAGGCTCATCTATGAACGGGGTAGGTTCACATCATTCGACACCTACGCGACGACGCAGGCACTGATCCTTTACATAATTGGCGTACCGTTCATTGCCGGCATAAGAAACGTTGCCGCTGTATTCTATGCTTACCGGGACGCGAAAACACCCATGTATGCTAGCTTCATATCCGTCGGATTGCACGTCATCATCAGCCTGGGATTCATGCGTATCATCGGATTCCGTGCATTCCCGTTGGCCACAACGATCGCCTCGTTCGTTAATCTTGCCATATTGATGCGCAAGCTACCATCAAAGATCGGTCAGTTTGAATTATCATTACTCGTCGATTACTTCGTGCGGTTAGTCATTGCCGCGATTATCGCAGGTTTTGCAGCAATTCTACTACACCGATTGCTGATAAACTTCCTGGATTACTCTTTTGCGACCCGGATTATGAACCTCGGTATTAGTGGTATCACCGCTTCGCTTGTATGCTACGTAGTATGCCTGATGCTGGGTGTAACTGAGGCAAAGGATTATATCCGACGGCTATTCAGAAAATAGTGGCAGTGGGGTCAAATCTAGACAATGGACAACGGCTGTTTGACTCAACTACCAATTAGCGTGCACCAAGCTACCGTAACCAAATGACGCGTTGCCTGCTTCTCGGAATGTCCATTGTCTAGATTTGACCCCTAAACAAAAGGGGGCGCCATGCGCCCCCTTTTTCCTCAAAGTTTAATTCAGTGTAGTATAATCATCTTGCCGGTACCCTGGTATCCTTCGGTCTCGAGCGAGTAGAAATAAATGCCATTAGGCAATAGTTTACCACTGTCATCATGACTATTCCAGTGAACATTGTTCAAACCCGCTTCGCACTTCTCATCGATCACCGTCTTGACCAACTGTCCGACCGCATTGTAGACCCTAATCCGTACGTTTGCGGTTTTTGAGAGATTGAATGATATGCAAGTACTCTTGGTAAAGGGATTTGGGTAGAGTTTGACAAACCCGTCTATGATAATATCCGGTGACGCAATCTCTTCAATACCCAGGTACTGATCATAAATGCTCTGCGCCGAATCTGCGTTGGTCTGTAAGTCGGACAACGACGTGCCACCCACAAACGCGAAGGCAACCTGCTCGATATCTCCGGGATTCAAGGTATAGGGTGCTGCTGATAAAACGATCGACCAATCATCTGGAGTCACCCCACTAGGGAAGCTCAGTGTACCGTTCAGGAATTTGTAAAGTGTCGTATCATGCCAGATGTTGACTGACCCATTGTATACGTAGACCGGGTTCTGTAACACCGTGACATTAGTTGCCGTCGTGGGATAAAGGAGTTTGACGCCGACATAGGGATTAGGACTAGAGGGGTACCACATATATGCAAGACGCCGCGAGGCGTCGGTACCCGCAAGATTGCTATAGGCATCACCCATGTCAAAATCAGCAATGACGCCCGTATGGATATTCGAAACTGCACTTGACCCCGCATTCTTCACGTCGAATACTGCAATTACAAAATCATCATATGACGGGTCTTCCCAGGCAAAACCATGTTGAGTGATGATAATACTCTTTGGTGCAGTATAACCAGAATCGCTGTACATCGCCCAAGACTCTTGATCCGAGGCACACGGCGTACAAGTATCGATCCAGCAACGACCATCAGGTACTGTGGTGCAAAGCCAATCTGTGTTGTTAGGTGTCCCCGTGTTCGGATAGAAACGATCCATAACATAATTCGGCGCATTTGCCAATGCCAATGATGCATGATAAAGTTGGTTTGTGCCTGGGTCTGGATAGATGAAACCACTTCCCAGACCGCCTTGGTTAAGGAAGCCGATCCCACCTTGTTTCGTTACCGTGAGCACACAATTACCGACGTCGTGATCAACATAATCGGCGCGTGGTAATCCAACTATAACCTGGAAATTACAATTGGTCGTGTAGGCCCCGCCATTTGCCTCGAGATAGACAGTCATCGGTATCACGGTTCCCTGCGGGATAGATGCTGCGGCACTAAGCTGAAACGTACCCTGTGCATTGCCGCCGCTCGCGGCTATCGTCCCATAGCTCGCCACGGAGTCGATGAGTGTAATGTCGGACGATGCTGTTCTCAACGTACCTGTTGCATTAGTAGCATCAACACTCCCGTCGTTGCGAAGGGTCACGGTTATGTCGACGGTCTCTCCCGGGTCAATGCGACCGTTATTGTTACCAGCAGCGTCATCAATCGTGCTCGACTGATACACAACATTTGGTTGCGCGCTTACCGCCAGGTCTCCGGTAACGACAATCGCGAATGGCTGTGGCCCATACGGACAATTGTAGCCATCGACCCGGATTGTCCAAGTACCGCTCGCCGGCGAGTTTCTCCTCACACATTCCTCAACATTGAGTGTGTCGTAATTGCCACCGGTTACAGATTGACCCGAAGAGTAGACATTGCCTTTGTACTGATTACTACTTGGATCAGTCACGGTGAGATGGATGTCATTCACCAACTTCCTGCCAGCGCCGGGTGTTCCCGGGTAATCGGTCCATACCAAGACAACCCTGAAGGGAACTGAACTCGAGGCAACGTTGTAGGTATACTCGACATACTGGCCGGTTGAGAGCCCGGTCATGTCATCAACAATGGCTAATTCCTTGGCGTCGCCAGAGAAATATAGCACACTGTCAAGATCGATTCTGCCCCAGCCAATGTTATTGTCCGGTACGGTAAAACCACTGATCGATGGATCAGCACTGTTCACAAGCATTGCCTTAAGTAGGGCGGCACTCGGCGCCATCGAATCCGCAGGATTTGCGGCACCGGTTGGATACCAGCCCTCCACGAAATACTGACGCACCAAGACTGCGGCACCCAAGGCACCGGGTGCGGCCATACTGGTACCTTCCATACCCCAGTATCCGTTATCATTAGCACCAAATGCCGAAGTTACGGTCTGGGCCGGTGCGATAACAGTGGGCTTATATCGACCATCTTGGGTAGGACCACGACTCGAAGATTGGTAGATGCTCTGATACGCGGCACCATTACGGCAACCACCAACTGAGACGCAATTCTTGGCGGTCGCTGGTGGATGTACGGTCATGGCTCCTGGACCCTCATTGCCGTTGGAGAAAAATGCCAGAAAATCCGGATGATTCCACATAAACTGGTCGACCTGAGCCGAGCGCTCGTTGTATACACCATTGAGTGCGGTCTGACCCCATGAATTTGATATCATCTTGACGCTGCCCGCGGCATTGCCGTTGTACGGTAGAATGAAGAGATCATTTATGTTCGAATAGGTATATATGCACCCCAGGGAACCACCACCGTCGAGAAAATAGATGCGGCTATCAATGCCTACACCATCGTAGTCACTCGGGCTACCCATGACATCATCATTCCCGCACGCAGTACCTGACACGTGTGTACCATGACAGTAGTTACCCATCTCGTCACCAAAATCATTATACCCCGGTCCTTGGTTGCTCGCCGGATGATAACCGATTACCTTACGATCCGTAGGGTAATCTCCCCAGGTTGTGATCCAAGTTGAGCTTGTATTTCGAAACGCATAATGCGAAGTCCGAATACCTGTATCACATGTACTCAGCAACTGACCCTCACCAGTTATACCCATGTTCCAGATTCGTCGATTACCAGACGCACCGGTTTGGAGAATCCATTGAACTTGGTTGTTGTATATCTCATCCGGATACCAGGGTTCGATCCAGTTGACCTGGTCAAGCCGTGCAACATCGTGGAGATACGATAAGTTGAGTTCACAATTTATGAGCTGCTCCCACCTGCTTTCGGCAAAATCCTTTATCACCGCACCGCGGCTGGTCAAGAAATCCAACACCTCATTCACGTTCGCATCAGGATACAGTATTATCGTCACGTCCTGCCGACCGTGAGGCATTCGCAATGCTTCATGCTTTGATATCTTGTAGGCCGGGTGGTAAATGCCAATCCAGTTCACGAAACCGATGTTCTGTACGCTATTCTTGATTGTCTCATCCATTTTCACCAGAAATGCATAGTTCGGGATGTAAGAATACACCTTGGCACCGGTTGATTCTATTGTTCTGACGTGTTCGGGATAGACCGGACCCACACAGTGTACGAGATAATAATTCGATTTTTCGAGAGTGAGGTCTCTAGATATTTCAGGTTCACCTACTGTGATGTCAAACTGTATACCATTCGAGAAGTATAGCCAATCCGCATCACCATACGACCGCGGGGTGAATTGATGAATCGTACCTCCACTCACTACTCCATAAAGACCTTCATAACCGAAACACATTGCTACGGTTAATCCGATAATTACCAGTACTTTTTTCTTCATCTGTTCTCCTTTCTCAGCATGGTATTATTTCCAAGCTAAGGTTCATAGACCTCAAGTCTACTTAGCTTTCTACACCTCTAGTAACGAATCTGTTTCTTGCTAATGACCCCCCTTTTTCCTCCCTTCAACTTCATCGGTTTCAGTTCCCCCTCGCCTGCCGAACCTCTTGGCGAATGAGGGATACTCATTTTCGCACTCGCATCACAAAATAGATGTGAGTAAAAATGGTAAGGGTTGGGAAGCTAAACGAGATATTCGAGCTTCT
>LJUJ01000009.1 GCA_001303785.1 Caldifarciminota bacterium SM23_42 | reverse complement strand
CCAATTCTTTCTGCTGTACGACAGCTTCCAAGTCCGGACTAATGAGCGCAAATACAGGAATACATCCCAAAAATAGTATGAACACACAAAATCGTTTCATCATACCTCCTTTATCAGATTATAATCACATATGGTATTCCGTCAAGACTTAAGTGTAGTGAATGAAACATGCTTTGCTATATCGATTACTTTGCGGTTTGACTATCTAGGTCGCCCCTTGCGTTTCAAGCATTTATGAGGATTAAGTGTATGTAGATTCTTGACAAATACAGTAATTGCTCTATAATAGCATAGAAATGATTATTCTCGTTGAACCCGACAAGGATGTGAGAAAGAACCTGGCCGACCTGATGAGTCGGGAACGGATCATCGGCGTTGACTCAATCTCGCAATCGCTGCAAATGATATTGAAATTCAAGAACGACCTGGACTTGATTGTCGCCAATGTGAATCCACTATCCGAAATGCTATCCAAACACATAATCGAGCGTGTCTGTCAGAAACTTGACATAGGCATCCCGCCCATTCTTGCAATCTACAAGGAGAACGAGAAGGATGCCAGGAATGCTTTCATAGCTGAACATAAGGGCTATGAAACCATAAAATATGTTGAAAATGACCTCACCTTCCCCAACCACTATCTTGAACTCATTCAAAAATCGTGTCCAGAATTGGTCATCGATTACGAAAAAGCACGCGATGCCTGGCTAAAGAAACAACAACCCCAGGAACTCGTCGATCCAAGGCAGTGGCTTGAGGAAGAGGGTTTTTTGGAACCCAGTCAGACAACAGCATCGGAGGGGATCGAAAAAGGCGCGGATGACATCATCGCATCGATTCAAACATTCTTAGATGAAGAAACGGCAGAATCGGAAGAGCAAGAAGAACAAAGGAAACCCGCAGCAGAACCGCCCGTGGAGCAAGAGGCCAGAGAAGACTACGAAAAGCTGTACCAGGAGCTCAAGCAGAAATACGATGAGCTCTTGAAGAATGTAAGAGCATTCATGGAGTCGGTAACCAAGAACGACGGGTAGCACACTACACGGTATAAATATTATCGTGACAACACTCTAAGAAAAAGGTGCTCACTCTCTGGAAGAAAAGTGAACACCTTAACATTTCAGCTTTAATCTTCGAATCCGCTAATCTGCGAAAGCAAGATAACCAGGAATAATAATATTCACAAAAGGTATTATCATCAATATACCTAACCAACTCGGCTTGTTTCTGGCTTCCGCGATCTTCATCCAGACAATAATGCCGATAACGATATTCACGATAGGGATGAAAAACAGTATCACCCACCAGCCTGGTTTGCTCGCGACCTTACACATGAGATAGATATTTGCAATGGGGATCCATGCTAACCAAGAATTTGGAGTGTTTGTCTTGTTGGCGATGAACATCAAACAAATCGCCATATAGATATAACCGATCAGCCACCAAATCCATACCCCAGCAAAGTAGGAATCTTGCGCGCCATATTCCATCTGCATTCACCCCCTTTCCGAACAGCGCAAACGGATAATGACTACAATGAATGCATCACATACTCAAACAAAGTATACCACTAATGTAGTATCTGTCAAGGTACTGTATTACTACTGAATGATCTGGGATCGGTGCATCCAGACTAGGCAGAATGCACCCGCCAATATCACAAAACCGCCCAGTAATTCCATACCGGTGGGTATTTTATGGAATGCAAGATACGCCATGGGTAACACGAGCAGAGGTTGACCAGTCAAGACGATACTGGACCGGGATAATTCCCAATAGCGATACGACCGGAACGTAAGCAAGAAGCTCGCGCTTGGGCCCAGAAACGCACCGGTCAGTGTCACCAATAGATGAGATGTTTCTACTTCGAAATACAGCTTTCCATTGACCAACCCCCATAAACCGATGACCAAAGCTGCGAGGGCGACGCGGTAAAACACCAGCACATTCGGGTGTATATCACCGACATTCATTTTGACGACTAGCATTTGAACGGCTACGGCAATACAGCCCAGTAATGTGAGAACGACACCGGCGCCAACGATGTGCCATCTTCCCAGGGTGGTCATGGCGCCCCCCAGCACCATAATGGCAATCGGCACGGCCTCAACCCAACGAAGCCGCTCGCCCAAGACAAATATGCTTAAGATGATAATGAGCACCGGGGAGAATCGCCAGAGGAACGAGGCAAAAGACGGGTCCAACAACGACAAACCGCTCCACGCCAGGATCATTCCGACACCAGTTGCCAAACCCAATACTGCAATACTCCGAACGTTCTGGGCAGGTATTGCCAAGTCATTCACGTGTCCAGAGATGATTAATATAATGAAAGAATAGACACTCGCCGCCAATGTCCAGACAAAGCTGAACGTCTCAGGGTTGAAGCCCATCAGACCGTACTTTGCAGTGATATAATTGGTCGACACGAGCAACGTGCCACCGAGTGCATAAAGAAATCCCCTCGTGTTGTCTCGATGCATTATGGCAGACGACCGCCCATTCTTTCTCACTTGCATGATATTGTAATCCTGATTGCTACATATTATAATGATACGGAATAGTGAGTCAATGACACACTTACGGCCAAATCCGAAACTCCTTTCTGGTCTCCCGCCAATGCGGGATTTTAGTCTTTGCACTCGAATCAAAGATTCGAGCAAGAACGGAATCCACCTTGCTCGCCTGTCTTGTCGAGAAGCAACGACAAGGGTATGTTCTCGACTCCGCTCGAACAGCAAGAATACAAATAGTCATTGGGTCACTAGGTCATTAAGTTATTCGATGTCAAGTGTGCGCAATAAGGTGTGCACTCTACAACGGTTGACACTCATCTCGACAATTGCTATACTCACTAAAACAAAACGAAAGGAGAACTATGTATAGTGTCATATTTTGCTTGCTACTAGTTATCCCCTTGCCTAACGAACCGGACTGGGAATCGACCGACAACGATTACTCTACCGGCGGCGCCCTTGTTGACATAGACATGGACGGCGACATTGATTTTGTGACCGGAAATGGCAACGACATGCAGCAAGAGCAGAACCGTACATACTACAACGCGGGCGACTCCTTGGAGAGGATTGCTTCCTGGAATTCCGCGGATATTGGCTACAACGCCCACATAAGCCTCGGTGATATTGACTATGATGGTTACCCGGAACTTGCCGTAGCCAATTACGGTGATCCGGGTGCACCCCAATATGACAAACTCTATTACAATCAGGCCGGAACGTATCAACTGACCTCATCCTGGCAACCCAGTGACCTGGACAACTCGTTCTCCTGTGCATTCGGTGATATAGATGGTGATGGAGACTTGGACCTCGCAGTAGCGTGTGGCGAAGAGTATACAGACAGCCTTCAGCATGCCAAGGTATATTTGAATCAGAATGGGCTAATTGATACGATAGCAGCGTGGCAGACCAATATCGAATCTTACTTCTTCGATGTTGTCTGGGTGGACATTGATATGGACGGCGACCTAGACCTCGCACTCGCGGGAATGCACCGGAGAAACATGGTATACCGCAACTCCAACGGGACGCTTGAAAACAGCCCATATTGGCAATCGGCGAACAGCTGGGGTACGTTGAAGATGGCATTTGGAGACATAGACAACGACGGCGACCAGGATATGGTGTGTGCTAATAATGCACAAACAGGCGGCATCAGTAACTGCGAATTATATCTGAATACAGGTATAACATTAGACACTGTACCGGCATGGACAAGCGTGAATCTTCAATACTATTCTTGCGTCGCCTTGGGCGATGTCGACCGTGACGATGACCTCGACCTCGCGGCTGGCGGATGGTTTGAATCGATCAAGGTTTTCGAGAACCAGGCAGGCGAATTCCCAACGATTCCTACCTGGTCTTGGAGTCCTCCTAATCCCTACCAACTGGCTTGCGAAAATATTAGTTTTGGTGATGTCGATAACACTCTAGCTTCAAGCGTTATTGATGAAATACACATCGTCGACCCGACCAACCGTGTGTTCTATCTCAATAACCGCTGGATACGAAATATCAGTCAAATAAGTAGGGCAAGCGAAGACCTGAACCGTGAAGAATACTGCTTCTCGTATATCGATGGTTGGGTATCGGTAGATGATATCTTCGCACAACAAGAGACACTCTGGGTTGACTACACATATTCGAAAGATCTCGACCTGGTCGTAACCAATTGGCACGAATACCGAGGCAATTTTTTGTTTCTGAATACCTATAGCACCGGTACCCAAGAACTAGTAAAGAAAGACATGCATCCAATACTACACCTACCCAACCCAAATCAAGGTAATTTCAGCGTTCAGTTTGACCTAGACAATTTCAACATCAAAATATATGATGGATCCGGAAGACTCGTGTGCGAACAAAACAACAAGCAGGTCCGTCTCAACACTCCAGGCGTCTATTTCCTGCATTTCTATGCAGGAAAAAACCTGATCACGACACAAAAAATAGTGGTCGTGCGTTAAGGCAGATTTTCCTGGTCGAGAAAAGCCGGGAGTTGCATACTCCTGGTTAATATATATACTAATGATATGTTAACATTGCAGATAACCATCGCACTCCTAGCCAGCGATTTCCCGGTATGTAATCATCCTGCCTTCCAAAACTACCCGAACGTGATTTTTAGCGATAGTATGTATTATGTCTTTTATTCGGATCTGAGATACCCTGACGCCTGCATTTTTGCGAGCCGTGTCACACCAAACGGCGTAATCCTGGATTCTGTAGGCCGACTAATCTATCAAAGCAACACGTCATTTGGCGCCCGGGCCGCGTCTGACGGTCAAAATCT
This sequence comes from Caldifarciminota bacterium SM23_42, assembly GCA_001303785.1. Lineage (GTDB taxonomy): Bacteria > Hydrothermota > Tepidihabitantia > SM23-42 > SM23-42 > SM23-42. Next base: position 118,903 of record LJUJ01000009.1, on the reverse strand, counting down.
CCTTGCGGTATTCCGCGATGGTTGTTGAAATGTCGGCAATGTCATTGGAGTGCGGGTCACTCCTCAACTGGACACGATTAGCTCTATACCCATAAAGGCTGATGCTGGTGTTGAGCGAGAACCAGACATCACCTTTGATGGAGCGAACTACATAGTCGTCTGGTCTGAAGGCGAATTTGGCGGTGCGCACTCGGTGCGGGCGGCCAGGGTGACACCCCAAGGAACAGTGATCGATTCGGGCATACCGTTCGGAGCTGGCGCCTATGTTGAACAAAGACCGGGCATTGCATATGACGGTGTACACTGCATGGCAATATGGTACCATTATCAATGTACTCCGTACGGCGTTTTTGGCCGTTTTATAAATAGCCAAGCACAACCCGAAGGCGCCACAATGACTATCAGAACCACAACGAACAGCCACTACTTTGAGCCAGATATCGCTTTCTCGGCGGGGAATTATCTCATTGTTTGGAACGAGTGCACTATTGGCAGCGGGGATGATGTATTCGGTCAAATAGTCGACTCGAACGGGCAATTGATCGGCGGAGTCATTCCCATTGCGGTCGGTGCCGCATATGAGTCAAATCCAAGGATCTGTAGTGCGGACAATGGATTTCTTGTTGTTTTCAGTCAAAGCAGCAATATTTACGGACAGTGGGTATCAGCAAACGGACAACTAGTCGGCGTAAATTTCGAAATCTCAGATCCTGGTACTTGTGACCGCGCCTATCCAGATGCTGCCGCTGGCACGAACAACTGCTTAACAGTATGGCAGCAATTTAGCAATAACAGTTATGATATATATGGGAACGTAGACATTTCTTTTGGCGTAAACGAAGCGGACAAATCATTTGTTCAAAAGAAAACTTTCAAGTCTTTGATTGTTGCAGGTTCGGTCAAGGAAGTTTTGGGCCATGAACGCTACACTTTATATGACACATCCGGCAGGAAAATTGAAGCCGAACCCCGGGCTCCAGGTGTATATTTTGCAGAGATGGACAATCAGACAGTTACTAAGATAGTGAAGATTCGCTGATTGCGTAATACCAATTAGAATATTCTTCGGATGCAAAAAAAGGGTGGGGCATGCATGCCCCACCCTTTTTGATAGACATCATGATAAGTTACTTCAGCAGTATCAACTTCACCATTCTATCCCCGACAACACCAAAATAGATACCCTGACTCAGTCTCTTTTGAGCATCATTTGCGCCATTCCAATATGCGATGCCGTTATTCACCACCAACGTCCTTACGCATCTACCTGTTGCATCGAATATTTCGACGTTACGGTAATTCGGTGGTACCGATATTGCGGTCACCTTGGTGAATGGATTAGGCGAGGCAATAATACTCACGCTTCCACCGTCTGGTAGCAACTCGAATTCCTCGACGCCGGTTCCAAAATCAACCACCGCACGAATAAGAACGTCATGCGTCTCGTTTTCGCGATACGGTGCCCACACCCCGGTGTACTCCCAGGTCCGACGGCCTGAGAGAGGCAGGGTATCCATTCCAAAGTATGGATCCGAAGCAACCGTTTGTATGCACGCAATGAAGAAAGCGCCGTCCATAATCTCTATATTCTGACCGGAAACATCTATGTCATACCATCCAGCAGCGGTTACCACCTGGGGAGTCTCAAAGAGGACAGTGCCTGGCGTGCCACCTGTACCATCATCATCAAGTATCTGCACGGTCACGGTTGGAACGCCAGTAAGAGAATTCACATTGAATCGTGCCGTGTTGATCTTCGTGGGATATACCGGCGGCGCAAACCTCACACCATAACCGGAATTGGGGCCATTCCAGGAAAAACCAGTGTGCGCAAATCCAATATCATACATTAGTTCAGTAGGGTAGGTGACCACCCTAAACTCAAGCATCATCGAATCATTGCCCGGCACCATATCACTCAATAATGACTTCACCTTCATTCGATATACGCCATTTGATGTTGTTGACCAACCAGGAGTGAATATTAGTGAATCAGTCTGCCCAGGATCCAATGATGCTATGGTCATCGTGTCGGCAAACACAACCTGATTAGAAGCATTTCGCACTTGGCAATACACGTCGAAACCTGTCTCGGACTGATTGCCCATATTATGTATCGAACCCCAGAAATCAATCGTATCACCATTATAGATGAAGAATCCTCCCGATACATCATTCATTACCTTTGTTACACCGATATCATGTACCTCGTATGTGGTGGAGTCCGGAGGATAGAATAACACTGACAGATCACCATGAATAGCGTTATAGGTTGGTTGTTGATCATGATTATACATTAAGCCAACGTCACCCGCGATGTTCTCGATGCCGACGGTCAGTCCGTTATTGTATCCGCCAGATGGTACCCCTTGCTGAGTATGATACTGGAACGTTATGGAGCTATCAGCACGTGTCAGAATGATCTCAAATGTGTTCAAACTCGTCGGGCTGGCCCAAAACTGTACATCGTGGTAAGCGATGATGAACGTATCCTGAGCCGCATTGGTCCAATAGTAGCATGCCGGAGTACCCGCGCTGAAATCAAGGTCGGACATGAAAGGAGCTAATACATTATTAGGACGTGCAGTATTGGGAATGGTCGGAAATGGAGATGCCTCTAGATAGTTGTCATCGAAAGCGATATAGCCGTTAGAGCCCACAAAAAATGAATTAACCGTGTACCAGTAGTATGGGAAGTCGAAGCCTACTGAAAACGGACCCACTACATTGTCATCGCCCAAACCGGTGACCTGCGTACCAATACTGGAGATATCGATCCAGTTATAGGTCGGCGCCCCGGGTGCCACCGTATCACTGTCAATCCAACGGTAACCGTAGGCATCAGGGCCCCCGGCACCGAGGACTGGAAGCGGATTGTGATTTGTGAATCCCGAGGATGTTACTTGAAGGATTATTAACAATATACTCATACGCCTCCTTTTGGTAAATTATACAAGGATAAGATACGTTGTCAATGTCATTGGGCAAATAGGATTTGACCCGACATCGAAAATGTGAGCAGGTTTACCAACAAGAAAAGGCGGCAGCCGGATTTGCACCGGCGAATAGCGGTTTTGCAGACCGCCGCCTTTCTACTTGGCTATGCCGCCGTATCTTCAGATGTTCACCCGCTCGACAGAGGGACGGAAAAGCGGGAGACGGGATTTGAACCCGCGACCCTCACCTTGGCAAGGTGATGCTCCACCACTGAGCTACTCCCGCGGGTAAACAGAGTATATACGGGATGGTAGAAAAGTCAATATTCTCATTACTCGGCTGCGTTGAGCGTAACGCGTCAAGCGTATGTTGTTTTGGATCCGATGTGCTGGTCTCCTGATATCCTGCTTGCTGGTACCCTGATCTTCTGGTATGCTGCCTTTGAGTACAACTTACCAGGAGGAAGCGTAGGACGTGATGCGTCGGCGTCAGCCGTATTAAGGAGATTCCAGTATAAAAATCTACGCTCTAGGATGATACAAGCGGTGTATCTCCTTCAGGTATTCACGATCAACATGGGTGTAGATCTGGGTCGTAGAGATATCAGCATGCCCTAATAGCTCCTGCACAACCCTGAGATCTGCGCCTCCCTCCAACAGATGGGTGGCAAAGGAATGACGAAATGTATGCGGGGTCACTCTCTTCGCGACGCCGGATCTAATCCTGTATTTACATAATATCTTCGAGAAACCCATGCGCGACAACTTCCCACCCCGTGCATTAAGGATGAACAGAGGCGAAGACCGGGTTTTCAGAATCATTGGTCTCCCAAGATCGATGTACTCTTCAATCGCGCGCCTCGCCTTCATGCCAAATGGCACGAGGCGTTGCTTGTTACCTTTACCGATGATGCTAATCAAACTCTCACTCATCTTCAGGTCATTGATCTTCATGCTGAGCAACTCAGAAATTCTCAATCCCGAAGAATATAACAACTCAAGACACACCCTATCACGTAATCCCAACGGGGTCTTCTCGCCAGCGGCTTCCACGATCGCGTTTACCTCAGCAACCGTTAGCGTAAGCGGTAATTTCCGCCTGGTCTTCAGCAACTCAAGATCTTCAGCCGGGTTTACAGATATATCTTTATTCCGTAATAGAAAACGGTAGAATGTCTTGATGCTTGATATCTTGCGGTTTATCGATGTCGGGCTCAAACCTAGGTCAAACAACGAGTGAGTAAAGGCTCGGAGGTCCTGCACGGTTACTGAGACGAAGACTATCTTACGCCGGTGTAAGAAGGAATCGAGCTGTCTAAGATCACCGTGATACGCTCTGACCGTTGCCAGTTCATCACCTTCAGCAATAAGGTGATTCTGAAAATTGTTCAGGATTTCGTTATTGCTCAAACTGGGATAACCAATCGACGTGGATAATGCGTCAAGTTGACTACTTTGCCTTTCTTGTTTATATAGATGACGTCCTCAATTCTTACACCGTAACCTTTTTCCGGATAATACAGACCAGGTTCAATGGTGAAAACCATTCCCGGTTCAATGTGGTCTTTGTTCGTTTTCAACAAGTTGAAGAACGGACTCTCGTGAACATTCAACCCGATACCGTGACCAAGTGAGTGACAGTAGCCAACCTGGGTCTTAGAATCGGTCAGGAACGTTCGGTGGCCTTCTTCTTCGAAGTATTTGCATATCTCATACTCAACGGCTCTCGTGGAGCGGCCCACCTTCAATAATCTGCACGCGTAGTCACGTGCACGCAATACAGTATTGTACAATTTTTTGACCGGCTCGGGCGCATAGCCAAAGCAAATTGTCCTCGTGAAATCAAAGAAGTATCCGCCTCCTATCTCTTGCGGGAAGATGTCGAACACTATCGGCTGCCCTAGCTTCACGGCCTGACCATCCCGCCCCTTGCTGTGAGGAACACCGCCATCACGACCTTGAGCAACAATCATGCCTGCCGAATCGATGATCTTACGAACGAATAGCTCACGCCTTATGGTTTCCCTGAGATCACCGAGCAAGAGTTTCTTCTTTCTGCCCTTCATTAGCCAGCCATTACTGACTCGACAAGTTCGCGCCGTCTTCAACATCGCGTTGAAAGCATGAACCACCCCATCACGCACCCTTTTAATCCGCCTAATCTCATCATCGTCCTTTGTTATGCGCGCATGCGCCATTATTCCTGTCTTACCACTGTAGATTTTTATCTTCTTGTTGTACTTATTGATTAACTTGAGATGGTTATAGCCCGCATGCAGGGGATAATCACCGTAGAAGATTACATTACCCCTAACCTTCATATCCTCGAGTAGCATACACACAAAGTGAGCTTCGGCTTTACGCCGATCGCGATACTTCTCGAGTATTCTTGGACGATCGTATCGGTTTATATTTATCAAGCGATGACCGGTCCTCCGAGCGACCTCTCTTTCAATCGGCGTGTGTACGACATAGGCTGGCTTTCCTCTTTTTTTGATATAGTAAGCAAAAATATTCGTGCCATTTAACAAGTAATACATGTTAGTGTCGCGGTTGGCACTGCCCTCGGCAAAAATTGCATCGATCTTCATCTTTTTCATCAGCCTATCTAGATCTTTTTTCATCAAAATCTCCTTTGCTATTTGATGTACCAAGTTGCCAACTTGAAGAAGTTCTCCAAAATGGACTTTCCTGCCGGATGTTTGTCATCGAATCTTTCCGGATGGAATTGCACACCATATACTGGCGATTTTCCATGTTTAATAACTTCAATAGGGCAGTTTGGTGAATTGGCGAGTAGTTCAAAATCGAAAGGCACATCAACAACCATCTCTCGGTGCGATTCACAAACCAAAAACTTTTCCTGCAATCCCTCAAAAATTTCGTCGTTGCTAATGCGCTGAACCATATAAAAGCCCTCAAGCATCTTACCCATATCAATAACCTCTGAGCCGAACGCCATCGCCAGCAACTGCTGGCCAAAACAAATGCCTAGCAAAGGTTTCTGTGTGTTTCTGATGAAATCGACTTCATGGGTATACTGGTCTATACCGCCGGGCTCAGCGAGTTTACGCTGTGAGCCGGAGAGCACAATCACATCATGCAGCTGAAACTCTTCGCCAGGCGAAATCGTAGAATAATCTCTGACCTCAACCGTATGTACAGTTACATCTTTTACTACATTATACAAATTTTCAATTTGAGGTGAATTTGGCAGATAGTTATCTATTATTAATGTTCTCATCGATCACCTCGAACAATGTATCAATAATCTTCTTTTCTCTTACTCTTTTTATTTCTTTACCTTTTGCGAATATCGCACCGGTGTCTTTGCCACAGGCGATACCGAAATCTGCCTCGCGCGCCTCGCCTGGACCATTGACGACACAACCCATTACAGCGACTTTCATGAAGGTCTTATACTTCCTCAGACGTTTATCCACTGCCCGCGCGATACGCACGATGTTTACTTCACATCGCCCACAAGTGGGACAACTAATGAGCACCGGACCATGCTTCCTGAGACCCAGAGCGCTCAATATGTTATAAGCCGCCGCAACTTCCTGCACCGGGTCTGCGGTCAGCGAAACGCGTATCGTGTCACCGATACCTTGGTGGAGCAATACCCCGATACCAACCGCACTCTTAATGCTACCCTGAAAAGGCAATCCTGCCTCGGTGATCCCCACGTGCAGTGGATATTCGAACCGCTTGTCGAGAAGTTCGTATGTCTCAATAGTATCCTGTACATCAACACATTTCGCTGATAGTACGATATTAGTGAAAGAATTCTTTTTAAATATTGAAAGCGCTCGTTCGATTGTCTCGACAATCGCCGGTACCGTAGGATGACCGTGCTTTTCTATTATCGCCTTGGGTAGAGAACCTGAGTTTATGCCGATCCTCACTGGCACGTTCTTGTCTCGTGCCCTTTCGATTAGCCGTTCAACCTTCCATTCATCACCGATGTTCCCCGGGTTGATTCGGATCTTAGCGACACCCGCATCGATCGCCGCCAAAGCTAACCGGTAGTCGAAATGAATATCGGCAATAACAGGAATCTTAGCGAATCTGCAAAGTTGGGACAATGCTGCAGCATCATCTTTGTTAGCAACGGCACAGCGCACGAGCTCACACCCAGCCCTCTCAAGGCGACGGATTTGAGCAAGCGTGCTCTTCACATCAGAAGTCTTGGTTTTGGTCATAGACTGCACCGCGATCGCGTGATGACCACCGATGCTGACGCTTCCGATACGGACGACTCTCTTTTTTCGCCTCATTCCCTAACACGCCTTATTCGTGCTCCCAACTTACGCAATTTTGTTTCAAAATTTTCATAGCCGCGGTCTAAATGGTAGATTCTTCGGACCACGGTTCTTCCTCTTGCCGCGAGTCCGGCTAAAATCAGTGCCGACGAAGCACGCAGATCCGAAGCCATTAGATGGGTACCTGAGAGTTTCTTCACGCCTTTAATAACCGCCGTATCGCCTTCAATGGTGATATCGGCCCCCATTCTCATAAGCTCGACGGCCTGCATGAAGCGATTCTCAAATATCGATTCCTTAATCGTACTCGTCCCGGGCACGATGGAAAGCAAAGCCATAAACTGCGCCTGCATATCGGTCGGAAATCCCGGATATGGTGCCACGAAGATATCCGTGGCACGTTTTTGCCGACTGCCACTAATCGTAACAGACTGACCTGTCTGACTTACACCAATGCCAACCTGATCCAGCTTTTCGAAAACACTGGTCATATGTTCGGACATGCATTCATGCATCGATATTTTACCACGCGTTATCGCCGCCGCAACCGCGAATGTGCCGGTCTCGATCCTATCTGGGATAATCCTGTAGCGAATACGCTCCTCAAACCTATCACAAGCCTTCACCGTAATCGTATGACTACCTTGCCCGGAGACTTCGACCCCCAGCGCTCTCAAAAAATTAGCCACATCAACAACCTCGGGTTCCACGGCCGCCGGACTGATCTCAGTTCTGCCCGAAGCACCAGTCGCCGCCAACATGACATTAATGGTTGCGCCAACGGAGGTTCCTTTTGGACCTTGCAGATCCACCTTTCGACCGACAAGCCCACGTGCGTCAGCATTGATATAGCCACCACTGATATCGACTTTGGTCCCCAGCGAACTCAAACCTTTAATGTGCAAATCAATCGGTCTCGGACCAATCGCACAGCCCCCGGGCATTGCAACAACTGCTTTTTTCTCACGAGCGACCAGCGCACCGAGTACATAATATGAGGCGCGCATCCTACAGACGATATCATAAGGTGCTTCCACGCTATTCAGGCACGATGCCTGAATGCTCAATTTCCTACCTTTGAATTCGATGCTTGCACCAAGATGCCGCACCAGTTGAATCATGGTTCTGACATCTACGACATCAGGTATATTTTGCAGTACTACTTTCTTGTCAGTGAGAAGTGAAGCCGCAATTATCGGTAGTGCTGAATTCTTAGCGCCGGAAATATCGACTTCACCTGCGAGTCGGGTGCCTCCCTCGATGAAAAAACTCGCCATCGAAAATTATATGAAAATAAAGTATGCTGTCAATGTATTGTAGGCTAACTGCGTCCGAATTTGTGAGCCAGCTCTTCAACTGTCATTCTTATAACAATGGGACGGCCGTGCGGACATGTATAAGGATTTTCGGTAGCAAACAATCTATCAATCAAGGATTGCATCTCGGTGGGCGATAGTTTCTGGCCCGATTTGATCGATCCCCGACAAGCGACGACACGTGCTATCTCTTCTTTCTCCCGAACCAAATCTCCCAATTCGTTTAACTCGCCGAAGAGACCGGCTATCTCCTCCCGATCGGTACGAACATCCGCGGGCAGACTATCGATGACCACGGTACGAGCCGAGAACTCCTTGAACTCGATACCCATCTTCGTGAGAACGTGCTTGGTCTTCTCATATACCCGATGCTCCTCGGGGGTGAGTTCAATAGTAATGGGAAACAAAAGGCGCTGGGAACGTACCCGCCCTTTCATTATCGACTCATATATGATGCGTTCATGGGCGACATGCTGGTCAACGATAATCATACCAGACTTGGTTTGTGCCAGGATATAGGTATTGTGAAGTTGCCAGAACTCCTCTGGAGCATGAGTCGCGCCCAACTTCTCCGGGCCACTATCGGGGACAACTGCATCTTGTACAAAACGTTCCGAGACGGCAGCTGGCTTTGCTAACTCACGTCTCCGGACGTCATAATCAATGCTTACTGATTTCTTATAAATCTCACGTTTGATGACTTGCGACAAAATATCCAATATGTAACGCTCATCCTTGAATTTCACTTCGCTCTTCGTCGGATGAATGTTGGTGTCGACGAATTTCGGGTCGACCCGGATATCAATGGCAAATGCCGGGGGATACTTAGGATTGTGAAATGCCTCAACAATCGTGCGATAGACGCGTGGGTACTTGACCGGCCTCGAATTTACAAAAACGTAGCCCAGTTTGTGTTTCGCGGCAAGATCGGGCCGTGACAGTATTCCGGTGATATGCGTCGTGCCGAGCCGAAAGTCAATGTCGGTCAATCGATCCGTAATCTGCCCACTGAACAACGCCCGTGCTCTTTGGTGCATCGAATCGCCCGGTGGCAGGTTCAATATCTCCCGACCTGAGGCGACAATGCTAAATGATACGGACGGAAAAGCAACTGCATACCCCTTTATAAGATCAATCGTCAAACGCCTCTCCCAAGCTTCCGACTTTAGGAATTTCAGACGGGCGGGCAGATTGAAAAAAAGATTTGATACCTTGATTCTCGTACCACGTGGTCTTTCTGAATCTAGCACTCTCTTTATGCTACCAGCTTCGGCGATGATCGTTGTACCCACGAGGCCGTCCGAAGTTTCCATTTCGAATTTTGAAACATACGCAATGCTTGCCAGGGCTTCACCTCGGAAGCCAAATGTCTGAATCCGTTCGATATCATCGATCGACGCAATCTTACTGGTTGAGTAGCGCTCAAGCGCGAGTTGGGCGTCGGACCTATCCATGCCCTTGCCGTCGTCATTAACCAGGCATTTTTCCTTACCACCATCAATTATTTCCACGTCGATTCTCTTTGCCTGAGCATCCAATGAATTTTCGAGCAATTCCTTTACTACCGACGCCGGACGTGCTATCACTTCACCGGCAGCAATCTTACTCCGTACATCAGGATTCAGTATGTGAACATAGGACATGGTCTATTCTACAAAAGAATAGTGCAAAGTCAAGGAAGCCGAAATTTACGACACATAAACCAACAAAAAAGGCTTAGCCGCAATTGCACTTGGCTAAGCCTATCTCTCAATGGGCACCTCTACTATGTCAATTCATGAATGGACGAATTCTCGAGTCTCTCAATAAAACGCGTAATCAACCGAGCGGCCCGTTCGATATCTTTCAAGGATACTATCTCCACAGGCGTATGCATATACCTCAAGGGAATACCCACGACACACGTGGGAATACCTTCCCGATTAAATGCGATGTCGTCGGCATCCGTAGCAGTCCTGCTCGGGACCGGTTCTATCTGGTAGGGTATCTCCAATTCCTTCGCCACCGCAACCAACAGGTTGTACATTTTTGCGGGAACCGTTGCGCCGCGTACGATGGTCGGACCGCTGTTCAAAGGGAAATACTCATGCTCTTTCAGATCCGGATGCTCAGCATGTGATACATCAACAACTATGGCATAATCAAGGGGTAACTTGTAAGCATGGGTTCGCGCACCAAGCCCAGTAAATTCCTCTTGACTCGTGGCAACGAAGTAGACATCGAGGCCGTGGTCTTTCTTTGCCAATTCTCGGAGCGCCATGATGCCACACGCCACACTTGCCCGATTGTCCAAGGATTTCACGGCTCTCAGGTCCCCCTGTAATTTGCTGTACTTGGCGGCGAAGGCGATGTAATCACCCACGCCGATATCTCTTTTCACGACGCCAGGGTTCAAGCCGACATCGATAAACAGCTCTTCCAAAGGCAGGACTATCTTACGCTCCTCCTTACCCAGCAGATGCGGTGGCTTGACGCCGATGTACCCGCGATATCTCTTTTTCCCGAGCACCGTGACCTCTTGACCAGGTAGTATGCGAACATCGGCGCCTCCGATTTCGCTAAAGAAAATGCGCCCCGCATCATCAATTCTACTCACCATATACCCTATTTCATCGACATGACACGCCAACATGACGCCGTGCTTACCCGAGCGCCTCAGATGAGCACTTATACTTCCATCTTGAGCAACGACGGCTTCGATATTTTCTGCCTTCAACGCCTCGGTAATCACGTCCGGTATATCACCACCGTAGCCAATGCCAATTGCCTGAGTCAGTTTTCCTAACAGCACATCAAGATATTCCATGACAAACATCCTCAGCGTCTCGGTTTGCGGTAACGTTTCGCAGTTGCCTGGCCGTCTTGCAGACTGCAAAACACGAGACTGCCTTTGTCCGAAGAAATCATGGTCAATACTCTAGCGTTGACCACATGATTAACTTGCATTGCCGCGTTCTCAACGACAACTTTTACACCCTCAATGTAGCCCACACCTTCATTGGATCGCAACCCCTTCTTGAGAATCCTTACCGAGATTAGACGGTCCGGTGTAAATATCGGAGTCAGGGCACGATAGAGATCCCTTATATCAATGACTCTTACCTTGGGATAGGACTTCGCCTGTCTGCAGAGTTCATCGGAAGTCGTGAAGACCTTTGCTTTTAGCTTATCGGCAATTCTCAAGACGCAAACTTCCTCGATCAACCCATTGCTCTTATCAGTTACAAACTCAACTGGCACGCTCTTTTGTAGTAGCGATAGTGTCTTCTCGCCATTATATCCACTCACCTTCTTTACGATGGAACTGACCAGTTGCGGAACGATAATCCTACCTTCGAAGAATCTCTTGTTGAACAGTTGAATTATCCGACCATCAAGAATACTCGACGAATCCAGCACAAATCTGTTCTCGCGTTTGAAAAAAAGCATTTTTTCCTCCTAACTTTTCCTACAAGTTTCAACCCAATGTAAGTTTTACAGCATCTTTCACTTCATCGACTGCCACAATTTCAATCTTGGATTTGTCACGATCACGCAAACCCTTACGGGGGATAATTGCAGTCTTGAAACCCAGTTTTTCGGCCTCCTTCAACCTTGATTGCAAACCATAAACCGGCCTCACCTCACCACCCAAACCAACCTCACCGATTACCACGATGCCTTTCTCAACCGCCTTGTTTTTTATAGAAGAAGCGATGGCCAAAATCAATCCCAAATCGCATGACGGTTCAACCACTTTTATACCACCGACGGCATTCACAAAGCAATCCACAGTGCAGACACCGATGCCGACACGCCTTTCCAAAACGGCAAGAAGCATCGCCAATCGCTTATAATCAATACCGGTGGCCACCCGCTGAGGATAATTGAACGAAGCCGGGCTGGTCAGGGCCTGCACTTCAACTAGTAAGGGTCTGCTGCCTTCGATTATCGAGGTTACTGTAGAACCTGACGCCGTTGAATCCGATATGAACAGACTCGACGGATTCGCGACTTCTCTCAAGCCCGCCTCGGTCATCTCAAATACTCCAATTTCGTTGGTCGAACCAAAGCGATTCTTGATCGCCCTCAGGATACGATACTGCTGGGTTTTATCGCCTTCGAAATAGAGAACCGTATCAACGAGATGTTCCAGCGTCTTTGGTCCTGCAATAGCACCGAATTTCGTCACATGGCCAATCAACACAGTAGTAATATCTCTCTCTTTTGCAAAACGCATCAGGTCGCCCCCACACTCCCTGACCTGCGCAACACTGCCAGGTGCCGAAGATAAAGTGGGTTTGTATATTGTTTGTATCGAATCAACCACCATGAGTTCTGGTTTCAACTCGCTTGCCGACTCAAGGATTGCATCGAGTTCGGTCTCCGAGAGCAAATCAATGTTTGTAGCCGCGCTTTCCAGGCGTTCGGCACGGATGCGGATTTGATAAGGCGACTCCTCACCACTCACATAGAGAATACGCCCGCCGTTCTCAGCAATGAGCGCAGATATTTGTAGCATCAGGGTCGATTTGCCAATACCTGGGTCTCCACCCAATAAGACTAGCGAGCCCTTGACAAAACCACCGCCCAATACGCGGTCAAGTTCTGAAATGCCAACAGCACGACGATCCCTGGATGTAAAAGGAATATCCCGTATTGACACCGGTCTGGAACGTCGCGTCTTATTAGTCACAATCTTTTTCTCAATGAGCTCTTCAACCATTGTGTTGTACGCACCACACTCATGACACTTTCCTAGCCACTTCGGCGCGTAGGCACCACAATTCTGACACACGAATCTAGTCTTCATATCACTCGGTCACTATATAGCAAAAAACTTAGAATACTTTTATTTGTAAGTATTTCTTGGGATTCTCATTGATATCTGTAATGAGTGCTTTCAAGGCAAGATTTGTTTCCCTAATCTCTTCATAGAGCTCATCGGACTGCAACAGCTTACCCATCGTGCCATCGCCCTTCAACAGCATCGAAATCGAATCCATTCTGATGACAAGTGTCTCTATTCTGGCTACTGGGTGTCGGACAACGGATGACAGGCGTTCGAGATTCCTTGTGATGTCCCTGGAAAGTTTGCCCACCGCCTCATTTAGATCGGGAATCTCTATCTTGCTGAATGTTGTGATCAGACTATCGAGTTGGCTCACCACCGCCTCGAGTTCGAGCGAGCCACTCATGCCAATATAAAACTCAGGAATATTGTCACTCTTACCCGGTGTTACCTTGACATATTTGTCAGCACCAATATAGCTCACCGCGCGGATGACAAAACGCGTGTCCTCGGGGAGAACGATATCGCTGTCCATTGCCAGAACAACCAATACCCGATCACCCTCAATCTTTAATGACTTTACCTTTCCTTTTTCTATCCCGAAAACGAAAGCCGGATCGCCAACTCTCAATCCTTCGACATCCTCGAAATATACATCAGCATCGTAGGTGTTAGTCAAACTGAGTCTTCCGGATAGCCATGTATACAGTGCTATGAAGATAATAACGCCAACAATGACAAATATACCAACAAGACTTTCTCTCATTCCTCTAGTCATAAAGTTCCTTTTCAATTTTTGTGAGCTTGTTCATGCGCCCTTTCTTGAGCATATATATTTCATCGCCCACAGCTCTGGCCGTGTCCAAATCATGCGTCACGACAATTCCGCTATTAGTATGGCTCTGTTTCAAGTTCTTGATTAGCGCGACGACTCTATCGGTCATGATTGGATCAAGACCGGTTGTCGGTTCATCATAAAAAAGATACTTAGGCTTCAAGGCCAACGCACGCGCTACGGCGACGAGACGTTTCATACCACCTGAAAGCGATTGCGGATAAAGATGCGCCTTGCCTGCCATGCCAACGACATCCAGAAGATGACAAACACGATCTTTCACTTCCTTTGATGAAAGACGGGTATGTTCAATCAGCGGCAACGCAATATTATCGCAGACATTCATCGAGTCGAACAAAGCAGTACCCTGGAACACAAAACCCACCTTTTTTCTTATGTTGTAAATCTCAAGCTCGCTCGCCGTCTGGATTGACTTCTCATCAAACAGTACCTCTCCGCCGTCTACCGGCATGAGACCCAACATCGCCTTCAACAGTACGCTCTTGCCCGTACCCGACGGTCCGAGTACCACAACCAGGCTCGCATCGCTTATCTGAAAAGTCACGCGGTCGAGGACAACCAGAGAATCAAATCGCTTCGATAAATCCTTTACCTCAATCATCCAAATATCACCAGGGCAACCAAAAAATCCAACACAAGCACGAGAATCGAAGCAGTGACGACCGCATGAGTAGCCGCTCTGCCCACCTCACGTGCTCCACCGCGAACCTTAAAGCCAAAATAGCAACCCGACGTTGCGATAACACCTGAAAAGAAAAAAGCCTTAACCAGACCACCAAAGAATTCCCTTGTGTAGAAGTAGTGCGTGAGACCATAGTTGAAAACATCAAAAGGTACATCCAGGAAGTAATGAGCGTATGTACTACTCACAATCAACGCATCGAACTCGGCGATCACGGTGAGTAGAGGGAGCGCGATGAAAGTACCAACGATCCTCGGTAAATTCAGAAATCGGTATGGGTCAATCGCCATGATTTCTAGTGCGTCGATCTGTTCGGTTACACGCATGGTACCAATCTCAGCAGCCATTGAGGAAGCACAGCGACCACTAACCATGAGTGCAGTAAGAATCGGCCCCAATTCAATCATGACCATGCGGCCAACAGTAGCGCCGAGAATGTATCGGGGCATTGTGCCCGCAATCTGATAAGAAGTCTGCACGACGGATACTAACCCGACAAAGGCAGCGATGAGCAGAATAATCGGTAGAGAGTTGATGCCCACCTCATAGACTTGACGCAATATCCGATACCCCGTTTGCTTTAACTGCCAAGGGATAAATATGCTACGGAAAAAGAAAGAAGAATAATCGCCGATTGCGTTAAAAAGGTTCACCCGGCTCCTCAACGATCTCTTCTTCTCTCAGAGTCAAATTAGCAAACTGCGTATACTCATTATAGAATCCTAACTCGAGGATGCCAGTGGGCCCATTACGCTGCTTCGCCACGTTTATCTCGGCAATACCCTTCTTCTCGGTCTGTGGGTCATAGACCTCATCGCGGTAAATGAAAATGACCACGTCGGCATCCTGCTCAATAGCACCACTCTCGCGCAGGTCAGCCAGAATGGGTCTCTTATGCTCTCGATGTTCCGGCATTCTCGACAACTGGGAGACCACAACCAGAGGACAGTCCAGTTCCTTGGCCAAAGCTTTAAGCGACCTTGATATTTCAGAAATTTCCTGCTGTCTCGATACTGCTCGGGCGATTTTTGGCCCTTCCAACAGCTGAAGATAGTCAACAATCAACATCTCGATGTTGTAATCAGCCTTCAGACGCCGGGCTTTCGCCTTCAGCTCATAAATCGAAAGCTGGGCAGAGTCATCGATGAAGATCGGAGCCTTGTCAAGATTACCGGCCGCAGTAGCGAGGTTCACCCAATCCTCATTGCGCAGCATACCCCTACGAAGATTTCTCAGACTAACCTTCGCTTCACTGCACAACAGCCTCTGCACCAGTGCCTCGCCAGACATTTCTACCGAAAAGATACCGATTGGGAGGTTGTTCTTAATCGCCGCGAAAGCAGCGACATTGAGGACAAACGCGGTCTTCCCCATCGACGGCCTTCCCGCAACCACAATGAAATCGCCCTTCTGCAATCCAGATGTTATTTCGTCGAGTTCATAATATCCTGTTTCAACACCGGTCACCATCCTTGCCCCACGCATCGATTCGGCAGTCTCTATGATTTTAGTAATGTAACCCCTAATGCTAACCGGCTCTTTGCGCAGCCCTTTCTCCTTGATCTGGAAGACAGTATTCTGCGCATAATCAACCAATTCTGCGGCGGTCTGGCTATCTTCAAAACTATTCTTCAGCATCTCCATTGATACATGAATGACGTTACGCTTTATCGCTTTATCCAATACCACACGCGCGTGGTGTTCGATATTTGCCGTTGTGAGGACATTGGCTACCAGATTAGAAAGGTATTCAGGACCACCTACCTCATCAAGCATTTTGTTCTGCTTTAGCCAGTCAGTAACCGTCACAAGATCCGAGGTCACGTTTCGGTTAAAAAGATGAAGAATGGCCCGGTATATCTTTTGATTTGCCGCCTGATAGAAGTGTTCTTCGTTCAGTATCTCCATCGCCTTAGGCAGTGCATTTGAGTCGAGAAGTATTGCACCCAGGACTGATTCTTCGGCCTCAAGGGAATGAGGAGGGATGTTTTTCTCTTCCATATACTACTTCTTTTTCCGACGTGCTAGTTGCGGCAAACACTCGTCGAGGATTCTGTTTGCCAACTGCCATTTTGTTTGCTCCTCGCATACAATCGGCTTGCCCTTAGGCTTCAGTATGCTCGCCCTGATGCGCGTATCTCCAACTGCTGAAGATGAATTCATCACAACATAATCCAATCTCTTGCTCTTCATCTTTTCTCTCGCGCGCTGCACTTGATTCTTATCTTCAAGAGAAAAACCCACCACAACTCGCCCCGCCTTCTGCCTCGTCACTTCTTTAGTCAGATCCACGTTCTTCTCAAGATCCACTCTATACGCCGCATCATGTATCTTGGTTGAACTCCCGCGCTTCGGCCTGTAATCGCCAACTGCGGCGGCCATGATCAAGCAATCACACCAGCCGAAGTTTTTGCTGAGCGCACCGGACATTTCATTGGCTGTGCGTACCCTTGTTATCTCAACCTCCTCGGGCAATGTACACGCCACTTCACCAATAATGCCCCTCACATTGCCATTACGACAATAAATCGCGCGCATCAACTCGGCGGCCATTAGCCCAGAAGAACGGTTTGTCACGACCCGCACCGGGTCGAGATCTTCCTCGGTCCGCCCGCCTGTGACCAGGAAATTAGTGTTGTTCAATGAACATCGCCCCTCAAACACGGCAACGATTTTTTTCAGAATAGTTTCGATTGAAGGAAACCGCCCACGTCCAATCTTGCCTGAAGCAAGCACACCGACGCTTGGCTCCAAGAAATGAAACCCGTGACCACGCAAAATCATGACGTTCTTCTGGACTATCGCATTATCCCACATGCCCTGATCCATTGCCGGCACAAAAAGTACCGGTTTAGTGAATGAAAGTAGTGTTGTTGACAAAAGATCATCACCAATGCCACAGGCTGCCTTGCCAACGATGTTGGCCGTTGCCGGGGCAACGACAAAAATATCTGACCACTCGGATAGGGTCAAATGCTTAATACCCTTGGTCAACACAAACTGCTCTTCATACACTTCGTTTTTCGATAATGTCTGACAGGTTAGCGGGGTGACAAAATGCTGTGCTGATTTTGTAAGCAAAAAGCGCACCTCAGCACCCTGCTTCTGCAGCAATCTGGCTAACTCAAGGGATTTGTAGGCTGCAATTGAGCCACATACGCCCAACAATACCTTCATTCGTTATACTTGATCTTCCCACCCAACAGCTTTCTTATTGATTCCAAAACTGGATTCATTTTTTCGTCCACGAGCCCTTTACCTTGCTCTTCCTTCAACCTCCTCGCTTCCAAAGACGCAATATTTATTGCCTTGTACTTGTTCTGGAATTTGTGCCAAATTTTCTCAAGGGGAACTATCATTAGACCTCCTTGCCTATTCTACGCAAATAAGCTGCTGTGTCAATCCTAGTAATCAAAACCCTTTCTCGCCCGCACACCCTTCTGGAAATAGTGTTTTAGCTCACGACACTCGGTGATAAGATCGGCACACTCTGCTAATTCTTCGGGCATATACCGGCCGGTGAGCACTAATTCTACTTCCTCGGGTTTCTTATTGCACAACGTGACTACATCTGCAACCCGGATCAGACCGAAATCAACGGCTACGTTTATCTCGTCAAGGATGACCAAGTCATAGTCCTTGGAAATGATCGTTTCCTCGGCGCGCTTCAGTCCTTCTTGAGCCAGACGTATGTCTTCTGGATCCGGATTATCATGGTCAACGAAATCAGCTCGGCCATATTGTTCGATTGTAATACCCGAAATCATCTTCACAGCCTGTAACTCACCATAATTGATCTTTCCCTTCATGAACTGTATGACGATCACCTTCATGCCGTGACCTGCAGCACGCATGGCGAGACCCAGAGCTGCAGTTGTTTTCCCTTTTCCGTTACCCGTGTAGATTTGTATCATATCTTATGTCTCATGAAAAATCCGAAAAATATAACAACTATTCCTTCTTTATCAGTTCAACAATCTACATTCGCCTGCGATAATATGCTCAACGCCATAATCGGCACGCACGACGATCAAAGCGCCCCGCCGGTCGATATCCAATACCCGGCCAAATACCGTTCTATCGGGAAGCTTGATTGTCACATCGCGGCCAAGCATTACCGAGTAGTTACGCCATTTGGCAAGTAATGTATCAACCTGTTCATCTTTTAAGATCCTATAATTCTCATCGAGTGTTTTACACAGATGCTGGCAGAACGCTTGCGCGTCAAAATGCTTCCTGGTCTCAATGAGTACAGAACTCGCCCTGCCTATTAAATCGTCCGGGAACTGGCGAACATTCAGATTAATACCCATGCCCAATATGACCCTGTCGTCAATGACCTCCGTCAAGATGCCGGCAACTTTCTTACCATGCAGCAATATATCATTAGGCCATTTGATGTTTGGTCTAATGCTGTAGTTATGAAATGCCTCACATATCGCAACGCCGGCCGTCAATGGAATCAGGCAATTTTCGCTGTGCTGGAGTAAAACCGACATCCATAAGCCGCCTTCCGGGGAATACCAATCCCGCCCCATTCTTCCCTTGCCTGCGGTCTGAACATCAGCAATGACTACAGTTCCTTCTGGTGCATCACTGAGTTCGCTCTTGACATAATCGTTAGTGGAACCAATCTCAGTGAGTTGATAGAACTTCCTGCCGACGATCATCAGAATCCCATTCTGGACTATTCAGTCTTTCTGAATATCATGGCCACCACGGTCTTGTCATTACCGCCCATGCTTGATATCATACCATACGGTCTATCAGCGCTGATCCGTACCTGATAGTCACCGGCCCTACTAGATAGTTGATGCACAACATCTACTGCCTGTCTGACCCCGGTCGCGCCGGTTGGATGACCGTACCCAATTAAACCGCCCGACGTATTGGTGGGTATGGTTCCATCAAGCTTTGTATTACCATCCTTCACGAAATCAGCGCCTTCACCGTAACCCGCGAAACCTGCGGCCTCAACCGCCAACAAACCAGCAACCGTGAAGCAGTCATGAACGTCTAATACACAGAGGTCTTTCGGTTGTATATTCGCCCGCTCGTATGCTCGCTTTGCGGCAATCTCGCAAGTCGTCAACTTAGTCAAATCAGGTGGTGGTGTAGTTAGGTTATCCTGGACCTGGGCGTATGCAACAACTTCGACGGCATCTTTTTTGTCCACGCCGATTTTTTTCAAGCCTTCTTCGGAAGCAAAAATAAGTGCGGCGCCACCATCCGATACCTTTGAACAATCAAAAACATTGATATATTCACAAAACGCCTTTGGGTTTGGCGATGTCATTCCAGTCGCGTGTAGGTCGGAATTCCTGTTGTGGTATTCTTGTGCTTTGGGATTCTTACGAGCGTTTTCGATTGCGTTAACATACCACTGAGCCATACCAGGACGGAATTTCTCAAAACCGAATTTGTCAAAACAAGCACCCGCACGCTGCGAGAACTGATCCGGGAAGAAATAAGCATGCCCCTTCTTTCTCTCTCCCGAGTACCAGCCCGCAGCGGCAAGGTAGTCTGCACCATAGACCGCCTTCACCGAGTTTTGCACTTCAACACCAATGCACAATACCGAATCAGCCAGGTCAGCAAGAATCGTCTTAACCGCAGCAACTAGTGCCAAGCCTCCTGAATCACATGCGCCCTCAACCCGCACGCAAGGCTTGTATTGGAAAGTATCGTGTATATAGGGGAAGAAACCGCCGAGATTGCCTTGATGGCAGAATCTTGCGGCTACAAAATTCCCAATGACCCCTTCATCAATATGTTCGGGGTTTCTTATCTGTTCGATCGACCCGAGTCCGGCATCCTTGATGTAATGCTCAAGACCCGGACGTGGTTTCTTAGGATGAAATTCCTTTCTCCCGGTCCCCAATGAAACAGTATAGAATCCGGCGCAAGCATATACTTTCTTTCTGAAAAAAGACATAATAGCTCCTTTCTGAGCAAATCCTAAGTCCGAATATCGAAATCCGAAACAAATTCAAAATCCAAATGTTCTAAATTCTAATACCTGTTTTGAATTTTGTGTTTTGGTCATTTAGTATTGTTTAGTATTTCGAATTCAGTGCTTCGTATTTTGCCTTAGAGGTAGTCATTAATCGGTCCATATAGCCAGAAAAATCCGTTCTTGAGCACTGCGTTTACATCATCCTTCGTCTTCGCCACACCTTGACTTATCAAGTCTTGAGCAATTGCTCCGGTCTGCTTCAAATAGTCCATTGCAAGTTCAGCACCGAGCGTATCCATCTCCTTTAGTTGTGTAAAATGCGCTTTCAGTTTCTCATCCTTCTTACTATCCATGAGTAGGGCCCGCCAGGATACGAAGCCCTCAGGCAAAGATCCTATTTTCGCGTCAACTCTCTTTTTCCAGTCTTCTGTAACGGGTTGGTATTCGTGCTTTCTGATATCATATATGCCAACCGGCCGATTCTTCTCGTACTTCAGAAAACCATCTTTCTGTGAACCATCAGCATATTGACCACCCAGCACTTTTTCCTTAACCATCTTGTCGATCAATCTGCTCCTCAATGCCTTATCACCAAGATGAGTTCGCATCACCTTCAATATGCATTGAAATACATCGATACCCACATAGTCGATGAGCTGGAATATCCCCATCGGCCGTGCTAGAAAATCCTGGGAAATTCGATTCATCACATAAACCGCACCTACATATCGGAACCTGCTCTTGAGCCGATCAACCTCGCTGATTGCGTGTAGTCCGTCACGCATGAAGTGGCCGTTACCAATGAAACCCGAAATATCGCTTGCCGGCACCAACGTCTTGCGCAACCGATTACCAAGCTCCTTGGCTATCTCTTTCAACTCATCGATTGTGTTCTTAGCGGTAATGACTTCCACCAATTTCTGGACAACGGGTGGATTATAGAAGTGATAGCCTATGAGCCGACCACCAAGACCGGCCTTTTCATCCAGATGGCCGATCGGGATACTTGAAGTATTCGTGAGGTAAAATGCATCCGCACCGCACATCTTATTCAGTCGCCTGTAGATTTTTGTTTTCACTTTCTCATTTTCAAAGATAGCCTCAAACACAAGATGGCTGTTCTTAGCCATGGCCAGATCCGTCCCGAAGTTCAGAACGCGCGTTGAATCATCGACGAAGGCATTTATTATTTCACTATTCTCAACGAGATCCTTCCGATCTTCGTAAAGACTACGGAGCAGAACAGTTGATTTCTCTGCTACCTTGAGGAGCTGTGCCTTCATATACGCCCTCAGGCCATCCAATGCCTGCTCGCTCACGTCAATCAAATTCAATCGATAAACCTTGTCTTTGTTTTCGGGCTTCAGCTTCAGCTTCGCCATCTCTTGGGCAATCAATACACCGATACCACTGCCCATCTTCCCTGCAGCACCTATAACAGTCACATCCTGGAGTCTCTCATCCAAGTTCATCAAACCTCCTTCCTAGCGGAAAATTCGAAATCCGAATATCGAAATATTAAACAAATTCCAAATCCTAATGTCCCAAACAAAAACAGAAAAATGAATTTCTTCGTTCTCAGTAGTTCCAGCATCCCAACCCCAACGCTAGTAAGATACTTACTATTTGTATTTCGGATTTATTTGTTCCAGTTTGGTTTTCTCTTCTCGAGAAACGCGGTCATTCCTTCCTTAGCCTCCTCAGTTGAGAAGAGTATACTGAAAGCTTCTGTTTCATAAGAATTTGCCGTGGTTAGATTGGCATCAATCCCGCGATTAATGACTGTCTTCGCAATGCGCACGGCGGTCGGGCCAACTTCTATTATCTTTCTCGCAATACTTTTCACTTCTTCAAGAAGTACATCGGGTGCTACGACTTTGTTCACCAATCCCAAACGCAAGGCTTCCTGGGCATCGATCATCTCGCCGGTGAAGATTAGCTCCTTCGCCTTAGCGATGCCTACAATCCTGGCTAACCTTTGGGTACCAGCATGTCCCGGTATCAGACCAAGTTTCACCTCAGGCTGCCCGAACTTTGCTTTCTCGGAAGCAACTCTAATATCGCATGCCATTGCCAGCTCGCATCCCGAACCAAGGGCAAAACCGTTAACCGCAGCAATTACTGGCTTCTCCATGTTTTCGATGAACGCTAAAACCCTCTGTCCGATTTGGCTGTATTCACGGGCTGTCAGTGAATCCATCTCTACTAGTCTTGAAATATCTGAACCAGACACAAAAGATTTCCCCTCGCCGGTGATAACGACGACCGAAACTTCACGATCATTATTGAAATCCTGCACGGCCTTTTCCAACTCTAGCATTGCCTCAACACTGACTGCATTATACACATCAGGGCGATTGATTTTCACAAACCCTATTTTATCAGCTTTGTCAACAAGTATGTACTCATAAGGCATGTCGCCTCCTTTCATGAATTTTGCATTCAGAACCAGTCTTTTCTTCCCGACAAGCACAATTAGACACGCAAAACATATCACGTTCTTCAACGAGTTGCCACATCTTTCCCCGCGTACACACAAAATTCAAATTCGCCTGGCTTGTTTCCACTATTTGCTGTTACCGCTCCTACAAAAGACGCGACACCACGTCGCAAATATCCTCAAGAAATGCGCGGTCGCTCTCATCAAATGCCGCGAGCCGATGAGAGTCGATATCTAGTTCACCAATAATTTCGCCGTTCCTAAATATCGGCACGACTATCTCCGATTGTACTTTGGGGCTACAAGAGAGATAATTTGTCTCCTTTTTGACATCCTGCACAACTAATGTTTTCTTCTGCTCAGCTGCTTGCCCACAAATGCCTTGGCCGAAGCGAATATGTGTGTGTTCCGTTGGCTCACCTGCATAAGAGCCAAGGATGAGTTCTTTATTCGAAGATACTATATAAAACCCAACCCAGTCGTACTTTGGTACATGTTCTCTAACCAATCTACAGACCACACTCAGTTTCTCCTGTGTATCCAAATTTGAATTCATCTTCTGCTGTATATCGCACCTCAATTTCTCGTGTAGTATTCTATCCATTCGGTACACTCCCTATCAAAAACCCATTTCTCTCTTTTTCTTCACTATTTCCTTCAACATAGATTTGAAGCGCGGCCTCGTTTGCAAAATCCAATTATTGAAATGATCTGCAAGCTTTTGTTGCGTCCAACGGTGGCTGTTGAGATCAGAAGCATCGAAGTAAAATCCGCCCTCTGTCAATCTTGCCGGCGTCAAACAGACCGGGCAACGATATTGGTTCCCTTTCACGTGTTCGAAAATATTACTGAAGTCAATCGGACAGCTCCTAGTCACGACCGACTCATAGCGTTCGTCCTGATAACTGACCAATCGGTCCACCGCCGCTTGCACATTTGCTACGCTGTCATTGAGCAAGACCTCACCCGGCCCAGCGCCGTACACGATAAAACTCTCAACGACACGCCTACCAAGAGATAAAAGAACAATGTTCATAAGCGGCAATTGGAATTGATGCCATTCAGGAAGAGCGGCAACTCCAATACTCGTCGCATGCCCTGCATCCTGGATGCTCAGATACTTTGATATTGCCAGGTAACGGTCTAGGAGCATTTTCAACTTACCCGGTATCGTAAGAACATAGACCGGCGCAATCAGGAGCATTTTGTCCGCATCTTTCATGACGTCGAGCAATTCATACAGGTCATCGTCAAGCCGGCATTTCTGTTGCTTACTGATGCAGTTGAGACAACCGCGACATTGCTTTATGTCGTAGTCCTTCAGGTATATCATCTCCCCGGAGTCCGCGCCAACCTTCAAAGCATAGCGAATAGCAAGACGGCCCAGGAGGTCGCTATTGCCGTTGCGTCGCTCCGATGCCACGATTGCTAAGAAATGCATACCTTTCAAATCCTAAATACGAATACCGAGATTACGAAACAAACTCAAAATTCTAATGTTGGAACCTCCAAAACCTGTTTTGAAATTTGTGATTTAGTATTTGATATTGTTTAGTATTTCGAATTTAGTGCTTCGCGTTTCACCGACTTCGACGACGAGCTGAGAGAATCCGCGTTCACTGCTTTTCATGTAGGTCAGCGAGTTCAACTATGGCTTGCAGAGCATCTACCTGTTCACCTTCCTGAAAGTTGATTTTCTCGACTGTACCGTCGCGGGGTGCGCGCAGTTCATTCTGCATCTTCATTGCCTCCACGATCGCAAGTGTCTCACCCGCCTTGACCTTATCACCCACGGCAACTGGTAATTTGACCAACAGTCCGGGCATTTGTGATGTAACGCTGTTTTCCTCTTGCGGGACAGTACTCTTCGCACCAGATTCCCGAGCCTTAACTGTTTCGACTACATAGTGTTCTCCAGCAAGTGCCATATATCTTGTTCCGCTATCCTGAGCATGATATATCACACGCAGCTCACCGTCAATCCTAAAGCAAATCAAGTTTTCCTTTACGAAAAGATCGCTTACTTTATACTCAGCATCACCGATTATTGCCTTGTACCCGTCCTTTTCTTTAGCCAGTTTGATCAAGTGTATTTCGTTTAGATGTCGCAAACGGTTTTCCATTTTATGCCTACCTGCTGAGGCGAATGATAATTATCCACAACAACCGCATCAATCTTCGCATATCTCCCAATGCCCAAGTTCTTGCCATGGTGTGGTGTCACGCCGTACCTGAGTGCCACCCGATTCCACTGATACGCCTTTCTTTTCTGCAGCAAGCAACGCTGCTGCAACCAGAACCACATGGATGTTTTCTTTAGGTATACTCAGCTCCTCTTCGTTTTCATCAATGAAATGCGTGTCATAATCCCCTTTGGTGAATTTCGACGTACCCATAATACGTTTCAAGTAGCCGAGATTGTTTTTTATACCCAAGACGATGTAGTCTTTCAGTGCATTGGACATTCGCTCTATCGCAACATCCCTATTCTCTGCCCAGACTATCAATTTGGATAGAATGGGATCATAATGCGGTGGCACATCCCAACCCTGATATATACCAGAATCAACCCTAATACCAGGACCACTCGGTTCATTCAGGTACAGAATCCTACCCGGGCATGGCAGGAAGTTGTTCTCTGGGTCCTCGGCGTAGATTCTTGCCTCAATTGCATGACCGCGCTGTTTGATACTTGCTTGACTCAAATTAATTTTGTCACCAGCGGCAATACGTATTTGCTGTCGAACTAAGTCGACTCCAGTCACCATCTCGGTGATTGGATGTTCAACTTGCACTCGCGCATTAACCTCGAGAAAGTAAAAGTTACGGTTTTCATCGAGGAGGAACTCCACCGTACCGGCATTGGTGTACTCGGCAATCTCAATGACCTTTTTTGCAGCCTCGCCCATATTCATGCGTAGCTCATCGTCGAGCGCCGCGGAAGGAGTCTCTTCAATTATCTTCTGATGACGACGCTGAATCGAACATTCGCGTTCGAAAAGATGAGCCACATTGCCGTGGTGATCCCTGAGCACCTGAAATTCTATGTGACGTGGTTTTTCTATGTATTTCTCCAAGTAAACCGATGCATCCCCGAATGCACTCTTGGCTTCCCTTTGTCCGGCGGCAATACTCGCTTCCAATTCCTTTTCGGTGCGAACGATACGCATGCCCTTACCACCACCACCCATAGATGCCTTCACAATGACCGGGTATCCGACTTTCTTGGCCATTTTCTTAAAGCCGCTTGAATCTTTACCAACGGTTCGCATACCGGGTATTATCGGCACACCAACTTTCTGAACCGTATTGCGCGATGCTACTTTGTCACCAACCAGAGCCAATGCATTCGAACTAGGACCTATGAATACAAGACCACTCTCCTCACATGCCTTAGCAAAATCTGAATTTTCCGCCAGAAACCCATAGCCCGGATGAATTGCTTGAGCACCGGCTCGCCCAGCGACATCGATAACGTTTGAAATATTCAAATAGCTTGCCTGGGGTGGCGAATCACCTATCCAGTGGGTATCATCCATGTATCGAAGATGATGGGCATTCTCGTCGACTGTTGAGTATACCCCGACCGCTCGTATGCCAAGTTCCCTGCATGCCCTGGCAATGCGGATGGCTATTTCACCTCTATTAGCGATTAAAATCTTTTTGAACATCATTTTTAAATTCGAAATCCGAATTTCGAAATCCGAAACAAATCCAAAATTCTAATGTTCAAAACTCCAAAACCTGTTTTGAATTTGGTATTTTGGTATTTGAGATTGTTTAGTATTTCGGATTTCGTGCTTAGGATTTTCACGGCGCGTTTCCTGCGAGCATAGCGATACCGCATGCTATTCGTTCCACTTCGGTTTCCGTTTTTCAAGAAACGCGAGCATCCCTTCCTGCCCCTCATCTGACATGCGTATTTGAGCAATCACTTCTGCCGTATATTTCTTAACATCATCATAGGACATGTGTGGCACATTTCTCAACAGTTCTTTGCATCTTGTGACTGCTTCAGGCCCGCTGGATTTTAACTGATTGACAAACTGATCGACAGTATCATCAAGCTCATCTAACGCCACTACTTTGTTAACGAGGCCAGCCCTTTGTGCTTTATCTGCCGTCAGCCTTTCACCGGTCAGAAAAAACTCCCGACATTGTCCCTCGCCACACTTCTTGACGACATACGGCGAAATACAAGCGGGGATGAGTCCGATCTTCACTTCACTGAAACTAAACTTCGCGCTGTCAGCTGCAATTGCAATATCACAAACCGCAACGAGTCCGGTCCCACCTCCTATTGCTGCTCCGTTCACTCGGGCGATCGTCGGTTTCGAAGAGGCGTATATCTTATAGAGCATGTCTGAGAGCTCTAGTGATTCGCGGAGGTTATCTTCATATGAATAATCCTTGACTCGACGCATCCAATTCAGGTCGGCGCCGGCACAAAAAGACTTACCCCTACCAGTCACCACCACCACGCGTGCTTCTGAACGCTTGTCTATTTCATCGAATACGTCAATCAATTCGCTGATCATTATGTCATTAAAGGCATTATGGACATCAGGGCGATCGAAAGTCACGCGTGCGATGTCATCTTGAAGTTCATAAACAATTGTTTGATACTTCGCTTCTCGCATGGGAAACACCCCCTTAACTCTTATGTAAACTCGCTAATCAATCAGTACGCTCACCCTTTGTCTTAGTTATAACCGGCTCAACGAGCATCACCCAAGCAGGTTTCTTGGTTCGCGAACGATGTCTGATCCCGCGTTTCACAAGATATCCTTCGTATTCTTTAAGCTCGATCGAGTCTTCTTCAGTATCGATATATATCCTACCTTTCAACACCAAGAAGAACTCATCCTCGTGCAAATGCACATGCCAACCATAAGCTCCATCAAGTTTGGCTATTCTAAGCGCGGTTTGATGAACATGTAATATGTCCCTTGGCTGCCACGGTTCCTTAATTTCCCTGACCAGTTTTTTCAAGCTTATCTTTGCCATCAAACCCCCTTCATTCTAAATACGAAATCCTAATATCGAAATCCGAAACAAATTCCAAATCCCAATTTTCAAAACAGTTTAGAATTTTGGATTTCGGTCATTAGGTATTGTTTCGAATTTCGGATTTAGTGCTTCGGATTTGCGATCGACTACATCCTGAACACGCCGAACTTATGTTCGGGTATCGGTGCATTCAAGGACATGGAAATGGCGAGACCCAATATTTCTCTCGTGTCCGATGGATCTATTATACCATCGTCCCAGAGCCTTGCCGTAGAGTAATAGGCGCTCGACTCATACTCATACTTCGCCAGTATCGGCTTTCTAATCTCTTCTATCTTGTCTTTGGTTAGCTTCTTCCCCTGTTTGGTCAAAGCCCTCACTTTGATGTCGGTCAACACACCTGCGGCCTGTTCGCCACCCATCACACAGATCTTCGCCGTTGGCCACATCCATAACAGACGCGGATCATAGGCACGCCCACACATACCATAGTTGCCCGCGCCGTAGGAATTACCGATGATAATAGTAAATTTCGGCACCTGCGCATTGGCTACCGCATGAATCAACTTGGCGCCATCCTTTGCTATTCCCCCGTGTTCGTACCGCTTACCAACAATGAACCCAGTGATGTTCTGCAGGAAGAGAATTGGAATCCTGCGTACCGCGCACATGGATACAAAATGGGAACCCTTTTGCGATGACTCAGAGAATAATACTCCATTGTTAGCCAAAATTCCCACCGGGTAACCCATCACGCGAGCAAAACCGCATACCAGAGTGGGACCATAGAGCGCTTTGAATTCATGAAACTCACTACCGTCAACGATACGGGCGATGACCTCGCGCACATCAAACGGTTTTCTAAGATCAGCCGGGATGATACCATAAAGCTCACTTGGGTCATATGCTGGTTCCACGGTCTGCACGCGTTCCAGTGGGTACTTGTTTATCCTCGATACGTTCTCAACAATATTCCTCGTCATCTCCAGGGCATGTTCATCATTCATTGCATAGTGGTCCGCCACGCCGCTAATCCGACAGTGAACATCCGCGCCACCCAAATCTTCTTCTGTCACGACCTCACCAGTCGCGGCCTTAACCAAAGGGGGTCCACCTATATAGATGGTACCCGCACCCTTCACGATGACCACTTCATCGCTCATCGCAGGTTGGTAGGCACCGCCAGCCGTGCAAAAGCCAAGTACTACAGATATCTGAGGTATATTATCTGCAGACATGCGAGCCTGGTTGAAAAAGATTCTGCCGAAGTGATACTTGTCAGGGAAAGTACCCACCTGCAGCGGTAAGAAAATGCCACCCGAATCAACCAAATATATACACGGTAACCTGTTTTCGATTGCAATCTCTTGAGCTCGAATATGCTTCTTAATCGTTTCAGGTATATAAGTGCCACCCTTTACCGTAGCATCATGAGCGACAACCATTACCTCACGGTTATGGACGAGACCAATGCCCGTAACCATCGCCGCAGCAGGATGACCATTATCATACATGTCCCAAGCAGCCAATTGATTTAGCTCCATGAATGGTGTATCAGGGTCAAAGAGTCGCTCCAGTCTCTCACGGACGAACAACTTACCTCGCTCTGCATGTTTCTTATGCATATACTCAGGGCCGCCTTTCCTCACCTGCTTCAAACGGTCCTTCAGAGTGCTTACGGCCTTTTCCATCACTGCCTTGTTTTCCCTAAACTCGCGGCTATTTGTTTTTATCTTTGATTCTATTTTGTACATAAGCCTCTCAAATCCGAAATCCTAATATCGAAATCCGAAACAAATCCGAATTTCAAAACCACAATGATTTACAAGTTTCGGATTTATGATTTTTGTCATTTGATATTGTTTAGGATTTCGTGCTTAGATAAGTACTGCCTTATATCCATAACAGATTATTCCTGTGTGACCTTCGGAATACAACTTGCGGAAAACGAATTTAACCCTCTTACCAATCTCCAGGTCCTCTGGTTTGCAATCAACAACTTGGGTCGTCACCCTTACACCATTTTCTGACTCAACAATTGCCACATTGTAAGGTACCTGATTCTCAAAATCCTTGGGTGCTACTCGTATTGTGGTATAGGTCAATATTTTCCCATGGTCTGACAATTTTGTCATCTCAAATTCCCGTGCTCCACAGTTACTACAAACCCTCCGAGGAGGAAACGACATCCGACCACATTCCTTACACTTTGCGGCTTCGAGTCGATATCTCTGTGGTATCTCTCTATGGTATCTTGGTGATGGCATTTTTCACTCCTTTCTTTCGTGAAAACCGATGCAAACGGATTGAGGCTGATGCAAAACGATTGCTATCCGTCTGCATCTGTGCATATCTGTTTGAATCATCATTTTTGCAGAGCAAAAATATGTACGACCGACGATGCGCCTGACCCACCCATGTTCTGTGTCAAACCTATTCTCGCATTCTTGACCTGTCGTTTCCCTGCAGCGCCTCGCAATTGTTCCACGGTTTCGACAATTTGAGCAACACCAGTTGCACCCACTGGATGGCCCTTGGATTTCAGTCCTCCTGAGGGGTTTACCGGTATCGGTCCCTCGAGGGCTGTGCGGCCTTGTTCAGTGAAAGACCCCCCTTTGCCTTTATCCGTAAAACCAAGTTCTTCAATAATGCATATTTCTGCAATGGAGAAGCAGTCGTGGACCTCCGCGAAATTTATATCAGTAGGCATCACTTTGGCCATCTCATACGCAGCTTTGGCAGAAAGTTGGACCGCTTTCAGCGCCGTGATATCCTCGCGAGCGTGGAGTGCAAAAGTATCGGTAGCCGCGCCGCTACCCAAAACCTTGATCAAAGGAATCTGCAACTTACTTGCAGCATCCATCGACGCCAGAATCACACAGGCCGCCCCATCTGACACCGGTGAGCTATCAAGCACGGTCAAAGGATCGGCTACCATAGTCGCGTTGATAACCTGTTCAACGGTGACTTCGCCTGGGAACTGAGCATTAGGATTGAATGCACCGTTGTGGTGATTCTTCACTGAAACCATGGCAAGTTGCTTGCGTGTCGTACCATACTTGTACATATGTGCCTTTGCGATCATGGCATACAATCCCGGGAATGTGATACCGTGATATACCTCGTACTCTTGATCCGCAGCCGTTGCAAGCGCATACGTAACATCGGCGCCATCGGTCATCTTCTCAACACCTCCCACGAGAATGATTTCACTATGACCCGAGGCGATTTCAAAATATCCAAGGCGCATTGCCATTCCACCAGAACAACAGGCGGATTCAACACGCACAGCTGGAATTGATGCCGTACCAAGATAGTCAGCCATGAGCGCTCCGATGTGCTCCTGACCGATAAAAAGACCCGGCGTCATTGAACCAACGTACATCGAATCAATGTGATCGACATGTGCATCATCAATTGCTTTTAGTGCAGCTTCGACGAATATGTCCCGCAAAGACTGTGACCATAACTCTCCGAACTTCGTCATACCACATCCTACTACCGCAACCTCTCTCATTATACCCCCTTTAACACTGAAAACCCAACAGCCTCCTTATAAGACTGGTCGCTTTATCTCTATTGTAGGCTTAGAGAAATCCAATAGCAAACCCACTCTCGTGTTAGTTGCTTTCAAATATTTCGAAAGATTCCTGCGATCTTCAATATTGATACTCTTAACAGCCTTCAGTTCAACTATTATCTTTTCGGCGACCACCAGATCTATCCTATATGTTCCAACCTCTTTGCCCTTGTAGTTGATCGCCACTGGTTTTTGACGCTCATAGGGTATTTCTCGTCTATCTAACTCAACTAAAAGTGCGTTCTCGTACGCAGACTCTTTGAAACCTGGACCTAGATTCTTGTGGACATGTATTGCGCATCCGATTATTTTCTGCGTGACATCCGAGTAAGGGTATTCATCGTATTTTTTGCTGTACAATTCTCTCGCTCTCTCTATTTCCTGTAATCCCACTTCGCCATTTTCCGCTTCAGTGCGTTCAGTATCCCTTTCGTTCAGTGTTTTCTGTATCTTTTCCATTCAGTGTGTTCAGTGGTTTATTCGTTCATTATGATTTTACCGCGGAATTTGGCGTATTGACCGTAGTCCAAGTAGATACGACCATTTTCGAGTAGATCCTTAACCTTTTCCGCTCTGTCTCTTACCTCATTTATTTTTTCGGTCACCTTAAACACAAATGCATCACTACCCGCACCAGATCCAAAAGAAACTAAGAGAACAAGATTACCAGGTTGCGCAACATCCAGGGTTGCCGAAAAGCCGGTCGGTGACGAACCCGAATAGGTATTGCCCATTAACGGAACGACCCAGCCGGGCTCAAGCTGCTCCTTTTTGAATCCTAACTTCTTACCCACAGATAAAGGGAACTTACCGTTAGGCATATGGAATATCGCATAAGTAAAATCAGATGCCCTAAGACCGCTCTTCTTCAGAATGGCCTCGCCGGCACCCAAAATGTGCTTGAAATAAGCAGGGGCACCGGTGAATCTACCACCATGGAGTGGATAGAAAGCACCTTCGCGCCGCCAGAAATCGGGCGT
This sequence comes from Caldifarciminota bacterium SM23_42, assembly GCA_001303785.1. GTDB lineage: Bacteria > Hydrothermota > Tepidihabitantia > SM23-42 > SM23-42 > SM23-42. The sequence continues at coordinate 86,111 of LJUJ01000009.1, read as the reverse complement.
ATCTGTTGTATACGAATGTGTCTCTATCACATCGGCAACGGTGTTTTCTTTGCCAAAAATAAACGCCGAACCTCCTGCAGAAGCAGAGAACTCGAGGGCATCGCCTGGCGCACCCTGTGATGTATCCGAACCGATGGCCATCGCGTATTTCATCTGTTCCGCCTTCACCAGGCTATATGCCACAAACATGGCTTCGGTGCCTGCCTTGCAAGCGAATTCGTAGTCGGCGATGTGCACATCAGGTACTATCCCCAACGCCTCTGCGACCACGGTACCGGATGGTTTCACCGCGTAAGGATGTGACTCCGAACCAATATAAAGAGCGCCGATTTCGGTCGGGTCGATCTGAGCACGTCTCAATGCATTCTTCCCTGCTTCAACCGAGATTGTTATTGTATCCTCATCCATCCCAGGTACCGTCTTCTCCTTGAGTAACAGCCCGCGTTTCACTGCTTCTGCATTGCGTCCCCACTGCTTAGCAATCTCCTCAACCTTTATCCGATATCTCGGCAAATAAGAACCGTATCCGACAATACCGACCATCAAACCTCCTTCCGAAAGACAAGTATTGGGTTGGGGTTATGAAGCTGGATTAAATATAAGTATATCCAGCATCTCAACCTCAACCCATAGACTATATTTTAGCTAGTGCTTGTTCCAAATCATCGATGAGATCGTCAGCATACTCAAGCCCCACCGACAGTCGTACATAACCAAAACCTATGCCACAAGCTCTCAGCTCTTCTTCATTATATGTTGAATGGGTCATCGAAGCAGGATGTTCGATAAGAGTATCGACATCACCAAGGCTGACAGCGAGGGTGCACAATTCGACTGAGTTCATAAGTACTTTACCCGCTTCCTTTCCACCCTTCACATCAAATCCAATCATACCACCAAAAGCACTCATCTGTCTCTTTGCCAGATCATGTCCGCGATGTATTGATAATCCAGGATAATATACTTGCTCAATTTTCTTGTGCTTGGCAAGATAATTGGCGATTTTAAAGGCATTGAAACAATGCCTCTCCATGCGGACCGCTAGTGTCTTCAACCCCCTCAGGATTAACCACGCATTGAATGGGGAAATTGATGCACCGATTTCTTTACCTTTATCCCATAGCCTTTTGTTGAAGTCTTTTTTCCCGACTACCACTCCACCAATGATGTCACCATGACCGCTCAGGTATTTTGTTGCTGAATGCAGAACAATATCGGCACCAAGTTCAATTGGTCTCTGCAGACACGGTGTCGCAAAAGTATTATCCACACACAGTGACACACTCTTATCGCGCGCAAGTTTCGCACATTCACCGATATCGATTATTTTCAACGTCGGATTTGCCGGTGTCTCGATGAATAACATTCTCGTACGATCATTTATTGTATCGAACAACTTGTTCAGATCTGTAGCGTCGACGAAAGTAACCTCGATGCCGAGTGTGGGCATGATCTCTTTCAAGAGCGTAAATGTACCACCGTATATCGTATCATCAGAAACAATATGTTCACCTGATTTGGCAACGCTCACTACGGTATTGAAAATGGCAGCAAGACCGGAAGCGAATACCGATCCAGCCTCGGCAGATTCCAACAACGCCATCTTACTTGCCAGCAAATCGATATTTGGATTGCTGATACGTGTGTATATATGACCTTCCTCCTCGTCCTTAAAAAGCCGTGCGCCGTGGTCAGCATCACGAAAGGCAAATGTCGAAGTCTGATAAATCGGTGGGGATAAAGCCCCGGTGACTTTATCAGGATGCTGCCCACCGTGCACAACATCGGTCTCAATATGCATCATACCCCCTCTTAGTTGTCTTCCTTTTGACTCAGTTCTATCAAAACACCACCAGTAGCTGAAGGATGAATAAATGCTATCGCTGAACAATGGGCTCCTTTCCTTGGAACCTCATCAATCATTCTTATGTTCCTGTCTTTCAACTCCTCTATCTTGCTTTCTATGTCATCTACTTTAAAACTTAGGTGATGCAGACCTTCACCTCGTTTCTCGATGAACTTGGCGATCGGGCTATCATCGGAAAGCGGTTCTAAGAGTTCTATAGCCACTCCTCCGATATCTAACGTTGCGACCCTTACCTTTTGTTCTGGCACCTCTTCATCCATTTCAAAACAAAATCCAAAAAGATCTCGCCAGAGCCTTAATCGCTCCTCAATGCTTTTCACAGCAATACCAATATGTTCTAGCTTCATATTAGCTTTCGCTCTTTGGCTGCTTTGGTCAAATCGTCCCTGAAATTAGGGTGTGCGATGTTGATCAATGCATGGGCGCGCTCATTAAGGTTTTTTCCATGCAGGTAAGCCACGCCGAACTCGGTGACCACATAATGAACATCGGCGCGCGTCGTAACAACACCCGCGCCAACTTGCAGGGTCGGTACAATCTTCGAAATCGTATCATTCTTAGCCGATGAAGTAAGCGCAATAATCGGCTTCCCGCCTTTGGATTGAGCTGCGCCACGAATGAAGTCAACCTGCCCACCAAAGCCAGAATAGATTCTCGTACCTATAGAATCCGCGCAGACCTGACCGGTCAGGTCTACCTCAATCGCCGAGTTTATCGCAATCATCTTCTCATTCTGACCTATCACATACGGATGATTCGTGTAATTTGTAGGATGCGTTTCAAAAACCGGGTTATTATCGATAAAGTCATACAAATCCTTCGTGCCAAAATAGAACGTAGCTATCACTTTTCCCGGATGCAAGGTTTTCTTCGCACCAGTAATGACCCCGGCATTTATCGCTTCAACGATTCCATCTGAAACCATCTCAGTATGAATCCCTAGATCTCTTTTGTTGAACATCGCCTTCAAAGCAGCATTAGGAATACCCCCAATACCCAACTGCAGTGTGCACCCGTCTTCAACAAGATCTGCGATATGATCTCCAATTTTCTTCTCCACATCGGTGAAGGGAGGAATCTTCAATTCAGGCAATTCGTCCGACACCTCCACGAATTTTGCAAATCGAGAAATATGGAGGAATGAATCGCCGAGTGTCCTCGGCATGCGGTCATTAACCTGTGCTACGACGAGTTTGGCAGTTTCGGCAGCAGCCTTCGATGCAAGACATTCCACACCCAGACTCACAAAACCATGTTCATCCGGTGGTGAGACATGCAGAAAGGCAACGTCGAGTGGTAGCATCGCTGCATAAAATAGCTGTGGTATTTCGTAGAGAAAAACGGGTGTGTAATCGGCTCGCCCATCGTTGACTGCGGCTCGATCTGCGGGGCCTACGAAGAGCGAATTGTGACGAAAGTGCCCTTCCATGCCTGGTTTCGACAAAGGGTCATCGCCCAAGAGCAGCACGTGGGTAATCTCAACACTCTGGAGTTCTTCATTCCTTTGCGCTAAAGCTTCGGTCAGACGAAAAGGAGTCGCTGCATTGCCACTAATGTAAACACGATTCTTGCTCTTTACTACAGATACGGCTTCCGCAACCGAGCAAAGCTTCTTTTTGTAATCATCAAACCAACTCATGGTAAGAACTCCTTCCGTATCTCACCATTGTCTGCATAAACACCCTTTGTCAGATCATGACTCTCTCGTAGCGCACGCTCGAAACCCAACTCGGTAATCATCTTGAGATAAGGAAAGGCACTCGACGTAAGCGCGTGGGTCGCGGTGCGCGCAACCAATGTCGTCGCATTAGGCATGCAGAAGTGTATGACGTCATGGATGGTGTAAATAAACTTCCCGCTCGGCGCGACCTTCGCAGTCTCCACGCAACCACCTTGATCAATCGAAAAATCGATGATTACGGACCCGCGGCGCATAGTCTTGACCATGTCTTTGGTCACCAAAATCGGTGCCCTCTTACCAGGCACCAACACTGCTCCAACCACAACGTCCGCAAACCTGACTATTTTTTCAATGTTGTGCCTGGTCGCAAACATAGTCGTAACTTTCATACTCGCAGTATGACAAGCAAGGTGGTCAAGCTTGTTACGATCGATGTCCAGTACATACACGTTTGCACCGACACCAGCAAAAGTCCTGGCTGCATTACACCCTAGTGTACCGCCGCCCAAAATCACAACCTCAGCCGGTGGTATACCGGGTATGCCGCCTAGTAGTATACCACGGCCACCACGTGGAGATTCTAGCAACCGACCCGCTATCTGGACAGAAAGCTTGCCCGCCATTTCGCTAAATGGTATTACAACGGGAAGCCGACCATCTTCTTTCTGCATTATCTCATATCCAACGAGTGTAATCTTCTTGTCGGCTATTGTCTTCAAGAATTCCTTGCGGGCGGTAATGAGATGGATGAAGCCCATTATGGCCTGCCCTTCTTTTATCAGAGGATACTCATCTTGTTGGGGTCTTCTGACCTTAAGCACAATCTCGGCACGGCGATATGCCTCTTCCTTGGAGTAAACGACTGTGGCACCTGCCTTCTCGTAGTCAGCATCTGAAAACCCGGCAGCTTGGCCAGCCTTGCTTTCCACATATACCTTGGCGCCGCATAACACCAATTCTTGAGCACCCATAGGTGAAAGGCCGACTCGATACTCCTCGATTCCCTTGAAGGGCGGTAATTCTTTAGGTACTCCAAAAATCATTTAACCTCCCTCTTCTTTAACACCCAGTTAGTAACAACTTATCATTAATGTCATAAACACTAAAATATTATCTTTTCTTTGTAAACACCGTAAGCTTCTCTCAAAACGTCAGAGATTTCACCCACGGTTGCATATTCTCTTACGCAGTCGATGATCGGTTTCATCACATTGCGATTGGCGATTGCATCTTTTCTTAATGCTCCTAGTGCACTTTGCACAAATCTATTTTTCCTTTTCTGCCTAATTCTCCTCGTTCTCGCCTTCTGTTTCCTCACCCACTTTGGCGAAACCCTCAGAGTAACGTTTCTCCTGATCTTCCGCTTATCGACGAATTTGTTTACGCCAATGACATTCTTCTCACCGCGTTCCACAGCCCTCTGATATGTATAGGCAGATTTGTGTATTTCTTTTTGAAAATACCCTTTGTCGATAGCACTTACCGAACCACCCATCGCTTCGATTTCTCCAAGATAATCGTTTACATCGGTCTCTAATTTGTCCGTCAAAGACTCGATGTAGTACGAACCACCGACTGGATCGACAACGCTGGGTATATTGCTCTCGTAGGCTATGAGTTGTTGTGTACGCAATGCAAGTCGAACCGCGTCCTCAGCAGGTAGCGACAGAGCTTCATCAAATGAGTTCGTATGCAAACTCTGTGTACCGCCCAAAACTGCAGCTAATGCTTGAAAAGCTACCCTAACCGCATTGTTGGTGGGCTCCTGAGCGGTGAGTGATGAACCGGCAGTCTGCGTGTGAAACCTTAACATACACGACTTAGGGTTTTTGGCTCCGAATTCCTTCTTCATAATCTTTGCCCAAATCCTTCTTGCCGCGCGGAACTTTGCCACTTCTTCAAAGAAATCGACATGAGCATTGAAGAAGAAAGAAATACGCGGTGCAAAAGCATCAACTTCCAAACCGCCCTGTTCGATCACCGACTGCACATACGCAATACCATTTGCAAGCGTAAATGCTACTTCTTGTGCCGCAGTAGCACCAGCTTCTCTTATATGATAACCAGATACCGAAATTGTATTCCACTTCGGAAGGTGCTTGCTGCAAAACGAGATTATATCGACAGTTATCTTTATTGACGCTGCGGGTGGATAAATGTACGCACCACGCGCAATATACTCCTTGAGTACGTCATTCTGGACAGTACCCTGTAAAACATCAGGTAGTATGTTCCTTTTCTCTGCGACCGCAATATACATAGCCAGCAGAATCGCTGCTGTCGCATTGATCGTCATTGATGTGCTGACCCTATCCAATGGGATGCCAGCAAATAGAATCTCCATATCTTCAATTGTATCAATAGCCACACCTGTCTTTCCCACCTCGCCCTCGGACAATGGATGGTCAGAATCGTAACCCATCTGTGTCGGCAAGTCAAAGGCAACGGACAGACCGGTTTGTCCATGGTCGAGCAGGTATTTGTAGCGTCGATTCGATTCCTCGGCCGTGCCGTAGCCAGCATACTGACGCATCGTCCACAACTTACCACTATACATACTAGGGTAGATCCCGCGGGTAAATGGATATTCACCAGGATCACCTAAATCGCGCCTATAATCGAATTCCTTCAGATCTTCAGGAGAATATAACATACGCTTCTATTCGATGAGGAGTAGTACATCTCCACTATTAACTGTCTGTCCCTTTTTCACATGAATTTTCTTCACTACGCCGTCGCTAGTTGCCTTCATTTCATTCTGCATTTTCATTGCCTCTACGACAAGAAGTCCGTCGCCCGTTTTGACGGAATCACCTTCTTGAACACTCAAATCAACTACCAGGCCGGGCATGACCGCCTTGATTGCTAATTCTTTCTTGCGGAGCTTATCGGGTGTCGCTTTCATGAATTTCCGAACTTGTTCATCAAATACACCAACCGAATACGTCTCGCCGTCCACCAGGATTTGTTCTTCTGATTCAATGACTATGGTAAACGGTTTACCGTTCACGATGAGCGTCAACTGGGTGCCTTCATGATATGCAACTTCCACATTCGCAGTCTTGCCATCTAAGGTAACAGTGTACTCCTTTCCTTCTTTTTCAACATCCACTCTGAATTCTCTGTCTTCTACATTGACAATATAGGCCACCTCAACCCCTCTTCATCATTGCCTGACGACCAGCCATCTTCCACGGACTGATTGAATACCCCTTCTTTGGTCTAGCAACGCTTACACGCTCGCCTTTAATAATGTTATGGAGCACCGATGCAATGGCGGCAACTTCATGATTGTGCTTCTCATAGACAATTTTCCCAAGCACTTTGTCGATGAAAGTAGTATCATAATCGCCATTTACAAAACTCGCGTGCGCCATCACAAGCAGGTGAAATGGTATGGAAGTCTTTACACCTCTTATGGTATATTCGGCAAGGGCTCTTCTCATGCGAGCGATGGTTTCCTGTCTAGTCGGTGCCCATGCCAAGAGTTTCGCAATGAGCGGATCATAGTATATCGGCACTTCGAAGCCCTCGTAGATACCACTATCTACCCTTACACCTATACCTCCTGGTTCAATGAGTTCGGTAATCCTGCCTGTTGAGGGGGCAAAGTTGTTCTCGGGATCTTCGGCGGAGATCCGGCACTCAATCGCCGTGCCATTCATCTTGATATCATCCTGTTTGAGTTCCAGTATCTCACCTGAAGCGATATGGAATTGTTCTTTGACAATATCAATACCGGTAATCAACTCGGTTACCGGATGTTCAACCTGTAGTCGCGTATTCATCTCGAGAAAGTAGAAGTTACGATCCCTATCGACCATAAACTCAACAGTACCGGCATTGGTGTAGTTGGATGCCTTTACCGCTTTTACCGCCGCCTCGCCCATCTTGATACGCAATTCGGGTGTCATGATGGCAGAAGGAGATTCTTCGATCAGCTTCTGATGACGCCGCTGTACTGAACACTCGCGTTCGAACAGATGAACAACATTGCCGTGATTGTCAGCAAGAATCTGAAACTCGATATGCCGCGGAGATTCCAAGAATTTTTCAATGAAGATTGTGGGATTACCAAACGCAGACCGGGCTTCATTCATTGCTTGTTTCATTGAACTTGAGAGATCCTTCTCATCCCGGACCACACGCATACCCTTACCACCACCACCACCGGCTGCCTTAATTAAAACAGGGAGTCCGATGTCCGCAGCTATCCTATGTGCGATGTCCTCCTTGCCGACTGCTCCCTCGCTGCCGGGAATCACTGGTATTCCTGCCTTTGTCATGGTCTTCTTCGAGGCAATCTTATCGCCGAGCAGTTCGATGGCCTGCGATGTGGGACCGATGAAGACAATGCCTGAATCTTCGCACGCGCGTGCGAATTCGGTATTCTCGGCCAAGAATCCGTAGCCTGGGTGAATCGCTTCAGCACCAGCATTCTTGGCGATCTCAATAATCCTCTCTATTCTCAAATAGCTGTCAGTCGCGGGAGCTGGACCCAAATGGTATACTTCATCTGCATACCGGGCATGCAAAGCATTACGGTCTGCATCAGAGTAAACAGTTACTGACGCAATATCCATCTCACGGCATGCCCGAAGCACTCGGACCGCTATCTCACCACGGTTAGCCACTAATATCTTTTTAAACATAACTCCTTAATAATGCAGTATCACCCCTACGGGATTCGCAGTATCGTCTTCGGTTCATATCAGCGTGTCCTGCGAACGCAGCGGTACTGCGTTTCATGCAAGCAGAGCGCTCCTGCGTCTCCTGGTTAGAGTGGTATATTCCCGTGTTTTCTGGGTGGGTTCGTGTCGCGTTTGTTGTCGATCATATCAAGTGCTTCAATAATCCGTGGACGTGTCTGGGACGGCTTTATCAGCGCATCTATGTAACCTTTGCTCGCAGTCACAAAAGGATTGGCAAATTTCTCAGTATACTCATCGATAAGCTTTTTCTCGAGAGCTTTTGGATCCTTGGCTTCCTTCAACTCCTTCTTGTACAAAATTTTCACCGCACCATCAGGCCCCATGACTGCAATTTCAGCACTCGGCCAAGCGAAATTCACATCGGCACGCGTATGTTTGGAACTCATGACACAATAAGCACCACCATAGGCTTTACGCGTTATTACGGTAACTCTCGGAACCGTTGCTTCACAAAAGGCGTAGAGAAGCTTGGCACCGTTTTTTATCACGCCACCCCATTCCTGTGCGGTACCTGGCAAAAACCCCGGAACATCCACGAAGGTAACTATCGGAACATTGAAGCAGTCACAAAAACGGACGAAGCGAGCACCCTTCATACCGGAATTCCTGCCCAGTACCCCAGCAAGCACGGCTGGTTGGTTCGCAACAATACCGACAGCCTTGCCGTTGAACCGTGCAAAACCCACGATCAAATTCGGCGCGTAGTGTTTATGTACCTCCAGAAAATCGCCATTATCTACAACTCTTTTTATCACGTCAAGCATATCATATGGCTTATTCGGACTATCAGGAATAATAGTATCTAGCTCTTTGTCACCACGATTTGGGTCGTCGGTCGGCTCAACAAAAGGCGGATCTTCGAGATTATTCTGAGGAACATAAGACAGCAATTTCTTAATCAAGTCAATACATTCTAATTCCGAATCAACTGCGAAATGCGCGACTCCAGACTTCTCGTTGTGAACCATCGCGCCACCGAGTTCCTCATAGGTCACATCCTCATGAGTCGCTGCTTTAACAACGTCAGGCCCAGTCAAGAACATATATGAACCAGTAACCATGATGACGAAATCGGTCATTGCGGGAGAATAAACAGCACCTCCTGCGCAAGGCCCCATAACCGCTGAAATTTGTGGTACCACACCAGAAGAGAGAACATTTCTCAAAAACACGTAGGTATAGCCGGCGAGACTATCGACGCCCTCCTGGATTCTCGCACCCCCTGAGTCCTTAAGACCAATTATCGGACATCCCATTTTCATTGATAAATCTTGTAATTTGACAATCTTCTCGGCATAAGCCAATGACAGCGAGCCTCCGAAGACCGTGAAATCCTCAGAAAATACGCAGACTGTCCTACCGCCTATTTTACCATAGCCTGTTACCACACCGTCACCCAGTATCTTATTCTTCTCAAGTCCAAAGTCAGTACAACGATGCGTGACGAACTTGTCGGTTTCTCTGAAGGTGCCTTTATCGAGCATCAAATCTATTCGTTCACGAGCAGTCAGCTTGCCTTTTTCGTGTTGTGCCTTTATTCTCTTTTCTCCTCCGCCAAGCAATGCCTGCTTTTCGAGGTCCTCGAGATGCTTCAACCTATCATCTATTTTCATCAAACCTCCAAAACTACAAATCTCAAATACCGCATCACCAATAAATCACAAGTTCCAAACATAAAACAAATCATTTTAGTATTCTATCCATTACATTTGATTTTTCACAGTGAACGGTGCTGGTATTATTCTTCCATTCTCAACTTTCAGGTGAGCAAACGTGATATTCGGGTCATGTTCGAAGACAAGTAACCAGTTGTTCTCCACAGCCTTCTTGATGATTTCTTTCTTGCACGCGACGAGAGCGACCGGGTACTGATCATAGCTTGTCATATACGGTATTTTGAGATGATATGTAGTGGGTATTAGATCGCCCAAATAGAGTACACGCTGCGCATTACTTGTGACGAGGACCGACTGATGACCGCGCGTGTGACCATCAGTTAACAATACCATCACGCCAGGTGCAATTTCATATTCACCATCGACCAAAATCAGCTGCCCCGTCTCTTCGAGAGGTATGAAATCACTCCTGCGGTAACTCGATTGTGTTTTCTCATCCGTGTTCAGCGCAGCATACCATTCCTTTTTTTGAATCACGTATTTCGCCCTGGGAAAAGTAGGCAAATATTTCCCATTCTCCTCAAGGGTGTTACCTCCGCAGTGGTCAAAATGAAGATGGGTATTGATTACGATATCGATATCCGGCGGCTGTATACGAAGATTTGTCAAAGAAGAAAGTAGATTTGTATCCCGTTCTGTCTTGTATATTTCCATGAGTCTCTTGTCAAATTTATCGCCAATACCAGTATCTACCAACACGTTCTTATCGGCTGTCCTGATGAGCAGGCAATTAAGCGCGAGCCTGATTCTATTATCCTCATCCGACGGCATAAGTCTATTCCAAAGAACTTTAGGCACAACCCCAAACATGGACCCACCATCGAGCCAGAAGTACCCGTCTGATATCACAAACAGTTCGACGTCACCAAACTTCATAGTGTGTTCAAGTTTAGAGAAATGCTATTTCGTGCTCTTCTTTGGAGCCCGCCTGGTCCTTCTCGTCTTCTTTGCGGGACGCTTTTTGGATTTACCGGCATTAGCTTTGATCCAATCAACAATCTCAGATGTTGGCGTTCCAGGTCCGAAAAGTTTGCGCACACCCATTCGCTGCAGTCTTTTCATGTCATCGTCAGGGATAATCCCGCCACCGATGACTAATATATCTATTGCCTTCTTTGCTTTCAGTAATTTGAGTATCCTGGAGAATATCGTCATGTGCGCACCGGACAGAATCGAAAGACCTATGATATCAACATCTTCCTGGACCGCTGCCTCGACGATACTTTCGCATGTCTGATGCAAACCCGTATATACAACTTCCATTCCTGCATCACGCAACGCAGCGGCAACTACTTTAGCACCACGATCATGTCCATCCAAGCCCGGCTTGCCAACTAGCACTCGAATTTTCTTATACATAAAACCTCCCAACACATAACCGCAGTAATCCTACATTTTCTAGAATATGATCGGTTCATGATAGACATCGAATTCTTCCTTCAGTGTACTACACATCTCTCCCAATGTTGTGTATTCGCGGACGCAATCAAGAATTCGGGGCATTAGATTGCCTCCGTCTCTTGCCGCTTTTCGCAATAAACCTAGAGCCTCCTTAACTCTCCGATTGTTGCGTTCTTTCCTGAGTTTCCGGAGTTGTCTTATCTGATACCTTTCTACCTCAGGCGGTATCTTCAATATCTCGATCCCTGGTTTCTCTTCCTCCTCGAAAATATTCACCCCGACATGATACTTATCGTGCTTTTCCAAAGCCTTTTGATATTTGTACGCACTTCGCGAGATTTCCTTCTGAAAGAATCCTTTTTCGATTGCCGGAATTACGCCACCAAGCCTATCGATCTTCTCGAAGTATTCGTTAGCACCCTTCTCTAACTCGTTGGTCAGCGCCTCAACATAATATGAACCGCCCAGTGGATCAATGGTATGTGCAACACCAGTCTCATATGCAAGTAGTTGTTGCGTACGCAAGGCAATCTTTACTGCCTTCTCAGTTGGTAAGGCGTATGTCTCATCCATCGAATTAGTGTGTAAGGACTGCGTACCACCGAGCACCGCCGAAAGCGCCTGATATGCAGTACGCATAATGTTGTTTTCTGGCTGCTGCGCGGTTAAGGTACAACCTGCAGTCTGGGTATGAAAGCGCATCAAAAATGAACGCGGATCCTGAGCATTAAATTTCTCGCGCATCATGTGCGCCCAGATCCTACGTGCGGCTCGATATTTCGCGATCTCCTCAAAGAAATCCAGGTGCGCATTGAAGAAGAAAGAAAGGCGTGGTGCAAACTTATCGACGGGCAACCCAGCGGCCATTCCGTGTTCAACATAAGTGAATCCATTTTTCAAAGTGAACGCAAGCTCTTGTAAGGCAGTCGAGCCCGCTTCGCGAATATGATACCCAGAAATCGAAATCGTATTCCATCTCGGGACTTTTTCTGAACAATACTTAAGGATATCCGTAATGATCCTCATCGATGGCTTGGGCGGATAGATCCAAGTTTTCTGAGCCTGATACTCCTTTAGCATATCATTCTGAATAGTCCCGGTCAGAACACGCGGCGGCACTCCTTGTTTCTCTCCGACTGCAATATACATTGCGAGAAGCATCGCGGCCGGAGGGTTGATTGTCATTGAGGTCGATATTCTGTCGAGTGGTATCCCGGAGAAAAGAATTTCCATATCCCGCAAGCTATCCACCGCCACGCCACACTTACCGACCTCGCCACGAGAAAATGAATCATCAGAATCCCGGCCATAAAGCGTGGGAAAATCGAAAGCCACCGAAAGTCCGGTTTGACCGTGCTTCAACAGATACTTGTAGCGTTTATTCGTATCCCTAGGCGTGCCGAAACCAGAGAACTGCCGCATCGTCCACAAGCGGCCGCGGTACATGTTCGTGTAAACACCCCGTACATAAGGGAATTCTCCCGGATAACCCAGGTCTCGGTCGTGTTCAAAGCCGGTAATATCATCGGGCGTATAGACTACTTTAGTCGGCAACCCGGATACAGTTGTGAATTCGAAATTTCTTTCCTTACACGTTCCTAACTTCTTGTCCCATTCTTCTCTTTTCATTAAACCTCCTATCGGCTACTCCTGACGAGTTCTTTCGTGATTCTTTCAGCAACACGATAGGGACTAAGTTGACGCTTGTATATTCTATCCACCAACTTCACAAGTTCGTTTTCCCGAATGAAACTTTCCCTGAGATGTAACCTTATCTTCTGCTCAATCAACTCGTGTACCCGCAACAGCAATTTAGATTTCCTCTCCTTCTCCAGACTGCCAGTTTTAACCAGATGACCAGCATGTGATTCTACCGCCGACACGAGTTCCTCAATTCCTTCGTCCTTAGTCGCAGTTGTCTTCATAATCGGATAAGGCCAGCCGCTTTTCTGTTCCCTCATCTCGAGGGCAAATTTCAATTCTGTAACGAGTCGCTCACAGCCTTCACGATCACCCTTGTTAACAACCATGATATCGGCGATTTCCAGCAAACCCGCTTTCATGGCCTGAATGCTATCACCGGACTCGGGTACTAATACAACCACCGTCGTATCACATACCTCGGCAATATCCAATTCCACCTGACCCACACCTATTGTTTCGATAAGGATGTAATCCATACCAGCTGCGTCGAGCACGAGGGCGGCATCCTTGGTTGCCTGTGCGAGACCACCCAAGCTGCCACGTGACGCCATACTCCTGATGAAGATATTCTCGTGTAGTGCCAAATCGGTCATGCGTACACGATCACCGAGTAGGGCACCACCCGAAAAAGGCGACGTAGGATCTACGGCAATTATACCTATCTTTTTGTTTTTCTTCAGTAGCCTCTTAGAAATCGCATTCACCAATGTGGACTTTCCGGCACCGGGCGGCCCCGTGATTCCGACGTGATAGGCTCTGCCCGTATGTCTGAAAATTCTCTCCAAGATTGCGGTGTCGATATCGTTCTCAACCATGCTTATCGTCTGGGCGATCGCCCTCTTGTCTCCAGCCAGAAGGCTCTTCAGTATCGACACGAGCCTCCAAGGAAATCAATGCGTACACCCATTGTCCACATCTCCATGCTATCTTCGTCAGAAAACATCAATAGTAATACCAAATACTCTTGTAATCATCCAAATCCTCACCGCGCGCCTCTAATTTGCCGAGGTAGTCTTTTATCGTAACATCGGTGTAAATATAGGGTTTGGTTTTTGCAATGTTTTTCTCCCAAGGGTGAAAGGAATATATCCTTCTGCCATCGGGTGCTATGGATATGAGTTCATGCTCCTGCCAGGCTTTCAGGTAATTTTTGCCCAGAAACGGCACGTTGAATACTGCCTCATCGGTCCTGAAGACACCGGGCAGGAGTCGAGCCTCTTCTTTCTGTTCTTGCAGAATTCGTGCCACAGGAGCAGCATAATCTTCAATCTCCGTTTTACCTTTCATATTAAAAATGTAGTACGGATCCACCCCGATCTGTTTCATTGCAATCCTGAGGGCCGCAGTCTCAAATCGCCGGCTATTTGCAAAACCGAATACCTCCTGGTTATAAACATGCAGGCCGTGCATCTTGACGCGCTTTATCGCTCGGGCAGTTTCAAATGTGACCTCATAGGGATGAGAGAAATGTGTAACCATGCATAGCGTTTGTTTTCCAAGTTCGTAGTATTTTGAAAAAATGTTGCACAATTCGTCGGTCACTCGCTGGGGCACGGTTATCGGTATACGCGTTGCTAACCTGATATTACGGATGTGCGGTATTTGAGAAAAGCGTTGCAGAATGTAGTCGATTTTCTCATCGTCCATGACGAGCGGATCCCCTCCGGTGATTAGCACATCCATAATGCTTTTGTGTTCAGCAAACCAATCAATCGCCGCCTCCATATCTTCATGTGCCGCCCCCGCTCCCACATAGAACGGTGAAGTGATTTCCCAATTTCGTTGACAATAGACACAAATCTGCGGGCATGAATCGTAGGGTTTCATAATCGCGACCCGTGGGTAACGGCGCGTAACAAGCTTGAGCGGGGAAGTATCACGCTCACGCATGTAATCGAAGACGATCTTCCTATCCCTTCGGTGCTCCATCATTGCCCTAACATAATGCGGTGGCGGGAATACCTGCCTCCTCACCGCAAAATCAATCTCACTGGGTTCCTGGTCCATGAGGTGGAGATAGTGTGGAGTGACGCCAAATGGAACTCTGTTTTCGATGGCTAGTCTAATGCCACGTTCTTCATCGAGGGTCAACCTTATCGCTTTTTTGATTACCTCAAATCCGGTCTTATCCTTGAAAACGTTATTGAACTGCCATCGCCAGCTATTCCAATCCTTGTTACTTGCCTTCAAAATATCAAGAATCCGCCGCTTATTCCTAGCGCGTCTTTCTATGATCTCAGGCACCAAGCCGCTAGGGTACTTCGAAAGGTATTCCTCCATACGCTCGCCAATTCGTTCAAGAAAAGCCGAGCGTTTCTGGGCAGCCGCTCTTCCTTTGTATTTCTCAAAATCAGGCGATCTGAGACCGCGCATGAAGTGAGGTGGATAGACTTCTGCACGCCCGTTTATCGCCTTAAAAAGATGCGTTAATTCTTCAATGAAATCATCACTAACCTCGGCATCCCCTGTTCTCGCTGCGGTCCATAAGTATTTTATTGGTGACGTTTCGGCTAAACGCTCATTTCTCTGAGAAATAATATTCTTCATGCAGCGCACAGATTCTTTGATCAAAATATACCTCCATGACTCGACTGCCTTATCGACATCACGACGGTACACCCAGTCCAACTCTTCAAGATGCCTCACTAATCTTTCCCTAGCCAGCTCAAGATTATCACTCTCTTTTAAAAGCCCGTGAATCTGTGGATCAGCGTCCCAACAACTTCGCCATCTAATACTCATTCTTGTCGCCTCGGTGTTTCATACCATTTCATCAAAGCCTTGTCGTAATACTAACTTGTGAATTTTTCATAGAAGCCGATATGTTTCTCCGCAATAGCCTCCCAGCTGAAATGTCCCTTGATGGTTTCACATCCCTTCTGCCCCATACGCTCAGCCAACTGCGGTTCCTTCAACAGTTTGATCATTGCGTCAGCAAATTCCTTTTCATTCGATGGATCTATCAACAAACCACTTTCCCCCGAGGAAATGACATTTCTGATGCCTCCGAATCTAGAGGCTACGACCGGTTTGCCACAGGCCATGGCCTCCAAGGCGGTCATGCCAAAGGGTTCAAAGATGGACGGTAGTGCAAACAACTCCGCGTGCTGATAGCACGGCACAAGAAGTTCATCGGCCACATAGCCTATGATATGCACGCATTCATGCATACCTAACTCATCGACGATTTGTTTCATCGTATCAAAGACTTCTTGTTCAGTTCGCTGGGGTTGGGCTGATCCACCACCAATGACAAGGTGGATGTCTCGTATCTCCTTTCTTACATGGTCAAAAGCTCTGAGCAAAAGCGCATGCCCTTTATTAGAGTCGATTCGACTCAAACAGAAAATGTACTTTTTTGGTAATCCTGTTTCTAACACTACTCCGGTGGCGTCAGCAGGACGAAAGGTGTGAACATCCACTCCCGGAGATATCACAACAATATTGTCTGAGGAGAACCCATACAACTCCTCAATTTTTTTTCTCTGGGTCTCGGTTGTTACGGTTTGTGCCCTCACCGATTTGAAGATGCGAAGCTCCTCTGATACCCGGTGTTTGAATTTGTACTTTTTCTCCATCACTTCAGGATCTCCACCCATCTGCTCACGCTTCCATGCTCCTATTGAATGCGCCGTGAAAAAGGAAGGTTTATCAAATGCCTTGGCAACCTCGAGTGTGACGATTCCAGCATCTACGTAGTGGCCGTGGAAGAATTCATAGCGCAATCCATTTTTCTTGATGAATCCGATCATGTTTTTTGCCAGTTCTGGCAGAACACCATAAATATCCTCTTTGGGGATGAATTGCCAGGCTCCGGCGCGTATGCGGATGACTCTGACATCTTGGTTCTCAGGAACGGGGGCGACCTGCTTACTCGAGGGATCAAACCATCTCGTATAAATATCCACTCTCATCCCCTGCCGAGCAAGAGCCTTGGCGAGTTGAAGCACATAAACCACTTGTCCCCCGGTGTCGGTCCTGCCCAACTGAGGTACCGGGTCAAAATAACCGTGTGTGCTCAGCATGCACACGTGGTTAGCAATTTTGTTCTTATGTTCCCCGATGCCTCTTAACCTCTCTCACATCGTAATCACGGGTCACGATGATTGTTGCTTGGGGCAGGTGAGATGATATGATTCTGTGCTCAATCTGTAGGATTTCATCAAGGAATCTGTCCTGCTCTTCCCTGGCTCTTTTTTTGCGTATTTCTTTAGTGTCAAGAAACGTTCGGTCAATGAAAACACGTTGGTGGGCATGCTTCAGAACAGTGGTATAAGTCCCCTCAACAATGACCACGCCGACCCCATCTAGGTTTACGGTTTCCTGAGTAATTCTATCCTCGTCAAAAATGACCAATGGCTTATCGATCGTGACGCTACCCTCCATGATACTTACAAGATTCTCATCAAGCAAGTCAAGCCTGACCTCCTGCAGTCCAACATGCCGGATATCCTTCTTTCGCATGCCAGCGTTTGTTTTAGGGGGATATACAAAGTAATCATCCTGTTGTAGTATAATACTCTTTATGCCTTTATGAGAAAGCAATTCCGAAAGAGCCGAGGCAATCTCAGATTTCCCACTGCCAGATTCACCGGCTATGGTGAGAATGAATTTCCCTTCCCGCCTCGTATTCGGCGGAAAGAGCAACTTTGCTATCTTGCGAGCAGCCTTGGTATGTTCTTCTCTGACAACGAGTTTATCGCCCTTCATCCGACATTCTGATTTTTAGTAAACATACATCGAGCGAAGCCATAGCACCGTTCTCCGCGTGACCACATACTAAAACATTACCCCCCTGCGTAGCCATTACCGTGTTCGCCCAGTCTGATCCAATACCACCGATTGTCTGTTTGCCTCTTATATTTCCTTTGGTGTCTAGTCTCACGAGATAAATATCGTTGTTGTATATTTTCCGGCTCGTATCGGTTGGTTTTGTCATTGACTTTGTAATACCGGCCACGATATAACCGTCGTATGACTGGCATACGGCATTACCATAATCATAAAACGGGTGATTGCCAAAAGTACGCAACCACTGTTCATTGCCCTCATCGTCAGTCTTGACTACTACCACGTCCATCATGTCGTTACAGTCAGAATAGCCCGTCATAACGGTGCCCCCGTCATTGGTAGCGGACGAACTCTTGCACCAATCAAAACCGTGGCCGTGAGTACCGGTTGCGCTATAAGTTTTCCTCCATTCCTGCATGCCAGAAGCATCTATTTTCACCAGGCAAAAATCTGTGTTGGGGCTGTAACTGCCACAAGTAGCACCGACTAGACAACCGCCGTCTGGCGTGCTGTGGATCGAGTTTGCCATGTCGATCCTGAAACCTCCAAATCTCTCTGACCAAATTTCGTTACCCTCTTGGTCGATTTTTATCAGATATATGTCTTCCTCACCTACACCAAATGAGTGACTAAACCCGCAGATGTAGTAATTATCATTATCGGCTCTACACATCGCGGTACCAACGTCCCAACTCTTCCCGCCATAGGTCTTCGACCATATATCGTTACCATCTTCATCTATTCTCACCAAATAGACATCCTTGGAACCCTCGCCATAAGATGTTGTGTAGCCGAGGAGCAAATACCCATCGTCCAGAGCTAGACAAGCATTACCATATTCAGTACCCACACCTCCGAACGACCTCGACCAAACCATATCCCCATTCGCATCAACTTTCAGCACAAGCATATCTGCGTCGACTGCGCCGGGAGCAAATGTATAACCCACAATCAGGTGCCCTCCTGTAGGCGTCTCACAGAAAGCACGGCCACCATCAGCACCTGACCCGCCATAGGATTTCGCCCAGACAACATCCTCATGCGAATAATCAATAGAACTCATAGAGACAATGTCTTTGCTTGGCGACTTCTTACCGCCCCTGCCCTGATTACCTTCGATGACCGTAGCGATAGCCATTACATTTGCGTAGTTATAAGTCTGCCCGCGCGCACTGGTAATGATATTCCTATCAATCGTAGGAGGGTTATCGTTTCTCGGACGCCCCACATAGTTGGCGCCGGCTGCCACATACTCTTCTCGAAAGCGAGGTGCGCCGACAATAAACCTTTCTCTCACGACATCGGCCGCAGCCAAGACACGAACCCCGGCACACATACTAAACACAGCAAGGCCGTAATAGTCTGCCCGCTTTATGAGGCTGAGCGCTTGTGAACTTTCAAGAATGTCAGCATGTGAATTCTCGATAGGAGCAGCATTGCCTGCAGCGGGCGTTATTATTAGACAATCATAGTCTCTGATATCGGTTATGTCTTCTAACCGCACATCAGGAACAAACGGGTACACCACGCCGTGTGTCGCGAACCACGGGCAAGGCGTGATTGTATCCAACACCCCAGTGTGTATCACATTCCAACCGTATTCTTCCAGCACATCACGCATCAGGTAATAATTCGCACCGGCATTGCGTGGTACCAAGAGCAGAGCGTTGACACCTTGTTTTCCAGACCCCAAGTCACAACCACTAAATACTACACAAACAAGAGCCATGATTATGATCACCCAAACACGAAACATTTCTTTCATCGTACACTTCCTCCCGGTCTTATTGCCAAAAATATGCTATCGGGTCAAATCTTTGCTTTGCTATCTTATGAATAATCTTCGACACGAAACCCAACGGCTCAACAAAGACAGATGCATTGCTTAGCCCCGAAAGCGAGCAGATGGAACTCGCTTCCAGCTCTTTTACTCCAAAGCACACGCTTCCTTAACGCGGGTCTTGACTCTACCTGCGGCAACCGTCATCACAATCGAGAGCACGACCCCGACTTCATCATCGGTAATACCCTGCTCCTTGGCCACGCCAAGGTAATGCCTGAGTCAGGCACCACATCCGACCGCCATGGCACTCGCCAGGTGGATCATGAGGGTCATTTTGGGTTCAAGTATGTCATTATGACGAGCCGAGTCATAGAAATCAGAAAACGCCTTGTCTTGCTTGTCTGGCAACATCATGCCCCTCCTTTTCTTTATTGCATGGTCATCAATTCACAGAAATTTCCTTGATGTTGAGATTCTTCAGGTCCATCTCGCCCACGCCTAGTTCATATGCATACTGAATGTGCCGTATTTCTTGGGGAGTCCTATTGAAAAGGGTGGTACAATAGGCATCAACAGCAACTTGATCGGTCCCAGCGATGACAGTTTGCGTATCCCTGGTTTGACCAGGCCCACCTGGACCATTGGTCAATAGAATTCTATTAGCGTCCATAACAATAAGGTGGGGTCTAAGCACAGTACTCAAATCTGCAATGGCTTGATCCAGTCCATTCAGATGAAAATAGCGTCGGTCCCAATTAATGCCCATCAGATTTTTCATACTAAGCGTCAAGCCTGTCTGACTATGGTGTTTGGCAATCGGTATATTAACAAACACATCTGCATCCAAAATTTCTTTGATAATCTCAACATTCTGAAGCAATCTCCCTCGTAGCACGGGTACACTTTGATAAAGGTCTCTACTGTTTGCAGCTACCACCCTCGCTCCAGCCATAGAACATGCCTCCATGACTCCGCTGATCTGAAAACTTCTTTCGGGGTCATGGCTTACTACCACCACCTCACGGGCGCCAGCCTGCAGACACATCTTCACCACTATCTCCATCACAGCGGGATTAGTGGTTGATCCTATTTCAGGCGGGTTCGCCGCAAGACAATTGGGCTTCAGCGCTACTTTGTAGCCCTTCTTGACAAATCTTTCGATGCCGCCCAAGGCTTGAATAGCCTTTAGTGTATTACTGGCAGGGTCGCCTCCTTTGGCTACGGCTAAGTCTAACGTACCTAAAGGAGCTGGCTCAGTCACTGCTTCTAAAATATTCGGCGTTGAGATTAGCCCCAAACCCGCATATGCAAGCCCCATAGCGGCTCCTCTAATCAAGAACTCCCTTCGAGATATCTTATCCATATTGGCTCCTTTATTTCAATTTCACACTAAAGTTACCAGATAGCTTATTGATTTCATTCTTACATGACATATAGTCTACGGCTCATCATCGTTTGAAGAAGGTGGATTCAATTGCTCTAACAGACGTTGGGCGTCCTGAGACCGAAAACCGCCAGCGTCGATTTCAAGATATCTCCGTAAGTGAGCAACGGCCTTCTCATTCTGTCCACGTTCATAATAAATCTGCCCCAACATGAAATACGGATTACTAAAACTAGAGTCTGTGGCCAGAGCTCTCTCATAGAACTGCATGGCCACGGTGGTGTCCCCTTTAAGACAGTAACCTTCGGCCATACTGTCATAAGAATTGGGGTCTTCAGGGGCAATATCAATCAACCTCTGGAAAGCTGAAATTGCTTCATCGTACTGCTGTAAATTCATATAGCTGTAACCCAACATATTATGAAAATACGAGTTATCAGGCGCGATGGCTACACCCTTCTCATAAACCTCAATTGCACGATAGTAGGCTTGCGTAAAATAATAGCATTGCCCCATTTGCACGTAGCCCCCGACATCCTCAGGATTTGCGGCGAGCCCATCCTGTGCCTCGATAATCCCTCCCAAAAGATTATCCAATTGGTCAACGCGTACGCCTCCTAATCCATAGGGGTAATCATCACGGCTTGAGGCTATTTTCTCTCTTAAGGCAACCGCGTCGCCGCTTTTTCGATATTCAATCAATTCTTGTTGGAATCTGGCCGCATAAGCCATTCCCTTATTGCGTTTGACCTCGAGGACCTGATCGAATTGGGTCAAAGCCTCTGCATATTGTCCTGTTTGGCTCAAGCTCAACCCAGATTGAAACGTAGAAAATGGTGCCCAGTCATAGCCAACTTGGGAAGTCAACACATCGGCGTGTTCGGTGTGAACTCTTTGGGCGTAGTCAGAAACTGGGTAGCGCTCCACCACCAAGACGAAATTTTCAGCAGCTGCCGTTGAATTATTGATATCGAGATAGGTTTGGGCAAGATTGTACTGATCTTCTGGGGCGGACGGAGCAGCGGGATTCTCTGATAGAATTCCCTGATACGTGAGAATAATGCTTTCATGATCTTGCGTGGTACGATAGCACGAGAGAAGCCTGTTCTTAAGCCCATTGATCCACGCCGTGGTTACAACGTCATCGCGTGAAGTCGATAGTTTTCGAACCGCTGGTTCATACACTTCTGCGGCCTCTTTCCATTTTTCTTGCTCCTCCAAACAGTAACCTAACCGGTCGTACGCGAAAATCTCCCACTCTGTGTTCAGATTTCCATTGACTATTTTCTGGAAAAGTCCTGCTGCGCTTATATAGTCATTGTTCATGACAAGATAGATGTTTGCTATTGTCCACCTAGCCGCAGGTGCGAGACGGTGATTAGGATTTGCCTCCAAAAATTTAGCATAAGCACTTACTGCCTCGGAGTAGTTCTGCTCCCACAGCAATTCATTCGCATATTCGAAAGGGCTCATATCATCTGCTAGTATGATACAGATCGGTAAAAGAAAAAGCAAAAACGACACTACCGCTGATTTTGACGGAGTTATTTTCATGAACACCACCTTGATAAATACCTAAACACCTAAGTACCTAAATATTCAGCGAAGATTATTCTCTAACTTATTGAATATGGCCCGTGGATCCGTCTTATCGGTACCGGTGTAGACAAAGATGTAGTTACGATGCAATCTCATTTGAATTACTCCAGCTTGTTCATCCATCATGAAGCATTCACCGTTATACCTGGCAAAATTCTCAATCTGCGGATTAGCACTCATCTCATCTCGTGCATTCGTGAACCGATCACGACTCTCCTTATCACTGTGATATTTGAATACGAATACACTGAAATCTCCATAATTCCCAACAACACCCTCTCTTAATCCGAAGATGTCATCTGAGGAAAAATCATAAATGTTGGATAAGGCTAAAGGACCTTTCATATATACTATATGAGATGGAGTCAAGCCTTCTAACGCTACTAGATTACACAAAGATGGGCGCTGGTTTTGGGTTGCTATTCTGTCATCCACCTCTCTCGCGATCGTTAGTAGGCCCTTGGAAGTAGTTTCTTCAGTATCGGAAGCGATCAATATTACAAAGAATTTATCTTTCCAGAACTGCAAGTAATATGTCGATTGTATCCCTTCACTACCGACCTCCACTTCATCGCCCTCAGCACTTTGAAATGTGTATATCCCATACGCGCTGGCCGAGTTATCCATCTCATATATCTCAAGATTGATTGACTTGCCATCGGGTTTCTGATACTCCTGCACAATGACCTGTTTGAAACCATATTCGTAGTATATTACCGCCCCACCATCGATTAATTCATAAAGGTCTTCGCCGACAAAGATCTGTGAACTGTCCTCAGGTCGCCACATTTCCAGGTCACTCTCACCCGGCAAATACCGGGTCATGCTCTGCGGTGCCTCGGTTTGCTTTGGACCTGGGCCAACCACTAAAACCGTTACTAAGAAACACGCTATTGTAACCATGGTTCCTTCGGAGACCGCAAGTGCACCCCTGTCTTGCACACCATTAGCAGCGCCACAGCACTTTCCTATTAATTATAAAGAGTCGTTCTCACAAAGCGCTCACATTATTGACGCCCTAGGCGTCACTCGAATACTCTCTCATCACCCGTTCACCATCGACCCAATCAATCAGTCTTTCGGCTCGATTTCGCCAAATCGTGGAAAGAACGTAATTCTTGTTCACAAATTATGAGCCTTCTAACGAACGCTTCGGACCCCCATCCTCAGAATGAATTTGTTCATAATACTCCTCATGAATTTCTGGATCGCTCGGATCAAGTATTTCCTGGAATTCCTGCCATAGTCTCTTGATTCCTGGTTCGGCATTTATTAGGTTCATGGCCTGGCGATACGTATCTTCATCAGCGCACCATTGGATTTCCAACCACATTCTAGGATCTTCCTTATTCTTTAGATAGACAACACGATAAGAAACATGCTTTCTATAAATCTTGCCGGCGCGTTTCTGAATATCAAGAAATTCCTCTGTTTTATTGGGCCGGATATGATAACGGTATATTTTAACAAACACTATCTACTCGCTCTTTTCCATGCTTTGCAGAAGTACGCCATAGCGCTTCCTAATAATATACTGAACCATTGTCGGCTTTTGGCTAGAGGCAATGACCCCGTAATCAACCCCGTTCAACAATGCGTGTATGATTATACCGATTAGTGTCTTTTGTCTTCTATAAACAACATACGGAATGATAAATAATGAAGGTAATAACAGAATCAAGAGATGCAAACCAAAAAACAAATGAAAGAAGGTCCATAATATTCCGTTTATGAACCAAGCGTATCTTCCAAACGTCAATTCCTGCCTAGGCAGGATATACCCTCTCCACAGCAATTCTTCGCCTACGATATTGAAAAAGAAAAACGGTATCCAAACCAACAGAAACAACACCTCAGCTCCTCGCAGCGGATTAAATTGAAGGAAGGGCGCTGTCGTATCTAATGGCATCAAACCAAGGTGCAATGAAAGTAATTTCCATAGACCCATTATTACTCCCATTAAGATAAGAATCAGTAGAAAGGCACACAGGGACCAAATCCAGTCCTGTCTATGTAATTCGGTCAACCGAAACCGCATAATTAATGTTTTCATATCCAAATCATATTTGTCACTTTTGTAAAGAATCAATGTTAAAACAAACAGGGGTATGAAAAGGAACAAACCGCCAGAAATAAACCACACCAAAATAGGATGTGTAGAGGAATTCTCACGAAAATATGGAATCAAGACTCTCGTGATCAGAAAAAACACAACCGATGGAATCCCGAACAGCACAATTGACAAACCCAATCCCATTGGTTTTAGTTTTGAATCGTCTGCCATCTATGTCTTAGATCTTTTCTGTTTGTTTATCAACACGCTCAGATTTCTCCTGAGCAAATCATATTCCTCGAGCATACACACATTTGTCAGTTTTTCAATAGTCCTCGAAGGGAGCTTGTCTTTGCATACACCATCGAGTATCATCACCGTTTCTTCTTCTGAGAACTCCCCGCCCGGCATAATCCAAGCAGTATGATCTTTGTTGGCTGGACACATATCTTGGCATATCATACAACCTATGAGACAATTATGCCACTCAGGGTCAAACCATTGGGGGAACTCATCAGCTTTTTCATTGAAAAAAGTCAAACACTTCCCTGCATTCACCAGAAATCTATCCTGCTGGATAGCCTTCGTAGGACATTCTTTCAGGCATGTCGTACACGTGTTGCATAATTCCATCGCTACCGGTTCCTGCCAACAATCATCATCGCACGGCATATCCGAAAAGAACGCTCTCAATCTATGATAGCTTCCCCAATTATCAATGTATGTAATATTGTTCCTTCCATATCTTGCTAGACCACTGCGCACAGCCAGAAGTTTTGTCGGAAGTAATGCATCACAGACCTCATAGCCGTGCTCGCTTAAGTACCGTGAAATTACATCGGCTGCCTTCTTGTCCGTATCATGTACATAGGTAGGCGGAATAATAGCGTAATATCCCTTGCCAGAGAGTAGGAATTCTAAACTAACCTTGGGCTGAGGTGTGGCAGTAATTATCACGGATTTAGCGGGGGGGATGGTGTCCGGGGGGTCGAAATGCCACTGTAGACCATAACGCGATACAATCTCATCGTAGAAATTTCTATCCAGTGATTTCTCTTCAAGGAGTTTCTCAAAGTCACGCCGAAGCTCGGGTAAGTGTCGAGTAGAAACAACAGCATTCTTAAAATCAACACTACTCAATCGCTGCTGTAGTCCTTCAATTATCATATCCATATAGATTCCCTAGTCGCCCCGCGTTTGTAGAGAAGAAGGTTCAAATAGCAGATTATACGCAGGTTCATCACCCTTCGGGCAATGTTCCATACCCTTGGGAATGACCACAATCTCACCTTCGTGCAAAACAATGTCGGGTTGATCTTTCAGCTGAATAGTAATGTTCCCCTTGTATGCGTAGAAAAGCTCATCCTCATGGGTGTGTTTATGCCAATGAAACTCTCCCTTGATTAGAGCCATCCTCACAACCTGGTCATTAACCCGCGCAATATCAACCGGAGACCAAGGCTTGCGTATTTCTTTGATCTTGTCCTCTAAGTTAATTATTCGCAACATCTTTATCCCTTACCCTTCTCTTGTGCTTCTTCGATCTTCGCCCATGTATCACGTAACGATACGGTTCGATTGAATATCAGTTTGTCCACCCGCGAATCAGGGTCAACACAGAAATAGCCGAGACGCTCAAATTGATAGCGATCACTAGCCTTGACGCTACTCAAGCTCGGCTCGAGTCTGCAATCGGTCAAGGTTTCGAGTGAATTAGCATTCAAGTTTGCCCTGAAGTCCTTGCCTTCACCCTCGACTTCGTTGGGATCTGACCTCGTGAAGAGACGGTCATACAACCTGACTTCGGCACGGATCGCTTGAGCTGATGATACCCAATGCAGAGTCGCCTTTACCTTACGGCCGTCCGGTGCATCACCACCGCGGGTCTCGGGATCGTATGTGCAATGGACTTCAATGACCTTACCGTCTTTGTCCTTCACTACATCAACGCATTTCACGAAATAAGCGTAGCGTAATCTCACTTCGCGACCTGGGGCGAGACGGTAATACTTCGGCGGCGGTTCTTCCCGAAAATCGTCCTGTTCGATATACAATAATCGTGAAAAAGGAACCTTGCGCATCCCCATGCTCGGATCTTCAGGATTGTTGACTGCATCTAATTCTTCAATCTTATCTTCGGGATAATTATCAATGACTAACTTCAGAGGACGTAAAACGGCCATGACGCGTGGCGCTGTTTTGTTCAAATCCTCACGCAAGTAATGCTCGAGTTTTGCGATATCGATAACGTTGTCGGCCTTTGCTACACCAACGTTGTCACAAAACCTGCGTATTGCCTCTGGTGTATAACCCCGCCTGCGCATAGCTGAGAGCGTCGGCATGCGCGGATCATCCCAGCCGCTGACGAATTCTTCTTCTACGAGTGTACGCAACTTGCGCGTGCTTGTGATTGTATAGTTGAGGTTAAGACGTGCGAATTCAATCTGTTGAGGGTGATGCACTTCTAATTCTTCCAAGAACCAATCGTACAGAGGTCGATGGTTTTCGAATTCCAATGAACAAAGCGAGTGGGTGATTCCCTCAATTGAATCTGACTGGCCATGAGCCCAATCATAAGTAGGGTATATGCACCACTTGTCACCGGTGCGAGGGTGTGTGGCATGCAATATCCGGTACATCACGGGGTCCCGCATATTCATGTTCGCTGCCGCCATGTCGATTTTGGCACGCAATACCCGGCTACCATCTGGGAAATCACCTTTGCGCATCCTTTCAAATAGACCGAGGTTTTCCTCGACCGAGCGGTTACGGAAAGGACTCTCCTTACCCGGAGTGGTCAGGGTTCCTCGATGTTCCCTGATTTGCTCGGCAGTCAAATCATCGACGTACGCCTTGCCTTTCCTAATCAACTGCAGACCCCATTCATAAAGCTGCTCATAATAGTCAGATGCATAATACTCTCGGTCTTCCCAGTCAAAACCCAGCCAGCGAATATCTTCTTTTATTGCATCAATGTACTGCTGTTCTTCCCGCGTCGGGTTTGTGTCGTCGAATCTCAAGTTGTACAAGCCATTGTATTTGTCGGCAATACCATAACTGATGCAAATCGCCTTGGCATGACCGATGTGCAGATAGCCGTTCGGTTCAGGGGGAAAACGAGTGTGCACCCGTCCGCCATATTTGCCGGTGCGGATGTCCTCTTCGACTATTTCTTCAATGAAGTTACGTGGCCCTGGTCTATCACCCGATGTCATCTGCCATCTCCTTCAAGGAAGGCTAATTGCGATCTTGCAAACATCATCTCCCCGCATAACGCTCTCCAACACTTCCACCTTCACGGGCTTCTGCAGAATTTCCTCCCAGATTCCTTTATAGAACCCAGCACCACAGTAGCAATAAGTTGGCGAAATCTGTACGCCTCTCTTCAGGGCTTCGCGGACCCTCGGACAATGGCAGTATATGGCTCGCTTCTTCACGGCGTCTGTTTCATTCATATAATCAACGAGATACCCGCTCTTAGGTATTTTTGTGGCGATGATTTTGTTTCCCTCCAACCTACCAGCCACACCCCATCCCCGGTCCATAATATCATTAATCAAACCTGTATCCAGGTGCAGAGCGTCTTTCAAGAAAAACACGAACTTATCTCGCAGCATTCCATGGGCCATTTCCACACTACGGGTTTCTTCGTACTTCTTTCTCATCTCTCTTAATTCGGATTTCGGATACTCACAAGCGCAGCGAGTCATTATCTCAATGCGGTTCTCGGCATCAACGAGCTCATCCAAATCTTCCATGGCTCTCTTCGACCACGATATGACTTCGTTCCTATCTGAGCTGTCCGAGAAGCCATCACTTCCATCCATTATCTTATCTTTGGCTTCCTTGCCGATTATGTCCTCCATGCTACGTGAGAATTTCCCTAACCAGTATTTCTCAAAATCCTCTTTCATGTTTTTCTCGATAAATCTCCGTAATCTTCTTCTTAATCGCCGTCATCAAGGTAGATGGATAGCCAACTCACAGTGGTCATCGCCCTTAAGCAATGACTTAAGAACTTCGATCTTCACTGGTTCACCCAGTACACCTTCCCAGTACTGTCGGTACCAACCAGTTCCGCAGTAGCAGAACGTCGGCGATATGCCCTCTTCCAGTCATACCAATCAGGGTCTTCATGCATAAACTTAATGACTGCTTCGATATTTCCTGCTTCTTTATAAACAGCACGCAGCTTTGCAGTACGCCTATCAGAAAATTCGTGAGCACAGCAAGAAAGTATTTCGAATTTCTGTTCTTCATCGGTCAAACCATCCAACGTCTCCATCGCCGCCTTCAGCCACTTTGCCTTATCGTGAGCAGTCGATTCGATGGTGTACAACAAATCGCTGTCCTTCATTACCGCTTCCCTCGCCTTCAAGCCGAGCACGCGCTCTACGTGTCGTGCGAACCGAGTTTCCCATTTGTGCAGCACTGCCTGCAATTCGGTAGCATTCCTTTCCGGCTCATCGGCATGGTATTCCAGATACACCTCTCGGCCATAAGCAGTCGGCACCACCTCATGCTCTCTCATGAAACTGTAGAGCTTTTTGTAGGTCTCGCCCATCTTTTCGTACAGACCATAGTGAGTGAGCGACAGGACTTCGACTCCTTCGATAATTTTGCTCTTAATATCATCCGACTCCACGCGTTCTGTGACCGGATAACACAAGTCTACATGTACACCTTTCGTGTACACTCCGTAATCGTACAATGCCATGGCTGAGCCACAGATAAGGCCCTCACAGGATTCCCTCAATACATTGAATCTCGACATCCATTTCGGGGGCGAGTCTTCAAACGTACCGCGCGCTGCAATGTACGCCACCAGCATGTCTTCTATTTTCTCATGCTTGATGTCCTGCATATTATTAGACATAAAAAGACCCCCTTTGCTCTTTTCCTTACAGTTGCGTGTCTAGATATCGGGAAATTAGCTTTCCCCGCCCATGTACTGCTTTATCTTCCGCTCTTCCCATTCCTTCGTGAACACTCCGAACAGTCCAAACCCAAAGACGGCGTGGAAAAACAAACCTACACCCCACCCCAGGAGGGGAATTAGAAACCACAAGAATCGTGGGGTGAGGACGAGATTGATAATCACCAAAATCATGTTTACGATGACGAAAACAATTAGGTGTGCATAAAAACCCTTCAATTCGGCGACGCGTTTCTTTGCTCTGAGGTACGCTTCATCATTCTTGGTTACTTTCTTCATGTTTTTCTCCCTCGCTTCTTGCTCTTTTCGACACGCACGATCTGTACCTTTACACGAGCCAATAATGCCGCCATGGCGCCCAAAGCAGCAAGCACGGGCGCAAAAATGGTAAATATACTGCCGACCGCGACACCGGCGGTGAGGGGAATTTCGAGCAAAAATCCTCCGTCCGGTTTCTTAATTATCAATCGACGCACATTACCTTCAGCAATCAATTCTTTAACGCGTCCTACCAATTCGCTGCCCGCAATTTCTATTTCTTCAACCCATGTCCGGCCATCATCTGATGATTCTTCGGTCATCTTTCCTCCCTATTGATATCACATACGCCTACTTGAATTCAAACCGTGCCTTGAAATGACGCAAAGGAAGTTCTCGGCCATACGTCACTTGCACGCCTGGAACTTCTTTCCGGCATTCATGCAAGACTTTCAACGCCGCAACGACAGAGTCTAAATCTTGTTTCTCGTACCGAAGCCTGGGTACCGCGAAACGTACGAAATTAACCTCAGGCAGGACCTCCTTTCCTGTCTCTCTGTCAAAATGCCCAAAACTAAAATATCCAAGTTCGCATGCCCTATGGCCATATCCAGCGAGTAAGATCGCGCACAAAGCAACACCGCCGAAATCCTCCGGTCCCATAGCCGTATCATGAAAAAACTTGTTAACATCAACATAGACAGCGTGGCCGCCCACGGGTCTCACAACGGGAATGTCTTGGCGGTGCATCTCTTCACCAAACTCGGAAACTTGATTAATCCGATAAGTCAAATATTCATCACGAGTAACCAATCGCAAGCCAACAACGAGGGCCATGATATCCCGGCCGGAAAGCCCACCGTACGTTGGGTGCCCCTCTTTTATTATTTGATAACCAACAATCGCGCCGGGCATTTTTGGATATTTCTTTGTGAACAAACCATTGTTTCTCAAAAACAACCCGCCACCCATATTGACCAGACCATCTTTCTTGTAACTGATTGTGAAACCGTCAACATGCGAAAACATCTCATGAACAATGATCGCCACGTCTTTGTCTTTGTAGCCACTTTCATAATTCCTGATGAACCAGGCGTTTTCAGCAAACCGACAGGCATCAAAGAATAGCGGAATACCATAACCATGAACGATCTGTGAGACTTCTTTGATATTTGCCATGGATACCGGTTGTCCGCCTGCCGTATTGTTGGTTACCGTCAAATATACAAGGGGAATACGGTCGTGAGACTTCTCAAGCAGCGCCTTTAGCTTCCTTATGTTCATATTACCCTTGAAACGGACGTTTGTGTCGGACTCGAGCAATTCTTCGGAAAACAGGTTGACAGCCTGCATCTTGTTGGCCTCAATATTCGCGCCCGTTGTGTCAAAATGACCATTGCTAGGGATTATTTGACCAACACCTAGCTTACCCAATTGCGTAAACAGGGCGTCTTCACTCGCCCGGCCCTGATGAAAGATGAAGGCATTGGAGTCGCCTACACCAGGTTCGTTAAAGAACGCTTCACCAAAACTAGCCCGAATCTGATCTTTCAGCAAAAAATATCCCCGATTCGAGCCATATGCCTCATCGCCCAAGTGTAGCGCTGCCCATTGCTCGCTGGTCATGGTCGTGACTCCTGAGTCAGAGAGCAAATCACAGCCAGTGATCATCTCCGACGGAAAAAAGAAAACATTCAACCCAACTTTCTCCAACATGTCCGCACGTTCTTCAGCCGTGAAGAGCTTTTTCAACTCCACTGAATGGTTCAAATAAGGCCTCGGCTTAACACTGAGATCTTGTTCAGCCGGTAATCTGCCTACGAGTGATTTGAGTTTCATATATTACTACCCACTCAATGACTCGTGTAGTATTTCGCAAACATCCATTACTGTAATATCGATATTCATTGCCTTCACAGTTTCCTCGAACATTTGCAGACAGTAAGGACACGCAACCGCAATGACTTCCGCACCTGTGTCGACTAATTGTTTAATTCGTATGTCCGCCATGCGTTCGCCTTTTGGCCAATCGATCCAGAGCGCACCACTCCCCGCGCCACAACAAAGACTCAGGTTACGCGAGAAATCATCAACCTCCAGTAATTCCAACCCGGGAATGCTTTTCAGAATATTCCTCGGTTCTTCGTAGACCCCGCTCTGGCGTCCTAAAGTACATGGATCATGATAGACAACCTTCTTCTCATAACTTTTGTTTGGTCGGATCTTACCGTTCTCAATGAGCTGCCAAAAATATTGCGTAGTGTGTAGTGGTTCGAAGCTGCCACCAAGCTCGGGATACTCTTTACTGAATGTAACATAGCAGTGCGGAGAGCTCACGAGTATCTGCTTGACGCCAACTTCCGTGAATGCTTGTATATTAGCCTTCGCAGTTTCATTAAACACTGTCTCGGCACCAGCTCTTCGTATTGCCTCACCACAACAACTCTCTCTCGTTCCAAGAATACCAAAGGATACCCCGCCATGTTTCAGTATGAGCGAAGTAGCTTTAGCGACACGGCTTATGCGGTCATCATATGATGGTATACAGCATGGGAAGTACAATAATTCCTTATCTGCAGAGTAGGTCTCGACGTTCAGCTCTTTTGCCCAATCACCACGGGTTTCACGCGGTTCGCCCAAGGGATTCCCCACGTTGCGAATCTTCTGCACTACGGACTTGAGCGTCTCAGGATAGGATCCGAAATCAACTAATATTCTTCTTGCTGATCTCAGGATGTCGGGTATCTTCACACCCAATGGGCACTGATCGACACATGCTTCGCATCCGACACAACGGTATATCTTGTCGACCTCCTTTGCCAGTTCTTCTTTATCTTCGCTGCTCGCGATCAAGCCGAGTACTGTTTCCAGAGGAAATCTGAAGACGAGGAATTCATACGTTCCAACCTGAAACCATGGGCATACGCTGGCACATTTACCACACTGATAACACTTGTATGCATCGACTGCCCCCATTTCTACAAGGGCCTCCCTGATTTCAGGGTTAATCTCGGCCACTATGTTCTTCTTATTCGCCAAGGATTACCTCCACCATTCTTGAGATCTGTTCCTCTACCAGATTCTTCTGTTGTGAAGCTCCACTCGGACATGCTGCAACACAACAACCACATCCCATGCATAATGCTTCATTTATCTTAACAATATTCTTTTCTTCATCGAACTCGCGTGCTTCATAAGGACATGTAATAACACATAGCTTACAGCCACTACACATATCTTCGTCAATCGCCACGACCATCGGTTCTGCAGATATTTCTTTCTTCGAAAACATCTCCAGAACCTTGGCAGCAGCTGCGGATGCTTGAGCAACTGTCTCCGGAATGTCCTTTGGCGTTTGAGCACAGCCAGCCAAAAAGAACCCGGGAACCAACGATTCAACCGGACGCAGTTTGGGATGTGCCTCGTTGTAAAACCCATGTATATTTGTCTGAATTCTCAATTTCTTGGCAAGTTCAAAAGTCTCAATCGAAGGTACAACCGCCATCGAGAGTACAACCATATCACACTTAACCTTGAGCGGACGCCCGGTCAGCGTATCGGTAGTCCATACGACCAATTCATCGCCTTCCTTCATGACTCGTGAAGGCTTACCGCGAACATACAGGACATTCTCATCTTCCTTTGTCCGTATGAAGAATTCCTCGTAGCCTTTACCCGCTGTCCTGATATCTATCGAGAAAACGATAGCCTCGCCATCGGGCACCCGTTCCTTATAGAGCAAGGCGTGCTTTGCATTGTACATGCAGCATATTTTTGAACAGTACGGTAGATGATGTTCGGGATCACGCGACCCTGCACAAGAGATGAAGGCGATCCTCTTGGGCACCTTCTTATCAGATGGTCTGAGGACTTCACCTTGGGTAGGCCCGGAGGCCGAAAGCAGGCGCTCAAACTGCAGACCGTCGATCACGTCCTCAAATTTACCAGCACCATACTCACGAATCTTTTCAATCGGATACAACTCATATCCCGTTGCAACAACTATCGCACCAACTTCCTCCTCGACCACTTCGTCCTTCATATCATGTCTTATCGCATCCTGCTCGCAGGCCTTATTGCACTCACCACACTCGATACAGCCACCGCAAGCAAAACACCTTAAGGCTTCGGCCTTGATCTGCTCTTCGGTCAGGCCAAGATTTACTTCCTTGAAGTTGTTAGCTCGTTCAGTAAGCGACATCATGCGCACCTGTTGTCGCGCAGTATCCTTGATGATACGCGGCAGCGCTATATCCTCGATGGCTTCAGGCTTTGTACGATCTTCAGTTAGATCGACACCACGCAGAAAGCGATCGATGGAGACTGCTGCCTCCTTACCGTCCGCAATCGCCCAGATCACAGTATCCGGGCCGCGCACCGCGTCACCGCCTGCGAATATTCTGGGAACCGACGTCTGCCGTGTCAGATCATCCACAATGAGACTACCCCACTTGCTCGTTTCGATCTTCGTGTCTTTTGACAAGTAGGCGATATCAGGAGACTGACCAATCGTCACCACCACGGTGTCGACCGGAATTGTGAACTCGGATCCCATAATCGGCTCTGGCCGGCGACGTCCTGACTCATCGGGTGCGCCGAGCTTCATGTGAACGCATTGCATCTGCTTCAGCTTGCCGTTTTCGCCAATGAACGCGGTTGGGGTTGCGAGGAATTTGATTTCAATTCCTTCCTTTATTGCCTCATCAATCTCATCCTTGTCGGCGGGCATCTCTTTGAGAGAACGCCGGTATACAATGCTCACCTGCTCAGCACCTGACCTTAGTGCGGTCCGTGCCGCATCGATAGCTGAGTTACCACCACCGACAACGGCCACCCTAGCACCGATTTCGGGTTTATCGTCAAGGTTCACCCTGCGAAGAAAATCGATACCGTAGTACACACCTTCCAGGTCTTCGCCTTCGATACCTAATTTACGTTCGATATGAGCACCACTACTCAAGTACACCGCCTCATAACCATTTTCGAGGAGTCCTTCCGGATCATCTATCTTATGTTCGGTTTTGATCTCAACACCCCAGGATTTGATATAGTCAATGTCCTGTTGGAGCATTTTCCTCGGAAGTCTGAACTCGGGGATCCCGGTGATCAACATCCCACCAACAACGGGCAGCGCTTCAAACACGGTGGGTGCATATCCCCGCTTTGCCAGGAAGTATGCGCAACTTAGCCCCGACGGCCCAGCGCCAATGATTGCTATCTTATTCTTCCTCGGCTCGGGCAAATCAGGTTCGGGTATCTGCGTTTCATGGTCGGCAATAAAACGCTTTATTGACCGAATGGAAACGGCATCTCCAAAGTCGCCTCTCTTGCATTCGCTCTCGCAGGGATGCGTACATACTCGACCACATACCGAAGCAAAGGGGTTATCCTCTCTTTCAATTGCCAGTGCTTCCTTGAATTTCCCTTGGGAGGCGAGTGCGACGTAGCCTTGTACATTAACACCTGCTGGACACGCTACACGACACGGCGGCACGCCCTTCTTATCGATAGTGTAGGTATTTGGCACCGCTTGCGGGAACGGTCGGTAAATCGCCTTTCTCTGTGACAGATGCGCATCGAATTCATTGGGCATCAACACGGGACACACGGGGTCACAATCCGCGCAGCCGTTGCATTTTTTAAAATCAACGTACGATGCCTTCCTTCTTATTTTGACCCGAAAGTTGCCGACCGAACCAGATACCTCTTCCAATTCTGCATAGGTGTACAGTTTTATTTTCTCATGGTGACCGGCTTCAACCATTCTAGGAGTAAGGATGCACTGCGAACAGTCCAGCGTTGGAAATGTCTCAGATAGTTGGGCCATGTGTCCACCGATCGAGGGGCTACGCTCAACCAATACTACATCATATCCGGCGTTGGCAACGTCCAACGCAGCCTGGATTCCCGCAATACCGGCACCGAGTATCAATGCCCGTGGATTAACCGGAATCTTAGCCGGCACCAAAGCATCATTGTACTTGGCCTTCTCAACCGTTGCCTTAATTATCTCAATCGCCTTTTGCGTTGCCTTCTCAATATCATCATGGATCCAACTGCATTGTTCCCTGATGTTCGCCATTTCCAACAAATAGGGATTCAACCCCGCTTCTTCCACGGCACGGCGAAAGGTTATCTCATGGAGCAACGGACTACAGGAGGCCACGACAATGCCATCGAGCTTGTTTTCTTTCAGTTTCTCTTTAACGATACTCTGACCGGGGTCAGAACACATGTATTTGTAATCCTCGCAATGTGCGACTCCTGGATGTTTGCTTATCTCTTTCACCAATTTCTCAATATCTATCGTGCCGCTTATGTTTCGACCACAATGGCAAATGAAAACACCTACTCTCTTCATGGTTATTGTTTCATCTCCATTATCTTGTTCTTGAGTGCCGGTACTACCTTAAATAGGTCATCAACAATGCCATAATCGGCCTCATTGAATATTGGTGCATTTGGATCTTTATTGATGGCGATTATGGTATCTGCGCTTTTCATCCCGGCGATGTGCTGGAATGCTCCCGAAATACCCACCGCAATATAGAGCTTGGGTTTCACGGTCTTGCCCGAAGACCCGACCTGACGATCCTTGGGTAACCAGTTGGCATCAACGATCGGACGCGAGCAAGCAACCACCCCGCCCATTGCCTTAGCAAATTCCTCAATCATTGCTAAATTCGCCTGTTCTTTTATCCCGCGCCCGACACCAACCAGCACGTCGGCCTTTGTGATATCCACGTCACCGACCGCCGCTTCGATGTACTCAATGAATTTCTTGTAATCAGGCTGATTGGTCACTGGGGCATCTATCTTCTGTATTTCTGCGGCGAGGCTCCCCTCTTCGGCAGCGCAGGTTCCACTGCGCAAGGTCAGCATGTATGAGGAACTGTCGCTCAGACGCACGTGAGCATCCATCTTTCCATCATACAACTGACGGGTCAATTTAACTCTCGTATCAGCGATCTCAACACCAATGCAATCGGTGGTAAACGGAATATCCAATTTCGTCGCAAGGGCCGGACAGAGGTCTATTCCAAATGCAGTATTGCCAATCAATGTGAGAAACGGATTCTCTTTTTTGATGATATCAACAAGAGCAACTTGATACGTTTCCGCATTGAAGTCTTTAAATACCTCATGGTCAACAACAACAAGACGATGCGCGTGTTTCTTTAGAGTCTCTGTGTATCTGTCGGTATTATGCCCTAATACTACACCCGTAAGTTTGCCACCCGTCTTTTCGGTCAATTTTCGTCCGTAGGTCAACAGCTCGTATGTTATGTCCCTGATTGTACCCTGACGATGTTCAACCAACGCTAGAATATCAGCCATCATTCCTCCTTAGATCAATCCCTTTTCTTTGATTATCTCCGCTGTCCGGGCAGATACCTCGTCCGCCGTACCGGTAAGAAACTCAGCCCTTTTGCCAACTGGAGGTACAAAGAGTTCTTCAAGCGTGCTGTTGAGTTTGGGCTCAGATGCAATGTCATCTTTACCTAACACTTTTATCTCTTTTGCTGCTGCTCGTCTTATCGCAATCAGCGAGGCGTAGCGTGGTTCGTTGATGCCGGTCTGTACTGCGAAGACCGCTGGCAACGACATCTCAAGGTGCTCTATCAAACCTCCTTCGAGTTCCCGATTCACGTGAACCTTCTTGTCAGTCAACTCGATCTTGCTCACCAGTGTAGCGTGAGGAACTCCGAGTGTCTCCGCCAGCACCGGGCCTACCTGATAATAGCTATCATCCGTTGCCATGCACCCTGTGAAAATCGCGTCGAACTTGAGATCCTTTATCGCTTCCTTGATTATCATCGCGGTCTTGTACCCATCCAATTCGCCAAATTCCTCCGCCTTTATTCTGATAGCATTATCTGCGCCTTTCGCCAATGCGATGCGCAGCGTATCCTCAGCCTCAGCGGTACCAAGAGAAACTGCAGTTATCGCACCGCCGAATTTTTCTTTTAATAGAATTGCTTCTTCAAGTGCGTAAGAATCTGCTTCGTTCATATCAAAGGTCAAGCGATCTTTCACGATATCCTTTCCCGAATCATCTATTTTCACTTCGGCTTCCGCGGTCTGAGGAACTCTCTTAATGCAGACAATCAACTCCAATGTTACCTCCTTCCTACTGAAAAATCCTAAATCCGAATATCTAAATACGAAACAAATTCTAAATCCGAATTTTCAAAACGTTTGGATTTTCGTATTTTGGTCATTTGGTATTGTTTCGGATTTCGAATTTCGTGCTTAGGATTTACTTAGTGAGATCTCTTGCAATCACGATCTTCTGTACTTCCGACGTACCTTCGTAAAGCTCAAGAATCTTAGCATCTCGATACAATCGCTCGACTGTATAATCCTTTGTGTATCCATAACCACCATGAATCTGTAACGACTTGCGTGCCACGTCGACCGCGATACTCGATGCATAGTATTTGCACATTGCCGATTCCCGGGAAAACCTTGGCATACCCTTATCCTTACAATAACCCGCATAGTAAACGAGTAAACGAGCCGCCTGAATCTCGGTCGCCATTTCCGCAAACATCGATTGGATCATCTGGAAGTTACATATCGGCTGCCCGAATGCCTTGCGCTCTTTCGAGTATTTTATCGCCTCATTCAACGCAGCCTGCGCAATGCCAACAGCCTGAGCTCCGATGTCTATTCTCGAAACGTCGAGCGTGTTCATACAAATCTTGAAGCCATCACCCTCATTCCCGAGTAGGTTCTCCTTCGGGATCTTTGTGTCTTCAAATATCAGCTCACAGTTCGCGGTCGCTCTGATACCCATGAGGTCTTCGTGCTTGCCAAGAGTGAATCCCGGAGTATCACGCTCGACAACGAAAGCACTAATACCTTTGTGTTTCAATTCCTTGTTAGTGTAAGCAAACACAACAAAGATTCCAGCCTCACCGCCATTGGTGATGAACCTCTTCGTGCCGTTGAGCACATAATGATCTCCCTCGGGCCGGGCAGTCGCCTCCATGGCCACAACATCCGAACCCGCATTTGGCTCTGTCAGACCAAAGGCGCCGATCTTCTCGCCGCTGCACAAGGGTGGCAGAAATTTGTTCTTCTGATCCTCGTTACCGAATTGCAGAATAGGATAGGTGGTCAATGAATTGTTAACCGCGACAATGACCCCAGTACTAGCGCAAACCCGCGATATCTCTTCGATCGCGATTGCCAGGGATACAAAATCGAATTCGGAGCCGCCATATTTCTCGGGCACGACCACCCCGAGCAAGCCCAACTTAGCCATCTTCTTTATGTTCTCCCACGGGAATTCCGCGGATTGGTCGATTTCCGGTGCTACCGGTGCTAATTCAGTGTCTGCAAATTTACGTACCTGATCCTGAAGCATTTTCTGATCACTGGTCAGATCAAAGTTCATAATACCCCCTTACTCTCAGAAATTCGAAATTCAAATGCTCAAAACGGTTTTGAATTTAGTGCTTTGGTTATTTGATATTGTTTAGTATTTCGGATTTCGTGCTTCGGATTTATTTGCCTAGTATTTGTCTCGCGATGACTATCTTCTGAATCTCACTCGTTCCTTCACCTATTTCCATGAGTTTTTCATCCCTGATGAAGCGCTCCACAGGATACATATCCGTAATGCCAAGCATACCATGAATTTCAATAGCCATGCTCGCCGCTTTCATGCCGATCGTTGAAGCATAGTATTTTGCCATTGCTGCTTCCTTTAAATATGGGAGGCCAGCGTCCTTCAACGCCGCTGCCTGATAAACAAGCAAACGAGCCGCTTCGACCTCGGTTGCCATCTCCGCAATCATGGACTGTGTTGACTGTGCCTTGTAAATGGGTTTACCTGCTCGCTTGTTGCGCTTGGCAAACTCAACCGATGCATCTAACGCTCCCTGCGCTATACCAAGGGCCAGCGCACCAATAGAAATCCTACCGCCGTCCAGGGTCTCCATAAAGATCTTAAACCCATCTCCTTCCTTACCCAGGATATTCCCTTTCGGAATCCTGCAATCCTCAAAAAGGAGCTCCGAAGTTATCGATCCGTGCAGGCCTAATTTCTCTTCATCCTTACCATAGGTAAAACCGGGCGTTCCCTTTTCCACAACGAAAGCGGATATGCCATGATAACCTTTTGACGGATCTTGTGTCGCGGTGAAGACTATTACATCGGCAACACTACCCGAGGTTATGAATCTTTTTACACCATTAACTACATATTCATCGCCTTCCTGAATCGCAGTAGTCTTGGTAGCTGCGGCATCAGAACCAGCATCCGGTTCGGTCAACCCGAACGAGCCGATTTTTTCACCTTTGGCCATTGGTACAAGCCACTTCTTCTTCTGTGCTTCATTTCCTGCGTAATACACCGGGAAAACACCAAGCGACGAATGGGCAGCAAGGAATATGCCGGTGGAACCGCAAACGCGTCCGATCTCCTCAACGGCGATGGAATAGTACAGCGTATCAAGACCGGCACCCCCGTATTCTTTCGGAACGTAGATCGCCAAAAGTCCTAGTTCGCGCATGCGTTTTACCAAATCCCAGGGAAATTCGCCTTTCCTGTCCAATTCCCGGGATCGTGGCTCCACTTCTCGCGTTGCAAAATCCCTAATCCTGGCTCGGAATTCCTCGTGTTTTTCATCCAATATCATACTAGAAGCTCCTTTGCGATTTTAGCTCTTAGATCAACCGGCGATTCACCCAATAGCTGAATCGATTTCGCATCTCGGAAGTAGCGCTCAACTGGGTAGTCCTTTGTATAGCCGTACCCGCCGTGAATTTGTATTGCCTTAAGTGCGGCAGACACGGCACCCCCACAGCTTGTCAAACAAGCAATACGGACAATCATCCCGTAGCCCTCTTCTTTATCGAATCGATGTGCAGCGTCGTGGACGAGCAACCGGGATTTCTCGATGCAAATCTTTATTTCTGCGAGTATGTCTTGAATCATCGGGAACTCACAGATGGCTCGGCCAAACTGCCTGCGTTCCTTCGCATACTTAATCGACGCCTCCAACGAAGCCTCGGTTAAACCAAGTGCAATTGCCGCATAGCCGATGTGCGCAAAATCGTGTGCGCGTTGGATTGCCTCAAGACCGCCGTCTTCGCCTACCAAGCAACTCTCTGTCCCGAGTTTCACACCTTGGAATTCAAGGCTAGTGATACCTGCGCTGCGCATGCCCATGGTCTCAACCGGAACGTAATTTATACCGGCGGCATCTCGGTTGACTAGGTGCAAAACAATGCCCCGCTCAGACTTCACGGGAATGATACAAAAGTCAGCGGCACCGCCATTCAGTACAAGGTCTATTCGGCCCGAGAAATGAAGATTATCCTTCTCAGCAATCAGCGCATTCGTCTTGCCAGCAATTTCGGTGTCCGAATAGAGCCCGTAACCACCAATGCCCCCTTGCGATATTCGCTTCAGATACTCTTCCTTGATTTGTGGCGAACCATATCTTGTGAGAAGATTAGCAACAATACAATTGTTCACCACTAATATCAAACCTAGTGAGGCGCAGGATTTCGAAAATTCTTCGAGTGCGATAGAAAGGCTCGATGCGTCCAATCCTGAACCCCCGTATTTCTCAGGTATTGTCAATCCAAATAAGCCCATCTGCGCCAACTTCTTTAGGATTTCTGATGGCAAACGACAATCTTTCTCGATATCTGAAGCTATCGGTTCGAGTTCAGCATTGGTAAATTTCTTGACTTCACTCTTAATCAACTTTTGTTCACTACTCATTTCTATTAAACCCATACCCAATTATCTCCTAATACGTTTCGTACTTAAAAATGATAATGAGATCCAAAGTTATCAGAGTTTCTGATATCTAAGCTACCGCCCTTGTCAGCAGTGGATGAATGAGAAGGTAGCGAAGCTGACCTCTAAATGGGTAGAAATTGTGTTTATCAAACACCATATTATACCTATTTTTCGACCTTTGTCAACGGCGGTAGCTGTATTCCTGGGCAGTTCTTGAATGCAGAAATGCTCGAAATAGCGAGCATTTCTTGCTAATATTACGTATTTAGTTCACATCAATCCAGCGGAATTCTCACTCCTTGCTGCTTGAGTGATTTACTGGCTGCTTCAAGGATTCTCACCATGCGCAAACCGGATTCACCGTTTGCTAATGGTTCCTGTTTCTCATGTATTGATCTAAGAAATGCATCTATTACCGTAAACAATGGCTCGGTGGTATCATAGGAAACGGCTTCAGTCGCACCATCACGATAGGTTATCGCTGGTCCGTCCACATCGGCATCTGGAGACCTACCTACACCCCGATCAAAAAGCATCAACTTCTCACTAGGACTAGTATCATCAAAGAGAAGCATCTTCCTCGTACAACCCAGGATTAATCTCCTGGTTTTCACCGGAGATAACCAACTGACATGTATGTGTGCAATGACTCCTTGTCCGAAGAAAAGTGTAACATAAGCTGCCTCTTCCAGTTCACCATAGTGAGCAGCACCAACACAGGTTACCGCTCTGGGCATCTCACCGAGCAGGTAATCAATGATCGCGAATTCATGTATCGCCAGATCCCATACTACATTCACATCGCACTGGAAAATCCCTAAATTCACGCGTACCGCGTCAATATAGATAATGTCGCCAACG
The DNA here is from genome assembly GCA_001303785.1 of Caldifarciminota bacterium SM23_42. GTDB lineage: Bacteria > Hydrothermota > Tepidihabitantia > SM23-42 > SM23-42 > SM23-42. The sequence continues at coordinate 43,641 of LJUJ01000009.1, read as the reverse complement.
CTCTGTGAGTCAATGAGATCTTTTATTTTACGCACTGCACCGTGGTATATCGTGATATGATCAACCATGAGTGTGAGCTTACGCGTGGCAGCAAGTTCTACTAGAGCCTGGGCATCACGTACGCTGTTCGTCAGGGGCTTCTCAACCAACACGTGTTTGCCGTGTTCCAGTGCCTTCTTTGCAAGATCGTAATGAGTCGCAACTGGAGTTGCGACGAACACCGCATCTACCTCAGGGTTTGCCAGAACACTGGCATAATCTGACGCCACAATCACCTCGGGGAATTCTTTTGAAATCATTGCCCGTCTGGACGCATCTACATCGTGGCAGTACAAGCCGTCCACACGTGGATGAACAAGGAACTTCGGGATCAACCTATGACCCCAGTGGCCAAGACCGATTACCGCAAGCTTCATCGTCATCAATTTCCTCTATTCAATCGGTAGAGCATATTCATGTTTATCATCCGAGCAAATCAATCGGCAGCACAAGTACTTGAGCAAGAGGTTTATTTCTTACCTCGACGCTGTTAGCAATAATGTATACATCCTTCTCTTTCCCGCGCCCATCAACGATTTGCGTCCTGAAACCGCCACCTTTGCTCTCGAGCTGACCCATTATGCTGCCGATCGCCGATTCACTTTCCGCCGGCACGAAGAGGTTTTCGAGGTCGATGTTGAAAATACGTTCTGGCTCGCGTGCGAAGAATTCCAATGCCTGGCGATTTGCATCTACCACCTTGTAGCCTTCCACATCGATGAGCAAAATCGGCACCGCGGCTTCATCAAAAACACGTTCGTAGGTGGTCATCATCTCGGCTTGCGTGTCGAAACTAACCGTCGGTGCGTGTAAGTGATGAACCAGTCCGCCTCCTGCAAAAACCTGAGGATACACATCACAAGAGAGTCTCTGTTTAAGACCCTTAAAAGAAATGATATCAGAAGCCATTTCACCGCTCGTCATCGCTCGTTTACCAGGACAATCGCCCAAGACATGGTCTGAGCAATGAAATATCTCGTAGCATTTGTGTCCCAAGACTTCGTCAACACCCTTACCCAAGCGCCGATAAGTTGTCAGATTTGCCCTTAGAACATTGTAGTCAAAATCGGTTAAGAAGATTGGATCATCTATTGCATCGACGGTTGCTTCCCACTGCTTTTTCGCCGCCGTCACGGTCGAAAGCAAACGCCTACTTTCACGGGAGAGTTTTGCTTGACGCAGCGTCCGAGCCACCACGTTTCTTATCTTGTCATCAGTTAGCGGCTGCACTAAATATGAGCTGACATCAATACTGTCGTGCTTGGAAACATCGGGAAATGCATAGCTAGTAATAAGCACGACTTGCGTCTCACGCGCAACTTTTCTTATCACTTCGATGATTTTTTCGTAAGGCGCTTCATGCATATGAACATCTACAAACACAATGTCGTACACCTGGCGTCTTATATGGGAAATGACTTGCTTTGGCTTGCTACAGGTGACTACCTCATGCCCCTCATTCTCGACCACCTTCGCGGTTATTTCAAGCAGTTCTAAGTCCTGACTTATGACGAGGACTCTAGCTTTCATCATCTGCCCCACCGACTAGCAGGAGGCATGCGGCACTCGTTGAGCGAGTTCACATCTATTCTCCCTGATTAGACTGACAGTTAATTGAGAATGATTTTTTCGACGCAAGTATCCGCGCGTTAGACTGACTGTTTCAGTACTCAATCGCCTCAGTTATTCGAGTGACAAGTGTATCGGCTCGGTCAGAACCGAGTATGTGGCGCATGGCGATCTCTTCTAGCTCAAGATATTTCCCAAGATCTGCCCGCGCTTTCAAGGCCGTGAACGAGTCCGGATAACGAATTATGATATCGACATACAGCACAACACGAGCCGGATAAACCGCCCAATAACCTTGCCATATAAGTGCTGCACGCTCAACAACCACTGCTCTGATATATTCGTTGATTTCAAAATCTGGAGACTCTCCGGATGAGAAAATCATTTGTCTATATAAATCATACAGATCCTCGATCGCATCGTCGTCATACCTCTTCTCGATTCTTCGTTGCATGACTTCAACCTCGGCGAGCCACTGGTCATAGTCTATGTCAATAAATTTGAATTCAATCGGCACCCTTACCCACGCCTTCAATGCCTCATCGCCCTTCATCGCGGGTGAAAACGTAAAAGTCTTGGCAGTACGCACCGCAGCCGAGTCCAACAAATAACTCCCGGACGACTTTGCGATGACAACTTCTTCTGCCTTGCCGCTTCGGTTCACCAACACCCGGACATAGACCGTACCCTCCATTCCCTGTCTTCTCGCTTCGTCAGGATAATATAATTCGTAATCCAATAATACGGGGACAACAGCTTCTCTTCTCACTGCGCAGGATACAATCAGCGCGAAGAACATAACAATTATAACGAATTTCACACAAAAATATAGTCATTTTATGCACTTGAGTCAATAGGATTTCGTTGATCGCAGAAAGGAAAAAATCATCTAGTCGAGAATTATGTAAACACCGCTGTCATTGTTAATACCTGTATATATTTCTTTTGAAAAATACATACAGACCTAGCCACTGTCTAAAGCGTAATTCCGACGGCTTCGCACGAACAGAAAACTCAAGATCACGTGATATTTTTTTCCATTGGTTATGACTGAAGATGTTTTTGTAGTTCAGTTTCAAGTTTTTCCTCGACGCACCGAAACCACATCTAATGAATCTTTCATAGATGTGACGGTCCCTTGGCGAAATTAAGGAAGTAGCCCTTTTCTCGATGTGCAGCATAACGACACACACACTCGGAACTGGTGAGAAATCGGTTCTTTTAAAAGACCAGATTATCTTTAGCCTAAACCATGGTTTTACTAATACCGAAGACTGGGTGGTTTTCGGTGCACCAATGAATTTCTCGGCAGCTTCCTTCTGTACTATAAGATATGCTTCTACTGGCGGTTTTGCGGCATAGACTATTTTTCTAATAACAGCTGTCGTTATGTTAAATGGAATATTCGCAAAGATCTTGTAACAGGATTCGTTGATCTTGAATTTCAAGAAATCGGCATTATATAAAACAACATTATCGTTGAGTCGGAATTTCTTCTTTAAGGTCCTAAACAGATCATAATCCTTTTCAATAGCGATTACCTTCCTAGTTCTCTTACCCAACTCTTTTGTTAACATGCCCGTGCCTGGACCCATCTCGTATACGATATCCTCTATGCTAATCGAACTTTCATCCAGCAACGACGCTGCTAAATGAGATTTCGTCAAGAAATTTTGACCCAATGATTTTCGCTTATTTACAAGCATTGCACAGTTCTCCAATAGGCACAACATAAAAGGCGATTTTTACCAACCCGGTAAACGACCTATCGCTATGGTTTTTTGCTATTATTAAGGGTGTGAGAAATTGGCTGTCAAAAGCCTTTTCCTCGGTGCATTATTTATTGTCCGCTGCACATGGCGGACCGAGTGATTATCGAATCATTATAAACATGTTGTATTATATGTTAATTATTTATTCTTGTCAATGACTCGTCTCCATCAATTACGAAAACTTCGTCTCAATGATGTCATTGCATCGCTATCTTTTCTCCTATCCTTGAAGCAAGTCCAATATTGTAATCATCTCTTTCTATAAATATGGTATTCCACAATTAAGAGAAATAAAGGAAAAGAAATGCTCAACAAGATTTGAGTATCCAAGCCAATAACACTTGCCCCTTTGATCGAATTCAGCGCCCGGAATAACAGAAATAGTATTACTCCCAATGATAGGCTTTGAAGTACGCCAAAAATCCAGAATATACTCGTCTTCATAATCTACCTCCTTATCACTTATTTGAAGCTGCTTGGGGACAGGCATAACATTTTTAACCTTTTCGCGTAAAGAAATGATCTTTGCGTCGAAAGTAGAACGACAAGCCCGGGCATCAAAAGCTAAAATCCGAGCCGACCCCCATTTCAACCGCCTTGTTGTAGACATGAAACGCAGTTGAGATATCCTGAATCGCCAGTCCAACGCTCTTGAACAGGGTGATCTCATCATCGTTTTCACGGCCTGGTATCTTACCGGTAATGACATCGCCCAGTGAGCCGTGAACATTGTCCCAACTCCATTCACCAGCTTCGACCGGAATGATGAAATCACCTGCTTCTGCCTTACAAGCATCGACGAGGTCGCAGACCACCTTCGACTTCATGACCGTCTTCGAATCCAGTTCCCTCATTGCTGGAGCATGTGAACCAATGCCGTTAATATGCGTGCCCGGCTTAAACCAATCACCGTTCACAACCGGGTCTTTGGCACTCGTGATGATCGTCACGATATCCGCTTCTTTGACCGCCTGAGCAGGCTCATTAGCCAGCAGGATCTCACAACTGATGATATCTTTCAGCGAATCGCGGAACGCTTCGCGGCTTTCAATTGGATCGATCGAATAGATATACAATTTCTCAATCTTACGTGCACAATCAACCGCCCAAGCGTGTGTCCTGGCCATTCCGCCCGTACCAATTAGGGTGTGAACCTTAGCATCCTTGGCAGCGAGTATTTTAGTGGCAAGTCCGGCAACGCCGCCCGTACGCATCGCCGTAAGATACCCACCGTCCATGACCGCAATGGGCGCACCCGTCTTCTCCTCCAGCAGAATGATCGTACCGAGTACGGTGGGCATCTTATATTTGGCAGGATTTTGCTTGTACACGGTCACGACCTTGGCACCAAGCGCACCCATACCCTTGAGGTATGCCGGCATGAATAGCGCCAATCCATTGTGGTCGGGTGAAGTGATCGGGGTTCGTTGCGGCATCACCGCATTTTCGGTTGCCAAGTCAGAGAATGCATTTTCAAGGACTGTGATCGTGTCCTCCATGTCAAGAACACTCATCACATCGTCTTTCGATAGCAACTTGGTCATGCTACACCTCCTAGAAATTGTCTAACGACATGAACATTATGAGCAGAAGCCAAAATCAAACTGTCTCAAATGATTCAATGTATCTATTCTTTGAAGACTAACCAGTGTTTCTTAGCTTCCTATCGTCATCAAGAAATATATTCGAAACGCCCCTGGAAAAATCTCAACTCTTTTGGTTCATATACAAATCTCAATCCTTTTGTAGCATGTCGCTTCTTGTATACATTCTTAATTGCATCCACAATAACATCCATATGCGAATTAGTATAGACCCTTCGTGGCAGGGTGATTCTCACTAGTTCAAGGTTAGGCCGGTAATTCTTGCCCGTGACATGGTCTCTTCCTTTTGAGACGTTACCCCGTTCCATGGTTCTAATCCCGGCTTCTATGAATATTTCAATGGCAAGCACTTGGGCGGGGTATTCATCCTGATCCAGATGGTCAAAAAACTTCCTTGCATTTAGAAAGATAGCATGACTCCCTGGCGGTCTGACGATGGGAATGCCTGCCTCGATCAACTTGTTGCCGAGGTACTGCGTCTGTTCAACTCTTGCACGGATATAGTTATAGTCCAGCATCTCTTTCACACCTTGGGTATGTGCTGACAAATCCTGACACGATAAGCCACCAGTAGTATACGTGCCTTCGTAGATTCGCAGCAAGTTCTGTGCCCTCTCGAAAATTTTACGATCGTTAACCGCAAAGAATCCACATATATTCACCAAACAGTCTTTCTTACTACTAACCGTACACCCGTCGCCATATGACATCATCTCTCGGAGTATGTCCCTAATCGCGGTGCCCTTGTATCGCGGGTCCTTCTTTCTAATGAAATAAGCATTTTCAGCACATCGGGTTGCATCAAAGAGAACCAATATGCCATGTTTTCCGCAAAACTCGTAGACCTCTCGCATATTGTCCATAGATGCGGGCTGCCCGCCGGCCATGTTAACACAAGTTTCGAAACTTAGATAGGGAACGCGGTCAGACCCAACCTTTTTGATCAAATCTGCTATCTTGTTTAGATCAACGTTTCCCTTCCACTCAAAAGTACTATCAGGATCATGTGCATCATCAACAATAGCATCAACAAATTGCCCGCCAGCCAATTCCTGATGAAGCTTGGTGGTGGTGAAGTACATGTTCCCCGGAACACTATCTCCGTCTTTAATCAATGTTTGTGAACAAATATGTTCGGCAGCACGTCCCTGATGGGTTGGCATTACATATTCATACCCAAAGACTTCTCTAACGGCCGCAATGAATTCTTCGTAATCCTTACTGAAGTATGGTGTCTCATGGGCCATGAACATCTTGGACCACTGTTCAAGGGACATCGCCGATGTTCCACTGTCGGTCAAGGCATCAATACCCACATCTTCGGATTTAAGTAGAAACGTGTTATAGCCTGCTTCTTTTGCCGCATTTTCCCTGTGTCTCCGGTTAGTAAAGCCGATATGTTCAATAGCAACAATCTTCCAAGGCTCAAAATTATGCTCTTCGAGCTCACTCATTACTGGACAGAGAGGTCGATCTTCATCTTTGGTTTTGAACTTGAACTCATCAGTCCACAGCCCGACGGTCGACGCTCTCAAGCCCTGTATCCTATTCCGGTTTTCGTGTAGATCGATAATCGCCCTGGCGATATGATCTAGATGTTGGTCTGTAAAGGAATCCCACGGTATCTCACATCCAAGCGTTTGGGATTTTTCTGATTTCATCAATTCTTCATACTTCGCGTCGATAGTAGTCCTTAGTCCACCGGCCAGGTACAGCGCAGATGACAGTGCGAATATTGGATATTCTTCAGATTTAAGGTGAGGCAAGAAATTTTTCACTCGAAGATAAATGCCGTTCCCTCCCCTTATACATGGTACACGCTTCTCTCTTAGTTGCTGGTACAAGCGGTCAATCTGAGCCACTTTCCAGCTGATAGACCGTTCGTCAACCATCTCCTGCAAACCACGCGCTACGATTTCCATAGTTCGCCCTGCCATGCCGCCGTATGTATGCAATCCTTCATATACGACGACCTGGTTTTTCAGCTTCTCGGCAAGGTCTTTCAGATTTGTGGTTATGAAACCACCGACATTGGACCGGCAATCCTCAGCTGCATTCATTATGGTAATATCTACCTCACTTACCATTTCTTTCACTAATTTGCCAACTGATTCTTCACTACTGCTGTTTTCAAAGTTGATAATAAACGCCGCATTCTCAACAATAAATGAAATGTCCAGTACAGTAAGTATCTGGTGCTTTTTGGCAATGTTACACGTGTCTCTCAAATTTTTCAGAGAAAAGGGCTGGCTGTGTGAAGAAGGAGGACAAGTCTCAATCAGAATAAAAGCTATACCATCGGGACTATACTCGCTAATCGACTTATTGAGCCTATCTATATCAATAGAACCAGTGAACCCTGCGGGTTCTACATTACTTAAGGGAACCGTTTCTTTGACATTGATATTTTTCATCTGATTGTCGTGAAAAATATTCTCAACCAATGTGCTGTTTGTTAATATCACGCCATTGTTCTTCCTCAACACTTTCGCAATCAATTTCTTTGCACCCAAAATATTGTGGGTTGGAATAATCATGGTGTGACCTAAGATCTTTTTCACAACACTTTCCAACAATAAGAAATTTCTGCTGCCTGCATATGCCTCGTCACCAATTAAAATACCAGAAAGCTGTCCCTGCGACATAGCTGACGTGCCGTTGCTTGTCAAATCAAAGGTCACTCTATCAGAACGCAAGTTAAATGTGTTATAGTATACGTTTTTTAGATGCTTTAGACGCTGCTGATATGTCGTCAGTGGTAATTTCTGAATAATTTTCGTCTTGTGTGGCTCTGCGGACAATTTATGTAGCATGGTGAATTCTCCTTTTATTGCATAATTGCCCAAATAGGTCTTATTATGACTACGATATAACGACAAGTAGTCACACCGCAAATTCTCATCTTATGCCTACAATATCCAACGGCGATAAAGCACCTTCATCACACCTGGCGCTGTAATTTTTGTCATCCTTATAGCTGGATTCAGAATGATACTAGTCTATCCATTTATGCTGCCTTGTCAACAAGAGTAGCCGACGTTTATGATTAGTATGTCGTTCTTTACGCTGAGTCGAAAAGAAACTGAACGAATTTATACTTGCATTTTCGAAGATTATGGATATACTTCTAAGCATGATTGAAGCAAGAGATTTCGTAAGAAAAATCAGACCATACAAACCTGGGAAACCCATTGAAGAGGTTATCAGAGAACTCAATTTGAAAGGCGAAATAATCAAATTAGCATCTAACGAAAATCCGCTGGGTACTTCTCCTCTCGCGCTGCGGGCAATGAAGGAAGCGCTGAATGAATCCTTCCTTTACCCAGACGATAACTGCTTCTACCTGAGGAGAAAATTGGCTGAAAGAACTAATTTCAAACAGGAAAATACAATTGTCGGCAATGGGTCAGTCGAAATCCTGCCACTCATAACCCTGGCCTATCTTGGACCTGGACACAGTGCGATTGTGAGTAAAGGTTCGTTTATCTGGTACAAGATAGCAGTAAAGATCGCAGCCGGAGAACTAATCGAAGTACCCCAAAAGAATTATGCCCATGATCTAAAGGCAATGCTTGATGCTGTGAAAAGCAATACCAAGCTGATCTTCATTGATAACCCTATCAACCCCACAGGAACAATGGTAACCAAAGACGAAATTGATAAATTCTTGAAGCAAATTCCTGAAAACATTCTCGTAATATTGGACGAGGCATACTATGAGTATATTAATCACCCTGACTATCCAGACTCATCGAAATATCTTTATGAAGGAAAGAACATAGTAATTCTACGTACTTTTTCGAAAATATACGGACTTGCTGGTGCGAGACTGGGCTATGGTTTTGCCAATAGTGAAATCATCTCCAACTTAATGAAGTTGAGAATCTCGTTCAATGTAAATAGGATCTCACAACATGCCGGGCTAGCTGCACTCGATGATTATGAACACGTGGAAAATGGTCGTAAGATAAACGAGGCAGGTAAAGAATTTCTCTATGATGCCTATGAGAAGTTGGGACTCTTTTATGTCCCTACATACGGGAATTTCGTTTTCGTTGATTTCAACAAAGATAGTCTGACGGTTTTCGAATCCCTTCAGAGGCATGGCATAATTGCCCGAACCATCAAAGAATATGGTTTCCCTAATGCCTTGCGCATCACCATTGGCACCGAAAAACAGAATAGAAAGTTGATTAAAACGCTTAAGAAGATTCTCTGAAAAATGACGGAACGGCCGTAGTTTGATTTCAGGTAACTGCTGCGTAACGGTCGTGTAATCCGTAATTGCCAAGATGAAATCATTTGAAAAACTCATAGCATCGGCTAAACGCAAAGGCAAGAAGCGATGTGTCGTCGTGTGTGCCGAAGATGATGCGTTACTCGAAGGCATTCGACTGTCTCACGATCTAGGCCTTATCGTCCCGGTATTGGTAGGCGACAGAGCAAAAATTACCGAAATTGCGAAAACAGTTCAACTCGATGCTACAAAATGTGATATACACGACGAACCCGACGAGGGGAAGGCGTTAATCAAAGCGATTTCTGTGGTCAAGGAAAGAGGCGATTTCTTGATGAAAGGCATGCTCTCCTCATCGGCATTCCTGAAAGGTGTTCTGAACAAGGATTGGGGACTGCGTAGCGAGAAAATACTGAGTCACATCGCGGCGTTTGAGATTCCCGACTACCATAAGTTGTTATTCATGTCAGATGGCGGCATGAACCCAAAACTGAACCTCGCGACCAGGATCGAGATAGTGAAAAACGCGGTTCAGGCCCTAAGAACGATGGGAATCCGGCAACCGAAAATCGGCCTCGTCGCCGCGAGCGAGACGATCAACCCAGACATGCCCGAAACCGTGGACGCGGTCAAAATCGTCGAAATGAATAGAGCCGGGCAAATAGGCGGTTGTACTATTGATGGGCCTTTCGGCTTCGACGTGGCCGTTTCAAGAAAGGCTGCAGCGATAAAGAAAATTGAGAGTCCAGTTGCCGGCGACGTTGATTTCATACTCATGCCCAGCATCTCGACGGCCAATATTTGGGCAAAGGGATTGATGTATTTTGCCCACACAAAAGCTGCCGGCATGGTGGTCGGCGCTCAGCGACCAATAATCATGCTTTCACGTGCCGATGATCCGGCAACTAAACTGAATTCAATCGCCCTGGGCGTCGTTATTTCAAGAAACTAACATCAAAGTACACCAAGACAAAATCCTTAAATCCCAGAAAGAACCAAACGCAGCACCGGGGAATTCGCAGTTGTTTTCGATCGCCCAAGTCATGAAGGATTTGGCAGAACGGCGGCGTATCACCATTGGTGGATTATATGGTTCGTCAAGAACCCTTTTTGTGCATGAACTCGCAAAACACAGGCCAGTTGTTTTCATCCCCTCAGAGGAGAATCTAAAAAGGTACTGGCGCGAGCTGCGGAAGATCGGCGACGACACGACACTGGTCGACGAAGAACATCCTTACTACATCGAATCGAGAATCATCATTATCAATCAAAACATGTTATACAAGCAAGTGACAAAAAAAGAAAAAGTGACCCTTGAGGTGAATCAGCCTATTGATCCGGAGCAACTCGTCAAGCGTCTGGAAGCAACTGGCTACACCCGCGAAGAGAATGTCGAAGAAGAAAATGAATACGCGATAAGAGGTGGAATCGTTGATCTCTTTGAAGCCGATAGTCTTCCGATAAGGATTGAGTTCTACGGCGACCGGGTGTTCTCCATGAGGAAATTCGACACGCAGACCCAGAGATCCATAGAAGATGTTGAGAAGGCAGAAATAAGGCTAGCTGAAGCTGAACGAACGTCCAGACGTCCCATCGACATCATCACCGATGAATGCATCGTCGTTTCCGAGAATGATGTAAAGCTGGCCAAACAGACGCTGATCTTTCGCGAGCAGGGAGAAATACAATACAAATTTACACCGGCTCGACCATATTTTGGTGACTTCAAGACGCTCATCGAGGAGTTACATAAGAAAGAAAACACGTTCAAATTTCTCGTTTCCCGATCACTGGCTAGAAAATTGAGCTCTCTGCTTGGTGAAATTGAAGTATTCCATGTACCCCTGGAAACCGGTTTTGTTGACGCTGTCAACCGTGTCATCTATCTAACTGAGCATGAAATATTCGGGGAGTTGAGGCGACGCAAGAGAGCGTACCGGGGACCGTTTATCGATGACCTAATGGGCTTCAAGGAAGGCGACTATGTAGTACATATTGATTTCGGTATTGGTCAATACAAGGGATTAACATTTGTTGATTTCGAGGGGAAGAAGATCGAATGCCTTCATATATCCTATGCGGGTAAAGACCGTCTATACCTGCCCATCGAGCGTTTGAACCTATTGGAACGCTTCATTGCAACTGATGACCGACCGCCACGCCTTTCCAAGTTGGGTAGCGAATTATGGCTGCGTACAAAGAAACGCATCAAGAAAGCAACCGAAAGATTGGCCCTCGAATTGTTGAAACTCTATGCCCAGAGAATGCAGGAACCCGGCTATGCATTTTCCGTGGACACACATGAGATGAGGGATTTGGAAACAACATTTCCTTATGAAGAGACGAAAGATCAAATGAACGCGATCAACGATGTAAAACGGGATATGGAAATGGCCAGGCCAATGGAACGGCTCATTTGCGGCGATGTCGGCTATGGCAAAACCGAGATTGCGCTGCGTGTATCGTTTAAGGCCGCTCTCGAAGGCAAGCAGACAATGATACTGTGCCCCACGACCCTGCTAGCATTCCAGCACTACAATACGTTCAAAACGAGGCTCAGCCCATTCCCGGTATACGTTGAAATGGTGTCACGCTTTCGGAAAAAAGAAGTACTCCAAACGATATTTAATGATGTGGCTACCGGTAAGATCGATATCGTCATCGGTACCCATCGATTACTACAGCCTGACGTCCGATTCAAGGATCTTGGATTACTGATCATCGATGAAGAACAGCGATTCGGTGTCGCCCAGAAGGAGAAGATAAAAAAGTTGAAACCAGGGATCGACGCCATCCATCTATCGGCAACCCCAATACCACGTACCTTGTACATGGCACTCACCGGGCTAAAGAACATATCAAATATACATACTCCACCGGTCGGGAGAAAGGATATCGCAACCAAAATCATACATTTCGACGATGAAATAATCGAAAACGCTATCAGCCATGAACTTATGAGGGGCGGTCAAGTATTCTTCGTGCACAACCGCATACAAACAATCGAAACAATTAGAGCAAGGCTTCTTAGGATTATGCCCGATTTGAAAATATGCCTCTTACACGGCAGAATGCGTGAAGACATCAGTGAAAAAAGGATGATCGAGTTTATCGAAGGGAAATATAACTTATTGCTCTCGACCGCCATCATAGAATCAGGACTCGATATGCCGCGGGTTAATACGATCATCGTCGACGAAGCACATAAGTTCGGATTGGCGGACTTGCATCAATTGAGAGGACGTGTTGGCCGCGGTGAACTCCAGGGTCATGCCTACTTCATAGTGCCTTCGCGTGGTCGTATAACCGACGAAGCGCATAAGAGACTGGGCGCGCTGGTTTCTTATACATCATTAGGTTCCGGCTTTCGGCTGGCGCTCCGAGACATGGAAATCAGAGGGGTGGGTAATCTACTCGGCAAAGAGCAGTCCGGTCATATCAACTCCATCGGTTACCATCATTACATTAGGCTGCTCGGGAACTCGGTGAACGCACTACAGGGCAAACCCGTGGTCGAAGAGCCTGTCCTCGACCTCAAGCTTGACGCATACTTCCCCAGCGAATATATCCCAAGCGCCTACGAGCGGACAGCTTTGTACAAAAGGTTATTCGAGGTTGAGTCACCACATGAATTGGGCTCGATAAGAGAGGAAATCATCGATCGTTTTGGACGATACCCTGAAGCTGTGGAGAATCTCTTCACGCTCTCGGAAATAAGATTGAAAGCAAAGGAAATTGGTGCGTCCGAAGTCGTCCGCAAGGACAAACGATACATCTTCTATCATGCTGGACAAGTGATACACCAATTAGATTGACTTTGTACGGGTCGTTGTTATAATTAAACAAAGGAGGAATCATGGAAAGCAAATTCAGGACACTGAGAACGGTTTCGGTAATACTCAAAATCATCGCTTGGGTGATTGCCGCCTTGACGATCATCGGCTTCATCGCGATACTCGTTGGCGGTGCGGCTTTGGCGCAATTCAGCGGGCAGTATGGCGGTATGGCCGGCTTGGGCCCCTTTGGTGCGGTCGGCATTGCGTTCTATGTTCTGATAATCGGAGCTATCTGGTTTATTAGTCTACTTGCCGGTGCCGATTTAATATTGGTAATCCTGGCCATCGAAGAGAACACGCGAGCCACAAAACCAACAACGTAAGACAGGGAAAAAATAGATTAAGCTACGTGTTTCCTACTACTTTGCTGTGGGTTGTGCCTACTGGTCGCAGCACTCAGTGTTCAGGAAATAAGACGTGAAGTGTTAATGCAAACAGCAGCATGACCGCAGTGAGCCTCAAATAAGTCACTCCTCCAAGTCCAAAAAGGATGTTATTAGCCGTAACAACTCTACAGATAACACCGAGGACGATGGTTACAATGGCCGCAACCAAGGCGATGTACTTGAAAATCCTTATCTTGACCTCCTCGTAAGAACAAAAAGCTCAACGTAGTCTACGCACTGATTATTTTATCGGAAACTCTTTTTCTATTGCTTCGATCGCGCTGGTGATCCTATCTTGCTCGACAACAATGCTGAGCACAGTCAAGGACGCACTGATCATATCGATATTTATTCCGTTCTCTGCTAAGACCTTGAATATCTTGCCGGCGGCACCCGGAGTGGTCGCCAGTTTTGTGCCGTAGATCGTTATCAGTGCGCGATCCTTGTTGACCGCAATTTCCCCAGCCCCGAAGTTGCCTTTTATCGTTTCAAACAATTTCACGACGTCGCTCAGATCTGATTCCAAAACTGCGAAAGAGATATCACTGCGCCCACGCCCGACCGAACTGGTCGATATGAGCTCAACATTTAACCCGTGGTCACCCAGCGCGCTGAAAATCTCTGCCGCTATTCCTTGGCGATCAACAACGCTGTGCAGGGTCACCTTGGCGATCTTCGTATTTTGCTCAATCTTATCAATCAAATCGCCCATGATTACTCCTTAATGTTATCGTGCAATAATGAATTTCTCAATCACCTCAGCTCGAGAATTATCCGCTTCGACAAAAGCCTTAACAATATATACCCCGTTGCTTATCTCGTCTTGAAAATTATCCAACCCATCCCAATATACTTGGTTGTAACCAACCGTGCAGGATACATTATCAATGGTTTTGATTAATCGGCCGGCTATTGTGAATATCTTCAATTGAACCAGCCCCGATCTGGTGAGATTGAACGTGAACCATGAACCTCCATCGGTACGCAGCGGATTCGGATAGACAAGAAAATCCTCAAATGCAATCTGACCAAACACTTCGGTGTTGAGTACGAGTCTGTACACCGTCTGATTGAAGTTATTATCAACAACATTTATCGTGAGAGTATCTACGGCCTCAGGCAAATCGATCTCCACGCTAAACTCTCCACTCGTAAAGGAATTCTTATTGTAGTAGAAATAATCACGCAAATCGATCTTACTATCGAGGTCGCTGTTGATGTAGAGATAGAATCCATTCGTACTCTCCACCGAGTACAAGAGATTAATGCCACTGCTATCCGCAACACGCCCGTTCAACGTAAACTGCTTGCTTACCCAATCATCATCCTTCAACAAGCGTCCGCCTGCGTAGAGGGCAACCTCCGGGCCCGTATTATCGGCCGTTGGCATCGCTGTACCATAAACGCGCAATGAGTCGAGCAGACCACTCTGATCCCCATAGACGCTACTCAACTTTATCACCGGGAGATGCGTAGTAGAAACTCTCGGCGCGATTATCGTCGCCGTGTCATTATCCCAATAACCAACATACACCTGTTTGCCATCGATGGCATATTCGTAGTATATGTATGAACTGCTGCCTGTCTGCACGTCTCTTCCCACACGTCCACTTATCCTATCTGCCGTACTCGCATCAAATTTATCAATTATTGTTGTATCGCGTACAGACGCCGTCAAGTGGTAACGCTCGTTGTCCGCAACCACTCCCAGTCTCTCAATCGGCCTTACCGAATCTGGCGAGCTCGCGAGATACATCGGGTGATACATCTTCCTGAATCTTGTCGCCGGATCACCAATAAGCAGATATTGCCGCGTCCAGTAACCACCACGGGCAATCACACTACACTCGCCCATGGTCAAAGTCGTATCGGGATCTGTGATGCTCGCACATAATCGTCCACCGATTACCTCATTCTCACCTGAATAGCTTCCTGCCGTGCATCCGATCGTACCAATTGCCCCGTCCCGGGTACGCACGAATTCCTCACCTAGACACTCGAAGTCGGAATCGTTAAACCGACTAACATTGCATGAACCGAAATAAAAGAAAGGATATCTTCGACCGTTGTTGAGGCGGCCAACGTAGGGGCTCAAGAACAGCACCTCATGAGCGAGTTGATGTGTATTGCCATGCCCATAAAAGATACCCATGAGTGCCCCCCTATTGAACTCACGGATAAATGCCTCTCGGGCATTTGCCTTCTCCGCAGTTCCCGCACCCAGTGGCGGGTAGCTGATCATGTAAACCTTCGCAAAGTCATACAGCGAATCAGGGATATTATCACTGTTACGTTCACAAGCTCCTGTATGTATCGTCGGATATTCAAATCCATAAGCATACTCATCATCGGCGGTAAGCAACACCCGCTTTGTCCATGGACCCACGATATCGCCCGTCTCATAGGTAACTACTTTGTCGATGTAATCTCTCACCTCCTGTCGCGAGCGCACCGTGATCCTCCCTAGACACATGACCTCTCCTTGACCGAAATTAACATATTCCCCTTCGTAAAGGCTATTATTGGAGAATACGGGGCTACCCGACAAGTACGTACCGTACTCGTACATGGGTACGAAGTTAGGTGGATTGTCTTTTCCTAGATTATTTTTATAATCATATGTAGCGTCACCGACCAGCAACACATACTTGGGGTACGGCGACCAGTTGTTCATGGTGTAGTATAGAAAGTGTTTTATTGCCAATGGGTCGTACTTACCAAAAGCAAAATCGTCATAGATGTCATCTACAACAACCAGTTTTGTCAAGTACTCGCGACTTCGGTATTCAACTAAAGGCATAATCGCGGTGTAGAAATCCTCGTGTGTAATCACAATGTATTCACAACCATCACCCTGTGTACGTAATCTTCCCGGGCTCGCCGGCTGTAGTTCAGCCGTTTCCGCAAGTGAAAGTTTGGAAAAATAGAGCATTTGAAAAGAATCGACCGCGCCGGATAATTGCATGACGCTTCCCCCAATCGTGAGGTTGGACAGCATCTTGGGAAGGTTCAGTTCAGTGATGTCGAGTACGAAAGGTTCCGTTTCGACTTCGGTGCATTTTACCGAGTAGCTTGTGGTTGCCGTGAACAATACATGGAATGGTTTATTAAGCCTGGCCTTACGCTCATAACTAATATCCACAGCGTTGAGAAACTCCTCAAGACTAGTCATCACCCCCGCCGGACGCATTACTTCGAACAACAGAGCCGAGCTGTCGCCCGTCAGTGCACCCGTGCCCGTCAGGAATATGGGCGGCATCTGCGGTTGTGCTGGTATATAAAGTGTGTCGTTGAAGAAAGTTGCCCCGTTGATCGAGAAGCGATACCAGAACTGAGCACTGTTTAGCGCAAACATAGCAACCCTTACCTGTGCCATGCCTGCCGCTTCTGGATGCCCGATAGTGATTTGCGCACTGCCCATATCTGAACTGAGGGGTGAGACATCTGCCCAATACCAGTTTGTACCGGAACGTGTTGGATTACCCAGGTCAATCTCATTATGGACGATGGCATTGACAGTCGTATCTGGTGTTGTACCATCCCATTGGGCATCCACTTGTTCCATTCTCAAACCATCGGCCCCACCGAACGTAAACCAATAGACATTGCTCAGTGCATATCCGTTCTCAAACCAAACGACATCAGTAGCGGGAACAAAGTGACTGGCTGAATAGCCGTAGAATATAAGATAGTCATTCTGATCGAACACGCCGTCTTCCTCGCCGTAAACGTACACGGGAATTTGAATCAACGAGTCGAGCGAATCAGGCATGGGCACTGTGCGTGGTAAAACATCAAACGGCGCGGTGTAGATCTTCATGGTTCTGGGGTCGAATTGTTCAGGATCGAGACCTGCATTTGTGAGTTCATCCATCCCTATCCTATAAATACCTTCATCCTCGACCTCGATCTTATACCACGTTGCACCAACAAAGGGATTTTGCCGCAGTGGTCTGGCAATACGTCGCCAATTCCTACATTGACGGTAGTTGACTATGGTCCGCTCGTAGATATCGTCGTACGCGGCATCTACCGCGCCGCCTACCTTAGGCTGACCCCTGAATTTTATTTCGATTCTTACATTTCTCGTTACTCTAAGTTCTTTGGTGATTGGATTGTAGCGCACCGGATTGATACGTACATCAACTGTATACAGATCGCGGAAATAACCTGGTTTCGACACGTCGATCAGTCTGTCCGGGAACAACGCATTCAGTTTGTAGACCTCACCATGGAAATCAATCTTTTCGCCGAGAGGCTCCTCGTCCACCGCCACATAGTATACAGGGTCAACGACCACATTGCGGAAAACAGTCTCATCATGCCCCACAACCGTGACCACTACGTCGCCATCTTGGGGAATACCAACCTTGTACAAAAGAGACGGAAGATTAGGCTCACCAGATTTGTTCAACCACATTGCTTCTGGGAACGAGTAGTCCTCCCGCCTGACTTCCGGCATCGAAAACGATATCTCGACCCCAGTAGTACCTAATTCACTAATCGTTGTGTTACCTACGATCAGTACGATAAAAATTGAGCTAAGCATCTAATTTCCTCGCTTCTTCAATCAACATTATCGGTATATCATCCTTTATTCCGTATGCCAGTTTACATTTATGGCATATCAATTCTTCGTTCTTCCTGTCATACTCAAGTTCGCCCTTGCATTTCGGACAAACTAGAATTTCTAAGAGCTCTCTCTTGAGCATAATACCTCCTGTGGTCCGAGCGTGAATAGTTTGTCCTTGATGGACAAATATCCCAAACTCAGAAACCCGAAACTATAAAATAAAAGAAAAGGGACAAGAATCAATTGCACGTTCACGACAACGTAAATTAGTGCGGCGAATATGTACACGCCCAACAGTATCTCGATAAAAGGAACAATCGACTTTGAGTCAGACCGATACCCCTTTGTTTCGCCCCCCGATTTTGGAGTCCGTCGGAAAACGTTTTTTTGGTTAAACCATCCTTCGATAATCGCCTTTGAATTTGAAACCGACAATCCCATGCTATAAGCAATGACCCCAGCGATGGAGGGTATGCGGCGGCGATAGTCGGGATACAATTCCCGCTGTGATAAGAAGTATTGATAGGGGTAACCCAAGGCGCCGATGGTGAAAAACGATGCAAAAATGAAATACCAGTTTGCCACTATGTTTTCGACTTTTAAAAAAACAATGAGCGGCGAGAATAGCGCCAGACCAAGCAAGGCAAGAAAATTAACGTGGCAGGTTAGATGTACAAATGCCTCGTACTTAGCAATTCCTTTTATCTTTGACCTCAAAACCTGAGGCAAGTGTTTACGCGCCGCCTGAATTGTGCCCTTAGCCCAGCGATTCTGCTGTATCTTGTAGCTCTCAGCATTGGCCGGCAACTCGCCAAGAACCGAGTAATCATCCCGAAAAACAATCTTCCAGTCCCGGAGCTGTACGCGATAGGACAAATCCAGATCCTCAGCGAGGGTGTCTCCATGCCACCCGCCCGCATCGATTATTGCCTCTTTACGCCATATGCCACACGTACCATTAAAGTTAATAAAGAAACCAGCCTGAAAACGCAGCCTCTGTTCCATCGCAAAGTGATTGTCCAAACCAATCGCCTGGGCACGCGTCAGTAGTGAATCGTCGTGATTCAAATGCGCCCAACGTGCTTGAACACCGGCCACAAACGGTGAATCAAAACTTGGTAGCATTTCTTTCAAAAAATCTGGTGCCGGCAGGAAATCAGCATCGAAGATCGCTACATAATTACCCTTGGCCTTTTCCAGACCATACTGTAGTGCCCCTGCCTTGTACCCAGCCCGCGAGCCACGTCGAATATGATGGATATCAAACCGACTCCGCCGATATTCCTGGACCAGGCTGGCCACGATGTCGCTCGTTTCATCATTTGAATCATCGAGTACTTGAATCTCTAGTCTGCTCCTTGGATAATCTAATTCGACGACGCTCTTCAAGAGCCGGTGAATCACGTATTTTTCATTGTATATTGGCAGTTGTACCGTGACCTTGGGGTATTCAACCAACCGCTTTACATTTCTTGAGCAGCGGTTCCGAAACTTATAATAATAGAAGATCAGTAGGTAAGCATGGAGTGAGTAGAAAAAAAGCACCACCAGTAACAACGTATAGACAACAAGCACTAGGGTGATCAAGGATTTTCTCCGTGGGCGGGTCTCAATTCAACAGCACGTAGTGGCTGAGCAACATAAGCCCGTAGAATTTCAATATCATGATATTGCATCTCGGGGTACAGCCTTATTCTATCCATCTTTCTTGAAGTGTCAAGAGCGGCAGTTGCAACCACCGTACTATCAATCTCAAAAGCGACCATGGGCGGCATCATATGCTTTTCATGAAGTTTGAGAGAAATGTAAGGTGTCGACCGCTCATCAAAATCGATCTCAACGTCTCGAACGTCGCGTTCAGTCAACAAGATGTCGGTCAAGAAAATCGGTGCGTACATATTGTCCTTCAAATAGGCTATCCGATGCGCCGCCTTATTATCCAGGGTCACGCCGTATACGAACAATCCACCGGGCCTTAGCATGGTTTTTACGTCCTCATGCCCATAATGACTGGGTAAGCTCAATAGCATACCGTGGGGAACCAATTCGGTTCGGAAATCCACGCCGACCAGATATAGTCTGTGTTTCAAGCCACGGGAATCGGCAATTTTTGAACTCCCGGGCAGGATAACAACGTAATCATTAAATTCTCTCACGGGTTGCTTGATGTTTTTACGATCATTGTATCCAAAGATCTGCGCTGTCCAAAAGGCTGATGAATCGGGCAGCCCTGCCCAAATCAGTTCAGGAAGATAATTTCGCCGTGATATCTTGATCGACCCGATCATTTCCTTACGCCGGTCGGGTGCGAGAAAAGGTATGTTAGCCTTGAAGGTGTACCAGTAACCATCATCGAAACCTTGGTATTGGAATTTGTCGAATGTTAGAATGCGCTTAATCTGTGTAAACACATCCGACTGCTCACCCCGCGATGATTCTTGCCACGCGCCATCTTCTCGCGAATATTCGATATCTCCAAGTCCGACGTACTTGAATCTACGGACGTCACCGTTGCGTTGCCACTGACCGGTAAGTTTTTCTCCCTTACCAATCATACAATCGCCCGATGCATGCACGTGCACAAAACTCACTTTCATCTCGTATTCATAGCTGAATGAGATTTGTTGTTCAAAATTCTTTATCCAACGATCTATATCTTGTTCAGGGTCAGGTACGTATTTTGTATACTGTACACAATTCAAACACAACATGACGGCAAGCACAGCGTAAAAAGGAAAGGTCACAATGCTTTTCCTAGAGAATATGTTTGTTCGGTCTAGAGCACTCGACATCAGATAATATTATTATAATTCGGGCAAAAATCAAGCAGCAATCCGCTTTTGCCGCGCTATGCGTGACGCACTACGCTGTACGCTTTACGCCTAACGCAGCACGCTTCACGCAGTTGCCTTCGCAACGAGCCTGAAGGCGTCACTTAACAAAATTCCAGATTCGGAGCACGAAATCCGAAACAATGTCCAATACCTAATTACCAAAATCCAAAATAGTGTTTAGTACATTGGAATTTTAAGATTTGGATTCGTTTAGGAATTAGAAATTAGGATTTAGAATTTGATAGCTGCACAGCAGCAAATGACCCAATGACATAATGACTCAGTGACTCTAAGTATTGTTCGAGCGAAGTCGAGAACAGGGACGGTGTTTATCCGTTGACATCGTACCTTTTTTGATTATCATTGAGAATATGAAATACTGGGAATTTCTTCTTGCTGTTGTTATCGTACTGGTGGGGTGTGCAACGATAAACCCCAGAGTCCTGACCGATGCAGAATCGCAAAGGGCTGCGGAGCGAGCAGCAATCATTTTCGAAAGAGGCAATGATTATTTCAAACGTAAGGACTACGGCAACGCCTTGATCGCCTTTGAAGAACTGGTCGCCGAATACCCAACGACCGATCCCTACGAACCAGCGCTCTATCTGGGGGCATTCTGTCAGTATAAATTGGCCCGGTTCCAAAATGCTGTGTCATTTGGGGAAAGATTCTTAAGGGAATTCCCAAACTCAAAATACTATCTAAACGCTCTGTCATTAGTTGGCGAATCCTATTTCAACCTCGCTGATGATTACGACGCAACATACTACTTAACGAAGTATTACGTACAAAGTGACGACCCCACGGGCCGACAGCAGGCATTTGAACGCATCATCGGTATGCTACCCAATCTCTCAATCGCCGAACTCGAGAAACTACATCGCATTTTCATGGCCGAGCCGGTCGACGAACACATCCTATATCACCTCGCACACCTCGAAGCACAAGAAGACAAGGAGGAGGAAGCAGAGAGAGACTTTAATCTACTCATGCGGCGCTTTCCTGATACCAGATATCTCTACGAAGCCGAGGAATACAAGAGATTCATCAGTTTGGGCGAAGCCACCGGCCGAGCAGGTGTACTGCTGCCACTCACAGGCAAGTTTTCTAATATCGGTCAGAGCCTGCAAAAGGTTGTCCGGGTGTTTGAAAGCAACAGGCTCCTTCCGTTCTCGCTGCACGTCATTGACACCAAATCTGATCCTATCGAGGCCATTCTCGCCGCGGCAAGGTTGATCGAGGATATCGGTGTCGATTTCCTCGTTGCCCCGATAAGTTCTTTTGAGGCCTTCGGTGTTTGCGGTTACACATACGGGAAGGCAATCCCCATTGTTCTACCAATGAGCGCCGAGGCTAGATTCGAAGTAATACCCCTGGTCTTCACAAGAGGTCAGACTGGAGAAGAGCAAGCACGGATGGTTGCCCGCTACAGCGTATATGATCATGGTATCAATAAATTCGCCGTCCTTTATCCAGAAGATAGCCACCACCGCAGCGTCGCTCAAGCGTTCGCACAGGAAGTTATGAGGAATAATCGCGAAGTTGTAGCCATGGTCAGCTTCCAGGAAGATTCAATAACCCTTAAAGCTGAGCTGGAGGCGATCAAAGATAAAGAACCTGAGGCACTATTTCTCGCTATGGATACGGATATGATCATAAACGTTGCGCCCCAGGTAGCCTACTACGGACTCGAAGAGGTTACCCTCCTTGGCACTGAGTCCTTTCACAGCGAGCGGGTCCCCCGACTCGGTGAGAAGTATGTCGAGGGTTCTGTTTTCTCTACACCTTCGGCAATCGATGAAGGTGTCTTGAGACAGCTCAAATCCGCCGGGATCACCGTCAATGAGTTCAACGCACGATTCTATTCAGCGCTCTGGCAACTTCGCAGTATACAAAACTACGAGCGCGCGAACCTGCCACGTATGATCGCTGCAACCCTTCGCGGTACCGAGATTTTCAGCATCTATCAGATCAGAGATGGCGATTTTGTCAAACTTACCGATATACGAAAAGGGGAAGGATAAACGTACATTGTCAGTAAAGGAGTGATGGATGGCAAAGAAAGAAAAGAAAAAGAAAGAAAAACCAGTAAAGAAGGAGAGCGTCCTAGCGGCGGTTAAGTTTACCAAGAAAAACACCTTGTTTTTTGGCATCGGATTGATTCTGGTCATAGTTGGCTTCATCCTTCTAGCCGCAGGCGACATCGTACTTGCCCCGATTCTCCTTGTTGTTGGTTATCTTGTTTTCTTCCCATTAGGTATTTTACTGAAGTAGATCCGTAGCATATTTTGTGATTGATGCCCAGGTAATAAAGACTCTTGGCAAAGAGCTCGGCATCGATGAAATCAAGATCACCACGGCAGAACCCTTTGGCCGTGCCGCCGCCCGAATTATACGACAAAAGAAAGCCGGCCTTTATCTGAATAGCGAACGCTGGCACCACAGAAACATAGAGGAATTCTGTGATGTGTGGTCAGTTCTTTCAACGGCAAAATCGATCATCGCCGCTTGTCAGTGCTACCTGACTGACGAACCAATAGACACGGGCGCTCCAGGAGATCCACACGGCCTTGTCGCACGTTATACCTGGCGTAATCATTACTCAGACCTCAAGAAACGTTTGCAGATGCTCGCGACGTCGATAAAAGAGAGACAGTCGGTTGAATGCGTCGTCTATTCGAACGGAGTCATCGCAGAAAAACCAATAGCCGAACGGAGTGGCATTGGCTACTATGGTAAGAACAGTCTCATCATAAACAAGCGATTCGGTTCCTTGGTCGTGCTTGGCGAAATAGTAACAAACGCCGATATCGAGCCAGACTCAGCCAGTAACGCAGACTGCGGAGAATGCCTCGAGTGCATTGAGGCATGTCCTACTCGAGCCATTATCGAACCCTATGTCATTGATCGCCGGCGCTGTATTCAAGCCCTCACTAATTGGTATGGCGTGCTGCAGGATGACATAGCCCGAGTTTGGGAAAACCGACTTTACGGCTGCACCACATGTCAAGATGTCTGCCCAGCCAACCACCATGTTAAGGCGGGCCGGCCAAGGACCGACATCGGGTACGTCGGTCAGTCGATATCACTCCTCGAGATTCTCACGATGGATGAAGCACAGTATCGAAAGAAATTTACGGGCAATCAAATGACAGCCCGCTGGATCAATTTCAAAGCAATCCAACGCAACGCCATAATCGCTTTGGGAAACGTCCGCGATAAGAAGACCTTACCAACACTTGAAAAACTCACAAAAAGTAGCGATCCGGTTCACGCCCACAGTGCCCAATGGGCGATCAATAATTTCTAATCATCTGTACATAGTGCTCCGTTTTGTGGTTTCGATGGGCGATTCGGTCTCGATGCGCGTTGCCAAATATGATGCGCAACGTGGCCGAGCGAACGAAGCATCATCTTTTGCCCATCACCCATGACAATAAGTAGTTGACTTTTCCAATATTCCTATTATACTAAAGTAATCAAGGAGGAGTCATGCCAGAAACCAACAAAGAGATTGAAGAAGGTAAAATTTGGGCATTCATCGGCTATTGGTGGATTCTTTTCCTCGCTCCATTACTCGGCAAGAAAGATAATAAATTCGCATTTTCCCATGGTAAGCAAGGAATGGTTCTCTTTGCATTCGAAATACTCATCTGGGCGTTAAGCTACATACCCGTCATCGGTTGGTTCATTATTGGCCCCATCGGCAGTATAATTTGCATTATTCTGGCGATCGTTGGCATGGTGACATCGCTCCAAGGCAAGTACTGGAAGATGCCGGTATTAGGCGATATCGCCGAGAAGATCAAAATCTGATAAGTCAATCGTCATTCATTACATTATTTTAGGTAAAAGGAGGTAAAATGTTTCAACGCATCAAAGACATACTATTCAAACCTAAGGACACCTGGCCTCAAATAAAAAGTGAAGCGACCGGTATTAAGGAAGTCTTCATGGGTTATGCCATGATACTTGCCGCACTCCCTGCAATATTTGGACTGCTCGGCTTTACTTTGATCGGTCAAAGCTTTGGACCAATCACGGGTCTCTTCAGGATACCATTCACCTATGCTCTTGTCTGGGCAATCGTTTGGTATGTACTCACGCTAGTTGCTCTCTATGTTGAGGGCTTGGTCATTAATGCCTTGGCCCCGTCGTTTGGGTCCAAGCAGAATCTAGTAAATGCTTACAAATTAGTTGTATACTCGTCGACGCCTGCATTTGTTGCCGGAATCCTCAATATCATACCTGCTTTGGGTATTCTCGTCTTTCTCATCGGCATCTATTCCTTCTACTTGCTCTTCGTCGGCATGCCAGTGATGATGGAGACTCCGAAGGAAAAACATGCTGGTTACTTCATAGTCACACTAATCGTAATGATTGTAATCTACTTTATTATCGGCGGGATCTCAAGTACAGTGATGATGGCAATGTGGCGACCTGTACTCTTCTAGAGAGAACTACTTATTCACAATTCTTGTACCAGCATCACCTGATATTGCTTGTTGCGCTTTGTCCAATGAGGTGATGATTACTTCTTGACCACCGCTGGCCAGGAAGCTAACCGCGGCTTCAATCTTAGGACCCATATTCCCTGGAGGGAAGTGCCCTTCGGCGAAATATCTTTTCGCCTCAACGACGGTAATTGTCTTGAGCATCTGTTGATTTGGTTTGTTGTAGTTAAGGTATACATAATCCACATCGGTGAGAAAAAGTAAGGTCTGAGCATCAATATCGTGCGCTAGGACCGCCGACGCGTGGTCCTTGTCGACCACCGCATCAACGCCTTCGTAGGTACCGTCGTTCTCCGTATAAACGGGTATACCACCACCACCGGCGGCAATTACAATGGTCCCAAGATCGACGAGCATTCCTATGGTGTGGCGATTCACAATCCTTCTGGGCCTCGGTGAAGGTACCACACGGCGGTAGCCGCGCCCCAAATCCTCCTTGATCACCCAGTTGAACATTTCGGCCAGGGTTTCAGCTTGTTTCTTTGTGTAAAAAGGACCAATGTACTTACTGGGGTTTATTATCGATGGGTCGTTCGGATCGACAATCACCTGTGTGACGATGGTGATAACATCACGCTTTATACCTAGGTTCATGAACCTATTTTGCAGGCTCTGCTCGATCATGTAGCCCATGCCGCCTTCGGTGTCGGCAACAATGACCCCCAGAGGCAGCGCTGGAATATCATTTTTTGTTCTTTCCACCCGCAATAGCGCATTGCCCACTTGCGGCCCATTGCCGTGCGTAATCGCTAACTTGTACCCAGCTTTTACAAGTTCCACGATGCCCTCGAGGCTCTTGCGGGTATTAGCGAATTGTTCGTGTATGTTTTCCTTGCCGGTGTGTGAAATCGCGTTGCCACCAAGCGCAACAACTGCCTTTTTCATCTAAAAGTATAGACTCGCGCAATAAAATGTCAAGGGTACAATGGCCTACCACTCTACATTCCTACAATAAATTCGTGTAATACAATATATTCATATTGTGGCCAGGTCAGAATGATTTCAGCAACCTGCGGGCTTTTTCTGCTTCTTTCTTCTCGCCCATTGCGACGAGGTAGTTGATGTTGTTCACCAACATAGTGCGGACGATATCCAGGTTCACCTTGAGCCGGTTGTCGTTGACTGTGGGTGGTTTCTTCAAATCAAGGTTCGAGAAATCGTACACTGCAGGGGTCTCATCACTGCTTATGCCATGAACCAGTCCAAACGGAACTCTCCTGTAGCCTGGTTTCACTGCGTCTAGATCTCGATCAGGCCAAGGTGTGGCCATGAAAACCCCGGCCTCCAATCTGGTTTCGACAAAGCGCTCAAGCATACGAACAAATCTGGACTGAATTACAAAGGCCGTGTATGGTCGATCGTATTCGAACTTGTACAATTCTCCGAGGTAGGCATCAATAGATGAACGAACTCGATGGTAGAACTCAGGGTACTCGCGCTTTAGGTATTTGATATACCAGGTGCGGCGTAGCAGTTCTTTATCGATGACCGTCAAATCCGTTCGCCAACCCTTGACTTCACGCAGATACACGAGTGGCGAATAGACATCCCAGTGAGTAGTGATAAACAAACTCGAATCCGGCAACTGCTCAACGTGGGAGCGGCTGAAATCCATGCCGAAGCTGTTGTCTCTCAGCGTACAGTGACTGTAGTTTATGACCGGAATTGCTAGTGCAATTGGTAGCACGATCACTGGCTTCATATATCTACGCAACGCGTGTAGCCCGTGAACCAAGGCAATAACTAATACCGCTACGCTCGGGATGTAGTACGACTCGATGTCTGGAATTGAATAATTTATTGTATACAATAAGTTGGCGACAAGCGCTGCTAACAATAGCCAAAAGATTTCTTTCTTTTGCCGATAAAGCACCCAAAAGCCAAGTATCGCAGGAATGATCAGAACATACAAGAAATCCCGCGCTAGAAAATGCAGGCCTTTGACAAGATTACCCACAATCTCACCAGGCGATAGTGTAAACATCCAGACCTGGTATTGCTTGCCGGTTAGATGCCAGAACAGACGCTGCAAATTATATGCATTCCCCCACGCGACTTCTGCACCACCGATGGTTCGCGCCATGACATAAAAGTAAAGTGATAATCCCATTAATAAAAAGATAAGCCCTGTAAGAAACATGCTAGGTTTTGGTTTGTGTACAAGAACCATGTAGACAATAACTGGTAGTGCCAGAGAAAAAAAGATTACGTGATTCGTGAGCGCAAGACCTGTTAAGTACATAATGAGATAGAATATACGATTGTTGTTACAACGGTGCAGTAGATAGATCACGGTTACTGTGAAAAGACCGGTTAACGGATATACTTCGTTGGTGACGGATGTGCGCCAGATTGTAGGCGAGAAGGCAAAGAGTGCAGCGCTTAGTGCTGAGGTCCATTGATTTTTTGTTATTTTGTATGCGGTCAGAAAAACAACGGCCGTCGCCACGACCGAGAATATCGCGGAAAGTAGGTTGAGATTTCTGATTGGTTCGCCCGGGAGGCGCGTAAAGAAATATGAAATCAAGGTGTAGAGCGGGTAGCCGGTGGGGTGGGCAACACCCAAGGTGTAGGAAACTGCGGCAAGCTCGCCAGAATCAATGAGGTATACATCGGGACAGAGCGAATAAAAATATCCACCGAATGCAAAAACCAGCACACAGACTAACACCCACCTGTGGCGGAATGAAATAGACAAGCTACTCTTTGGCAAAATTCAGTTTCAAATTCGTCAGACGAACCTGGATGTCCTTTTTCTCATCGGTGCTCAGATCGGCCTCGATTACTTTGTATAAGGCATCAATCGCATCAATTGCAGCTCTTGCCTCTTGTGTGTCTTTTTGGTGCTTTTGCGTTTCTGGATGAGCGACCAGATCCAGATACGCCCATGCCTTACTCTCTAGCGAAAGAATTGTCATGTAGACAATTTCCTTGACCTTTATCGGTTTATCCAATAATTTAGGCGCTTCTTGTGCGGGTTCCTTCTCATCATCTTTTTTCTCATTATCAGACATGGGGCATTATAACGACATTCAACCGCTAAGTCAACGCTCACCTCTTTCGAAACGCCATACGCTTGACGCGTTACGCTCTACGCTTTTTGCCTGATGCTCTGATGTTTTGATAATCTACCTACTGATCCTCTGATACCCAGATGTGCTTGTCGTGCAATCACATAATCACACAATAACTTAATAACTACAAGGAGGCAGGCAGTCCCGGATCCACAAATACCACCTCTTCCCTCATCAATATAACGCTACCGGGTCTACCCTTCTTATTCTTCTTGAGGTACTTGCGCTGTGTGTAAGACACCGCGACGTTCTTTTGCTTCTTGGCCTTACTAAAGAAGGCAGCAATCGCAGCAGCGACACGCACTTCATCTTTGCTCGGCCGCTGCCCCTTCGGGATCTTTGGCTGCAAAAGTGTGTGTGCGCCTTCGAAGCCGCGCGTATGGAAAAAGTAGTCACCTGGACGAGCGCACTTGAATGTCAACTCATCGTTAGCCTGAGCATTCTTACCTACCAGTACAACCGAACCCGAGTCGAGCACAAATTTATGAAATGGTTCCTTAACCGCCGCCTTCTGTGCGGTCTTGATTCTCTTGCTCGGCTCAACTTGTGGCATTTTCTCAAGGATTTCCGCCTCTTTGATCAAAGCTGCTAACTGTTGCTTGAGTTTTGGCTGACCCCTCTTTTCTTTTTTGTACCTTCGAAAATACTGCTGCGCATTGTCCTGGGGTGAAAGATGAGGGTCAAGTTTGATTTCCATATCACTCTGCGCATAAGGGTTGAAAACTTGAACTGAGGATACGCCTTTTCTGATCTTATTCAGATTGGCAAGTATCAAGTCACCCGTGACACGAAGGCTCTCAATCTCTGCAGGTTTCAGCACTCTCTTTCGCAATCGCACCATACGTTTTTTCATGTTCCGGATGACCAAACGCTTGTGATGCTCTGCAGTCTGCATTTCACGTGCACGCACATGCTCGGTAATCGCAGACTTGAACAGTTCGTTGAACGAGCCAAATTCCTTCAGAAACTTGCGCGCGAAGAGACTGATGTGCAGTGGATTTGTCGATACTAGTCTTGGACTCACGGCTTCTCCTCGGAGAATTGCCTTTATTTTTTCCAGGTTTTCAGGATTCAACTCGCGGCCGAGTTTCTTATCAATGCCCTCGAAATTCCTTACCAGATCAACGAGGGCCAGGTCAGCTAATTCATTTTCATCCAGTTTGATAATTGAGGTCTTGGGTGTCTTCTCGATATAACGAGGGTACACGTTCATTTGCCGTGATTCAGACTTCAAACTGAAATTTGGCGCCTGTGGATAGAGTGAAATTACTATCTGCAGGATCTCCTGTTCAGGAAAGGATTTTGACAGCGCAATAGCAGCAGATGGTGTTAGATCGTTCTGGAACACACCGGTTATGCGACTTCCCTTCACGATGCTGCTAATGCTTTTTAATGGATGATATCCACGCATGATGCTTTTTGAGAAAAATAATCCGAGCGCTGTGGGATACAACGACACGTATAGAGAATTCTCACCGAGTAATAACTGTACAAGCCGATCGTGCATGCGCACACTCTCGATATGACTACCTACTAACTTGTCGCTAATTTCCCTCAGTAGCAGGTTGAGATATATCCCATTCATTTGCTTGTCCTGTTGATACTAATCCGTAATCACGCTCTCCTTAAGCGCAAAGCAGAGGGATTTCAGTAAGTCTATCGCGCGGACTCTTTCCTCAAGTACTTAAGGACCTCCCGCATGTCATCGGGTAGCGGTGCTTTGAAATGCATCTTCCCCCCCGTTCGTGGGTGCGTGAAATGAAGCTCGGCCGCATGCAGTGCCTGACGATCAATTATGCTCAGGATGCCCCTGAACACTGGTAGCTCCTCACTACGGCTGATAGTGCCTGGACTCCGTCCCCCGTAATCCTTGTCTCCAACAATCGGGCATCCGATGTGTCTGAAGTGCACTCGTATCTGATGAGTCCGGCCGGTTATGAGTGAAACCTTCAAATAGGTTGCGATGCGAAAGCGCTCCAACACAGAGAACTTGGTGGTTGCCGCTTTCGAGGACAACGGCGTGACGACCATTTTCTTTCGATCCAGGCCACTGCGACCGATCGGCGCTTCGATTACACCTTCGGGCAAGCCCGGGTAATTCCAACAGAAAACATCGTATTTCTTTATCACCTCGCGCCGTTCGATTGCACGGCTCAGGGCGGTCAACGCATTGTCGGTCTTGGCAAACACTATTAATCCAGTAGTGTCTTTATCCAGACGGTGTAGCACACCCGGACGTACCCTATCGCCGAGTGTGGGCAGCTGTCCACAATGATGTAGCAGTGCATTGACCATCGTGTGCTCAAGATTGCCGCGCGCCGGGTGCACGACAATACCTTTGCTTTTGTTGACGACAATAATGTCGACATCTTCGTGAACAATATCTAAGGCAATCGACTCAGCCTTGATCTGGGGGGCGGTATGAGTCTGAAAGCGGACATAAATTTCATCGCCGCATTTCACGCGGTAAGCGCTCTTCACCGGGCTATCATTAACTAAGACCTTACCGTCATGGATCAACTTCTGGGTGAGGTTTCGTGAAATACCAATGCCAGCACTTATCAGATATTGGTCTATGCGCCGGCCCTTCTGCCGTCCAGCAACCGTGCGGCGAAATTCCTTAACGCTTTCTTGACTCAAGTACTTTTTTCTCCAGGCCGATTATCTTCTGAATCCCACTAACCCCCAGATCCATCAGTTCGTTAAACTTCTCGCGGGTGACTGGTAACCTTTCTGCGGTAGCTTGTGCCTCAATAATCTTACCGCGCCCGGTCATCACCAGGTTCATGTCGATCTCGGCGCTGCTATCTTCATCATAGTCGAGATCAAGCATCGCCTCACCCTTGACGATACCGAGGCTTACAGCCGCAACATAATCAAGAATTGGTGATTTGATAAACTGCTTGTTCAGCATCATCTTGTCGACCGCGCTGTGCAATGCAACAAAAGCACCGTTGACGGCTGCGGTTCTCGTACCGCCGTCGGCCTGAATCACGTCACAGTCAATAATGAATGTCTTTTCCCCAACCGAACGAAGGTCGAAGATTGGACGCAGGGAGCGTCCGATGAACCGTCGGATTTCCTGAGTACGTCCGCTCAAGCGACCGGCATGTGCCTCCCGCATGGTGCGGTCTTGGGTCGCAAAAGGCAACAAAGAATATTCAGCGGTCAGCCATCCAGTACCCTTGCCGAACAAGAATTGAGGAACCCGATTCTCGACACTCACCGCACACAAAACTCTGGTTCGACCTACCGTAATCAGACAAGAACCAGCTGGATATTCCAAGTAATCAATTTCGAAATTCATTTCACGTAATTGATCCAATCGTCGCTCATCGGTCCTCATGTCCGCTCCTTTCCTTGATCAAACAGTAACCGCATCAGGATGTTCACTTCATACCTTCGCGGCCCTTTAGCGATACTCTTGAGAAGTTTTTCATCGGTTCACCGAGAAAACGCTCACCTATCTCCTTGAAATTCATCGACAAATCGGTCAAATATATAGCGGTGCTACCCTTGCCCTCATGATTTTCTAAATCGAGGTCGCGCAGACTCCGGGCTAGTTCAACACCCACCTCGGTTGAAGCATCAACGTAGTTGATGTCACCCATTATCTGCCTTATCACTTTCATCAGTAATGGATAATGGGTGCATCCCAGGAGTAAGGTATCAACATTATCCCGCTTGAGCGGCGTTAAATAATCCCGAGCAACCAGCTCTGTAACCATATGATCGAGCCAACCCTCCTCGACCAATGGCACAAATAGCGGACAGGCCTTACCCAATATCTCAGACTGAGCACTGATTTCTTTGAAAGCTTTCTCATAAGCACCACTGTAAATCGTTAACGACGTACCGATCACACCAATTCTACCGGTCTTCGTCATCTGAAGTGCCTTGCGCACACCAGGTCTGATTACCCCAATAATCGGAACCGAAAATGTTGTTTTGATTATGTCGAGTGCGACCGAAGCCGAAGAGTAGCATGCGATGACCACATACTTCACACCCCGGTCGACCAAGAACTGTGTATCTTCAAGTGAAAACTGGATGATGGCATCGGTCGATTTAGTTCCGTACGGCAATCGTGCCGTATCACCCAGGTATATGATATCCTCATGAGGCAAAATCCTCTTTACTGCCTTCACCACGGTCAAACCGCCAATACCAGAATCAAAGATACCAACCGGATTGTTGTTCAACTATTCAACCTCCTTTCGTAATCTTCAATATAGTTCTTGATTCCCTGATAGATGCAATATGCTAACCGTCTTTGAAAGCTTTTCTGGCGTAGTAGTTTCTCTTCGTCAGGGTTTGAAATGAAAGCACATTCAACCAATACTGCCGGCATGAAAGCACCATGTAGCACATAGAAGCCAGCCTGTTTCACCCCGCGCGAAGGAATCTTGAGATGCCTCTCTGCCGAAACCTGAATGTCCTCGGCAAACCGGTTCGATTCGTCCAAGAATGCACTCTGGGCTAGGTCATAAAAGATGAAACTAATATCATCATTGGTCATCTCGACCTCGTCGAATTTCAGCGATGCATTCTCTCTTGCAGCCACGGCTCGTTCTTCGTTGGTTTTTGCATCAGAAAGAAAATATGTTTCAAAGCCGCTCTTGCGCGAACCCTTCATATATGCATTACAATGAATACTCACAAAGAGATCTGCCGCATTACGATTAGCGACATTGGTCCTTTCTTTCAACGACAGGTAGATATCTCGATCTCTTGTTAGAATCACTCTTACTTTCAAAGAATCCTCAAGGAATTGTCTAAGCATCTTGCCAATTGCAAGATTCACGTCTTTTTCGTACAATCCCTGCTTACCCACCGCGCCAGGATCTACCCCACCATGCCCTGGGTCAATCACGATTGAACTGATACTTTCAATCTTCTTACTATAGAAAACGACCTCGGCCTCTCGCTCAATCACTGAATTCACGCCCTGTAAATCCAGTTCAACCGTTGTGTATGTATTGTGCGGTGTCAGTTTCGCACTACTCACCGCCCCAGTCGGCTTC
The DNA here is from genome assembly GCA_001303785.1 of Caldifarciminota bacterium SM23_42. GTDB lineage: Bacteria > Hydrothermota > Tepidihabitantia > SM23-42 > SM23-42 > SM23-42. Next base: position 10,179 of record LJUJ01000009.1, on the reverse strand, counting down.
AATTTTGGTTTGGCTTTGTAAATACCATCAATCTCTACGATAGCCTGTTTTGTGGCAAAACGGACGTCAAAGTCGATCGGCCTTGCCCAGGCAAATTTGAGAATTGTTGAATCCGAACGTGTGAGTATTGTAACTCCGTTTATTACAGGCACTTCCGTTACTTTTGTGATGAAAACGAGTTTTTCAAAGGCACTAGCCAGTGTCGTAGTGATCAGCTGCACTGGGAAATACACGTCACCATTTCTGTAAATCGGTGCAAAGGGAATATTGTAATATGCCCCACCGTATTCCATCGTCGTTATGTTGGGGACAATAACGAACCTGCGTCCGTTGCCCGTGAGATACAGTTGTTGGGTAGTGTTATCCATGACGTAACTGACGTTCAACACTTCGGCTACCGGCTTCAAGGAAACATAATCCTGGAGCTCCACTCTTTCCGGTTCAACTAAAACACTGCGTTCGTTACATGTTATCTTGTATTTGTTTGGGATAACACACAGAAGTGAAAGCAATAATAGTGTCATCGCATTATCTTCCTGAACTTGGCAATCTTCCTTTCCTCTTCTTTCTTCAAAATCTTTTCCTTCTTATCATAAAGCCGCTTGCGCCGACAAACACCAATCTTCACCTTGGCATAGCCCCGTTCATTAAAGTATATCTTCAACGGAATCATGGTATTCCCCCGTTGTTGAACAAGACCATACAACCTTTTTATCTCTCTTTTTTTCATCAGTAATTTCCTCTTCCGCTTCGGATTGAGTTTGCCGCTACTACCATACTTATATGGTGAGATATGCAAGTTGAGAACGTACACTTCGCCTTCACTCACATCTCCATAAGCATCACTAATTGATACCAAGCCTTGACGCAGGGATTTCACCTCGCTGCCGGCAAGCACGAGACCGGCTTCGAATGATTCAAGAATGTGGTAATCGTGCAAAGCCTTGCGATTATTGGCCACGACTTTCACCGTTGATTATAGCAACAATATCAAATAAAGTCAAGAGATTACGCTGAAAACTACGCAAAGACGTACATGCGCCGCTGAAGATACACATCATCCACTGCGATGTAGTGAAGTGTTTTGTCGCTCTGAAACGCGCGAAAATAATGGCATTGTTGACAAAAAAAGAATTCTGATTATATTAATCTTAATGATTTCGTTCGACAAAGTATCCAAGGTCTATCAAAAGGACTGGGTAGCACTTCAAGATATCACTTTCAATATCGATAAAGGTGAATTCGCCTTCATCTGCGGCGCCACTGGTGCCGGCAAAACGACTCTGCTCAAGATGATTTACAAGGACGAGGAACCGACACACGGCACGATCAAGGTTTTGAACCAGAACCTTAAGGATGTAAAGAAAAAGGAGATTCCCATATTTCGTCGGAAAATCGGCGTTGTTTTCCAAGATTTCAAATTGCTGCAAGACCGCACGCTTGAAGAAAATGTGGCGTTTTCTCTAGAGGTCACGGACACTCCAGCGCGCGAAGTAAGAAAAAAACTCATGGAAATTTTGACGTACTTACGTTTAAGCCATAAGAAGTACGCGTATCCTTACCAATTGTCCGGTGGTGAGCAGCAAAAAGTCGCTATCGCACGCGCTTTAGTCAGAGACCCATATATTCTCCTGGCCGATGAACCTACCGGCAACCTGGATGCAAAAAGCTCTGAGGAAATCACGAGTATTCTGGAGGATATAAATTACAAAGGTACTACAGTCATCATGGCGACCCATAGCATAAGTTTAGTCAGGAAGATGAAAAAAAGAATGCTCAGAATCGAGGATTGCCGTCTTGTAAAGGATAAGTAAACATGTCACTACGTATTGGGATAAGAGAAGGTATGCGCACAATTACCCGCAATGGTTCACTATTCTTTCTCTCACTCCTGGTTGCCGCCATATCACTTTTCCTTCTGGCACTGTTTTCTTTGGTCACCGTAAATCTCTACCAGGCAATAAAAATCCTCGACGAGAAAATTGAAATCATCGCTTTTCTGGACCAGCGCGCCGATGTCGATGTCCTGAAGGAAAATATCGAGAAGATAAAAGGTGTCGAGCAGGTAATCTATGTATCTTCAGAACAAGCTCTGACCGAGCTGAGAAATGAACTACAGGATACCGAGGAGATACTAACCGTCTTCGAGGAAAATCCTTTGCCGGCATCATTCCGTATTGAGTTAGAAAGCAACTTTCGCAATGCACAGGGGCTGAATGAAATCAGTGGTAAAATCATGCTCCTGCAGGGTATCGATGAAACCCTGTATGGAGGTGAGTTAGTTGATCAATTGAAAAGAGTCACTCGCGTCATCGTTTTGTTCGACTTTGGCCTTCTGGCAATCATTATTTTCTCGGTCATCTTCGTTATCTTTCAGACAATAAAATTGACTATATTTGCCCGCTCTACCGAGATCGAAATAATGAAGTTAGTAGGCGCATCCGATAGTTTCATTGCCATTCCCTTTACCTTTGAAGGTATTGTCCAGGGAATGATTGGCGGATTTATTGCCTTCTTGCTGACCGCGATTACTTACCGTGTCTCAACTTTCTTCTTTGATAATGTCTACTTCCCGCACTGGTGGTTCTTGCTCGGCACGATCCTGGGCGGCATGATATTCGGAGTCATCGGGTCGAGCTTTGCAATGCGGAGATTCTTGAAATGAACATACTGATAATCGCTTTATGTATGGTCTCCCAGATTACCGAAAAACAAGAAGAATTAGACCAGTTGAAAACAAAGTTGACAACAGTTAGGCAGGAGATAACTAGTCTGGAAAAACAAAAAGTCGGAACACTAGCGCACATTGAGAAAATTGATGAAGGCATCAATTTGACAATCCAGTACATTGACGAGCTAACCGCCCAAGAGAGCCGCGAGAAATCTCGAGTCGTCGAGTTGGAAAAGGAAATCGCGCGGTTGGAGTCCAACATGAAATTGAAGAAGGGAGACATGCGCACGCGCATGGTACGTCTATACAAATGGAAACCATTCTACAAGATGAATGTCCTCTTTTCCTCAAAATCCCTACCTCAAATACTCTCATCCTCTTATTATCTGCAGCTTCTCGCAAAAAATGACCAAAGGGCGCTTTTCGATTTTGAACAAGACTGGAAGCGCTATATCGCCGATAAGAAGATACGTAACGATCTTATCAACACACTGGAACGCAGAAAAGACGAGAAAGAAGACGAGTTAGCGCGCCTCAATGACGAGCGAAGAAAGAAAAAGCAGATCCTAAACCAAGTGGCAAAGCAAGAAAACAAAAAGCGAGCGTTGGAGAAAGAACTCAAGAGTGCCCAGCGCAAACTCGAAGATCTTATCGTGTCACTCGAAAGGCAGAGAGAAAAGGCCCGCAGCGGGACCAACTATTTGGAGGCAAATCGTGGCAAGTTGACCTGGCCCTGTCACGGTAGCGTGATAACTAATTTCGGCAAAGTCATACATCCTAAATATAACACAACAACCCGTAACAATGGCATCGACATCAGTACGAGCTATGGTGACAACGTTTATGCCGTGGCACCCGGTAAGGTCGTCTATGCGGATCGTTTCATGGGTTACGGAAATATGGTACTTGTCGATCATCTGGACGGATACTATTCGTTGTACGGACATCTGGCCGAGATGCTTGTCAACACCGGCGACGAAATCGGTGCGGGCAGGATTGTTGGTAGAGTCGGAGAGAGCGGTTCGTTATCTGGGCCGATACTACACTTTGAACTCCGCAAAGACGGCAAACCAGTGGATCCGATGGCGTATTTGGACTGACGCCAAAAAATCCTAAGTACTAAATTCTAAATACTAAACAATACCAAATGACCGAAATCCAAAATTCAAAACAGTTTCGTATTTCGTGCTTTGAAATTTGAATTTGTTCGGAGTTTAGAAATTAGGATTTAGAATTTAACAGTTACACAGCATGGTTAATAATTCAATTACATAATTATTTCAACTAGACCGCTAGTCGTTGCTCGGTTTCGAAATGCGATACGGTTTCGTTAAACGGTGTCGCTAAAGAAGCAACTTGCGCCACGAAGCCGAATTTCCTACCGAAGCGCTTTTCGCAACCGACCAACGCATTCAATCTTTGTCGCTGTTTTGGATTTCGTGCTTTGAAATTTGAGATTATTTATAGCTTAGAGATTAGGATTTAGGGTTTAATCGCTACGTGGTAGCGATAATCTTCTGTGCTCTAATGAGGTATGCAGTATGTGTTATGCCCCTCTCGCGCGGCCTGACGCCCTGCAAACGTACTAACATCTCTCGTTCAATGATTTCTTTCACTTTAGTACGTTTGAAACTGCACGCCTCAAGGGCTTCGATTGTCCTTTTGACCTGCTCAACATTCGGACTCCAGCTCACCAGATGGTGGCCGCCCTTCAACGCCACAGCCGCCTTGGGAACGATCGCCCAAGGTTCAGGCACATCAATGAATATCGCGTCGATGTCGGTTTGGTTGAAACCCTTCAGGGCAACATCAACACACGTGAACTCGACATTTTGCGCATAACCGACGCGTTCTATGTTTTTCCTTGCGTTTTCGATGAAATCTTCGCGCCGCTCATAGCTGTAAACGATACCATCCGGTGCAACGAACTTCGCCAATACCATGGTTAGAGCGCCACTGCCCGTACCTATTTCGATTACACGTGAACCAGGTCCGATTGCCGTCTCGAGCATGAGATAACCCAGATCCTTCGGATAAACGATCGTGGTTGTCCTTCTTGCCTTCATCATTAGATCGGCAGTGCTCGGCTTCAAGCAGTAGAAATCCTTACCCAAGTGCGTCTTGCCCACGAAACCATACGGCTTCTTGACAATATCGCTGAGGTCTAAATCACCCAGATCACTTGACATTCTCAGACCAGAGACAGCTTGCGCAAGAAATTGCCTCTTCTCGTCAAGATATATCAAAACGAGGTCTTTTTCTTTGATGAGATTGTCAAATTCTTTTGTCATACTCATCTCAGTATACCGCGAAACAAATCAAAGTCAATTCCTAAAAAAAACGAAAGTTTTACGTTCATCGGTTTTGAAATGCGATACGGTTTCGTTCAACGGTGTCGCCAAAACCGGCTTGAGTTACGAAACCGAATTTCCAAACCGAAAACGCTTCTCGAAACCGCACAACGCGACGAATTTTGTCACTGTTTTCAAAGTTTGGAATTTCTGAGTTTTAGTTTATTTGCAGTTTGGAGTTTGAAGTTTGCGATTCAGGAATTGTCAAACTCTACGTTTTGACAATTCCCAAAGCATTTCCTATTACTTCAAACTTATGCAAGCAAAAATCGAGGTCTTCCTTACTGTGTTCAACTGAAAGGCACAATCTAATGCGTTCCTTTTTCTGAGACACGATGACCTGCTCGTCGATTAACCGCCGCGTGAATTCACCGGCCTCTTCGTTGTTACTGAATGAAACTACAACGAGTGGCGTTTCACTGACGGTTTCAAAACCCATTTGCTTAAGGTTGGTGATAAAATAACGGCTATTCTTCCATAGTTTGTTGTAGACTTCCTTGCTTTTTGTCCTGTCCTTGATGATTTCCAAGCCCGCAAGGTTCACCGCGAGCATAAATTGGGGGACGAAATCTGTAATGTGCCCAACATTCTCCCTTATTTTGTTAATCAGGTATTTCTTAGCACCGACATAGCAACCGAAGCCTCCCAAGTATCTACTAAAACTGCCAATATCGATATTAATATCTTCATAAGCATTACAGAGATCAACAAAACCCCGTCCTTCTCGACCAAGCAGTCCAAATGAATTCAATTCATTCGCAATAATGATACATTCTTTCTCTTTAGCTAATTTCACTAAATTATTCACGGGCGCAATATTGCCCAACCACTCATATATTCCGTCGATGAACATCACCTTCTCGGAATACGCATCAAGCCGTTTCTCGAGTTGATCAATGTCGTGAAAATCGTAGTATTCAATATGTCTATATTGTAAAACATTCATCAAACTCGGAGAAGTTTCATAATCAATGAAGAACGTGGTTCTCGGACCGAAAATCGAAATTAAGGCAAACGTCATGGAAATTTCATCTGGGAAAAAAAGCAGTGACTCTAATCGTTTTACCTCGAGCATGAAGTCCTGTAGGTTCGCCATTATCTCAGCGCGCGCATCGGTGGGTACAATTCCCCTTGCTTCAATATTCGTACGCGCGGTCTCTCTCAAGAATTCACTGTTCTTGAGATGTAAGCAATCAAAATGGAGGAAATTCAGATACCGTTTGTTTCCATACACGAAAGATGGTTCGGGCGGAACCGATTCAGGAATCTTGCCTTCCTCACTAAAAAGATGTACCTGGAATGGCTTCATGCTACATTCCTCCCACAACACTTCTTGTATTTCTTACCGCTTCCACAGGGGCAAGGGTCGTTTCGACCAACCTTCTTAGTCGCGGTAACAGTGCCTGGGCTAGACCTTGCAGCACCTGATTGTGCGCCTGCTTGCCCTGCCGCTTGCGCGGCTGTCTGCGGTCTGACACTTGGCTTGTATTCATGTGTCTGTTGTGGCTTTCTTACCCTCGCTCCTGGTCTGGGCTGGGCTCGGAATACCAGCCCTGATGCATCTCGCGCCATGTCCCGCTGCAATTCATCGAACATCTTGCGAGATTCAAATTTATACTCAATCAGCGGGTCTTTCTGCCCATAAGCGCGCAAACTGATACCTTCTCTAAGTGCATCGAGCGAGTATAGATGGTCGCGCCATTTGCTATCAACTGTACCAAGCAACACAAACTTAAGCAAGTCATGGAAAACTTCAGGCTCGAATTCCTGTTCACGCCAGTTTAGCTTTTCTTTCGCTCTTTCCAGGAGTAGATCAAGCAGTTCTTCCTGCTTCATTTTTGGAATTCGTTCCTTGGGTATCGTAACGTCAGTCAAGAATATCAGGTTGAATTCGCTCTTGATGCTTTCCCAATCCCATTCTTCGGAATTAGTTTTTGGGTCAGTATACTTCATCAGGATATCCTCAACTGCGTCCTCAAAGAAATGAATCGCCCTTTCCTTCAGATTCTCCCCCAACAGGACCTCATCCCGTATTTTGTAAATCACTTCGCGCTGCTTGTTCATCACGTCATCATACTCAAGTAAATGCTTTCGCACCTCAAAATGATTTTCCTCGACGCGCTTTTGAGCATTGGCAATCGCTCTGGTAACGAGCGGATGAGTCAATGGTTTCTGGTCACCACCGCCGAATCTATCCATGATTTCGGCGACCCGATCCGAACCGAATATCCTCATCAAATTATCTTCCAACGATAGGTAGAATCGTGACGAGCCAGGGTCACCTTGCCGACCGCTCCGACCACGCAACTGATTATCAATGCGTCGCGATTCATGCCGCTCCGTACCGATTATGTATAGACCGCACGGCAGGTCTTGCATACACTCTTTTTTCTGCTGATGTTCACAATTGGAACAGTCCCCATCTAAGCACTTGATACAACACTTGCTACATTCAACCACGCCTTTACCCAGTTTGATATCGGTTCCGCGGCCGGCCATATTGGTTGCGATCGTCACGGCGCCAGGTTGCCCAGCGCTGGCAACTATCACGGCTTCTCTTTGATGGTGTTTTGCGTTGAGCACCTCATGGGGCACACCGCGCCGCTGCAACAGTCTCGACAACACCTCAGAAACATCAACCGATGTTGTACCCACGAGTATCGGTCGTTTCTTGGCATGCCACCTCACGATTTCGTCGATTATAGCATTGTACTTCTCGCGTCTGGAACGATATACAACATCTTCATAATCGGGACGGCGTACCGGTTCTTTGGTCGGAATCTCAGCCACATCCAGTTTGTAGATTGTCCAAAATTCATTTGCTTCGGTTGCGGCCGTACCAGTCATGCCGGCGAGTTTTTCGTACATCCTAAAATAGTTCTGAATCGTTATCGTGGCAAATGTCTGAGTCTCTTCCTGGACACGTACCTGTTCCTTCGCCTCGATCGCCTGATGCAAACCATCTGAGTATCGCCTTCCAGGCATCAGCCGACCGGTGAATGTATCAACGATGATAACCCTTCCGTCCTGTACTACATACTCAACATCCCGTTCGAAGAGTGAATATGCTCTGAGCAATGCTCGCAGATTTGCCAGCGTTTCGTTCTTAGTAGCATATTCCTGGTAACTCTTTTCCTTAGCGAAGATTTTTTCCTTGTGTGTTAGGTGTTCATCCTTGTCAATCTTGCCGATTGACTCACTCAGATCAGGGAGCACGAACATCTTAGGGTCATTAGGAGCAACAAATTGACGACCCTTCTCGGTCAGATCGACTATGTGCGATTTTTCATCGATTACAAAATACAATTCATCGTCTATTCTTGCGAAGGTTTTCTCACGCAAGAAATTGAGTTCGGTTTGTTCGATGAGTTTCTTAACGCCGGTCTCCTGCTCTAATTTCAGAAGCTGTTTATTCTTGGGTGCACCCCGACGTGCTTGCAAGAGCTTTAAACCGGCTTCTGTGTCTTTACCCTCATCAAGTAATTTCTTCGCTTCGGCGACTACTCTATTCACCAAAACTGTTTGCGCAGAATTCAGCCGCTGGACAATCGGGTTGAGTTCATTGTACGCTTTTGTTTCGTGTTCAACCGGGCCGGATATGATAAGTGGTGTTCGTGCCTCATCAATGAGAATACTATCGACTTCATCAACGATTGCATAGTGATGCCCGCGCTGAACCTTGTCTTCAAAACGCCAGACCATGTTGTCGCGCAGATAATCAAAACCGAACTCATTGTTCGTACCGTAAGTAATATCACAACGATACGCCTGAATCCTTGCATCCTGTTCCATACCCTGCTGAAGTACACCCAGTGTCATGCCCAATGATTCGTAGACCGGGCCCATCCATTCGCGGTCGCGCCTTGCCAAATAATCGTTTACGGTTATAAGGTGAGCGCCTTTGCCAGACAGGGCATTGAGATAAAGAGGCATGGTCGCAACCAGAGTCTTACCCTCACCAGTCTTCATCTCGGCGATTTTACCCTGATGGAGTACGATGGCACCGATCAGTTGCACGTCAAAAGGCACCATATTCCATTCGGTTTCAATGTCCACAACCGGCCATTTTTTGCCCAGGAGCCGGCGGCACGCCTCTTTCACTAATGCAAACGCCTCGGGCATAATACTATCAAGGTCTTCACCGTCCTTGATGCGTTTTCTGAAGTCTTCGGTGTGTTTGGTGAGGTCAACGTCCTTTAATTTCTCGTAGATTGAATTGATTTCATCGACTCTCGGCCAAAGCTCCTTGAGCTCACGCTCGGTCTTTGTACCGAAAACCTTACCTAAAATCTTTTGCAGCATATTTTGTCCAATTAATTATATGGATTAATATCATATTGTCAACAAACACCACGAAAAATCTACCATTTAGACAAAATCAATGTACTTATGTTTAGCAAGACCAACCTGCCAGTCCTCTCCCTTGATGGGAGAGGATTAAGGTGAGGGTGTAATAATATCAGTGTAATCTATCTTTGTAAATCATCGTCGCGATTTTTGTACAAATCTAAGATTTGCTGACAAAAATCAGCATCCCGAGGGACGAGGGGAATCGATGGATGCAGTGCATCCAATGACACAATGACTCAGTGACATAATGACTTGCTACCGTATTATTCTTCGAGTAAGTCCGCCTGAGGCGGACGCATCGAGAAGATGCCCATCACGTATGACAACACGAATTACCCGTTGACATTGTGATCTCTCCACATATACTCAAGAAGCATAACATGGAACTCATTGGTGACACTATCCTAAACCTTCAATTAATATTGGATTACGGATGAAGAAAACAAAAAACCACAGAAAAAAGGCAAACAACTACGCCTTCATAGACAGTCAGAATCTTCATCTCTCAATCCGCGAGCAAGGTTGGAATATCGATTTTCGGAAATTCAAAAATTACCTGAAAGATAAGTACAATATCACCAAAGCTTATCTATTCATTGGCTATGTGGCAGAAAATCAAGGCATGTACATTCAACTACAGAAGTATGGTTTTATCCTGGTGTTCAAACCAACTTTAGTACTTCCGAGTGGAAAACCCAAGGGAATGTTGATGCTGAACTCGTCCTCCATGCAATGATCGAGTACGAAAACTACGACAAAGCCTTAATCGTAACGGGGGACGGAGATTTCCACTGTCTTGTCGATTAT
>LJUJ01000026.1 GCA_001303785.1 Caldifarciminota bacterium SM23_42 | reverse complement strand
ACTCGGATTCACGGTTGTTGATCGAAGTAAGTTACCAGAGACAATTCGAAAGACTAATGAATTCCTGAACCTTTGTCCGACAAGTGCCGTTTGTATGACCAGAAGAATCGATAATAAAATATTTTATATAACAAAAGAATTGCTCGACTTTGCGCCTAAAATGCCGGGAGTAAAGATGTGGGCAATCGCTTTGGACAAAGCCATGTTTACCTATTTTGACATAGAACCAGAAACCAGATTTGAGAGACACAAGCATGAGAGCGAGCAGATAACGTTCGTTCTTGAAGGTGAATTCTTTTTCGAAATTGCTGACAAGACGATATGTCTGGAGCCCGGTACCGTCATTGCTATCCCCTTAAATGCTCCACATGCCGCATACACAAAGGATAAACGGGTGATAGCCGTAGACGCATGGTCTCCAATAAGGCACGAATATTTGGATGAAGAAAGGAGTAAGTAATGAAGAAGGAATTTGAAGGCAACATCTTGAATCCATTACCTGTAGTTTTGGTGGGTACTCTGATCGATGGTCGGCCGAACTACTGCATAATAGGATATATGTCACCCTTTGATTTTGGCAAGCATGTTTTCTTTAGTCTATATAAGAAGCGTTACACGTGGGTCGGCATTCAGGAAAACAAAGCATTCAGTGTGAACATCCCATCAGATAGACTAATGAAGGAAATTGAGATTTGTGGTAGCAAGTCAGGCCGTGATGTCGACAAGTCGAAGCTGTTTCACACTTTTTACGGCAAGCTCGAGTCTGCGCCTATGATACGTGAGTGTCCCCTCACCATGGAGTGTAAGGTGACCGACATTGTCGATTACGAGCCCAGCAAAGGAATAATCGGTAAGGTTGTGAAATCCTATGCAAACCCCGAACTCGTGAAAGAAGGCGTGATCGATATGCAAAGAGCTCGGTTGATTACTTGGACAACCGGGGGTGATTTCTCGTACTATCGACTCGGCGAGAAAATTCTGCCAGAAAAAGAAACAGATTAGTCTTCACACTCCTTACGTGTGTCTCCAAGTATAGATGGCATGAATTTGACATTGCTTCTCTAAATTCGTTTGAGATAAACGCGATGGAATCACTTACCTCAGTGACAAGTGACTCATGGGTGGGCATTTCTTAGATTGATGGGTAGTTTATTATCGCCACCTGTTGAGGCCAATGCGAGCAGGGTGGTGATGCATCTTAGACTTGTCAAAGTGCATTGACATTGTATGCTGCGCAAGTAGAATTCGTTGAAACACTAAGCACAAAACTGCACAAGAGAGGAAGGAGGTTACAGCGTGGAAGCAAAAGCTTTTATATGTCAGAGTTGTGGTATGCCTATGCAGAAAGAGAAGGATTTCGGTACCAATGCCGATGAGATCGCGGTATCGCAGATGAGTATACCTAAAGAGAAAGCCCGTGCTCAGGCGGATGAGATCATCCCGACTTTGAAACGGTGGCGTAAAGAACCATAATACGTAAAAGGAGGTTTGTGTTGAAAAAGAATAAGTACCAGAGACTTCTCGACGGAGAAACAAAGCCATCTGAGAGAAGCATATTGGTAGCCATAGGGACGCGCGGTACAAAGTTGTGGAAGCAACTGAGAGCTTTCCTTAAGGTGAACTACGATTTCAAACCAGAATTGCACTTCTATGGCATCAAATATGGTTGGTGTTTTAAATACACGCGGAAGAACAAGACACTCTGCGTGCTCTTTCCAGAGACCAAGGCATTTACCGTATTAGTGGTCCTTGGCAAGAAAGAAGTTGCCCAGTTTGAGGAGAAAAGACTGAGTTTCAACGAAGACACCCGGAGGTTGTTCAAGACAGCTTATCAATACCACGATGGAAAATGGCTGTACAAAAGAGTTGTGAATAATAGTGATGTGAAGGATGTCATCGCGCTCATCAAGATGAAGAGGAGACAGAAAGGCAGGAAAGTTTCATGAAGAAACTCGTGAATAGAGAAGTCAGTGGTAATATAGCCGTATTAAGATTGAACCGTGAAGTTACTAATGCAATAAATCTGGATTTAATCAATGAAGTATCTGAGCACTTGCGGCTAAGTGGGGAAGACGGTGATGTAGATGGGATTGTGCTTACCAGTGCCAACGACAAATTTTTCTCTATCGGTTTTGATATTCCCGAACTCATCAGATTGAATAGGGATGATTTCGAGGATTTCTATCACTCTTTTAATCACCTGTGCATACATCTGTACACTTTTCCAAAACCTGTTATTGCAGCCATTACCGGCCATGCTGTAGCTGGAGGGTGCATATTGACGCTTTGTTGTGATTACCGATTCATTGCTGAGGGCAAGAAACTGATGGGACTCAATGAGATTAAACTTGGTGTACCCCTACCGTATCCGGCTGATTGTATTCTGAGGCAGATCGTCGATGATCATACTGCGCGCACGATTTTGGATACTGGTGATTTCTTCCCGCCAGAAGAGACGCTTGAAATGGGTCTGGTTGATGAAGTTTTGCCGTTGGATCGTGTTGCGGCACAGTCAATCGAAAAAGCACAATCAATAATTGCCTTATCAACTGAAGCCTTTGGCATGATAAAGCGAAATCGCACGGAGAAGATTGCTGAGCAGATACGAGGTAATCTTTTGGGGAAAGAGAAGATTTTTATTGATCTCTGGTATTCAGATAAAACGCGCGAAAAACTGAGAGCAGCACTTGAGAAATTTTGACCCTACGGAGACGGCAGTATGAAGGATCTATTTGCTAAATGTGGATTCAACTGTGGGCATTGTCCAGCCTATGCTGCTAATGCCAAAACACTGAAGGATAGAAGAAAATGTAGTGATGGCTGGCGTAAATACTTGGACGCGAGTTTGAAACCTGAGCGTTGCGTGTGTCTGGGCTGTCAGGCAAAAGATCCTTGGAAAGCGGGTAACATGTTGCCCGACCGTATTTGCTACGTAAGGCCGTGTGTAATACAAATGAATATCAAAACATGTGCATACTGCCCATGGTTTCCATGTGAAGATTTGTTGGCACGGATCCCCGGTAAAGATCTACGTAAGGTAGTTGAGTCAAGAATAGGCAGACCACTGTCGCAAGAAGATTATCATACATTCATTAAGCCATATGAGGGCATAAAGCATCTGCACGAAATGCGCGCATCGCTCGGTAAGCAGGATATTGTAGAGAAACGTGAAGTGAAGCCTCTCAAAGCAAGAATTGCCTCGTTCCCTGTAAGGTTTGGCATTTCTAGGCCCAGACGAGCAGCGTTTGAGAAACTCTATACGTTCATGAAAGATGTTATCACGGGAAATACCAAAACCTATGCACGTCAGATCATCATGAAAAGACGCAAATCACACATGTTAAGCCTGTTATGGGTGTTTGGCCGGTACGGCAGGCTTATGAGCGGTAAGCGTGCGGAGCTTGTCATCGATAGCGTTACCCATGGCTCACGGCCAGAAGTTGGCTATTTTGTACGCAAGCGAGACAACCAGCTTTTTGACGTGTTTGTGCAATCCATTAGAATCATGAGAGGTTTTGGTGCCAAGGGTGAGTTTGTATCAAGAGAGCCACACGGTTGGCAGTTGAAGCTTTCATTTGACATGAAGGCTGGTGGTGCTTCAACGCTTCAGGCGTTGAGGCGCTACGCTACAAAACTCGTTGAGAAGTACGGTGAGCCTAAATACGCGGGTAGCTCGCAACTAGAAGGAAAGGCTTATTCACTTTTTGCCAAAGCCGATATGAATGTGCTATCTTAACGAAGATAGACGCACATAGCAAATTGACTTGACACAGTAGTACATTTCAATACAATACAAACAGGAGGTATAGATGGGAAAATATCTCATAATGTTTTTTTGCGTGGCTATGATCGCGACTGTGTGTACACAAGAAAACGGCGGAGCTTTCGACTATAATATGGTACGAACGGAAACGCGCACCTGGCACACATCCGAGGTGACTCAAATCCATGCGACTACGGTGAATGGGGATATGGCTGTCGCTGCACTGCAAGATACTCTGGTTACGGCCGAGATTACCAGGAGTTGCACTGGCGCCGATTCAGCAGATGCTGAGGCTCATATCGCTAATATTGCTATAAGCGAGAGCATCAATGAGGGACAGCTCAACCTAGAGGCTGATATGCCGGATGATGCCGCGCGTGATTATCAGGCGGATTTCGATATCACCTCTCCCCAGTCGAAATATGTCAATCTCACAACCGTAAATGGAGACGTGACAGTAAATGACATGATAGATGGCGCAAGAGTGGTCATCACAAACGGTGGGATTGCTACGGCAAACCTACGGGGTGGTTTTGATGGTGTGATTGTCAATGGCACGATTAACTGTGATATGGAAGCACTCGAGCTCGGCGAATCGGCACTCTTGGTTACTACAAATGGTGCAGTGAATTTGAAGTTGCCGGCCGACGTATCTGCCAATTTCAACGCGGCAACCACAAATGGTGAGGTTGTGGTCACCGGTTTTGCATCGGTAACCTACACAATAGACGAAGAAAATCATAAAGCCGGTACGATCGGTGGTGGCGGCGCAGTCATCGATATTGGTGTTGTTAACGGCGATATAACGATAATGGCACGGTAGTGTATGGTGCCCTGGATATAGACACTAAGACTAAATTACAAATTTATAAAAAATGATGGACATGGGGTCAGGTTCTTGACCCCATGTTCTTTGTAGGCTATTTCCGGCGCAAGTTTTGGCGCTAGCCTCTGTCTAAAGTAATGGAAAGATCTTTCGAGTACCGCAGTCATGGCCGAAATCACTAGGCGAGAAGATAGCGACGAATTGCTCATCAAACAAGTTGGGCAAGGCGACGAACATGCCTTTGAACGCCTGGTTCACAAATACGAGCAAGCAGTGTTTAATACGATTTACCGCTATATCGGTAATCAGGACGATGTCGAGGACCTGGCTCAAGAGATTTTCATAAAGGTGTGGCGTAATGCCAAGAAATTCAAAGGCAAATCAAAGTTCTCGACATGGTTGTACAGAATAACTGCAAATCACTGCCTTAATTACCGGCGAAAACGTAAGCACGGAAGTATCTCTCTGGATGAGTTGACCGAACACGGCAAGACTCCAAATGCTCTGAAAGTTGAGCCGGACTGGGAACAGAAGAGAAGAGTTGAATCGGTGAGAAAAGCGGTGGATGAATTGCCCGAGCGGCAGCGTATGGCCCTTGTCCTGGCCCAGTACGAGGGTAGATCGTACAAAGAAATCGCCGAAATTATGAAGGTTTCTTTATCGTCGGTTGAATCGCTTATCTTTAGGGCGCGAAGTCACCTGAGAGAAAAACTGGCAAAGGTTGTGTGAAATGAAAATTCTACCGCAAGAATTGAATCGATTTGCTTGTCAAAATAGATAGGAGAAAAGATGAAGTGTTCTCAGATAAAGAAAAAACTCTCGGCATATATAGACGGCGAGATAACAGATAATGAAAAGATAATGATAAAGAAACACCTGAAGGCTTGTGCAATATGCCAAGAAGAGGTGGCTGTATTGTCGAGGGTCAAGGGGTCTCTCAGTGTGCTGGACGGAATGGAGGTGCCGCCGTATTTCATGGCGCGACTCAGACAGCGCATCAGAGACGAGAAACTGGAGACTGTCGAACACATTCCATTTCTGGAGAGAATCAGACGGCTCGCAGTTCCCGCTGCAACCGCTGCGGCGGTGGTGGCCTCACTTTTCGTCGGTAGTCAGATGGGCAGGACGCTATATCAGGCAATTACTGACGGTTCTCGACAATCAGGCGTCGAGGCCACCGACGTTCTCGGTTTAGGCTCTTTTGAAGCATTCCCAGAGGGTTCCTTATCGGAAATTTATGATGAGCTTGTTACTGGAGGGAACAATGGATAAAAAAGTGTTAGTTATTGTTCTTATCGTCTCAGTCGCCATCAACCTGGCCACTATGTTCACCTTCGGATACTTTTGGTGGACAAGACACACCGGCCGACAAGAATTCTGGACGCGACCACGTATGATGCTAGATTGGCAACATACACGGTTTGTTAGAGAACTCATGCTCACTGATGATCAGATAACGCAGATAATAAAAGCAAATGAGGAGATGAGGAATGCAATGCACCCCCTGCGCGAGGAGTTGTTTGAGAAACGTCGAGAATTGATGTCATTAGTCAGAGAGAAAGAAACCAATAGGAGTCGTGCTGACATGCTGCTTGAAGAAATTTCATTGCTACAGGCACGGCATGATGAATATATCTTTGATCGATTGCTTACTATGAAGAATATTCTGACGCCTGAACAGCAGCAGAAGTTGGGTGCGTTGCTTAATACATTGCTCGAAGAAGGACGGCCACATGAGATGCCGCACCGACCAGGACTGCCTCATAGACATTTTGAATCACCCCGAGGTGAAAAAGGACGTTAGTATGTCTGTGCAAGAAAGGAGAAAGACATGTTGAAACCGAAACCAAGACATATTGTGCTGCTTGTTGCAGCATTGCTACTCGTGACTGGTAGTGCTTTTGCGCAGCCGCCAGGACATGGGCCCGAACGCGGTGAAAGACAACATCCGCGCGAACATGGAATGATGATACCCGATCTGACCGAGGCGCAGAAAGAGCAAATGAAAGAACTAAGGGTTGAACACATGAAAGCATTACAGCCGTTGCGTAATCAAATGGGTGAAAAGAAAGCTCGGCTGCGTACGTTATCAACGAGCGACAAAGTCAATATGACCGAGATAAATCGCGTCATTGATGATATCGGCAAAATGCAAACACAAATGATGAAGCTCAGAGCGCAACATCGTCAGGATGTCCGCAAGCTTCTCACTGATGAGCAGCGTGTTATCTTCGACGCCCACAAGCCTCCGCACCAAGATGGACCTCCTCATGCTGGAAAGCATCTTGGGAGAAAGCCGCACTAAAGAACACGAGAGAGGGATTTGCGACCTAAGCCGCGAATTCCCTTTTTTTAGCCACATATTGGTGATGGGCACCAACTCTTAAACTTTTGATGGACAAGATACGTACTCCGTGTCTTTTTTGTACACAGATGTCATACTTCCAGGATCACGGTGTCATTGATATCCGCGATTTGATGATCCATTTTTCAGTGTATTTATGAGTTTGTATCTCAGGACCTAAGATCTCCGGTGCAACTTATCACATCTTTTCCACGTATACCTAGTAGACAGATGCGAGAGAATACTCAAAGGAGGAAACATGAAATACCGACAAATGGCTTGTATATGGTGGCTAATTGTCTCCATGGTGTTAATAATACCTCAGCAGGCAGCTAGCGGATCAGTACCCGAACTCATCCCAAGAGAAGTGCTTTTCGGCAATCCCGTCAGAATCACTGCTCGTTTGTCGCCCGATGGTAAGGTTCTGGCCTACATTGCTCCGATTGATAATGTGTTGAATATCTGGATCAGGACGATAGGTACCGAGGATGATCGGCCAGTAACAAAAGACGATAATCGGGGTATACGTTACTATTTTTGGGCAGAAGACAGCAGGCACATTATGTATGCACAGGATGCCGAGGGAAACGAAAATTGGCGTTTATACTCGGTCGATCTTGAAACAGAAGAGATTAAAGACTTGACTCCCTTCGAAAACATTCAGGTTCGGATGGTCGAAACAAACAAGCGCTTTCCGAACGAACTGCTGTTCTCGATGAACAAGGAAGACCCAAAGGCGCATGATGTGTATCATCTAGATTTAATATCTGGTGAGATTACGTTGGTTGCTAAGAATCCTGGCGATGTTATAGAATGGGTCATCGATACGGACTTCAAAGTACGCGGAATCATAACCGCCAAACCGGACGGTGGATTCGATTTGATGGTGCGCGACAGTGATGATGATGATTGGAGAGTGCTAGTAACTTGGGACGCCGAAGATGGCATGACAAGTGCTCCAAATTTCGTGAGTCCGCCAACTGTTTTCTCTGAAGATGGCAAATATATCTATTTCATGGACTCTCGAGGCGTTAATGCAGGACGCTTGGTTAAGATGGAAATCGCCACAGGTAATATTGGAGTATTAGTCGAAGATCAACAATATGATGTCAGTAAGCATGCCTTACTCCACCCAGTAACAAATGAGATTCAAGCAGTTGCGGTGCAGAGAGCGCGTCTTGAATGGGTGGTTTTAGATAAGACAATCACAGATGATCTAGATGCGATAGCTACACTTGATCATGGTGATTTCACAATATTGAGTCGCGATAATGACGACGATACCTGGCTTGTAGCTTTTGAAAAAGACAACGGTCCGGTTTCTTACTATGTTTACAATTTGACGACTAAACAGGGAAGGTACCTTTTTAATCAGAAACCAGATTTGGACGAGTATACCTTAGCATCGATGAAACCTATCTCATTCACTTCTCGTGATGGGTTGACCATTCATGGTTATATCACGTATCCGGTAGGGCAAGAGAAAACAAATCTGCCTGTGGTTCTCGCCGTCCATGGTGGGCCGTGGGCGCGGAACACATGGGAATTTGATGCCGATGCGCAGTGGTTTGCGAATCGGGGATACGTGTGCCTGCAGGTAAATTTCCGTGGGTCGCTTGGATATGGAAAGGATTTTGTGAATGCAGGTGACAAAGAATGGGCTGGTAAAGTGCATAATGACCTCGTGGACGCAGTCGACTGGACGATCGACCAAGGCATTGCCGATCCAGAGAGAATAGCAATATTTGGTGGATCTTATGGTGGATATGCTGCATTGGTTGGCGCAACTTTCACTCCGGATCTATTTTGCTGTGCCGTAGATATGTTTGGTCCGAGTAATCTTATTACATTCATCGAGGCGATCCCACCATGGTTTTCAACGTTACTTGCCACTATACATAAAAGAATGGGTAATCCCGAGACTGAAAACGACTTGCTGAAAGCGCAATCACCACTCTTCAAGGTTGATAGGATAAAGATTCCAATTCTTATTGCTCAGGGTGCTAATGATCCGCGTGTAAAGCAAGCTGAATCGGAACAGCTTGTTGAAGCGATGAAACAAAAGGGTCTAGACTATGAATACGTGCTTTTTCCGGATGAGGGTCATGGGTTTAAAAAGCCTCATAACCGTCTCAAGTTTTATGCGGCGGCTGAAAAATTCCTCGCCAATTATTTGGGTGGCCGGTACGAGGAAGCAGCGCAGTAATTAGGGTAATAAACGGGATAAGTGTTTGGTAACTGCTGATGAAACTGTTGTCCGTTCTGTGCTTGCCTATTATCTGGCAGATACTGTACTCGGCACAATATCAATATGATCTTACGGGAACTGTCGACTAAATTTGACTTCAACCTTGACTTTTAAGGTTTTCTTGTTACAGTTACTGACCCATATGCATAAAATAGTACTCATTCTACTTTGGATTGTGGGAGCGACAACTTTTATTAACGCGTCGTCAATCGACATCCACGAACCCGAATATGATGTTAGAATTGAGCAGGTTGAGTGCGATGAATTTATCGTCCCGCGCGATTCTGCTTCGCTTGATTCATTAATATGCTATAAGATGGCTGAAAATCATATTCCAGGATTGACCTCGATGGCAATCAGGGATGGCCAGATCCTCTGGAACCAATCCTATGGCTACGCGGTTCTCGAAGATAGCATGCCGGTTGCCGACACGACAATCTTCTATCTTGGTTCGGTCTCTAAGACCGCGACGGGTGTTGCATTAATGCAGGTGTGGGAGAATTATCCATTCGACCTAGGCGACGATGTCAGTGACTATCTCACTTTTACGGTACGCAATCCATTATACCCAGATTCAGTAATAACAATTCGAATGATCATGACCCATATGTCGAGTATCAATGACAACTATGATATTCTGGGTCCCCTGAACATACAGGGAGATTCTCCGATTCCCCTGGGATATTTCCTCGAGCAATACCTGGTACCGGGTGGAGAATACTACAGCCCAGACAATTATAATCCCTGGCCTCCTGCGACACAGGATGACTACTGTAACGTGGCTGCCGCACTGGCTGGTTATCTGGTTGAAACAGTGGCCGATAGTTTCCCAATATGGTGTCATGATTCCCTCTTTGAGATTTTGAGTATGAATGAGACGTCATATTTTTTGGTCGACCTCGATACCAGCAACATCGCAATGCCGTATCACTGGGATGGTTCTACCCATGTTCCATACGGGCACATAGGTAAGCCTTACTATCCCTGCGGGACTCTCAGGACGAGTTCGAATCAGCTGGCACGTTTTCTTGTCGCCTTCATGCAATACGGGCTGATCGATGACACGGTGAGAATACTTGATAGCGCGACGGTGGAGCTAATGACTACACCGCAGTACCCCATATTAAACCCCGAGCAAGGACTTTTCTGGTATCGCAAATTCCTTGATGGAAGGTGGATCTGGGGACATCAAGGTGTCTTCGATGGCATTCGTACCAGAATTGCTTTTGACCGGAGCAACAATACCGGGGCCATAGTACTAACGAATGGGGAAGATATAAGTAGTGTTACGCAGATAACCATCGCGCTTCTGAATTATGCGGCGCAGTTTGGCGTTGCTGAAAAAGAATCACGTGCCGCGATGCCGTCGATGGTTAGACTATTCCAGAATTGTCCAAATCCGTTTCACAGCGTGACAAACATTCGATTTGTGTTGCCCGAAGCAGACGATATTTCATTGAAGATTTACAATGTCATAGGCCAAGAAGTAAGGACATTGGTTGATCATAAGCTTGAGGCAGGTGAACACAAAATCGTTTGGAACGCGGCCGGAATCCCGAGCGGTGTTTATTATTATCGGCTCAGCACTGGGGACCAAAGTCGAACAAAACGCACTATTTTGCTAAACTAAGCTTCAATTCTCTTTCAAGACATATGAAATTCCGTGAGGAGGATTTATGCCATTCCACGTAGATAGATTTCGTTTGAGTTACAAGACAGTTGTTGGCAAGGATCCTTTGTCTGGACTCGGTATCAGATTGTCAGAATACAAATTAATGAAGACGCCGGCATGAAAAGCGAGCTTCATAAAAGAGTCGATAGTGGGGTCAGATCTAGACAATGGACAAAATCATGTGTGTTGTTGATACCTATTGTCCATTGTCTAGTTCTGACCCCACTGGCGGTTTATGAAAAATTTGAGAAAATATGGCAGGGCACCATACGGAGTAGCGGTAATTCATGGAGGCCCTGGTGTACCCGGAGAAATGGGTCCGGTAGCGCGTGAACTTGCATCTGAACAGGGCGTTTTGGAACCTCTCCAGACTGCGGGTACACTTGAAGGACAGGTTGAAGAATTAAATTACATTCTTGGCGCATACGCAGACCTTCCGATTACACTTATTGGCTATTCATGGGGTGCCTGGTTGGGTTTCATTGTTGCTGCCCGCTATCCATCCAAGGTGAGGAAGCTGATATTAGTCAGCAGCGGACCATTTGATAAAAAATATGCTCGAGTTATAATGGAAAGCCGGTTGGATCGACTCGACGCCGAAGAAAAGAGAGAAGTCCTTACCTTGACCAAATGGAATTGATTGCCAAAGCTGACGCTTATGATCCCATACAGCAAAAAGATGAGACGCTTGCAGTTCAGTATCACGTCTTTCAAAGCGTTTGGAAGGATGCTGAAGGAGTTTCGATTCATTCCGATCAAGAATTGTGGCCATACACCCTGGATTGAGAGGCAGGCAAGGAGTGAGTTCTTTGGGATCCTTAAAGCAGAATTAAGAACATAGTCTAATGGTGGTGATTGCGTCGGGGCAAAGGGTGATTCTGCGAGACGGACTTCTCTCTGACGCGGATGACTATATCCGGTGGATGAGGCGCGGTGAATGGATGCGTTTCGATGCACCCTGGGAAACTGGTGGACAATCTATGACTGACCAAGAAATCAGAAGAAGCTTTTCAGAGAGATTCTTGCACGGCCTTTCAGTGCCGCGCAAGCGTGCCATAATCTGCAAGAAAGAAGAAAGAGCTTTAGGTTGGGTTAACCGGTACGGGGATAAAAGATCCCCGAGTGCTTGGTCCATAGGAATTGATATTTGTGAGGACGATTGTTTGAACAAGGGTTTTGGTACTGAGGCGTTGAGACTGTGGATCGACTACCTTTTCTCAAACTCGGATGTTCACCGCATCGGCTTTGATACTTACTCATTTAACGAGAGAATGATACGTACCGGAGAGAAACTGGGCTTCATTCATGAAGGTACTGACAGACAGATTATGTTTTGGCTGAATGAATGGGTTGATCGCTTACATTTTGGATTGCTTCGTGAAGATTGGGAAAAACGAGAAGCAAAATGAATACAACAGATCCAAAACTAATCGCTCTTCAGTTTAACGAGTACATTAATAAGCAAGACATAAAAGGACTCTCCAGCCTGATGACTGAAGACCATACTTTCATCGATCGAAAAGGAGAGGTGGATAAAGGAAAAGGATCAATGACCAAGGGGTGGATAGAGTTCTTCAAGAGCTTTCCAAAATACAGGAACACTTTCACCAGAGTTGGATCGCAAGATGATCTGGTTATCTTAATAGGGTACGCATATTGGTCAGAAGAAAACAAATATGACCCCGCCATTTGGACGGCAAGGATAGAAAACGACCTTGTCGCGGAATGGCGCATTTATGAGGATACTGAAGAAAATCGCAAAATGCTCGGTGTGACTTAAATAGCACACCGTTTGTGAGTCGCGCAAGTGGTCGTGTTGACATGTTTCAGAAAATACAATAAAATAAGGCATGAGCGATAAAAGAATACATCTGATGGGTATTGAGATATTCATTCTTGTCGATAACGAAAGTGAATCGGATGAATTGCAGACCGAATGGGGGCTTTCAGTATTAGTCAGAGCACACTACCCTGAACAGTATTTGGATGTTTTATTCGACACTTCCATTACCGGCGAAAAAGTATTGGCAAATATGAAGAAAATGAAACTGGACCTTTCAAAGGTTGATTACATAGTCCTCTCACACAAGCACTTTGATCATACGGGAGGTCTTGTTGATATCTTACAAGTTAAAGATGACTGGGTTACGATACTGCATGGAGAGAATTTCTTCGAACCAAGTATCGTCGCTAAGCCCTTTCTTTCACACCTCACGCTAATGCCCTTTCTGGAAAGGAAAATTGTTGACCTGAAAGGTATGCTAACGCCAGTCAGAACGCCGCTGGAATTTGCACCCGGTCTGTTTGTTTCTGGTAAGATTCCGTTCTTGACCGATTTTGAAGTACCCAACCCACCCGCCTATAGATTAGTACCGCCGGATATGATTCAAGATGAAATAGAAGAAGAGCTGGCATTGATCGTCAATTTGGGAAAGGAATTGGTGATAGTCAGCGGTTGCTCACACCGGGGTATTGTTAACATAGTACAGAATGCTGTGTCAGTGACGGAAATTTCGACTGTTCGGGCAATCGTGGGTGGACTTCATCTGGGCGATCGTGAACAGAGGATAAACAGGACTATCGAAGAATTAGATAGACTAAGTGTTAAGGAGTTCTATATTGGTCATTGTACTGGTGACAAAGCAACTAGGCAATTCAAAGAAACCTTTGACGATCGTGTCAAAAGAACGCACTCTGGTATGATTATTAAATTTTGATACAGGAGGCAAGCGTGAAGGACAAATCAAGGATCGTTTTTTCATTGTTGGTTCTGGTATTCATACTAGTTACGGCAGTTGTTTGGAGACCGTGGTCAGCCGGAAAGACGAAGGAGCAATTTGCAGAGCACGAAGAAGAAGACAGGAGTGAAAAGCCGCATGAGTGGTTTTATATGCAAAGGGCATACCCTAGCCGTTTGATAAACGCAGAGGCGCATAAAATGGCATACCGCCAGGCTCTCGATATGATGGATCAGTATGCCAGCCGTGACAACGGTGTTTGGGTTTCAAAGGGGCCGACGAATATTGGTGGCCGAATCACGGGTGTCGCCTTACATCCATCAAATAGCAGTGTCATCTATGCCGGAGCCGCAGACGGTGGAGTGCTTAAATCAACCGATGGTGGAGTTACTTGGGACATGCTTACGGATCATTTCTCCACGCTTTCTGTCGGCGATGTGGCAATCGATCCGAACGATCCGAACACAGTATATGTAGGGCTCGGTGAAGCCAATCTGGCTGGCGACAACTATGACGGTGATGGAGTTTACCGAACTACTGATGGCGGTGTTTCATGGACCAATATCGGGCTTGCGCAAACTAAGCGGATCGGTCGCGTTGCCGTGCATCCAACAGACAGTGATATTATATTCGTGGCCGGAGCGGGTGCGCAGTTCAGCGCGGATAGCGCGCGCGGCATATACCGCACGACTGACGGCGGGACGACCTGGAGCAAAGTGTTGTATATCTCCGATTCAACATCGGCCATCGACCTGCGGATTGACCCGACACATCCAGATACGGTCTATGCCGCAATGTGGGAACGAATGCGGTCACCAACACGCAGAAAGGCAGGGGGTGTAACCTCGGGTATCTACCGAAGCACGGATATGGGTACGACCTGGACCGAACTGACGAGCGGCTTGCCGTCAGGCCCGACGGTCGGAAGAATTGGTATCGCCATCTGCCAGACAAGCCCCAACGTACTTTATGCGCTCTATGCCGATTCGATCGGATATCTTGATGCTGTGTACAAGACAACCAACGGGGGCAATAACTGGGCGCCGACTTCAGGACAACCTCCCTATTATTTGTACTACAGCTACGGCTGGTATTTCGGGCAAATTCGTGTACACCCTACGAACCCAGACGTTGCTTTCGTGTTGGGCGTACCGCTCTATCGTACGACTAACGGCGGAAGTTCATGGTCTGATGTTTCGGGAATTCAGCATGTAGACCATCACGCACTAGAATTCGACCCTACAAACTTTAACCACATAGTAGATGGCAATGATGGGGGTGTCTATTACTCAACCAACGGCGGTACAGTATGGACAAAATCCTACAATTTGCCGATCACTCAATTCTATGCCGCTACTATTGATGAACTTAATCCTGAGCGTACCTATGGAGGGACCCAGGATAATGGTACTATGCGGACGCTGACCGGTAACCTGGACGACTGGGAGATGATACTGGGGGGAGATGGTTTCTATTGCATCGTGGATTATACAAATTCGAATATCATCTATGCTGAATACCAGTGGGGTAATCTTGAGAAATCCACTGACGGTGGCTACAGTTTCTTTTCGGCAACCGACGGCATCAATCCGTATGACCGTACCAACTGGTCCACACCGGTAATTATGGATCCTAACAATCATCTTGTTCTTTACTACGGCGCTAACCGGTTGTACAAAACTACGGACGGAGCAGGATACTGGAATGCGATCAGTAGTGACTTAACCAATGGCCCTGGTTCGGGCAACCTGACCTATGGGACGATAACAACCGTTGCCGTGGCTCAAACCGACGGCGATGTAGTATATGTTGGCACAGACGATGCTAATGTTTGGGTTACGACAGACGGTGGTTCAGACTGGACTAGTATAAACACGGGTTTACCAGACCGATGGGTGACACGCGTTGCCATTGACCCGACCAATGAAGCAATTGCCTATGTGACCTTTTCTGGTTATCGGTACGATTCGCCATTGCCTCACGTGTGGCGGACTACCAATTACGGTACTACGTGGGATGACATATCTTCTAACTTACCCGAGGTACCCGTGAACGTGATCGCAGTGGATCCGCAAAATACAGCGACACTATATATTGGCACTGATTACGGAGTGTACTACACTACAAATGCCGGCAACGTGTGGGAACCGCTGGGAACCGGTCTTCCCTTGAGCGCGGTCGATGACCTGGTGATGCACAACGGAACACGTGTTCTCCGAGCCGCAACCCACGGCCGTTCTTTCTTTGAGTTCGACCTAGATCAGATTGGCATAAGAGAACGAGAAAAAGTGGTTGAAACAGATTTTAGAGGGATTGGTTTGCAGGTTGTGAGCCCGAGTCGAAATGCAGTTCGATTTTCTTACCATGTATCGAAGGCCGGCGTAGTACGGATTAATATTTATGATGTTGCAGGTCGCATGGTCCAAGCATTGATTGATGAAATGGTTAGTGCCGGTAAACATGAAATGACAAAGCCAGTGAGGTTGCCCGCCGGTACATATTTTGTCCGAATGGAAGCGCAGGATGAGAAAGTAACAAGGAAGATAGATATCGTAAAATAAGGACTTTTTGCAGAAAAGGTTAAAAATGTTATGCCTGTCCCCAGCAGTGAATACAAAATCGAGATAGAAATATTCGAAGGCAACGGCGGTCAGCTCATGAAAGAAGGTGACGAGATAATATACCCTGATTTTGTAAAAGAAGGAATATGTGCCTGGATGTACCGGGGAGACGGTGAAAGGAGTTATCAGGTCGGCCGAAAGTTTTCCTATCCGGAAGAAAAAAATAAAATATGTCATTGGCTTTTGGATAGCCTGAAAGGTGTCCTTGAAGCACTGAGTACAGGTGAAACACTGAACTGGGACTATAAAGATACACCTTATGAAAAAATGATTGACCCTGATGGCGAAACTACCGAATATGTCCGTTGTATCGACCCCACCGCTTCGGGGATTGTGGTTAAGATAATTAGGACGAAGGTGACGACATGAAAAAAACATTGAAGGATTTGGCTTCGATAGTATTGGTGCTTTGTGGTTCGCTGACATTTTGTGCGAAACATTATGCGCCACAACGTGAAGTTGAACGATTCCATAATGTGATTGTACTCATTCCTGATGGTTGTGGTGTGGCACATATGGCCATTGCACGATGGTTTAAGGGTGCGCCGCTGGCCCAGGATTCAATGGATGTCAGTTTTGTCCGCACATTCTGTGCCAATTCTATGATAACCGGATCGGCAGCAGCCGCGACTGCATTTGCCACTGGATTCAAGACATGGGAAGATTCGGAAAAAGCCAAATGCCTTTCGGTGTGCCCCGATTCTTTGCTCTTACCACAAGCACAGGAGTTTCCGGTTTCTGAACAGTGGCGTCCGGTTGCCACTGTTCTGGAAGGTGCGCGCCTTGCCGGTAAGGCAGTGGGACTCGTTGCGACGTGTCGGGTAAGCCATGCAACACCAGCAGCTTATGCCAGCCATTGGCACTCCCGTGACAATAATAGTTTGCTTATCGAGCAGATGGTCTACGGAGATATTGATGTGGTTTTCGGAGGGGGATTTCGGTATTTGGTCGACGCTCATGCGCAGGTTCCCGGAAGTTCTTCAAAGGGAGGGCGCCGGGACGGCGAGAATCTGTACCAGGTTCTAAGATCTAACGGCTACACAGTTGTCACTGACAGAGAAGGACTGAATACCCTTGAACCGAATGCACGCAAAGTATGGGGTATGTTCGCTGATAATCACATGGTCCATGATATTGACCGGTCTAAGCTTGCCCCTGATGAACCTTCGCTTGCAGAAATGACAGAAAAGGGAATAGAGATATTGAGCAAGGATACGGATGGTTTTTTTCTTATGGTCGAAGGTAGTCAGGTTGACTGGTCTTCTCATGATAATGATCCGGTCGGCGTGGTGACCGATTATATCGCGTTCGACCAGGCAGTTAGGGTTGCACTAGATTTTGCCAAATCTCACCCCGAGCAACGTACCCTCGTCTTGATTTTTCCTGATCACGATAACGGCGGCATGTCGCTCGGACGCAGGGATATGAATTCGTATGCATTCAGGCCAGAGGATATGAAAAGTGCTATAGAGAATGCCTCCCTGACCGCCGACGGGGTCGAGGTGTTAATATGGAATAGTGCGAGAAATGTCGGTCCGAACGCGGATTCAATTGAGCATGTTGTTGCGCAGTACTACGGCATTGCCGACTTGACCGACGAAGAGACAGAAGCGATTCTCAGGGAACTAGCAGATACCGTGGATGTCAATCTTAGAACTGTTATCGGCCCTATGTTGAGCGAGCGAGCCGGAATTGGTTGGACTACATTTGATCATACGGGTAATGACGTGCCACTGTTTAGCTATGGCTTGAGCAGAGTGCCGCAGACCCTTGACAATACCGAAATCGCACATTTGTGCGCGCATGCAATGGGCTTTGACCTGAGTGATGTTAATGATAGACTCATCGTAGATGCCGGCGAGCTGTTTGATGACGCTACACTCATGATTGATACTTCAGGAGTGGAGATGAGTAAAGGGCATCTCATTGTGGAAAAAGATGAAAAGAAGGCGGTTTTTCCTTTTTTCAAGAATGTAATGATCGTAGGTCAAGATACAGTGGCGCTTGAAGGGTTGACACTCTATTCACTCAAGTCACATAGAGTATTTTTGCCTAGACAGGTGAAAAGTTTTTTTGCCGCATACTGATGTAGCCTGGTTTAGGAATTGTTCGTGAATGCAATCATTGTCTACTGGTCAAAAACTGGGAACACTGAGAAAGCAGCATACGCCATCCAGGAAGGTTTGGAAGAAGCTGGAGCGGACGTTGTAATCAGGCAGCTCAAGAAGGCTAAAGATGCAGAAGACATTGATTTCTTCGCTTATGATTTGGTCTGCATCGGGTTTCCGTCCTATGGTTGGCGACCACCGAGTCCCGTTGAAAAATTCCTGCTTAACAAGTTCAGAGAATATGGCGACACAGGACTTGTGGAGGTTGGGGCACCTAGGGTACCGGGTAGGAACGTCCTGATCTTCTGTACGTATTCTGGTCCCCACACTGGTATTCGCGAGGCTACGCCTGCAGTTCTGTATGCCGGGCAGTTTTTCGAACACCTCGGTTTCACTATTGTAGGTGAGTGGTACGTTATCGGCGAATTCCATGGATGGGATGAAGGCAGTACACGGGGTAGATTAGGCGACATTCGAGGCCGTCCCAACAACGAGGATCTGGAAAAATTGCGACAAGACGCGGTCCAACTTGTTAAGGAGATCAAGAAATCAGAAGCTTGAAATACTCAACTATATGCTGTTAATTAACCAGATTCCTTCAGTACATCACATTGCTTGCATGGTATTTTACGGCGTCGTGCCGGTTAAGCTTTGTTACGCCTCTGCGAGGGTCTTTTCCACAACAGCGCTCTACCAAGTGACTCAGCGATATAGAGTATGCCCACCAGAAAAATACTCAATGCTGGAAGTCTAAAACGTAGCAGCAACAGTGGGGCGAGGATTGCGACAAGAAGTAGGACTATACGCCTGATACTTTGGAAACAATATTCATAAGCTGTGATGAACTCCACGGGTGAAATCATTAATGATGTTACAAAAAGTATCAGGATAGTTATAGCCGATCTTATGCTTGAAGAGATTTCCAGTATGGCGCCCTGTTCCTGCAAGTTGGCAACAAGCAGTACTGTTGCGATAACAATAATCGCTGATATTGGTGTTCCCAAACCAATTATCTTCTTCCGTGACGATTCAAGCGCGTTAGTGTTAAATCGAGCCAGTCTGTAGGCAGCCGATACTAGGTAGAAAAGTGGAATTAACGCAAAGAAAATGGAATGGCCCTTGTAGAAGTACGCATACAAGAGTGTGCTAGGTGCAACTGCGAAAGCAGTAAAATCGGCAATCGAATCAAATTCTATGCCAAACGCCCCCGTTTTCCCAAGCCATCGGGCTATCGCTCCGTCCAAGATGTCGATCAACCCGGCGATCACTATGAGCCATGCAGATAATATGTAATTGGGATGAGAAGCACCCGTCGTAGGTGGTGCCTGTATTACAAGGATAATACATATAAACCCAATGCAGATGTTGAGGCCGGTGAGTAGATCAGGAATGAGAAGTTTTATTCTTTGCATGGGAATCGTGCTTTTGTCCGATGACGGTGATCCCGCCGTAAACCCGATCTCCCTCTCGAACCGTGAGCGAAGTATCGCGGGGGACAAATATGTCCACACGTGATCCGAGATAGATCATTCCATAACGAGTTCCTCGATCGACGCGTTGTCCCAGCTCCGGGTGGCATTTGATCCTCCTTGCTACAAACCCAGTAATCTGTACCAAGGTCATGCGGAATCCGTCATTACATTCAATTCCAATGGAGACACATTTGTTGCGGATGCTCGCATTATCCAGAAACGCCGGCAGAAATTTTCCGGCGGATTTTTTCTTATACTTAATCACACCACTTACAGGAATCCAATTGGCGTGGACATCGAGCAAAGAGAGAAAGATGCTTATTCGTAAAGCCTCTTTCTTGAGGAACCCTGATTCCGTGACCGGAATAATACTAACGATTTTGCCGTCTGCGGGAGAGATAATATCCAGGTCCGTTAAATCGCGAGCCGCTCTGCGTGGGTTTCTAAATAAGAATGATACGCCACCCGTTATAATCGTCAGCAGCACTGCTCCGCACAGTAAAATCTTAGAATTCACCGCCGCGGCTGCGCACCAAATAACAATAGTCGCTGCAGTCATCAGTAGTACGATATGAGCACCTTCCTTGGCTATTGCAAAACGCTCTGATATGACTGACACGATCTTCGATAAAACGAACATATCAACTTTCTTGTTGATCGATCATATGTTACACCTAATCCTCACTTCATCAATTCAATCCAGCCAATAAGTAACCGAAACAGGTACTGAAACGTACTTGCTGATAGTCTCTAGCAGCGAGTTCCGAAATCCCATTCCCTGCAATCCTTTGACAACATCCCAGCCGGCCGTGATCCCCCATAGATTTTCTATCGAAGGAGAATCTTTCTTCGAGATCGCAACACCGCAGTAAAACCCTTTGTAGACTCTGAAAATGCCCTCTACTTTGAGTATACTGTAGTGGTCCCATTTTTCTGCGTGAAACTTGTCGAAATCCGTAATTGCAGTGAGTGCTTCTTTAGAAAGATCTATGACATCACCCCACTTTCTTATGCCGACACGGATATCCACAGGTGCATCGGGATAGTAGTGTTTGAGCGTCCAAAAACCGACACCAATCACATTAGCCCACGTGTCCCCAAGAGAAAATTCCCATTTACCCGTTTTCTCGAGAGCATCGAGACACTCAACGATGGTGAAGGTAAAGAGGGTAAGGGACGGAGCCAGGAGCACGGCATGCCGCGAGCGGAAACAGTCATGCATTACGTAATAATGTAAGTCTGTTACCACTACGCAACCGATAATATGCCAGGCGTTATCGGCATAATAAGGCTCGCGTTCGCCAATGTGGTTGAGTGGATTGTCCCACACAAATCCTTCCTGCCACCACGTATTGTATGCGATGACGGGTCCTATGGTGTATTCTGCTGCCAGCAACCCAACACCCAAGGCAACATTCCGTGTCTTTTCAGTAGGTACATCCAAGAGTTGATCATCGCCACAAGTAGTATTTACGGACACCGGGTCCCCGGGATCATTGGTGTGCACATCGGATGAATCACCGTTATGCCATGTGCCGTACCCGTCTCGGCCAGGAATCGTATCCGATGAGAGCGTGTTAAGCGCGGCAACTAATGTCATCATAGCCATGATTCGTGTATACATTCTTGGTGTCTTGAGACATTATATAGGCTAAAATAGCACTGTCAAGATGAATCGAGTATCGTCGCTGCCGCACCAGTTGGGTTTAAACTCCGTGCCAACCAGATCGTAGTTCCGTTGTTCACTAATCACACTGTAAATAGGAGCGATTGTCAGAAGCAGGAGCATCGAGTGACGTGAACAAAGACGCGGTCAATTTCATGAAGCAACTGAGAACCAGGTGGCTTTCTTGGGAAGAAAACATTCTGGTTGCTGGCTTGATTGGCTGCAAGAATGACTGTTATAAACCAGTTGAGGGGCTTTCATTGCAGAAAGCATATGACTTTCATTCATGGCAGATTGAAAAGCTTGCCGAACCAGGTGTGGATTTTCTCTTGGCCGCGACCATACCTACTTTGCCAGAAGCAACCGGCATGGCTCTTTCTATGGCGAAAACAGGTATTCCTTATGTCATCAGTTTTGTTATCAACAGGGAGGGGGCGATTCTCGGCAGAAACAGCCCTGAGCGTTGTGTGGACGAGATCGATGCCGCTTGTGGCAAACCGCCGCTCGGTTACATGATTAATTGTGCCTATCCATCTTCTCTCAATGCGCACAAACAACCCACATCGGTCATGTCCCGTCTTATTGGTTTTCAAGCAAATGCCTCAGCTCTCGACCATGCGGACCTGGACGGTAGCGCAACTATTCAGGTTGAGGAGATTTCTGATTGGGGCGACGAGATGATCAAGTTGAATCGAAGCTACGGTGTAAAGATTCTTGGAGGGTGTTGCGGCACGGGGGCACGGCATCTCCAATACATTGTGGATAATATCAATACTTAGATTTAATGATGGATTTCCATATGAGTAGTTACTTCATTGTCACTACGGATTACTCTTGCCGCGACGTTTAAACAATTGGCTGTTGTGAGTCGTAACGAAAAGGGGAGTGAGACTAATCACTCCCCTGTATCATGTCCTAGTGCATATTATTTGAGTAAGAGTATCGGTTTTGTGATTTTTTCATCGGTTGTTTCGAGTTTAACAAAATAAACACCAGTCGGAACCTTTCTTCCTGTATAGTCCCTTCCGTCCCAACTCACTGACAACTGATGACCGATATCGGATGACGGTATATTCAGAAGCTTCACTATTCTACCTGAAATATCAATTATTTTCAAAGTGGCCTCTCTGCTGTTATCCGATATCTGGTATCTGATATCCGTGAAATCACTAAACGGATTCGGAAAGACTTCCAGAGATGTTACTGCGACCAAATCACCAGAGATTTCTTCGATGCCCATCTGTGTGAAGTGCGCGGTCACTGTTTTGTCATTGTTCATGATAATCGTATCCGGATTCTGAGACCCCCATAGATTACCGCTCCAGTGGCTGAATTCCCAACCCGTATCAGGAACGGCAGTAAGTTCGACCGCACTTCCGCTTGGATAATAGGGTAGAGCAGGATTTCTTATGACTGAACCATTTCCATCAGTATATATTGTCAGAGTACAATTCGCTGTCTGAAAATAAGCCAATACCGTCTTGTCGTCGTCCATGATTATAGTATCCGGGTTGTCACTCCCGGAAAGGTCACCCAACCAATTAACAAACTCCCATCCCACATCCGGGACTGCGGTGAGTTCGATTTCTGTTCCCGGACTGTACCATGATGAGTCAGGATTCCTTTCTATTGTGCCACTTCCAAGATGCGTTCTGGTTGCTAAAAAATACGAAAGTAAATAGTCCCACCCGATTGCGTCGAACATGATTCTATCCGGAGCCCTATAGAAGCAGGGGTAGTATGTTTGGCTGGAACCTATCGCGGGTTGCATGATAGCATTGACGGCGTTCTGCATAAAGTGCGAACACTGATACGGACTCCCATCTGACATGCGGTATTCAACACTGATCAAATCGCTTATGACATCGTTGTCTCCAGGGGATTCATCAACCATGCGTGCCGTGGTCTGGAATTCGTACAAATCATCTGGGTTGTAATCAAATATGCTGTCGGAAAATTGGAAGCGATAAATGTCGAGCGCCTCTATATCAAAATTCATCCATGCACCGCAGCCAAAGCCTAACACGTGCCCTATCTCGTGGGCAGTCACCGACTGGAAGCAATAACCCGTGATACCATCACTTGGATCGCAGTCCCAAGTGATGGTTGAATTGAAAGTAATCTGAGCTGCAACACCGGGACAATAGCCAATTGCAGCATTATATGTTGCCACTCTGAACCAACAGCGGTCTTCATTGGTGATTGTCGGCAAGGTGTACTCGTAGCGCACCGGGATCGTGTTGCCTGATGGTAACCAGAGCTGCATGGAATCGTCATCATCCATATCGTTGATCAGACAGTTACGTGCATCAGTCCAGGAAGGAACAGGCGCCATAGAACTACTTGCCATCCCAAGGATGCCAGGGCCAAGCGGTTGAAAATTCATATTGATCGTGACGGTGGCGCTATCGCTGAACACATTTTCGATGTACGTTGCAACGGATTCCAACGCGGCAGTAACACCCGGAGGAGGACTGGAGACATTGAAGACAATATTCAACCCGTTACGTGATATTTCACCGCTGACCACGATTTTATTTGGATCGTTACCAAATGCTTCACGTGAGGTCATTACCATTCTCCTAAAGTCATCGAAGGAAACATTTGTCATATCGCTGTTTGTCACTGGCCACGTTACGATTAGAGTCGGGAGTTGATGGACCGAGCCGTCAGTATATAGTGTAGCCTGACGAATGGGTCCTTCTTCAACAAAATAATGACCACTATTCCATGCCTCGACGGGATCGGCTGAGCCGTGAATGAGTTCGGCGGCACCAATACAAGGTAATGTAAGAACAACAAGACAAGACACGCCCAGTGTCTCTATGAACCGTTGGCACTTCATATTATCCCCCTTTTTGCTTTATAGCCTCGTCCAATATATAATACGTATGTAAATCTTCTTAGGTTTCATTCCCGGCATACACGTCAATCAGTACACCGGCATATGCGGTCTATTGCAATGGTATTCATTATGCGATGTGAGTCAAGGCTTAGAGAAAGTGAATTCTTTATATGTAATACCAACGGTAGTACGGCGAAAGCTTGTGTTTTTCAATCAATGAACCAATGCACGGCTAATGCTGTGATTCCTTGACAACCCCCGGTAGAGTAACTAAACTTAAAGCGACAGAAAAGAAGGTGAAAAATGGAGCGAAAATGGAATGAAGTACTCCTGTCGAGGCTAATGATATGCCTAATTGCTGGTATGTGGTCATTGTCAGCGAGCTCACTCCAGGAAGAAGCACTGTTCGTGCAGCATACTGTGAATGGGCCGATAATAATCCAACGACAGGGGATACCACATACTAATAGTGTAAGGATGTTACAAGACCCTGCAGTGGTTTGGTCGCACTACTTAACGAGTGCTATTTATAATACCACATCCAACACCGTGGGTGGCCATGTATTTGCAGGAACCTATCTAAACCCTCCGAAGGAAGCCGAACTGTTTGCATCGGGCGGAGGAGGTGCGCCAGAATGGGGATACAGTGGTACCGAGTTTTACACTGATGCGGGTGACAATACTTTCACCTTGGCCGCTGTTGATGAGGATGCCTCTGGAGTGACGGTGATCAAGTGGACTGGTCCGGATAGCATCCCAGACTGGACTACTAGTTTTGCCGGGTACAGCGTGTCATCGTATGGACCAATTGCGGTCTCGGATGATGGCTCAACCATTGCTGCTATCGCTGCTCCTCCTGGAACTGACGCTCACCTTTTACTGTTCGATGCAGATTCAGCAACTCCTTTAATTGATTATGTAGCCTCTGGCTTGGGGTTTCCCCGATACGTGAGGATTAACTCGGATGGTCGATACACGGCATTCATTGCGTTGGCCACTATTGTAGTATTTGACCGCGATCTTCTGAGCGTACGCGGCCAGATATCAATGGGTTATAGCAATGATGCGATGGACATTTCCGGGGACGGCAACTTGATTGCCTATGCTTGGCCAACTCTCCAAGTCATGGAGTGGACCGGATCGTCATATCAAAACCTGTGGGCATATAACCCCGGAGCAAGTTATTACGCAAGCACGATTGCCATCTCCAACGACGGCACGACAATCGTCTCCTGCTGGTATACACTCTCATTCAATACACTCAAGGTTGTCGTACATGATGTCGGTTCCGCCACTCCATTATGGACCTACGATTATCCCTTCTCCAGCGGCGTCTACCAGGAGGATCCTATGGATGTTGATATCACTGATGACGGAAAATACTTCATTGTTGGCAGTTTAGGGGATGATGCAAACCTGAATCCAGAAGTCCACATATTCCGGCGAGACAGCACCCCTTACGTATACTATACCGTGGATATGCCTGGGTCGATGTTTTCCGTGGATATATCGAGCGATGGCAGCTACGCTACTGCGTGCGGTAAGCATGTCCACGCCAATGTTATGGGAAGTGGCGGAGATGTCGTAATGATCAATACCGACATCACTGGGATTGCGGACAGCGATTTGGCTAACATTGCCGCTGTTTCGTTGATCGACATTCACCCGAACCCGTTCAGCCAACAGACAGATATCAGATTTCAGATAGCCGATAACAGTGGGGGAGTCGCTCTGAAAATATTCGACGCTTCAGGCCGAGTGGTGAAGTTTCTGAATATACCGTCATCGGATATCGGTCATCAGTCATCAGTGGTGTGGGATGGTCGCGACGAACATAACAGAATGCTGGGAAGCGGCGTATATTTTGTGCACTTGGAAAACGCGAACCACAGAGAAATAGAAAAGGTAGTATTACTGAAATAACTCTATCTGAAATAAACGAGGTTAAGTATGGCAAGACTCACAAAAGGAGCGTACGATGCTGAAAATAGGTGACTTCACGGAGCAAGACGTACTAAGTTTAGCAAGAAAAGCGTACAATGAAGGGGATGCACAATTTGACATTGTTCCGGGCAAGTGTGCCCTGTTAGTCATTGATATGCAGAATGAATTCGTAAAGCCTCATTGGTCTCCTGATTGGGTACCAGAGGCGACAAAACAAGTTCCTCGTATCAGACGATTGATTGAACACTGCAGGAGCAAGAGCGTTCCCGTAATCTACACGGTATATTCACAGACGCACAAATACCTAGACCGTCCCAAAACTGGCAAATTCAT
This sequence comes from Caldifarciminota bacterium SM23_42, assembly GCA_001303785.1. Lineage (GTDB taxonomy): Bacteria > Hydrothermota > Tepidihabitantia > SM23-42 > SM23-42 > SM23-42. Next base: position 7,291 of record LJUJ01000026.1, on the reverse strand, counting down.
GCCTGGACGCTATTCAGAATTGGACATAGATTTTTCCGTTTTCTTCGTCGATGGACAAGTTTGGCATGAGCTTGCCCCTCGAGAAGACGAGATAGTTATAAGAAAATCATCATACGGCGCGTTTTATGGTACACCTTTGGAAACCATTCTCAAGAATTTGGGAAAAGATACAGTGATAATATGCGGGACGTTAACCAATTGTTGCTGCGGTACCACGGCGCGCCAGGCATATGAAAGAAGTTTCAAGGTAATATTCGGGAGTGATGTAACTTCAACTGATGATCCCGAAATGCAAGAGCCTGAATTGAAGGTGTTACGAAAAGGTTACGCCAAAGTCATGGCTGCTGAGGAAATAATAAAAGTCTTGGGATAGGAGTCTGCTAATTATTGCGGGTTTCATTTGATATGTGTCAAAACCCTTTTATGTTGAGTTATCGTGCCACAATAGTTTTATGTGACATAATTGAGCCGTATGAGAGAATGTTCGTTTATGAAACATTTTTTTGATTGATTATGAATAAAGGAAATAGTCGAAAAAGAGGTCTGCATGAAATTGTTGGTGTGTGGCAGATTAAAGAGGTCGCGAGGCAGAATGGTGGCGAACCAGTTGCTGATATGACAAAACGCAGCATTTTCATCTTCACACCTCACCACTATAGCATGGTGTGGGTACTGAGTGCAGAGCCGCAGCGCGCATTTGCAGAGCGCTGGAATCCCACAGATGCCGAGAAGATCGAGCGTTATGATTCTTTGGTGGTCAATGCCGGTACTTACGAGATCACGGAATCAACCATAACGGTGCATCCAATTGTTGCTCGAATCCCTGAGTTCGTGGGCGGTAGGCTCGTCTGTGAATATCGGGTCGAGGGTAATTCTCTGCGGTTGAAGTTTGTTGATGAATACACGTATGACGGAGTGCAGGCACCCTGGGTCGCCAGCGGCCGCGGACTCATTCTAGCGCTCGTTCGTATCGATCAGTAACGCCAGCATTTCACACGGAAGAGGCTGCGGTTAAGTCCCTTGAATTATTCTCCTCGTGCCTTAAGGTCCGCACACGTTGGCTCTTTTAAATAACCTTTAGGAATGGACCTAACCCAGTCTATTGCCTGAGGATTGCTTTTGTTATTTCCCTCTGATATGCGAATATGCTGAAAATTCCGCCGGTGTGAACAAAGATAACATTTTTGTGCTTGTGTTTCTTGATTTCATTCAGCATACCATGAAATGCTTTACCCGTGTAAACTGGATCCAGAATAATTCCTAATTTTGCAATATGTCTTATAGTCTTTAATTCTTCAGGATAAGGTATGCCATAACCTTTGCCAACATAGCCATCAATGAGGTAAATGTCATTAGGGGAGATTTCCTTTGGGAATTTGAATCTACTTATTGCCCGTACGCAGATGCCATAAATTCTTTCTCGAAAATGCTCAACAGTATCGCAGACGATTACTCCATTCAGGGCGATTCTCAAATCTAACAACTTCTTGCCAAGCAATAATCCTGAGTAAGTGCCTCCAGAACCGACAGCACAGTAAACCGCGTCTATCTGTTGCTGCTTAATAATTTCTGCCATCTCCTTCATACAATCAAGATAACCCAGAGCGCCAATTTCGTTCGATCCCCCCTCTGGTATAACATACGGTGTTTTTCCCTTTTTCCTTAGTTTTTGCGCATAGCGTTCCATGACTTCCGTGCGCCTCTCATATTGGGTAGGTGTAAGGTACTTTACATTTGCGCCGAGTAGCTCATCGATCAAAAGATTTCCACTATAAACCTTACGCGGGGATCCGTGGACGCGAAGGAAGAGATGACATTCAAATCCGAAGTGTTTCGCAAATACCGCCGCTGTTCGACAGTGGTTTGATTGAACCGCACCACAGGTAACAATGGTATCACATTTATTCTTCTTTGCATCGGCAATCAAATACTCAAGTTTTCTTGCTTTATTACCCGAGATAAGTAGCCCATTCAAATCATCGCGTTTAACGAAAATCTTCGTTTTAGTCTTCAATCCTTTTAGCTCATCAATAGGAGTCTCTCTTGTGAGTTTCACTGGTTTGATGGTTTTCATTTTGTCTAATATATTACAATTCCTGGGGATTAAATCAAGAGAACAGATACCTACACCACTGGAACTTGGGGCGTCGTGTTACCCACATGCGGCGGACCAGCGCATTGACGTTGACTTCAGAGTACCGTCAGTAGTACCGTAGGGATTACAATGAAGTTCTATTGTATATGACCTATAGATCAAAATTAAGCGAAATACCCAGTAAGAAACCGAAGTCGCTGAAGTCGATCACTTTAGTGTTATTGCTTGTTTTGCTGCTGTAGATGTACTTGCCTTCGGCAAAGAGACCTATCTTCCAGAATAACCCGATGTTAGCACCACAGACCGCATCAAATGCTATACCTCTTTCTCTCGCATCAGGGTTCTCAATCTTAGGAACACTGATCCTGCCAGCGCCACCTCCCAGGTAAACATATGTGGTTTTCGTAGTTACTGGTCTTGTATACAGAAAAGACATGATATTTCCAATGTATCCATACAGTAGTACTTTGATCGCTTCATAACTTTCTATTTCATAGGCATGCTCAAGGCTGCCCTTTGACCAGTATTCGCCAGCACCTTGGAATGCAATTGGAACCTTGTTCAATCTTATTTCCAGAGCAAGCTGTCCACCGCCCAATTTTCCATCTGCAGGGCGGTCATCATAAAGTAGGCCACCACCCAGGCGTACAGTCAAACCGACAGCGTGGGCATTGGAAAAAACACACATGATTATTACAGCAATGACCACAAAATGAAATCCCCTCATATCTCCTCCTTTCCAGGAAATCTTTATCTTGTCTTGACTACCTTCCTTGCTATCTGTCCATCAAATTCGATGAAATAGATGCCAGGTCCTATTCTATCAGGCATTACAGCTCTTCCTGTGATGTCGAATACTCTGCATTTCTTACCTTCGGGTAGTAATAGTTCTTCGCCAAAAATGGTGGTACCAAAATTGCCGCTTTTTTCGGTGGTGACTTCCTGCTCTCTGATGCCAAGTGTATCTGGCTCGGTCTTAATAAGCCAGAGGTCATCCGAGCCAGCACCAGATGAGTTGGTTGCTCCGACAATAATGTATCCCTCATCAGAAGTCTTTTGAAGTGAATAGCCTGCCTCATCACTTGTCCCGCCATACGTCTGTGTCCATATGGTGTCACCATTAACATATGTCCTGATAAGCCAAACATCCAGACTGCCGGCGCCTTGCGAATCTGTGAATCCTGCAACAATATATCCTTCATCCGAGGTTTGTTGAACTGATACGAGCCAATCATAATCGCCCCCTTCTCCATATTGTTTTGTCCAGAGTGTATCGCCAATCGTATCTGTCTTGATAAGATAACCGTAAGTTTGACCCGGCCCAGACGTGATACATCCAGCAATTATATATCCCTGATCAGAGGTCTGTTTAACCGAAAAGCCCACTGCAAGATGACCCGCCTCCCCATATGTTTTTGTCCACATTGTGTCGCCATTTGCATCGGTCTTTATTAGGTAAACATTGGAAATACCTGGACCAAATGACATGGTTCTGCCTGCGACAATGTATCCACCGTCTGAAGTTTGTTGAATTGACTGACCATAATCAGAACCGATTCCTCCATAGGTGTTGGTCCAGAGGGGCGTACCATCGGCATTTACTTTTATGAGATAAACATCATCAGACCCCACACCGAATGACCTAGTAGCCCCCGCGACAATGTATCCACTGTCTGAAGCCTGTTGAACTGAAAGGCTGTAATCAACTGAGCCCCCACCGTAAGTCTTGGCCCACACGGTGTCACCATTTGCAGTAGTCTTCAGAAGCCAGACATCGCTCGCACCAGCACCGAAAGATTCAGTGCTTCCAGTGATTATGTAGCCGCCGTCCAAGGTCTGCTGAACAGACCTGCCTTCCTCCAGACCTGTGCCTCCATAAGATTTGGTCCACACGGTATCACCATTTGCATAAGTCTTCAGAAGCCAAAGGTCTGTACTCCCCGCACCGAAAGATTCAGTGTATCCTGTGATTATGTAACCACCATCCAAGGTTTGTTGAACTGAAAAACCCACATCAACGTAAATTCCTCCATAGATCCTTGTCCACAGGGTATCAGGGGCTTGGGCAGGTAGGTTGGCTACCCATAGTAACATGCATATCCCTACGAGGACTACATCTTTACTATGCCTCTTCATCTTTCCTCCTTCCGGCTTACGATCATCTTGCATTACAATTAAGAAAGAATTAACAAATATACTATACGACTATAAGAACAGTATAAGAGAACGGAGCTGAATGTCAAGTCAGACATCTCGATTTAAATGCTTTCAATTTTCCGTCTTAATAGACATTCCTTCGGTTTTCGGTAGTCATTAATTGCTACTGCTTCGGGTACGCGAAATCTTATGCATATATTACCACGAACCACCATTGACATAGACCGCCTGTCGTAGATCCGGCCTAAGATTCCTAAAAGGGGAGGGTTACACTCTGCTGACGTTTGTAAGTATCTGATGGCCGCTTTGGACATTTTGAATGAATAAATGGATGCCATCGTGGCCACCACAGAGTACACGGACATATGGCGACATCGGTATGTCTACTCGGGTAAGGGATGAGTTGTAACTCAACTGATATCGGTTATCTCGTATCGGATATCAGCAGCCGTCTGTCGTTTGTGCTTCGAGAGATTAGCACCCAGGGCCACATAAAAGGAAAGTCCCAAGCGCATGGTTGTTAAGAAAGACTTGACTTAATTGCACTGAAAGCTATATATTAGATATTATGAATGTGGAAAAAAACTACTTTGGGAGGGCGTCCATGATGGGGAAGAGTCTTACTAGCCCATTACACCTTGAACACAAACAGAATATTAGGGGATTGCGGAAAATGACATTGTTGCAGTTGACCCTTTCGGAAAAATGATTGGCTAATGCGAAGTCGATTTCAAGCAACACACGTTGTATTCCATTTTTTAGGCCTGCTCCTTATATTATTGAGTTTTGTCTTACTCATACCCCTTCTTGTTCTGTTCCTAAATAATGAGGTCAATGATGGAACTAAAACATTGTTTGCATTCTTGCTTCCGAGTCTCTTATCATTCATCCTCGGAGTATTATGTAGATTTCTCTTTCGTGCTGCAAATCCTAATAAGACTCAGGCAATGTTGGTGTGTAGTATTGGATGGCTGGTTTTTTCTGCGGTTGGTGCTTTACCATATGCAATCGGTATTAATGCCAGTTATCTGGATGGTTTTTTTGAAGCAATGAGTGGTTTTACCACAACAGGTATTACCATGTTCAGCGGTCTTGATGGCTTGCCGAAGAGTATACTCTTCTGGCGTAGCCTGACGCAATGGGTTGGTGGTCTGGGTATATTAACATTTTTCCTAGCTGTCACGTACCGAAGTGGGGCAGGTGCGCACAGTCTTTTCGGTGCCGAAAGCCACAAAATAGGAACAGATCGGCCAGTGCCTGGTCTCTTCAATACATTGAAAACATTATGGGTAATCTATGTTATATTTACGTGTATTATCATAATAGGCTTACTACTGGCGTCATTATCTCTTTTTGATAGTATCTGCCACAGTTTTACGGCTCTTTCAACAGGCGGCTTTTCGCCCCATGATGCGAGCATACAGCATTACCAATTATCAGGACATCCCAATTTTATCTGGATTGAGTACATTCTGGTCATTGGCATGCTGATGGGTGGCACCAATTTCCTAATACACTACAGAATTCTAAGCCGTGACTGGAGAGCTTTGTTCGATAACACGGAGATGAAATATTGGTGGACATTAATTGGTATTTTTGTTGCAATAGTGTTCATAGAAAGACTCATGAAATTCGAATTACCTAATCAGTTGTTGCTCAATTCCAATATTTTGAAAATTATTGAAAGTAATTTCCGGGCTGTTCTTTTTCAGGTGGTATCGATAATAACCACAACCGGGTTTGCCACACAGGATATCGGAAGCGCCTTCTTTGGCCAGTTAGCCAAACAACTTTTCTTAATAATGATGGTCATAGGAGGTTGTGTTGGTTCGACTGGTGGGGGATTCAAGGTCTTTCGTATTAGCATCCTTACAAAAATTATCCAAAGAGAGATTTTCCGACTGCGAACACCGTCACGATCGGTGTCTACCGTTATTATTGACGGAAAGCCAGTTACAACAAATGAGATTTACCGGGTAAGCGGATTGTTTTTTGCATGGATCGTTCTACTTATTTTCGGCGGGGGTATCACAGCCCTTTTATCGCAGCTGGGTGCATATGAATCCTTTTCTGGTATGTTCAGTGCATTGGGAAACATTGGTCCGTGTTACATACCTGTAAAGGTTATGGGCCAGCTCAATCCTGCAATTAAAATCGCATATATCTTTGGCATGCTTGCAGGGCGTTTGGAAATTCTGCCTGTCCTCTTACTCATGAGCCCAAGAGCGTGGCGGGGATGAGATATAACAAGGAGGAATAATGTATGTTATAGTTGCCGGTGCAGGAATCATTGGGCAGGAAATCACTAAAGTTTTAACAGAAAGCAAACATGATGTTGTCGTTATCGACAAAGATCCAGATGTGTGTGAGTCCATATATGCCGAGACTGGCGCATTGACCATCAACGGTAACGCTACGGATATTCACACTTTAGAAAAAGCGGGTGCGTCAAAGGCAGATGTGGTCCTGTGTCTTATGCATCAATCCGCAGATAACATAGCTTGCGCTTTGCTTGCCCGAAGTCTTGGTATTCCACGAATCGTTTCGCGTCTTAGGAATCCGCGCTACGAAGAGGCATATATATTAGCAGGAGTCACGTCTATCGTCAGGATGGCTGATCTTTTAGTAAATCAGATTATTATGGAAATAGAGCAGCCGAAGGTGAGAAAGATCATGACCCTTGGTGGGGGAAAGGCAGAGATTTATGCAGTAAAGATACCAGAATCCGCAAAAATAGCGGGTATGACGATTAAAGAAGTTGCTCAGAAAAAGAACTTCCCCAGTGAGTGTCTCTTTGTCGGGCTTTATAAGGAAGAAAAAGGCGAGTTCTTGATCCCACGAGGAAGTCATGTTGTGGATGAAGGCGATATGGTATTTTTGCTTTCCAAAGGCAAATTTATAAAAAAGGCAACTGATCTTGTAACTAAAGTATGAGATCGATACGCAGGATAATTGAAGAACTTCGATTACACTGGAGAAACTACGTGTATCATGCGAACCAACCTGTCCAAGGACCTGCAACCAACCTGTCGTAGATCC
>LJUJ01000048.1 GCA_001303785.1 Caldifarciminota bacterium SM23_42 | reverse complement strand
TCCGGGTCGATCATGTAGATGTAGTTTGCTGCGTCATTGCTGGCTAACCACAAAACCGGTTCCGGATGCAGTGTCGACTGCCAGTCATAAGCCAAACTGGCAATGCTCAGGAAGGGGAATGACCTACCAGTCACCGAACCATCAGACGCATTGGCTTCCCAAACCATGTCACTGTTCCAACCACCAACCCAGAACATATCGTTCCCGGGGTCATAGGTGAGACCGCGTTGCGAAATGTAGGTATATGTAGCATCACCGACATCCGCGTAGACTTCGGTTATCCAGAGGTTCTGCTCATGCCCAATACCCCAACTCAGGGTTGGCGGTGCGGCGAAGTTGCCGACAAGGGTCGGTCCGGTCGGGTCAACTATGTAGATGTTGTTATTATACATGTTGCCGATATATAAATACTGACCATCCCAGGTTAGTCCGGCGTTGTCGTAGCCATCGCCGGGCATGCCGATAGCCGCAAGGTCGATAGTCATGAGAATGTCGCCGAGCGCACGACCATCATCGATTTGTACCGGGCCGTTTGACGGCAACGGATTAGTCATTGCGTTGGGATCATAGCTGTCTGACTTCAGTGCCTCTTTCGGGCTTGCCATGAGCATGGGGACGAAAAACAGAGCTACGAGACATATTGTTAATTTCTTCATCTGTCCTCCTAACGATTTAGGGGGCATCGATTATTAGGAACCAAACCCCTACCCCTCAAAGGTCTGGCCCAATGGATTATCGCTCTTGCCACCACCTCCTTTCTTTTTTTACAGCGTATTTCATTATACCCATATATTTACTCTTGTAAAGGGGTAAAATGTAGGTACTTAAAAGTCATCTAGGGCGACCCCTTTACAAATCTATACATGGTTTTTTGTCGTAAATGTATTTGTATTATGATAGACAAAAACCCGCCCTTGTCAACTATTATGTGAAGCTTGGCTATTAGGTTATGATAGCTAGGCACCGGGATGCGGTTGTGCGAGCCGAGCGAAAGAGCTTGAAATAGAGAGCATTTATGTTATAATAAAGGGTATGGGTCCGAAATGGTTCCTGTCATGGATTCTGATTTATCCTCTGTTCAAGCTATTGACTGACATAGAAATTGAGGGACGTATTCCCAGGAGTGGCCCGGTCATATTGGCACCTAATCATGTTTCGTTCTTGGATCCGCCGGTGGTTGGAATAACAGCCTTTCGAGAGATATACTTTTTGGCCAAACCCGACCTATTCAAAGCATCTGGTTTTTTCGCCTGGCTCATCACCACGTACAACGCAATTTCAATTGAAGGCACCGCCGGCATCAGAAAGGCAATCAAATTGCTAAAGAGAGGGAATGCGGTGGTCATTTTTCCAGAGGGTACAAGGTCGCGTAAGAAAATGATTTTACCGTTTCATCAAGGCGTTGGTTATCTTGCAATTAATTTCGGGGTACCCGTAATTCCTGTGTATATTTCGAACTCTAACAAACGGTTTGTATCCCTCGTCCTCAGGATAAACAAATTGAAGATTAAATTCGGCAAGATGATTTTCCCTCGCGGCTATAAAAGAACACGGAAAGATTTTGTCCTTTTTGCCAACCGAGTTCGGGACGAGATGTTGAAACTGAAATGAAGATATACCGGGCAAGACACGGTGGTTTTTGCTTCGGCGTGAAGCGGGCAATCAAGATTGCACTCGAGGCGGCAAAAAAGGCCGAGGGCGTCTATTCGCTAGGTCCATTGATACATAACCGTTTGGCAGTCGAGGATTTGAGGCGGAGGGGGATCAGTCCCATCGAGAAGATCAGTGGTATCAAAGGCAATGAGGTGGTAATTATCCGCTCGCATGGTGTAGCACCCGATGTTTTGCGTAAACTGGAATCGAGAAACTGCGAGATCATCGATGCCACATGCCCGCGTGTGCGACGTGCGCAACGTTATGTTCAAAAGCTAATCAACGAAGGCTATTATGTTGTTATTATAGGCGAGAAGGATCACCCGGAAGTGAGGGGCTTGTTTGGTTACGGGGCAAACCATGCTACAATATACAAGGACCGGCACAAGATAAAGAAGAAAAAGCTCGGTGTCGTGCCTCAGACCACGCTCAATCAGGAACGATTCAACAGCGCGGTTACGGATTTGATGTCCGATGCAATGGAAGTGAAAATATTCAACACCATCTGCCGCGAGACGGCTCTGCGTATCAACGAAGCAACAAAATTGGCTGAAAAGGCCGACATCATGATTGTCGTCGGCGGCAAGAACAGCGCTAATACTACTAGGCTATACCAGATATGTAAGAAGTTGAAGCGGTCCCATCACATTGAATCAGCCGGTGAGATAAAGCGCTCTTGGTTCAAAGGGGCAAAGAGTGTCGGCATCACTGCGGGGGCGTCTACTCCCAAGGAACAGGTCGATGATGTGGTGCGAAAGATAAGGAAAGTGTTCCCGCAAAAGAAAAAGTAACTTTTTTCGTCACTGCATTGTGACAATTCACGAATTCCGCATACGACCAACGATCAACATCGTGATCAGAAGTCGCGACGTTCCAAAGCTCTGACGCCCATTCTTAAGGGCAGGACGATGGCGCAAACACTTAGTAAAACAAAGAGAGCGAATCCCGTGTAAACCAATAAATAATTGATTGGCCGATTCATGAAAGTATTGGAAAGATAATTATAGGCCGGTGTTGCCAGAAGTAATATCGAGATGCCTACGTACGCGATACTGACTAGAGCCGCGATTATGCCCCCACTGCCAGCTGCAATTCTTGACGGGTTTTCCTCGCTGAATTGAATGAACTTGCTGCCTAGGCCGAGGTTGATTGAAACCAGTGCGGCCGCGACGAATAGACCGATGAGGGGCATGATAACATACAATCGTCGGTCGATGTTTATGAAAAGATTGGCAAATATCAACAAAGACTCGATGATGACAACGGCGGTGATAAGATTGAACAGGTACTTCATCGCCAGAAGTTTTCTGAAAGAAAGTGGTGAGGAACCAATCAACCACATTCCGGCTCGCTCCAAACTCATGGTCGGAAATATGAATCGAACTCCCAGCGTTGCCAGCACAAAACTAATATAGGCAAAATTCGCAAAGGCAACAATCGTCCGCCAGAGTGGAAAAGTGAAATAGATAGGCGTTCTGCGTAACGAAAAGATGTAGACGAGGAGCAGAATCAAGAACACAGATAGTTGAACCCATTGCGTGGGTTCACGCATGAAGATGAGTAAATCCTTGATGAAGACGGTCCGTGCGGTCTGTCTTTGAGGATGGTAGAGCACGGATTTACGTTTTGCGCGCTTGCTCCCATGTTCTCCGGCGGATAACCAGGAACGCACGTAGCATGTCTGGGCAACAAAGAAGGCAAGGACAATCATACTCAGGCTGGCAAATAGCAGCAGCGCAAAGTAGAAGGTTGCTTGTGGTAAATTACCGTTGAGACCTTTTAGGATATTGCCGAGCCACGTAGATGGGACATAGATCCCGCCCACCGTGCTGAGCTGTGCGGCGAATTGGAGCAATACCTGTTCATTTTCGGTCTCGAATATCTTTAGCAGCCCAGGATTGTTGATCCTGATGTAGAGATAGGTGAGACCCATGATGAAGGCGAGGGAGAGGATTATAACCTCGCGCGTTCCCAGTTTCGGGAAAACCCTCATTATGAATGCGATCAAGGTAGATGCTGCCGCCGCGGGGATGACCAGATAGATCAGAATGCTGAAAATTGAAACCGGATAGAATGTGAGGGACGCTCCGGTGACTATGCCATAGGCCAAAACGAGCGGCAGGGCAATGGCCAGTGTTGCCCATGACGCATATAGGCAATTCTCAAATAGCTTCGCGAGATAGATTGCGGTTGGTCGCAACGGTAGGGTAAAGAGAAAATTGAGTTCACGACTGTTGTAAAAGGTCGAAAACGACGTAATGACATTGCTGAACAGGAGCATGATGAGAAAAACGAATAGGGCCATTTCAATCACGCGATCCAATAGGACCGGGCCAATGACCTCAACGGTTAGCAGATAATTGAAGACTCTAAAGAAAGTGTAGTAAGCTCCAAATGCAAAACAACCGACGACGAAGATGAAAGAAGCTGCCTTTACCGCATTCATCGATTTGATGGATTTGGAGATCATTTTGATGCGCGTGCCTAGTATCAGACTTAAGTCATTCATAGCTTAAAAGGGAGAAAAATGATGCTCAATTTTGCAGGTAAATCACAGATTCGGACAGAATTGGCAAAGGCTGAGAAAGGGCTAAGAGGGGCGGAAGAGATCTGTTGGGAACAGGTATTAACTTTCAAACTTCTAAATGTAGCTGATGTGCTATGTCTCTGTAATCTTTTTTTCATCGCGGTCAACTTCAGAAAGCTGTAGGTATATTTCTTCAATATCTTTCTTCCCGGAGATACGTGCTAATTCATCAATGTTCCCTATGAATTTCAATTCGCCGGCACCGATGATGCCGATCTTAGAGGCTACTTCCTGGGCAAATGAAAGTGTGTGGGTTGATATGAACAGTGTCTTGCCATTTTCCTTTAATCTCAAGAATAACTCTCGTACGGTCTTACTGGTCTTAGGGTCTAAACCAACCAACGGCTCGTCGATCAGAATCAGATCTGGGTCATGAAGTAGTAACTGGCACATAATTACTCTTTGCTTCATACCATGCGAATAGCCTTCAGACATTTCATCAATCCATGACCCGACACCAAAAGTCGTGAAAAGTTCTGCCAGACGATGTTCATAGTCTGCCCTGTCGATCTTGTAAATGCCGGCGACGAAATTGATGAATTCACGACCAGTCAATTTATCATAGATAAACGGTTCATCCGGTACGTAGCCGATGACCGATTTCGCCGCAATCGGGTTCTTCTGCAGATCAATGCCTTTAATGAAGATCTCGCCTTCGGTAGGGTGGAGCAAACCGGCAATCAGTTTCAGGGTAGTTGTTTTGCCCGCGCCATTAGGGCCCAAGAGCACGAATATTTCACCTGGGTTTAGGACTAGATTCAGGCCTTTCAGAGCCCATACATTATTGAAACTCTTCTTGAGATTCTTGATAACCAATCGGTTCATTCTCTTAGGGAGCTTACTCGGTGTATTCTTTGGTCATTATTTTCAACTTGCCTACTACTTTAAGTACCACAGCCTGTTCTGCGATGCCACCTTCTTTCAACTTCAGGTGACCGACGTCGGCCGGGAATTGATTGAAGGTTGGGTCGACCGGAACCCATTTTCCCAACCAGACCGCACACCAAGCGTGATAGTAGTAGGCGTAACCGTCGAGGTTGACCAGCCCCACATAGATCTTCGTTGGAATGCCAGCCGCTCGTGCCAGGGCAGTAAAGAGAATGGAATGTTCATTGCAGTCACCCTTCTTCATCTGTAGGACATCGAGCGCTGAGGGTAGCGAAGCAGTAGGATTCTTCTCAAGAAGATTATACACTCCGCTGACCAGTTTGGCAACGGCGCTTATAGCATTGTTTTCGTTACCGAGTAATTCTCTTGCTTTACCAACGATTCGACGGTCGGTGCACTGGATGTAGGCCGATGATTCGAGGAATTCTTCTTGCTCATCTATGGGCAAGGAAAGTGCAGGCAGATTCGCCAGGTCGGGAAGCGTCGATTCAATTGTTAACGGTGTGAGACTTGTCATCTTCTGGTAATCATCTTCCAGATCCAATCCCTCATGGTCAATATCGTGCATTTCGACTTTCAAATAGGATAACGTTTTGGGATTGGGTGTCGGCTCTTCTAGTTTTACCGAGAAGAAAGTGATTAGATCAAAGGCCTTGTCCGGCGTGATTTCGGCAAGAGCTTGTTCTTTTGATAGAGGTATGATTTCGAGCCCCATCGCAGGTGATGATTCCTTAATCAGTTTGTAATCTTCATCGAGCCAGAGTATCGAACTAATACCCATGAAGCTTATTTCAACTCGGGTGCCGGTTGCTGTTTCGCCCATGACCTCTACTTGTTCGGCGCTGAGCATCTTGATGCGTGCCGTAGCCGATGATTGGGTGGTTGGATCAAAATATGGTATGGTTACTTCGTCACCGGCCCGCAGGTTCTTGCTTTTTATCACCTGTTCTATCGCATCAGGGAAATAGGGTTTTTCCGTCAGCTCTATTGTCTGAGTATATGGATTACCCTGAATATACGAAGTGAGTTGCAGTTGTTTGCCAAGAATTTTGCCTTCCACGCGTTGGTGGCCTCCATTGCGTAGTTCCAGTGAATAATCTTTTAGCGTATAATCTTTGTCGGTGTGGGCAAAGACATGGGTGGTAAGGGTGCGCGTTTGGTTCATCATGATGAGGGTCATGCGCGTGATGTTTTCGACTGTTAGACCGGTGTCGGCGCGAGATATTTTTGTGAGAGAGTACCCGATGCGCTCGCCATGGATGAAAATACCTGCCCATTCTTCATAATCACTGGCCGTTGCAGAAATAACTTGAGGGGCAGCGTCTTGACGTTCAGATTTTCTAATCTGTAGTATCAAGAAAATTGTGACCACGAAAACCGCCGCCACAATTACGTAGCCAAATATCTTTTTCACAATTACTCCTTTGCGTATTATATTCAACTACAAATATCAGTCAAGCTATGAGGCCGCTGTTTGTCTTCTATCGCCGAATACTCTTCGAATCAATGTCGTGACTAGTGAAACACGTCAAGATCATCTTAGTATATGACACCCGTTGACATTCTGGGATAATTTACTATACTCCTCGAATGTTATCAAAAGTACTGTCATGTGCAACTTATGGGATTGAAGGGTACTTAGTAAATGTTGAGGTTGACTTATCAAATGGACTGCCTGGTTTCACAACTGTTGGGCTTCCCGACAACGCAGTAAAAGAGTCCAAGGATCGTGTATTCGCCGCGATAAAGAATGCAGGGTTCCGTTTTCCTTCGAAGAAAATTACGGTCAATCTTGCTCCGGCCGACATTAAGAAAGAAGGTTCGAGTTTTGATTTGCCTATTGGAATCGGCATACTCGCTGCTTCGCAGAGCGTGCGCGCTGAGAATCTAAGGCGATTTACGATTCTTGGGGAGCTATCTTTGGATGGTACGCTACGACCGGTCAAGGGTGCCATTTCCCTTTCTCTGGCAACCAAGCAGAATAAACTCGATGGTGTGATTCTGCCTCGGGTCAATGCTCGTGAGGCAGCGATCGTCGAGGGATTAAGAGTATATGGTTTTGACAATCTGATCGAAGTCGTAGCATTCCTGAATGGCGAAATGGATGTTCACCCGACCGAAGTTGATCGCGAAGAAATTTTCGACGCAGCTTCCCAATACCCGGTCGATTTTGCTGAAGTCAAGGGTCAACATCATGCAAAGCGCGCGCTCGAAATCGCCGCTGCTGGTGGTCATAACATCCT
>LJUJ01000025.1 GCA_001303785.1 Caldifarciminota bacterium SM23_42 | reverse complement strand
GTCGTAGAATACGAGTCCGGATACGAGTTTCGGGTAGAAATCGGTCGACTTTTGGGGCATGCGTTCTCTCCTTTGCGCCACTTCTTTCACCTGCTCGGGCCTGGTCGGATTCATCAATAGGGCCATCTGGAATTCGCCAGAATCGACCTTCCTCATGGTATGTTCTTCACCTCGTTCGTAGCGCACGTGGTCCTCTATTTTGGTCGGCTCGACGCCAAGAACATCCTCGATCAGCAATGTGTGCAGAACCGCCACATCGAGGCTTTGGTATTCATCACTGCGGTCAGGCAGGCGTTTTTTCATTATGTCTCGAGACTTCAATCTCAAGATGTATGCGGTTATCGCGCTATAGAACCCAAAAGTCCCCAGTTCACCGGTTTTTAGATCATTAACGATAGTATTACGGTCGGTCTTCTTGATGTCGAAATATTCGTTTGTTTTCTTTAAGAATGTTTCCAGATTGAAATCCTGGATATTTCTTATCAGTCGGTGTGTGGGCAGTATTACGAGACCCGGGTCTTCGATATTGACCAGCGTGATGAGCTTATAATTCGCGGGGTGGTTTTCGTCAATGTCCTCTATCTCGTTACGGTAATTGAATGCGGTTTCGTAGCGATGATGACCATCGGCAATAACAAAGATGGAGTCTTGCAGTGCATTACCTACTTTGTTTATGACTGTTGTTTTATCGACCCGCCAGAGTTTGTGAATGACGCCTTTGTCATCTTTGACTTCTATTAACGGATCTTGTGTACAATATTTGTCCAATGCTTTGTTGACGACGTTCTTGGGATCGGTATAGAGCAGAAAAACGGACTCAAGATCCTTCTGGGTGATCCGCAGCAAATTCAGTCGGTCAGCTTTGGGCTTCGAAAGTGTTTTCTCGTGGGGTAATATGTTTCCCTTTCCCAATTCTTCGAGCCGCACCAGGCACATGAATCCCTTCCTTTGATAAGTATTCTCACCGATCGCGAATTCCTGCCAATATGGATACATTGAATTCTTAGTTTCTTGAGTAAATACTTCAGCCTTGAGCCATTCATCGCAGAATCTTTTGGCATCGGCATACTCTTTTTGGCGGTCGTGTCCCTCGGCGTATTTGGTAAGCACTAGTCTCACGAAGTTGTAGGCGCTTCGGTTTCTATATTCTCGTTCCATTCGATCCGTGATCTGATCGTAGGGCTGGGTTATTACATCGGTGAGATTTTCGATTTTTTCCGAATTGTAGCGGATACCCTTAAAAGGTTTTATTTCGGGCATGTTCTCTCCTTGTGTCGTTTTACCCGTAGGATACAGGCGATATATTTGCGTGCCCTATTTGCAGTTTGGGCAGCTTATTGTTTGAGCGCGTCCCTCACCAGCTCGGCGACCTGCACACCTGCACGGGTTTGGCCTTCTGCAGTTTGCGCACCTATATGTGGCGTTACGATAACCTGGTCCAGTCCGAACAACTTGTGTTCCTTTGCCGGTTCGACCTCGTAGACATCCATTGCGGCGATTCTCACCTTGCCGCTCTTGATCGCATCGTACAGGGCGTCTTCATCGACAACACCCCCGCGTGCACAATTAATAATGACTACGCCTTCTTTCATCTTGTCGAAAGCCGCCTTGTTCAGTATGTGTGTGGTTTCGTCGGTTTTCGGGATGTGCAGTGAGATGTAATCTGATTCATTGAGCAGGGTGTCAAAATCCACGACCTTTGCGTGTTCGCTTTCCTTAACATAAGGGTCATAGGCAATCACGCTCATGCCATTGGCCTTGGCCCTCTTTGCCAGTTCGGTGCCAATGCGTCCAATGCCGATAATACCTAGCGTTTTTCCGAACAACTCAAAGCCCTTGAATTGTTTTTTCTCCCATTTTCCAGCTTTAGTAGAAAATGTTGCCTGCGGTATTCTTCGGGCGGCACTAAACATCATGCCCATTGCGAGTTCGGCAACGGAAATCGATGTTGCCGCGGGAGTATTCACGACCTTGATGTTTTTGACCTTTGCCGCTTCTCGATCGACATTGTCAAGCCCTACGCCGGCTCGACCAATGACCTTGAGATTTTTCGCGGCTTCGATGACGTCCTTGGTGACCTTGGTAGCACTACGGACAATGATGCCGTCAAATTCAGGTATCACCTTGGCCAATTCATCAGGTGACATTCCTGTTTTTTCAACAATCTCAATGCCCGATGTTTTAAGAAGCTCGATCGCTTCTTTTGCAATTGGGTCAGAAACCAATACTTTCATTGCTTCCTCCTTAATTCCCGGAAACAAATACTGGGGAGCAGATAAGCTTATAGCTTCAGTATTTCGTCGATGTTATCTATTAATTCCCTTATTTCATCTAAAGTCAAATCGCCCATGTGGGCAATCCGGAAAGTCTGTTCCTTGAGTTTTCCGTAACCATTGGAAATTGCATAACCACGCTTGCCAAGTTCGGTATTGAGGTCGGCAACGCTTATTTTCCTTGTATTATTGATACAGGTGACAGTCACCGATTCATAGCCCGGCTCCGTGAATAATGCAAAATTCTTTTTGGCCCAGTCTTGAACATATGTGGCCATCTCCGTATGCCTCTTATATCTATTTTCCATGCCTTCGGCCTTCATCTTATCAAGCTGTTTGGACATCGCCCACATCAGGCTGATTGCCGGCGTGGTCGGTGTCTGCCCCTTTTTTTCAAAATAGTCCTTGATATCGAGGAAGTTCAGATAGTGACCTTTGCCACTGACAATTTCTGCCTTCTTGAGGGCCTTTTCGCTGATGATGCCAACCGCTAGACCTGGCGGTAAGGCAAAGCACTTTTGAGAAGATGCTAGGCAAACATCGATACCAAGTTTATCAATCTCGATTTTATCGCCCATCAAAGAGCTAACCGTATCAACAAGCAAGAGCGTTTCCGGGTATTTCTTCATGACCTCAGCGATTTCCTCAATAGGAGCCCTGGTGCCGGTAGAAGTCTCATTTTGTACCACCGTAACTGCTTCGTATTTCTTTGCCTTGAGTTTCTCTTCAATCATCTCAGGTTTTACAACTTTGCCCCAATCCAAAGCGATTGCATTGGCTGTTCTGTCGCAGGCCTTAGCGATTTTCAACCAGCGTTCACTGAAAGCACCGTAGGTGCAGCACAGTACGTCTTTGCTAACGCAGTTCCTTATCGCGGCCTCCATGAGCGCTGTACCCGACGCAGTGGGTACGGTCACGAAGTTCTGCGTCTGGAGCAATTCCTTCAATTTGCCGATTATCCCGGTATAGAGTTCGGTAAATGCCTTCATTCGATGTCCAATCATTGGTTCTGCCTGGGCATCAAGAATGTCCTTTCTTACTTCAGTAGGGCCGGGAATAAACAATTTCTTATGCATCATGCCTCCTTCATTTCATTTTCAATGAAAATTTAAGTTTGAATAAACTTAATCCAGACTTCCCTAGTTCTTGGCCCGTCAAACTCGCAAAAATAGATGCCCTGCCACGTACCAAGGCACACTTCTCCGCCTTGAATGAACAGTGTCCTCGATGATCCCACGATTGCCGATTTGATATGGGCATCGGCATTGCCCTCGGTATGCGCATAATTTGAGTGATGCGGAATCAGGGAGCTGAGCGTCTCGCTTATGTCTTTCTGTACTGACGCGTCGTAGTTTTCGTTGACGGTTATTGCCGCGGTCGTGTGCGGACAATAAACATGCATCAATCCTTGGTCCACTTTGACCTTACCGACGAGTTTCTTGATTTCTGCCGTGATGTCGACCATTTCGATCCGTTTCTTCGTATTCACTTGCATCTTTTCGATCATCCCAGAATTATATCTAAGTGGACCCATTTGTCAACGGACATCCTATAAACAACGCTTGCGGTGAAGCGACATAATGACAATATCTTATCCTGCATCTTGCATCCTGGCTCATCAATGCTGCGCTATACACACTACGCACCTGATATCCTGATATTCTCCCCAGTATACCTCCTCTAACAATAAGCTTACCAACCAGTTTGGGGCCATCGTTTAGGCATGTTCATCCAATCTTGACACGAGTGTTTCGTTGGCTATATTTTACTATATGACCGACTCAAAAGAGTCATCGCTTCTACGTATCCTTATTAAAATAAGCAAAATCACCACACGAAAATATAGGCTTGAGAAACTGCTCAGCAGCATCAAGCAAGAATTGAAACACCATTTCCAGAACACGAAAGTGTCGGTCATGATCGATCGAGCGGGTGCACCAGTTGAAAAAGAGGAGCTTAGGAAATCGGTAGCGGCGTCTGGAATCCATGGTCTTGCCGCTTTGATCATGAAAAATAAAAAGAAGGTCGTCGTGAATCAGGATGTGGCTAAGTTCTATAAGAATTATGGCATTAAGACTGGCCGTTCAGCTGCGAAAAGTATTCTGGGTTTGCCAATGCTACACCAAGGCACAGTGTACGGCGCGATCATTCTTGAGAATATGAAAACGACTAATGCTTATGAGCGTGTCGATGAGTCGCTCATGACGGTGTTGGCGGCACATCTCGCGGCAGAAGTAGCACGCGACATTTCGGTACAAGAGAACAGCCAATTGACCGAAGAAATCCGTCAGCTGTCGTTGATCGATCCGCTCACCGGCGTTGCTAACCGCCGGTACTTTGATCTGGTGTTGGATATGGAAATAAGGAAAGCAAAAGGGTATGCTCGTCAACTAAGTTTGGCAATGATCGATGTGGATCGATTCCGCAGTCTCAATGCGAGATTCGGTAGCAATGCAGCCGACAAATTGCTGGTTCATGTTGCCCAAACCCTGAAGAAGAATGTCCGTGATACGGATTTCCTGGCACGCTACGGGAGGGAGGAATTCGCCATTCTTTTTCCAGAGGCGAGTAATGAAGCAGCGGCGAACGTCGCGGAACGCGTACGTTGCGCAGTCGAGCAGGCCCCGATTGTGCTCAAGGGTCTAGGCAGGAAGAGAGTGACGATATCCTTGGGTGTTGTTACCTATCCGAGCAGCGCCGAGACCTTGACCGTGTTACTCGAGCAGGTAGGTCGGGCGCTTGCCCGGGCCAAACAGCTAGGAAGAAATCAAGTTGTAGCATTTTAGTTTTCTGTACACAAAGAATAGTTTTAGATTTCAACAAAAAGGAGGATTCGATGAGAAAGTCTTTGATGGTCGTGATGCTTACGGTTTTTCTTCTGGTGTTCTGCGGTGCGCCGCAGGAAACTCCAAAGGCTGAGGCCGAGAAACCGGCGGAGAAGGCCGGAGCCGATATGTACTATTCCCAATTAAGTGAGTCTGAGCTTATGAGATTCATCAAGGCGTTTCCTACCTTCAGGACTGAGATGGAGAAGGCTGGTAAGGATTGGGAGTCTACCGAAGGGCCGGATGCATTTATGGCCATGATGGGTCAATATTCGATGTTGCACAAAGAAGTGCCAGAGCTGGATGCCAAATTGAAGGCGGCGGGTATGTCCTGGAATGAATTTATGCCGGCCATGGGTAAGACATTCATGTCTATCGCTGCCGTGTTTGTGGATTCGGCAATGATGGCGATGAAGGAACAAACAAAGGGTATGGAAGGTGATATGGCAAAGGAGATGATGAAGAGTATGGAAGAGGCCAACGCTGCCTACAAGGATGTTCCTCAGGTGAACAAAGACTTGGTCAGGAAGCACCTAAAAGACCTGGAAGCAGTGCTCGACGTCGATTGATATCAGGTAAGACCATTGGAATGGGGCAATACGGCACGCCGTCTTGCCCCTGTTTCTTTTACGAGGACATGGATTTCTGCATAATGATTTCTCTCCTTTCATCCTTGGCAAATTAGTGTAGTATACCATGAGTAAAAAGCCACTGGGTATCAGTGTCATAACTGGCCGTGTCATTGCGGCAACCGAAAAGGCGACATTGTTTCAGTGCCTCATCACGGTTGCTTCTTGGATATTCTTGAGGCTTTTCTTGGAGGGCGTACTCGAGGGTTGTCACCGAATTGGGTTTTCAACATTCTCCTATCGCTCGATCCTTGCCTATTTTGTTCATTTTCCAATGTTCTACCTGTGCCTTTTTCTTCTGCTGGTAATCATAATAGCCGCGATGACCGGTGAGGATGTAAAGAAGGTCACCAAGACCTCAAGCATGGGCTTGTTTGTTCTGTTATTGGTACCGGTTATTGATTGGGTATTCAACCGAGGCTACGTGATCACTTATCCCGTACGCCTCGAGCCGTATCTTGTCGGTTTCCTGAATCCTTTTGTTCAGTTGAGCGATATCGGGGTTTCACCAGGGCAGCGTATCACAATCGTCTTGATTACGCTACTCACTGGAATGTACGGTTACGTCAAGACAAGGAGTCTACTACGCGCGGTTCTATTATTAGTCACGAGTCTCGTCGTAATTATCTGCTTTGGCGGAATCACGACAATCCTGGCCGGAAATCGTCCCGAGTATGTCTTTGTCTCGGGTAGTATTCTTTATACTGACACGCAGAAATTTTCTGCGATATATGTGTTGTTGTTTTCGGTTTTGTTCTTCGTTTTTTTGTATATTGTGAATCGACAGCGCTTCGGAGGGATGACTAAGAGCATGCGTATCGAGCGTATGGCGTTTTATGGTGCCACAGCGATTCTCGGTTTCTTCGTTTCCACACATCAGTTGGGAATCAAATACGATGGTGAGATTTTTGATTATCTCGGTTTGACCGTCATGTTTATGAGTCTGGGCCTTGGATTCTGGAGCGTACAGGTCATCAATGACCTCTTTGATGTTGATGTTGACCGCATTGCAGGCAAGCAGAATCCCTTACTGCACGGTGTCCCACGAAAGCATTATAAGATTCTTGGTATGTGTCTTGGGCTCTTGTCGTTGTGTTATGCATTAATCATTAATTTTTCCGCGTTGCTCATAATTAGTGCCTACCTGTTATTAGGTATCATTTATTCTGTTCCTCCGGTGCGTTCGAAACGCATACCACTGGTTTCGACGTTTATTCTCGCAGTGGCCGTGATACTTTCTATCGCGATTGGGTTTTCAATTTACTACGGAGTCCGAGCGATGAACGCAATTCCTCGGAAACTGTTGGTACCTACGCTCATTGCGGTAACCGTGGGCTTCTCGGCCAAAGACATTGATCATGTAGTTGGGGATAAAGCACGCGGCATTACTACGTTACCTGTGTTGTTGTATCAGCGGGGCAGCGTTTTCGGACGCCTGCCCATTGCCCTGCTCATTAGTACATGCTATCTTTACTACTTGTTCTTTATCCCCCAGGTCATGGTGGGTGCTATCGTATGTGCCTCATGCACATTTTTCTACACGTTGCTCACCACTAGGCCACGCGAGTGGTTCTACTTTCTCTCGCTTCTCGCCTTTGGAGGCTATTTGTTGTATTCGATCCTGAGTGGCCCGCCACTATGATTACCGATAGATCGTGTTAGCGGGCCACGGACATTTTTCATTGACGAACGATTCTGTTATCGTATAATAAACACAACCGATCACTGTGGAGGTGTAATGAATAAACTCAGTCTTTTGCCAATCGCGTGTGTGGTTTTATGGGTATTTGTTTATGCTCTCGATTACATCGAATCGTCAAGCGGGTTGGGAAACCCCGAGTTGGAGTCCGGGCGTACCGAGGTGGAAGTAGTCGACATCGACGGCGACGGCAACGTCGACATTCTTTCCATAGGCGATCATGGTTCGCCTTACATCAACACGCAGGAGCACGGCATCATGGTTTGGTTTGGCGATGGAAACGGCAACTGGAGCGTATTTCAGAACGGGAACTTTGGTTACGGTGGAATAGCAATAGGTGATTTGAATAACGATGGTTACCTGGATGTTGGATACGGGATGCATCATAATTACTCGAGTACTGATTTCGGCGATTCGATTTTGGAAGCAGCGCTCGGGGATGGCACGGGCCAGAATTGGCAGCCTTGGGATGACGGTATCTCGATCGGTAATCCCAATGAGTGGGGCATGTTCTGCACCGACGTTGCCGATATCAATAACGATGGTCTATTGGATCTTGGTGCTAACTCCTTTGGCGCAGGCGACGGCGTGCATATCTTCTTGAATAACGGTGATGGTACATGGAATCAATGTTTTGGATTTCTAGGCGGTAACTCCACGATGGATTTTTGTTTTGGCGATGTCGATGCCGATGGTAATGCTGATTTTGTGGTCGCCCATGCCTATGGTACTGTATATCTTGGAGACGGCGATGGAAGTTTTGCGCTGGCCGACGGCAATCTTCCATCTGGTGGCAATTTAGGCAGAAGGGGACCATCGCTCGGCGACGTCGATAACGATGGTAATCAAGATATTGCTTTCTGCAACTCAAACGGCGGTGTCGAAGTCTGGACATGGTCGGGTAATAATACGTGGGTCGAGTTTGGTGGTTCCTTACCTAACTCAGGCTCCTACTCAGTGACGCAACTGTGCGATATGAATATTGACGGATTCGTGGATGTGGTGGCTTTTGGTGACGGCACGGCCAGCGTTTGGTTGGGTGACGGTGCGGGCAATTGGACAATCGATGCGACCTTCACGACGCCACCACCGGGTACGTATAGTGCCTTCCGGGTCGGTGGTGATGCAGACCACAATGGATACCCTGATATTGCACTCGTAGCGAAAGAGGGTGATTCCTGGAGTGCAATCAACCATCTAAGATTCTTCAAGGAGACATCGAGCCCGGGCAGTCTGTTTGTATTCCCGGTGTACCCACGCGGTGCGGAAACGCTCAGGGCTGGTTCCGGACGTTTCATCAGATGGGCATGTGGCGTACCAGGCGCTGTGTCATCATGTATTCGCCTTGAGTGCTCGACAACCGGACCTGCTGGCCCTTGGTCGATGATTGCCGACCCGCTTCCGGACAATGGCCAATATCAGTGGTTTGTACCGCAGGACATCAATTCCAACAACTGCTACATTCGGTATACAGCAATGACCTCGACCGACACGGTCATGAGCATGACGCCGAGTGCCTTCGCCATAGTGACCGGGACAGGTGTCGGCGAAGAAGTATCATTGAGCCAGTCAAGTAATCTGATCATTTCGGTGCAACCATCGATCAGCAAGCGAGAGTTTTCCATAGCCCTCAGGACTCGGGGTAAGGAGACAGAACGTGTCTCGATTTACGACGTTGATGGCAATCTTATCCGCGACCTGCTGACTATTTACGGCGCAGGCGAATTTGTCATATCCTGGGATGGGAGAGACAACAATAGTCTCTCCGTTCCCGCCGGTGTCTATTTTGTCGCTATCACGAGTGATGTTGAGAAGACTAGTAAGAAGATAGTAGTTGTTGATTGATCAGGGACTCGTGTACTTCTGTAGTATCGCGTCGAGTTCTTCTTGCCTTTCGACGAGTACCTTCCTTGATTTGCTTCCTTGAAATGATTCAACAATACCCGCAGCCTCAAGCTGGTCGACGATACGACCTGCACGGGCATAGCCGAGGTTCAATCTTCTCTGCAAGAGCGATACAGATGCAACTTGGTGCCTGAATACAAGACGCGCCGCCTCTTCAAACAAGGGATCAACCGTAAACTCGGTTTCTGGTTCCAACGTTATCTCTTTGACTTCTGTCTCACTCAGTTTCGGGTAGTAGCCGGCGTCGATGATTTCATCAATTTTTTCAACCGAGATAATGTTGGACAGGGCGCGGCGTTTTTCCTCGAATGCTACATCCTTCGTGTCGACGAATATTGTCCAGAGTTCTTCATCGATGATCGCGGTTATTATTTCGTCAACGTCACCTTCGATATCACTGAGTAATTCGCGCAGATAAATCCGGGCAATGAGTTGACCGATACCACTCACCTCGTCGGCCGCGACATAGGAGCCGTGCAGCCGCACTGGGGTTCCCTTACCCGGCGGCAGGAATAACATGTCGCCGCGTCCCAGAAGCGACTCGGCACCGTTCATGTCGAGGATCGTGCGCGAATCGGTTTTCGAGGCGACCTGGAAGGCAATTCGGCACGGAAAATTCGCCTTTATCAAACCGGTGATGACATCGACCGAGGGTCTCTGGGTGGCGAGCACCAGGTGTATGCCAACGGCACGTGACATCTGGGCCAGGCGCGTGATGTTCTCTTCGATCTCACTGGGTGCGGTTAGCATTAAATCAGCCAGCTCGTCGACGACCACGACAATATAAGGCTTGTTCCGACCTCCTTTTTTTCGCATCTTCTCGTTGTAGCCGTCGATGTCACGTACACCTTCACGGGCAAAATCCCGGTAGCGCATTTCCATTATGGCCACGAGTTTCTCCAATTCGTTGACCGCATTTTTCGGCTCGATGATCGCACGGCGCAGGAGATGGGGAATGGGATTGTACATGGGTAGTTCGAGCCTTTTCGGGTCGATCATCAAGAAACGCACATCTTCAGGTGTTGAATGGTAGAGAATGCTGTCGATCAGTGTATTTATGCAGACGCTCTTGCCCGAGCCCGTTGTACCGGCGATTAGCATGTGTGGCATCACGGCGATGTCTTCACAAACGGGTTTGCCCGTTATGTCCTCACCTAAGACAATGGCCAATGGCGACGGATGATTCTCAAAATTCTCATCCATCAATCCGTTCTTCAGGTAGACAAGGCCTCGCTCACGATTCGGCACCTCGATGCCCACCGCAGATTTGCCTGGTATCGGTGCGACGACGCGGATACGCGTTGCCTTCAGAGCCAGGGCTAAGTCATTATCCAGATTCGCGATCCGGTTGACTTTTATTCCCGGGTCAGGTTGAAATTCGAATCTTGATATTACGGGTCCGGATTCTACGGCTACCACTTTGCCCGTGACATCGAATTCGGCGAGGCGTCGGGTGAGGATCTCCGATTCTTTCCTTATTTGTTCGTTATCGACGCCATATTTCTTGGTCCGGGCTTGCAAGAGATTAAGGAATTCCTGTTTGAAATCGATACGTCGCAGGGTTTTCTTCTCGGGTTTTGTCTCGGTTGGTTTCTCGGTTTCTGGTTTTTTCTCTTTTTTTAGTTTCTTCTTGGGGATTTTTGTTATTTCCTTCACGACTTCTGCAGTCGTTATTTTTGGGAATACCTTTTCTCTGATCATCATGAACAGAACGACGACAATGCTGAATCCCAGGATCAGGTAGGTGCCGACCTGTCCGAAATAATCCAAAAGGAAGCCGCTGATCAGGAGCCCGAGCGTACCACCGCTGGGCATGTTGGCAACACTTATCTTCAGGAACAACGCCAGAATCGTGTCCGCGATGACGCCAATCGGGATGAAGAATAACAGATAACTCCCGAACCTCTTTTTGGCGTCAGAAATCAGCACGTAACCGGCATAGCCCAACAAAGAAGGGATTATTAAGATGTATAACCCGATCAACCAGAACAGACCAAATGAGGAGTAATGCCCGAAAAGGCCGCACCAGTTCTCGTATCTTTCTTCCGGGTGTAACAGGAATGATATTTGAGCAAGAAAGAAGAGAACAGATACCAGAACCAGTATGATGCCGGAGAGTTTTCGCTTTCGGGATTGGTCTAGTTCGCGTGCGATGAAAACGAGTATTCCGATTGCCGCCAAGAGTAATACAAGCGATATTATTGTACCGAAACCGCCCACGATAAATTCTATTTAGAAATCACCTTTTGTCAATGACGGTACACACATCGGGCTCTTTCATATATGAACTTATTGACTTTTTTTTGAATGTGTGTATCATTTTGCTAATGGCGGTTGTGTACTTACTTGATTTGAGAAAGCGGTACAAAGATGATGTGCTCACGGTATTTGATAGACTCATCGACATCGCGGGCGGATTGAAAATATTGCAGAAGAAATCACCGAGCGCCATCAAGCTGCATGTTGGCGAAAATGAGAATATCAATTACGTTAATCCGCGCTATGTGCAAAGGCTGGTGGAGTTGATAGATAAGGCTGGTGGTCAATCCTTTCTTACCGACACGACAACGCTCTACGCGGGCCGCCGATTTCGTGCTGATCTTCATATCGACCTTGCCAAAGAACACGGGTTTGATTTTGCACCCATGATCATTGCTGATGGCCTGTATGGTGATGACTATGTAGAAATCGATGGTGCAAAAGTCGCCAGTCTATTTGGACACATCGATACGATGTTTTGCGTGTCGCATTTCAAGGGTCATCTCAACTGCGGTTTTGGTGGTGCCTTGAAGAATCTGGGCATGGGTTGCGGCGCAAAGGGTGGTAAGCTGGAGATGCATTCGAGGTCCAAACCTTATATCGATGATGAGCGCTGCACGGCGTGCCTGACCTGTCTTGAGTACTGCATACATGATGCCATAAAAGAGAGCAAAGATACTGTTAAGATCGACAAAGGTAAATGCACCGGATGTGCCGGGTGTATGTCGGTCTGCCCGGAACGGGCCATTAAATTCTCATGGAATGCTGCTAGTACAGACATCCAGAAGGGCATTGCGAAGTATGCGGCGAGTGCTTTAAAGGATAAGAAGGTATTCTACTTGAATTTCCTGATCAATATTTCACCAAATTGTGATTGTTTTCACACCAACGAACCGATGATTGCTCCAGACGTGGGCATTCTTGCATCGTTTGATCCGGTCAGTATTGATCAGGCGTGTTACGATTTTGTGAAAGAACCAATTGACAAGCTACATCCCGAAGTCGATGCACAGGTACAACTCATGTATGCCGAAAAATTCGGTGCCGGAGAAAGAAATTATGAAATCAAAAGTATCTAGGCTACGGCACAAGATAAAACGTCTCGAGACGCTAATCAACACGTCAATGGTTTTTTCCGGTATTCTCGATATTGATGAGCTTCTCGATACGGTCATGCAGAAAGCCGAAGAGGTCATGGATGCCGAGGCTTCGTCGGTATTCCGTATCGACGAGAGAAGAAAGGATTTGTATTTCATCACGGCACGCGGAGAGAAGGGTAAAGAAGCAAAAGAGATCCGCGTCCCCATGGGTAAGGGTATTGTCGGTTGGGTAGCAAAACACGGGAAGCCCTTGCTCGTCCCCGACGTTAGAAAAGACCGCAGGTGGTTTCGTGGCGTTGATGAGAAGACCAAGTGGGTGACCCGCTCAATCGTAGCCGTGCCACTGATTGTTAAGGGTAAGGTCATAGGTGTCGCTGAGGTGCTTAATAAGAAACGGGGCAGGCATTTTGACAAGGGTGACCTTGAACTCTTTGCGGCATTGGGGAATCAGATCGCGATCGCGGTTGAAAATGCTTCGCTGTATAGCGATTTGGATAATCTGTTTCTTTCTTCGATTCGTGCGATCGTGGAGGCGGTTGATGCCAAGGACCCCTATACGCGAGGTCATTCTGGTCGCGTCGTCGAATATGCTCTGATGATTGGCCACGCGGTGACGCGTAGCAAGGAGAAGTTGAAGGAAATCGAGATTTCTTCGATACTGCACGATGTTGGTAAGATCGGCATCCCGGATAGGATTCTTGGCAAGCCAGGGCGTCTGACTCGCCGGGAAGAGAGGTATATGGAACGTCACCCCGAGTTCAGTGCTGCAATCATCGAACCTATTGAGATGCTGAAGAAGCTAACCGCGAACATCTTGCATCATCACGAGCGGCTCGACGGCGATGGCTACCCCTCGGGGTTAAGGGGTAAGGAGATACCTTTTGTGGCGCGGATCATCTGTGTTGCCGACGCGTTTGATGCTATGACAACGGATCGGCCTTACCGACGGCGCAGGAGTAGAAAGGCGGCATTTCAGGAATTAAAGCGGCACAGCGGCACGCAGTTTGATGCGAGGTTGGTTAATATTCTTATAAGAGAAATCAAGAAACAGCAATTGGCTTAAGTTGCTTCTTGATCTAATATACTTACCACATATTTGTCAATTTTAAATTTACGTTTCAAACCATCCGCGTTCATGTAGCGTACCTTGCCGAATATCTGGCGTTCAGGCCATGGGCGGTCATGCTTGCCAAAACACCAGGCAACCCCGGTGTATCCGTTCGCATCCCGGCCGTCCAGCTCGTATTTGTTATTTAGGTATAGAGCCATCCGGAATGCTTGTTGTGGGTCTGTGGTCCACTCAATGATTTTCTTGCCCCAGTACATCCGCATGTAGCCATGCATTTTTCCCCATAAAACCATTTCTTTCTGGGCAGCATTCCAATAAGGGTCGTGCGTTTGGGCTCGCTCGAGTTGCTCGAGATCGTATACGTATTGCCTATTGTCTTTTCTGTGTTGAGCCAATGTCTTGCGTGTCCATTCAGGGAGTCCTTTGTAAGAATCGTACCACGGATTGTAGTAAACAAAATTCATACTCAGCTCTCGGCGCACTATGAGCTCCTCAAGAAATGCATTCTTACCTGGACTCTCGGTGCGCTGGATCTGCAGGGCTATGTATAGTGGTGAAATTTGGCCGAAGTGCAGATATGGGCTCATCAAGGAAAGCATGTCTTTCGATGGATCGTTTCGCTGGTCGATAAAATGATCCAACTTGTGTCGTACGAAATCTCTGAGCAATCTCTTGGCATTGTCGGTTCCACCAATAAATCGATTTGACTTTGCCACACTGCGGTCGATTTCCAGTCGGGCAATTGCTCTATCGATGCGATCGATTGGGAATTGTTTGAATTTCAAGCATAGTGAAGATTTCTTCAATCTTCTTTTTCTGAGTGGAATCAGAAACGCATCTAAGTGTTTCTGTATCTTGCGCCTTATTGTTACGGCGGCGTATTCCTCCCTGGACGAGGTTGTTTCGACCGGCACAACGACGTCGCTTTCGACTTGCACGACGCGGCACGGTGCGTTTTTGACAACGTGGCTTCGCCACCTGCGTTGTAATTTCAAATATCCCCGGTCGGTCACTAAGAGGCTTGCGTTCTTTGTCAGTTCCAGAACGCCGGTTTCAGGAGTGCAATGCTGGATTACCATTTGTATCCCGCGTTTAGCCAACGCTTGTTTTGTCTGCTGCAATCCTTGAAGCATGAAGTGGTAGTGTCTTTCGTTGGCATCCGGAAACGAATCGGTTATGCCGAAGTAGACGATCACCGGCAGGTCTAATTCATTGGCCTGGTTTATTGCATACTCCAGAGCATGATTGTATTCACTTCTTTGTGCCTGCTGCATCCAATACAGGACATATTTCTTAGTGGCGACCGGTTTTTCGTTCATTACCTTTATGCGTTCATTTTGTATCATTTTCTCTCATCCTACCGATGGTCGTATTGCAACATTTCAGGAAGGCATAAGTGACCCCATGAAACATTTTTGCGCACTAATTATTCATTGTGCAAAGGAAATTACGGATTTTAGTAACGGTATCTTGCCAGCAGGGGAATCTCTGATAACTCTGGACGGCATTAATGCTCATTTTCTGGAGTATCGCTCGGTCTTTGTTGAGTCTTCTTAGATATTCCTTCAGTGTCGAGCTGTCGTCCGGTGCTGTGATGAAACCGTTCACATTGTGTTCAATGATCTCCTTAGAGCCGCCCGCACTCGTTCCGATAACCGGCAGACCGAATCCCATAGCCTCGATATAGACCAGTCCGAAACCCTCATAAAATGATGGCACGGCCAAGACGTGATTCTTGCGTAGATGCATGGCAGCTTCGGTATCGGATATCGGTCCAGTGAAGATAACGTTCTTGTCAAGGTGGTTTGACCTCACCTCATCAAGTATTCTCTCGCTGTAATTCTTATTGCGCTCCAAACTGCCGATGACTGTTAGTGTCCACTCTTCACGTGGCAAAAGCAGCAGGGTGCGGATGAGTGTGGCCAAACCCTTACGTGGTGTGATATTACCCAGAAAGATAATTCCTAATGGGCCCTTTCTCGCTGAACGCGTGGCGATTTCGTTTTCTGTCATATTTGACGAAAACCTGTCCTTGCCAGGATAGGCGACGACCGACGGCTTGCCATCAGCAAACCTAGCCACCGAGGATTCCGTTGCCCTGCTATTGAAGATGAATCCATCAACGCTTTCCAGATACTTTTGTTCGACGAAAACGTGGAGTGGTTTGCATGCCGTTTGGTCTTCGTCCATACGTAAATGGTGTACGATTGATATGATGCTGGGGTGTTTTTCGTTTCTTAACCGTTGGTTGAGAACAATGCAAGAGGGATGATTCAGTTCGTCCTCAAGGAGTATGTGTAATTCGAGTGCTGATATTCTATGTATTAGAGCGGACGAGAAGTTATACAGGAGATGATTTACATAATTGCGCCAAGGTAATGATACAACGAATACTTCATCGCCAGATTCTCTTAGGTGTTCCACTAATTTTCGATCGTAGATGTAACCACCGGTGACAGTCTGGAGCATTCCGTAGATAATCAGACCAATTCGCAATCAAAGCTCCTGCCTGAAGGATGCACATGCAATATCGTCTTCCCATATCTTGACCTTGACTGCTTTGACGTTCTTCGTTTCGAGGGTGGATATGAATCCGCAGCAGAGAATACGTGAGAAGTTTTCGATACTGGGATTCAGGTCTTCAAATTCCTTTAGTCCATTCAATGTATTCTTTTCATATCTTCTGACCAACGTGTCAAACGCTCTTTCGATATCGACAATATCGACCAAGTAGCCATAGCGATTGAGTTCATGCCCCTCTAATTCTATTTGGACGCCATAATGATGCGCATGTTTGTCGTTCTCCGGTCCCCAATTGCCACCCACCAAATAGTGGTAAGCAGTGAAATCACGTCTTACTGATATGGTATACATGATTCCGCCTTTCTGTTATTCAATACGTTAGTAATACTCCGATCGTTTGCCCTGGGTGTTGTTCCAATAGCCTGTATGCTTTGTCTGCTTCTTGTATCGGAATCCGGTGTGTTATCAGGCGCGAAGGTTTGACACGTGGGAGCATTTCCAAGGCGACGTCGAGGCGTCTTTGTTTTGTCCAGACACCGGTCAATTCTGGTGCCAACGTGCTGACCTGACTACTCATCAGCTTTATGCGTTGCCGGTGAAAGTGGCTATTCAGTTGCGTTTCTTCTTTTTTCGTTCCATACCAAGAGCCGATGATCACGCGTCCGCCAAAGCCGGTCAGTGGTATGGCTTGCTGCAAGGTGTGAGGGTTGCCAGTCAGCTCATAGACCAAGTCGGCCCTATTTCCTTTGAGTAGACCTTTTGCGAGTCCTGCAAAGTCGTCTTGAGAAGGATCAAGGCATACCTGAGCACCACACTCGAGCGACATTTCCCTTCTTGTTTGATATGGTTCCACCGTGATCAATTTGCTAAGGGGAATCTGAGTGAGCAGAGAGGTTGTCAAGAGTCCTACCACACCTTGTCCGAAGACCAATACTCTTTCTCCGATCATTGGCTTGCCGTCCATCAAGAAATTGACTGCCGTCTCCATGTTCGCGAGAAACACCGCATCTTCGACGTCCAAGCCGTCAATATCTACCAAATTGGTTGGGTCGGCCACGAAAAGACTCTCATGGGGATGAAAGGCAAATACCAATCTGCCGTGCCATTTCGGATCTACTGCCTTGCCGCATTCAGTTACTCTTCCTACTACTGCATAACCATACTTGAACGGATATCCCGGGCGTCTGGACAAAACTGGAATATTTTCATCAGCCGGTATCTCTTTGGGTACGAGACCATGATAGAATAGCATCTCCGTGCCAGAGCTTATGATCGAAGATGCTGTTTGCACAAGCACTTGATGCTCGTGAATAGCAGGAGCTCTTTGTTCTCGGACCTCGATTTTGCGGACGTCGGTGAAATAGACCGCCAGATTCTTCATGGTTTATTTCAACGTGCCCCAGAGCACAAGGTCACGACCGTACCACTCGTATCCCAGGATTCTTGTTTTCTCCAGGCGAACGTCTCGACCCTGTTTGGTTCTGGGTAACAACTCCTCGATGGCGTGTACGCCCCCTACGAAGAAGGGAGTGATAGTGATCACGAAGCGGTCAGCCAATTGTGCCTTGAGAAAACTCGTGATGATGCGGGCCCCGCCTTCTACCATGACGCTGTCTACACCTCTTTGTGCAAGATATTCGAGCACAGAGCGCAGATCGACCCAGCCCCTGCGGGTTTTCTTGAGCCGGATGACATGGGCTCCAAGTGACTCTAGTCTTTTCTGTTTTTTCGAGTCACCTTTCTGTGTAGTAATGATCCATGGCGATTTACTGCTGTTTAAAGCGAGTGCCTTCAAAGGAAAGCGCAAACTTGTATCAATAATTACGGGTTGGGGATCACTTCCGGTCACGAGACGTACGTTGAGCTGCGGGTCGTCGGCTAAGACGGTGCCAATACCGACTAGTATAGCGTCGTGACAAACACGCAGCCGGTGCCACAGCCTGAGCGATTCGCGGCCGCTCAGCGACAACGGTACACCACGGCGTGTTGTGATGCTCCCGTCCAGGCTCTGCGCATAGCTCAGAGTCACTAACGGTCGACCGGTTTTTCTGTGGTGTTTCCTTAGGTGCGCAAATAGCCTTGCGGTCTTCATATTAGTAGTCACGCCCCTTCCCTGAATCGCTTATGTCCAGCAGTTCCTCCGGATATGGGTTGAAAAAGGTTTGGTCTAGTAGATACTTTTCTCCGAATCGGACGCCCCATGACATGAGCACATCTGTGTCACTTCTCAGCGGAGCTTTGCCGCTGCGGTATTTTTCCATGAGCTCAAGGAAGAAGGACTTTTCCTGTTTGTTCAACTTATCTGAGAAGTGACCCATGGCGTGCATGAAGACATTTATATAAGAGGTATAACGCGGGGTCTTTGCTAACGCGGCGTAAAGATGTACTTCGTAGTTATCGTACACTTCGGATACTGATCTCTTCTCGTGATTGGCAACAATTCGACCCATGACTCTGAATTCCTTCTGATTGTAAGCCATGAAAAGGAACTTGTTTTCGGCTTGGAACTGAACGAGGTTTTTCATCTTTTGCGTTTTCTTTGTTGATCGGAAGCGGGCTATGGTAAAGATCCTTTTCAAAAAATGCTCTCGTATTATGAAATTGCGCAGCCGACCCTCATCTTCAACGGGCAGATTAGGAAATCTTTCCAGCACTGCGGTGCCAAAGAACCCGCTTCCTTTCCTAATTGCTGCACTCTTTTCCATGGTTGGGTAAATCTTTGCCTCCTTGATGCCGCATGAAGGCGATCTCGACTTGAGGATAAACCCGTCGACTTCATCGAGTGAGGTTAGGAATGTATTGCAGAATTTGCGCATTTTGTTTGTGACGTCGGTCTTGGTTGCGGGTTGCACGAGCCGAAGTTCCTCGTTACTCAAAATCACACGAATCGGATCACGCGGCACACCGAGACCGATTTCAACTTCTGCACAAACTGGCATGAATTCTACGTGGGGCTTCAATCGTTCGACGAATTCGTCCTGAATTGTCAAACCGTTCCAGCGACAACGCGCGAACCCAAGGCACTTGCTAATTACAACCCATGGTTTGACAAAATCGCTCAAGCTGACGCTTCCTATCTATCGATTAAGGAGAAATAGTGAGAGGTTGAGGATAGCTGCGAAACTCACCCAGACAATATAAGGAACCAATAGTATGGCCGCGAATTCTGATACTCTGGTGAATCGTAGTATCGTCACTAATATTGCTATCCATAACGCAATGATGAACAAGAGACCGGCGACTGGTGATTTGAGTCCGAAGAATGCCGCCGACCATAAGATGTTCAATATAAGTTGCACGCCGAATACCGTGAGCCCGGTTTTCACGGCTGGTATATCCACGCTTTTGCGCCAGACGAGGAACAAGGATATACCCATGAGTACATACAAGGTAATCCATACGGGCCCAAATAACCAATTGGGAGGACTAAAAGCGGGTTTCTTGAGTGCCGCGTACCAGGTGGGAACCGCCGGTGCGGTGAAAACAGAACCGATGATTCCTGCAAGCTGACATATGGCGATGCTAATGATAAACCGCCAGATGTCAGGGATTCTAAATTTACGCCTTGACATGGTCATGTGTCTATTATAGCTACAACGAATTTCGTGTCAACATGTCTACAAAGATTGATGATATTGACAGAAACACAAATGTGGCTAGAATATTCTGTATGCTTTCCGCGGTTGGTGGCGTCTATCACCCTTCAATCAATAATCCACGCGAAGTATGTCTTGAGTATAAATCCGTTTCGATTCTGACATTTCAGGATTCCGCCTTTAGTCTATGAAAATAGATATCGGCATCTATTACGGGCCAATTGACCTCCTGGTTTATCTTGTCCGCAAGAAAGAAGTCGACATCTTTGACATCCCGATTGCTCAGATCGCCGAAGAGTACCTTGATTATGTCAGAAAGATTGAGCGTGACGACTTTGAGGATGTCGCGGATTTTCTGCTGATGGCAGCGATTCTGATCAGACTTAAAGTGCGATCTCTACTGCCGCGTACGCCTGAGGATGAGGAGGCCGGACAGCCAGTGTCCCTTATGCAAATCGTTGAGGAGTTCAAAAAGTACAAGGAGATTGCCAAGGCTTTCAGTATCATGGAGGCAGAAAGCAGCAAACAGTTTCCCAGAATCGGCAAGGAAGAACCGCCGCTTGAAGAGGGCGATATCATGAGTCTTATTCTCGCCTTACGTGGGCTCAAGCCGATAGAAGATAAGAGCATCGTTGTCAGACGACAAGAGGTTCCGATTGAAGATATTGTAGAAGAGATCAAGACTATCTTGAAGACGCACGGTAAGATTGATTTTCTGAAGTTTTTGAAGGAAAAAAATGATGTGTCGGTTGCCGTTGCCTATTTCTTTGGCATGTTGGAGATCGTAAAAATAGGTTACGCCCGGGCCGAGCAACATTCATTATTTGGCGATATATTCTTATATGCTGGCGATCGTGCGTAGCGCTCTGTTCGGTTTTATGAATGCTTTTGCCGCCGATCGGCTGAGTACATTAAGGCTATGAGAAGAAAAGAGTATTCATTGTTATTAGTGACTGCTGGTAGGGTCGTTAAGAGGTTAGTTCTCGGCAAGGGTGCGTATACGATTGGGAGGGCTGATGACACGGATCTCACTCTGAGCAGCCACGATGTCTCGAGACACCATGCGCGGATTCGAGGAGATGGCGGGCGCTACACCCTCGAGGATCTCAAAAGCACCAATGGTACCTATGTTAATGGACAAAAGGTCGAACGGCACCGTCTGAATTCAGGCGATGAAATCTCAATCGGTGAGTATTCGATTCTCTTCGATGATGGTATACGCAGCCACTTATTCATTGAGGAGACCGAGGTGGCGCGCCGCGGTGAAGATACCGAGATCATTTCTGATAAGTTCAGTACACTGAGAAAGAAGATCGACGATAAAACGCTGAGGAGAGAGTTCAAAGATATTGAGAGTTTCGTCCGCAAGAGCAGGAAACGGTTAGCAACGCTGGCCAATGCGGACAATGTGACTGGCCTGTACAATAGACAATATTTTGACAAAACGGCTGCCCAGGAATTTGAAAAGGCTAGAGTGAGTCGTAAGAGGTTCTCGATACTCTTCATTGACCTTGATCACTTCAAGCGAATCAACGATCAGTATGGTCACAAGACAGGGGATGGTGTGTTAAGGGCGGTTTCCTGGTTAATTCAGAAGTCATGTCGAAAGACCGACTTCGTTGCGCGCTACGGGGGAGAGGAGATCGTTGTTGTGCTGCCTAACACGGCATCAGCGGACGCCGCAAGAATCGGTGAGGAAATACGAGAGATAATCGAGAAGCAAACAAAGAATAGACTGGGTGTAGCAATTACCGTGAGCGTCGGTGTCGCTACCTTTCCCGAAGATGGCAAGTCACTGGCAATGATCATCGAAAGGGCGGATCAGGCTCTGTATCAGGCAAAGAAAGCAGGCAGGAATCGCGTCTGTAAGTATCATGCGTAAAGAGACAAAATTCGTTGGCAACTATAAGATACTCGATATCATTGGTAAGGGTGGGATGGCAAGAGTCTACACCGCGATACAAATGCCGCTCAACCGTGTGGTGGTCGTGAAAGAATTAGGTAAATCATCCAGCAGTGAATTCCGTAGGCGGTTCAAGCAAGAGGCTTTGATAACTGCTACACTCGAACACGCCAATATCGTATCGATCTATGATTATTTCAGCGTCGGATCAAACAGCTATCTTGTAATGCAGTACGTCGATGGCGTCGAC
Organism: Caldifarciminota bacterium SM23_42; assembly: GCA_001303785.1. Classification (GTDB taxonomy): domain Bacteria; phylum Hydrothermota; class Tepidihabitantia; order SM23-42; family SM23-42; genus SM23-42. Next base: position 3,862 of record LJUJ01000025.1, on the reverse strand, counting down.
CTCGCGGAGATCGTAGCATGTGAGGCGCCGCTGCCACCCGTGCTCGCCGCTCTGGTTGCCCGTGAGGTGTGTTTGGCAATCGATTACGCGCATCAGAATAACGTGATACACAGAGACATAAAGCCGACTAACATATTGATCTCTCGACAGGGGAAGGTAAAGGTCACTGATTTTGGTGTGGCCAAGGACGAGACCGCACGTGAGCAGACGTCGGTCGGGACGTTGATCGGTACACCGTGCTATATGTCTCCAGAACAGGCTTTGGGCAGGAAGTTGTCTACGCAGTCGGATATATACTCACTCGGCATCGTGCTTTACGAGATGGTTACGGGCAAGAAGCCTTTCTGGGGAGGTAGTGCCGAGGAGATCACCGCAAAGATAGGCCGGGGTAAGTATACATCACCGTTCTGGCTCGATCCACACCGGAGCTTCAGATTAGCCCGTATCATCAATAAAGCGTTGAAGAGAAACCTGAACCGTAGATACGAGAACATTGGCAAAATGGTTAAGGATTTGGAATTGTTCGTCGGTTGGAAAAATCTTGCCAATAGTCAGCAGGTCCTGAGTAAGGTCGTCGAGCGAATCGACCAGGCACAACATAAAACAACGGTCATCAAACGGGCAAAGAGAAAGAGAAAAAAGAAACAAAGGAATGTTTTCTTTCTTTACTTTCTTTTAATTCTGGTGGTTTCGGCGTTGATATTTGTGCTTTTCAGAATTATTCCTAATTTGTGATACATTGATATGCTTTTGGCGTGCTTCCTTTTATTGTATGTACCCGAAGATTCCAATACTCAGTATCTGTTAGACAAACAATTGGCGCATTATTTTCCTTCATGGATTGTCCATTGGGATTCTTCCACCAATGCACTTCGTACTTCCCAGGGTTGTCTCGACCTTAAAAACTGGTATATCGATTTTGACGCGAGAGTCGAGACCAAGCTCTCATCTTGGTTGGGTCTGCGCTATCGAAATAAGTATCTTGGTGACTACAACAAGCATGTTTCCAATCATTATTTCGAACCGTTCATTCAAGTTCGTGAAAACCTACGCATACTACTAAGCGTGGCGCCCCATTATTATAAGGGCGAGGATGAACTCGGAGCTGGGTTCTTTTTGGGTAAGGACTATCTAAACTACCTCGAGACGCTTGTCATCGTTGAAGATTTTGACCGCAATTTTTCGCTACATAATATACCGGAGGGAAGAGACAAGGTAACGTATGAATGCTTTCCTATCAATTGGAAAACCAATATCAACAAGTATTGGCAGGATGGCTATTTTAATTTAAATTTTGAACTGAGCAATCGCTACTGGTTACGTTCGACAGAAAGGGATTTAACTTATCCACCATATTTTTATGAACGCGGGCTGCACCGTGCGTTCCGCACACGTTTCTGGCAAGCCATCGGTAAATTACGTTTCGGTGGTCTATTTGATCTTCAACAGTCCGAGTTCTACCACATCGACACCAGTGAAGTACATGAAGAAAATAATTTCGAAATTATTGTTGAGCCGATGCTTGCCTACAGAGTTAGTGATAAATGGATACCGACGCTGTACTTCACTTACAATTACAAGACCCTTGATGACTCCTCGTATCTGTTTAGCACGGGCATGGACAGTATCGTCGATTATCAAAGCTGGCATTTTGGCTTGCAGCAGCAATTCTACAGTAATAATCAGGGTGTCGATAAAAGGGAGCGGCGTCTTACCCTTGGACTCGAGTACCGCTACAAGGACGTGTGGATTTATATTGTCGAGGCAATGGAGGGCGATCTTCCAATGCCTGGATGGCTTCACAATCGTACCTATGTCCAATTGATGATGCGGTTCTAAGAATGAAATTCGTCCATTCCCCAAAATACCGGGCTGACATTGGTGTTCATGTGTTCCCAACCGAGAAGTACGACCGCATAAGACAGAAGTTGAGTGAGGAGGGCGTACTCGATGACCAGCATGTGTTTGTGCCGGAACGTCCTAATAACGAGCAGCTGCTCAAGATTGTGACCAAGGAGTATCTTGATGATCTAATCAATCTTCGTTTAACAGCACGCACGTACCCCTCGGAAATGCCGGTCCAGAAAAACATCATCGAGGCGCAAATCCTCTGTTGCGGCGGTTCGTACCGCGCCGCACAATTGGCCTTGGATAGTGGTGCATGCTATCATATTGGCGGTGGTTTTCACCACGCATTTCCGGATCATGCCGAAGGGTTTTGCTACTTGAATGACGTAGTGTTCGGCGCGGTCATGATGCTGGAACAGGGTTTAAGGAGAATAGCGATTATCGATTGTGATTTACATCAGGGCAATGGAACCGCGAAGTTTTTTGAAAATGAGGGACGCGTATTTACATTCTCGATTCACCAGGAACATCTTTACCCGGCGAAGCAGAAATCCGATTTGGATATCGGGCTTGATAATGGTGTGGGTGACGAGGAATACCTTCAGAAACTGGAAGGGGCATTAGCCAGGATCTTTGACGAATTCAACCCAGATTTTATCATATATCTTGCTGGTGCTGATCCGTACGTTTTCGACCAGTTGGGCAGCCTTAGGCTGAGCATTGAGGGTTTACGAAAGAGGGATGAGTTGGTCGTGCAGAGGGCGCACGCTCAAAGCTCTCCGTTGATAGCCGTTCTCGGAGGCGGTTATGCCGAGGATATTAATGACACGGTTGAGATACACTGCAACACCGCACGAGTACTTTGTGATATGGAGACAAGGTGACGGGGAGACACAGTGTTTAACAAATCCGAAACAAATGCAAATTTCGAAATTCAAATGACCGAAACGACGATACACGGGTATGAAGCTTCCACTAACATAATTCTATAATGTCACAATTATCCAAAATGATTGTTACACAAAAGAGGAGGATTTATGCTATTTGGTCTGTTGGTTTTTGCAATGATGGGAGGAGATAATATGGTCAAACTTCCCGCGCCCCAGTTTACTAATATGTCAGTTGAGGAGTGCATGGAGGCGAGGCGTTCAGTTCGCAGCTACAGAGACCAGGCACTTTCACTCCAGCAAATATCAAACATATTGTGGGCCGCGCAAGGGATAACCGAAGATCGATATGGATTCCGCACTGCCCCTTCGGCCGGTGCAACATATCCTCTGGAGATTTTCATTGCCAAAGAGGACGGTCTATTCAGGTACGTTCCTGAGGCGCACGGAATCAAACGCGAGATAGATATGGATATCCGGGGCGATATCGCAAAAGCGGCATTGGGGCAGCGGTTCATTGCTGACGCGGGTATGGTTGTAATTGTGACCGCAATATTCGAACGCACGCCACTGTGCCCAGAACACACACCTCGAAGCCGTAGCACTGGGTTTAGGTTCGGTGCCAGTGGGTGCCTTTCGCGATGATGATTTGAAGTCTGTTTTGAAACTAGGGGAGGAAGAGCCGCTCTACATAATTCCCGTGGGATACATTAGATAACGATTCCTTCTCAGCCTCGCTCGGACATTAATGGAGAACATGATTGTTATGCCATTATGTCGTTGAACAGTGTTGGGTAAGTAAATCCGAAATACGAATATCGAAACCCTAAACAAATTCAAAATCCTAAGCACGAATTTCAAAACGGTGCAAAAGATATATAGTCTTGTACTCGGCTACGCTTGCACGGTAACAATTTGCTTATTCTTCGAGTGAGTCAGCAGTAAGGTGGGGGAGTCAATTCCGTTTTTGCTCAAATTCTTTGATTTGAATGGAAAAACGTGAATCCCGCATTAGCAGGAGGAGTAAAACCCATCCGACAGCCGGTATACTGGTTCACGTCTTGACACCTCTATCATGCTTTCGTATAATGCAGTTGGTTATTGATATCTCTTAAACGTGAGCGGAG
>LJUJ01000024.1 GCA_001303785.1 Caldifarciminota bacterium SM23_42 | reverse complement strand
TGCATACAATGATGTTTTGCGGTTTGGATTACATTCTTTACAAGTATAAAAATAAGTATATAATTCGTTAATGAAAAGGGCGATTGTCCTGATCATGGATGGTGTAGGCATTGGTGCACTCCCGGATGCAGCAGACTACGGCGATGAGGGCAGCAATACGCTCGTCAATCTCGCAAAAGATTGTCACGGTCTGAAACTGCCTGTACTCGAAAAACTAGGCATGGGGAACATAACCGACATCGAAGGAATCATGAGAGTGGGAGAACCTTCTGCCAGTTATGGTAAGATGGCCGAAAAATCACCAGGCAAAGATTCGACCTCAGGACACTGGGAACTGTGTGGTGTGATCTTGGAGCAAGCCTTTCCAACCTTTCCCCGTGGCTTCCCCCCTGAGATCATCACCGAATTCGAATCACGAATCGGCCACAAGACTCTGGGCAACATACCAGCATCCGGCACTGAAATAATCAAACGGCTGGGGGAGACCCACATTAAGGATAAGAAGCCGATTATCTATACGTCGGCCGACAGTGTTTTTCAGGTTGCCTGTCACACCGATGTTTTCAGCAATGAGGAATTATATTCATTCTGTAAAATCGCCCGTACCATTTTGCAGGGTGAGTACGGAGTGGCGCGGGTGATTGCTCGTCCGTTCGCGGGCACACCGCCCGATTTCTACCGAACCAAGGATCGACGTGACTTCTCGCAAGCTCCACCGGAACCGACTCTCTTGGACATCGTTCAAAAAAACGGCATGGGTGTCACCGCGATCGGTAAGGTCGATGACCTCTTCAACCATCGCGGTTTTGATAAATCATATCACTCGGTGAACGATCAGGAATGTATAGATCTTGTATTAGAAGTGATGGAAAAAAAGAATGCGGCACTGATCGTCGCCAACTTCGTCCAGTTTGACATGGATTGGGGGCATCGTAACGACGTTGAGGGTTTCAAGAATGGCTTGATTGAAATGGATGAAGGCATCGGACGGATCATTACCAAAGCCCGCGACGGCGATTTGATCTTCATTACGGCTGATCATGGTAATGACCCGACCACACCTTCGACCGATCACTCCAGGGAGCACGTACCCATTCTGGCCTATCGTAACGGGATTATTGGCAAAGACCTCGGCATAAGAAAAACGTTCGCCGACCTGGCAAAAACAATCGCACGTTATTTTGGTATTGAGGGAATAAGACATGGCGAGGATTTCCTCGAAAGCTGCATCTCATAAGAAGTTGTCGAAAGAAATGATGCGGAGTGTCAAACGGGCACTCAAGAATGCATATGCTCCTTATTCTAAGGTCTCGGTAGCGGCGGCACTCTATTGCGGCAGCGGACGCATACACACCGGCTGCAACGTCGAAAACAGCTCATATTCTCTAACGATATGTGCAGAAAGAGTAGCATTGTTCAAAGCGATCTCTGAGGGTGAGAAGAGATTTGTCTTGCTACTCATTCACTCACCACAGGTGGATTTCATACTGCCGTGTGGTGCATGCCTGCAAGTGCTCAACGAATTCGCGCCAGACATAGTCATCGCAACGATGAACAAGAAAAATGAATTCCATTTTCACCCCCTTAAGGCTCTGCTGGTCAAACCTTTTAAGTTACATAAGTGATGTCTTAATTATTATGGATTTTCACTTCAGCATCAATATTCCAAGATTAACCAAAGAGCAATTCTCGGACATTGCCGACGTGATTGAAAGATGCTGGGGGCGCATTGAATCCGGAGAAAAAGATTTGGTAATTGGACGTAGCAAAGACATAACCATGTTGAATTGCTTGCTACAGCTAAAGGATCAGTACACCGAGGCGCATTTTGGGTTTTCGCAACACGCCGCTTTGGCAAAGGGACTCTCTAAAATCGCCGAGCAGGGTGAGATACTAGTATCCGAAGAAATCGAAAAAATGGCCGTAAATGATTTCTATGTAACATGTCTTGGAATGCTATCCATCCAGGGCATGGCTAATGAACTTCTTGTGTGTCGTCTGGAAAGACCAACCAGGGAAGACTTAGAACTACCGCCACTCAAGCCGCGCTCCCCGCATATCTCACGAAAGGGGCAGGTCGAATCGCTCGAGCATCATCTGAGCGTTTCCAAAGCACTCCTCGTGGTATGCCCGACTGGCGGTGGTAAGACTGTTTTCTTCGACGAACTGGTCGACCACTGGCGAGAAAAGAAAATTGTCTATCGCACGACGTGCCCATCACATATCCGGGGCATAACATTACAGCCGATCACCGAGTTCATCGTTCAAATGTTTGCGATACATGACACGCCCGAACTTGAGGAGAAGCGTAGAAAAATAGAAACACGACTCAAGGAATTGGGCATGGTTGATATCGGAACGTCTTATCTTACAATCTTAGACTTCCTAGCCCTGAGCGATGGGGAATCGATCCTAGAAAAACTCGAGTTGAAGACCAGAGTCCAGGTACTGACCGACACAGTAGCCGAAGTCATCAAACGAATATCCTGGAAATACCCAGTCGCGTTAGTCATCGAGGACGCAGAAAATATGGATGCCTCATCAGCGACATTCATGCAACAATTAATGGCAAAGCTCGCTGAAGAAGAAGTGAGTTTCATTTTCTCTTCCTACCTATCACAAATTAACCTTTCTGGGCTGCACGAATTTGAACTAAAGGAAATCGGAAAGAATGAATTATCGAAACTCGTGGAAGATGCAATCGGCGAAAGTATGGCGCTGCCACCGACTACACCATTCCACGTTACACAATATATCAGGCTCTACAATGAAGAAAAACTTGCCTATCTATACCGCCAATATCAAGGTGAAACGTCGATCGCCAGCTTTGCCTTATCCTACCACGATGTGAAAACGCTAATTAAAAGGCGGTTTGAGCTTCTGGGTGATAAGAAGGAATTCATATCCAATCTGGCGATAGCCGGTATCAAGATTCACCCTGACGAATTTCCTCTTGAGGATAAAAACATGGGTCTTTTTGAGGATTTTGTAAAATTGGGATACCTGAAGAAACAAGTCGATTACTACATGTTTGTGAATCCGATCATACACGATGAAATATACGACTTAGCGTCAAACAAGAAAACACAGCATCTTCGGTTGGCCGATTACTACAGTCGACTCGGTGGTCACGAAGAGCACGCCGCATTCCACTTCCGAGTGAGTGACAACTACAAAAAGGCGATAGAATACTTAATGATATCAGCGCGCCTGGCCGTACGCAAAGGCGGTTATGAGTCTGGGATCGACTATTTCAATCAAGCCCTTGAGTTATGCCAACGCAAGAGAGATGTCGCCGACCTCGAGGTTGTTGTTGCACTCAACGAGGGGCTAGCAGATGTGTATCGATCTCTCGGTGAGGAAGAAAAGGCGCTGAAGTACTACAAGGTTGTGTTAGACAGCTATAAAGAAATCCTCAAAGAATGATTTTTTTTCTGTGCCTGGGGTTGCTACAAGATACCACCCTGAGCGACACCGTAGATGCTATCCGTTATCAAGCCGGTAGAATCACCTATGATTTAGATAAATCGATCATCGTCTTAAACGATTCATCTGTCATCACTTACAAAGACATCAAACTGCTATCGGATAGCGCTTACTACTATGTAGAAACAAACTACTTGGAGGCATTTGGTGAATGTGATTTGCGGCAGCTGGAAGATTCTATAATAGGTAATCATCTTAAATACAATCTAACCAACAAAAAAGCATTGATGACGCAAGGGAAAACGCAGATCGAGCATGGTTTCATTCGAGGTGATGAAATATACCTGGTCGATGACAAAACAATCAATAGCTATGGCGGTAGGTACACGACCTGCGACGATTCACCACCGCACTACTATTTCTATTCACCTAAGATGAAGGTATATCTCGGTGACATGATCATCGCTCAACCGCTTTTCCTGTACATCCACGATGTGCCTGTCCTAGGTGCTCCATTCTGGTTCGTGCCGATTTCCTCAAGAAGAAAATCGGGTCTCCTACCGTTCCGCCTAGGAAATTCAAGCAACTGGGGCAAATACATACGGGACTTCGCATACTATCTTGTACTCTCTGATTACGCCGACATCACCTTTCAGATTGATGCAATGGAGAAAAAGGGCATCATGCCACATGTCGAGGGGGTTTGGGACTATGCTCCCTACTCGAAGGGGATACTTTACGCATCGTATATTAATGACACTCAACTGGAAAAAGTAAGATATAGCATCGAAGCACGTAATAATTCAGAACTCTTCCTCTTCGGTTCGAGTTTCAACTGCGATATTAAATATGCCAGTGATAATAGCTACCGTCAAGACTATGCCGAAACCACCGCTATATGGCTCGAGCAAGAAATTATCTCGAGCGCTACGCTTAGCCGCACCATAGCCGGCTACAAAAACAACTTTTCCTTCGAACGCAAACAGGTCTTCACGGATTCTACTACAAGCGAGAGGTTGCCGTATTATTCCTTGACTGGACCATCACATATGCTCTTTTCGCTCGTCAACTACTCCGTATCTGGACACATAAGCCGGGACCGTTATGATGCACCAGACAGCACAAGCGAAGTCATAGGCGCCAACATACATACTTCTCCGACGGGACAAAGAAACATCCTGAATTTGTTTTCTCTTTCACCACAATTTGATTTCGATCTCGCGATATTCGACGAAGACACACTGGGCAATCAATGGCCGACACGCGCCGGCTATTCCTTTATTGTTACCGCGAGTTCAAACCTCTTCCGCGTCTTCGACATTAATGTGCTCGGGATTCATGGTATACTTCACAAGATTCTGCCAACGATCAGTTATACCTATACTCCAGATTTCAATTTCGCGAGATACCCTCGGGTCACCGGCATTCCAACCTATGCTCACGCGAATCGTGTCGGCCTCGGTTTAACGCAGGAACTCGAGGCGAAGATCGGCGAGAACGCGAAAAAAATCAATATTCTACGATTCATCCTGGGAAGTTCCTACAATCTAATCAGCGATTCACTGTCCGACGCAGCGTTTTCTGTTTCACTACCCTATAATCCCTTTCCCAAACCAATTACCACCTTCACGACACAGATCGACGGCAGCATCGACCCCTATACAAGAGACTACACATATAGCATAACCAATACGACGGGATTCAAACTCGATTTTCTATCGCTAAGCATTAATCAAAGTTACCGGCGTGAAGGCACCTACCAGATATGGCTCAACGGCGACATCAAACCCACGCGCCACTGGAGTCTGAGGTACTCGGCACGATATGATTGGGAGGACAAGAGGCTCGTTGACTACAGCTTCGGCCTCACCCGGGACCTCCACTGCTGGGAAGCGGTGCTAAACTTCAACCAGTTGGGTGATGAGTGGCGCTACGATTTCAAAATACGCATCAAGTCAATCCCTGAAGTATCGATCGGCAAAGGATTGCTCGGTTACATCTTCGAGTAGTCGGCCTGTCAAACAGATGGATAATCTAGACTACTCAAAGAATTTATCACGATTGTCAACCAACTCTTCTGGCGTAAATAGATTCTGGGTTATCTGCTGAAGTCTGAGTTGCCGCTTCCATTGTAGCACACCGATCATCGTGGAGTCGAACGGCAATTCTTCCTTGCGGTCACAACGTATGATGTATCCGTTATAACCCTGAATCACAGGCCTCGATATCTCACCCGGTTCTAGGGTAACTAGTGCGCCCGCAAATTTATCACCATAACCGCTCCGTAACTCATAGAGGGTGCGGTTTTTTATGTCATCCTTAAAAAGCACGATCGTTTCCGATTGGGCAATTGCCTCCATTGCCTTCCCGGCTGCAAGCTGAGCATATAGTCCATCAAGATAGTCGACTAGCGCCACGTTGAGTTTTTCCTGTTCGACCACCGTTTTGACGCGCGGCGAGGCCTCTTCAAGTGTTGGCGTAGTTGCCGGGGCAACCGAATCCAGGGCGAAAAGATAATAGCCACCAAGACTACTAAACGGACCCCCAATGTCACCCTGCTTCACACGTCCCAGAAAATCCCCGAGCGCCTCGGCGTTGCGTACCGGAAAATTAACTCTTTCTTTGACCAAAGGAAGGGTCTTGCGCACGGCTAATTCAAAATCGACTGCCGCTGAGTCAAAACCGATGTCCTGAGCAGTTTCAAGAAAGGATACCGTGTTGTCCATGATTTCCCCGATCGTAGTTCGCGACACCTCAACATTCGCTTTAACCACGTACAGCAATCCTGAACGCACCCTCTTCATCACCTCGAAACCGTGTGCCGCACTAACGATTCCAGAGATTTCACCATTTCTCAACGAGCGATACACGTCTTTCATATAAGGCTTCAGCAAATTCTCATTCTCAAAGCTGAGCTCAATGGTTGTATCGTCTGAAACCTCCCGAGCTAATTCGAGAAAATCTTCACCCTCTTCCACCTGTGCGATAAAATCCTCAAGCCGTTGTCTAGCATCCAACGTGTCATAAGAAGACGGTTTGCGTTCAAAAAAGACATATTTAAGAACCTTGTACTCAGGAGTTGCGAATTCATCCTGGTGTGTGTCAAAGTATTCGCGCATTTCCTCTTCGGTGACTTTCACCTGATCACGCAAGCGATTCGAGTATGACCTAAGAAACGAGATATCATATTTTACAGTCTGTTCATATAGGGCCATGCTGTCATCAAATGGAGAGAGCCACGCCATGGTCGAGACTAATGAACGGAGTTTTTCCTTGGGCAAGTCCTCGCGCAATCGCATCTCATACTGGTAGAGCCACTGTAGACTCTGGGGCGATCTCAAGAGCTCATTGTACTTGGTCCAATCAAATTCGCCATTTTCGTCCTGCATATATTCTGAAGTATAAACCTCTGGGGGTGGGTTACTCCGGATGATCGCCCAGATTTCATCGTCTGCGACAACGTCTATTCTTTCCTTCCTGACCAGTTTGCGCCACATTATCTCACTAACGAGCATGGACCATATCTGATCGGACGTAACGTTTTTGTTTTCGGCCTCTTTACTCATCACGAACCGTCGATAATCCTGGTATGATATGGTTTGACCCTCGATCTTGGCAACATCAGTTTCTTGTTCCCCGCGGGTACCGGTGATATTCAAACCCCATTGAAAGAATATCAAAAGAGCAAATCCTGCCAAGGCAATAAACAAGACCACACGTGTCTTCTTCCTCAACGTTTGCATCATGTTAGCCTCCTGAATGATATGGAGTGCCTCTCTTGCCGTTCATCGACGGCAAGACCGCCTCACCATTAGGCACAATCAATGTCTTTAAACCTTCACCGTATTCTTTCTTCACCGCATCGATACCCTCTTTCATATCTTTAATCGGGGTGAAGCCAATCTGCCGAACCACGTTGGGTTCCAAACCGGTCAACGCATAGACACGATGGTTACTTAAGATCTTCGCGGTCAAGAAAGCACGGTGTCCACCAACTTCGATTTTTTCTTCTGGATACTTCAACAACGCCTCAATTTCATTATCTAGCATGAGCTGCATGAATTTTTCATTGCCAAAACCCTCAACACACTGACCAACGAGAATGATGCTACCCCTTTCCTTAAGTGCCCGGGTCGCAAGATTCATGGACTTATGGGTATGATAGAAATTCTTATCATTGGGGTAACCACCCGCAGACACGATAACACAATCGGCCTTCTCAGAAATCTTGACTTGGCGCGCCCGGGTGAACTGCTTTACCGCCTCCTCAAACGCATGGGCATGATGTCCAGAGAAAATCTGAGCTGTTTCCCGAGTCGGGGTTTCCACAATATTGACCAGATAATCGATGCCCAACAGGTTCCCGGCCTCGGCCATCTCTTGGGCAATGACATTACCCTCAAGCTGACCAATACGTACACCGTTGCGCACGAGTTTGCTGTGATTGTTTCGGATCGTCTCGTAGGAAGCGACCCCAGGTAATATGGATTTTCTGCCTCCTGAATATCCCGCCAGATAATGAAAATCGACCCGACCCGTGGCAATCACAAAATCCGCCTCCATGACTCTTCGGTTTATCCCTACATCGAGTCCCGTTGATGTTGCGCCGATTGTAACCAGATCACGGTTACAGTCGTGCTCCGAGAAGTTGAAATCCTGGACGAGACGGCCGTACAGAAGTTCATTCTCTTCGGCCGTGTGTCTACGGTGCGTACCCAGGGCAATCACAAACTGAACGTTCTTCTCGTCGATGCCCGCATCCACCAATTCACCAACAATAAACTCCAGAATTCTTGCATAATTGCTGATTTTTCGTGTGATGTCTGAGACGATAATCACGACATCACCCGGTGTGTTCTTATGCAGAACATCCTTCAAACACGGTAGGCCCACCGGTTTCACGAAACTCTCTTTCAAGAGAACATCAACCGGGCGAACCGCAACATCCCCCGATTGAATAAAACCTAAGAATCCGGGCGGGGTTTCGAAAATTAGAGAACCTTTTCCGTATTTCAGATCCACGGCATATTCTATCCGAATACACGTTTATGTCAACGATAAGGGGAAAATTGTGCGGTTACCACATATTTTGTTGACTTACGGAGTAATTACGGTATAATACCACGATGATCGACCTCAAACTATTGCGAGAAAATCCTGAATTGATACGTATGACACTGCAAAAACGGGGCGCCCAGCTTGATCTCGATGAGATAATCAAACTGGATAAGAATCGTCGCGCTTGCATCACCGAACTCCAAGAATTGAAAAAGCAACGCAATGCGCTATCCGAAGAAATCGGTAAGTTAAAACGTCGGGCAAACAAGCCAGAAGAGCTTATGGAACAGGCGCGCACGCTGGCTGAGGGCGTAAAAACAAAAGAGAACGATTGCAGACAAATCGAGGAACGATTTGCAGAACTGGTTCAATGGTTACCTAACATCCCCAATGATTCCGTGCCGGTCGGTTCTGGTGCTGAATCGAACCGATTCGTGCGCGGGTTGAAAGCCCCGCCCAAGCCTGGTTTTGAGGTCCTGCCCCATTGGGAAATATGTGAGGCCCTTGATATGCTGGACCTGAAAAGGGCACCCAAGATATCGGGGTCACGGTTCATTCTCTACAAGGGAATGGGTGCCCTACTGGAGCGGGCACTAATCAATTTCTTTCTCGATCTGCACACGACAAAACACGGTTACACCGAAGTCTTCCCGCCGGTGCTCAATCCGACGCATTGTCTGTACGGCACCGGGCAACTACCCAAGTTGGAATCGGACATGTATCGGTGCCATGATGACGAGTTCTATCTTTCACCTACGGCCGAGGTACCGTTGACGAACTTACATCGAGAAGAAATCCTACCAGGAAAGATGCTGCCCATCAAGTACGTAGCATATACACCGTGCTTTCGTCGTGAGGCTGGTTCTTATGGCAAAGAGGTACGCGGCATTACCCGCGTGCATCAATTCAATAAGGTAGAACTGGTAAAATATACTGCTCCTGAACATGGCTACGCAGAATTCGAAAGGTTATTGGAGGATGCCGAGGCCGCAGTGAAAGCGCTGGAACTACCCTATAGGATCATGCTACTCTGCACCGGCGATATGACTTTCGCCTCGGCTATTACCTATGACATTGAAGTCTACTCGCCAGGCATGGATGAGTGGCTTGAGGTCTCCTCGATCAGCTGCTACGAGCAATATCAGGCCCGACGTGCCAACATTCGCTATCGCAAATCAGTCAAGGGAGTAGATTTCGTTTATACAATGAACGGCTCAGGACTTGCTACACCCCGTACCTTCATCGCGATCGTGGAGAATTTTCAAACGGAGGATGGACGCATCAAGATACCGGCGGTGTTGAAGAAGTATATGGGTGTCGACAGCATCGGCAAGTAGCATGTTTGCGTACCTACAAGACTGGCTGCGCGGGATAGAGACAAAACATGGCGTCAACCCTATCGTTTTTGCCATAATCTATTTCGCAAGTGTGATTCCGTTTTGGTTATCGATTTATAAAATAATCGCTGGACTCAGAGACAAGAATTTTACTCAAGTCAGGACTTTCGGCATCATCCTCGGTTTAATTATCATCGCACCCTTCGGTTATGTTGCGCTGTTTGGCAGAAATCTACCCTTCTGGTTTTGGATGATCGCCGTACTCGTTATCGGCTACAGTATCTACTCGGTGATAAACCGCATCAAGTCGGCGCGCCCCTAAACAACATGACTTGTAAAGGCATTCTCGGAGTCGACGTAGGCGGAACCAACATCAAGGCCGCACTAGTTTTCGGGCGCAAAATCGAACGGCGCACAAAAATCTTGAGCATGGCCCACGCCGGCATCAGACGCTCCATCGAACAATTGAAATCTGTAATTGAGCCGTTTCGACAGGAGATATGTTGCATCGGTATCGGCATCGCCGGTATCATCGACTCCAAAAATGGTGTCGTTATATTCTCACCGAATCTCAAGGGTTGGAACAACGTACCCTTGACCGAATATTTGCACTCGGAATTTAACGTACCGATTCGTGTTCTCAATGACGTGAATGCAATCTGCCTAGGTGAATGGAAATACGGGGCCGCCCAGGGATGTGACAATGTTTTTCTATTTACCTTAGGTACTGGTGTGGGCGGTGCGGCGATTTGTGAGGGTAGGCTGCTTTTCGGCGCTAATGGCTTTGCCGGCGAATTTGGCCACACGACTGTAAACCCGAAGGGACCGAAATGTATCTGTGGTCATTATGGACATCTCGAACGCTATGTTGGTGCCGAGTACATAGTGGCACGTGCTAAAAGGAAAATGAAAAGACAAAAGAGCTCATTGACTCGGCAGGATGCTCTCACGCCGGAAATAATCGCACGTGAGGCAAGGCAGGGTGATGCAGTGGCACGACAGACGTTCGCCGAAGTTGGCTACTACATTGGCGTTGGTGTCGCTAACATACTCGCCTTGTTCGACCCGGAAATCGTTGTCATCTCGGGTGGTATCGCGCGCGCCGGGAAACTGCTCTTTGCACCGGTCAGAGATACTGCACGCCGACTCGTCCTCGGTGCCGAACACCGTCGCTACAAGATAGTCCCGGCAAGGTTGGGTGATGATGCCGGAATTCTCGGTGCGGCTCTCTTTGCGCAATCAAGGGGAAAACCAACAGAAATATCATAACATGGCAGAATTAATGAACGAAAAGACTAAAAAGGAATTGAAACGTGTCCTGGGTAAGTTACGCGATAGAATTGAAATTGTCTATTTTACCCAAGAAAACGCCTGCCCTTCATGCAACGAACAACAACATCTCCTGGAAGCAGTCGCGAAGCTCGCCGATAAGATCACACTGAAGGTCTACGATTTTATCAAAGATAGTGAACAGGCAACCAAATTAGGTATCGACAAGATCCCGGGTACCGCAGTCATCGGTACAAATGATTACGGAATACGCTTTTATGGTTTGACCGCGGGTTACGAATTTCAGTCACTGATTGAGACAATACTAATGATCGCTGATGGTAAATCAGGATTGTCCCCAGAACTCGAGGAAATGATTACCCGTGTTGACGAACCCGTACACATCGAGGTGATGACTACGCTAACATGCCCTTACTGTCCACGTGCGGTGCACGCCGCCCAACAACTCGCCATGGTCAATGAAAACATCCGCGCCGACATGGTTGAGAGCGTGGAGTTCCCGCAACTCGCCCAGCGCTATGCCGTGACCGGAACACCAAAAACAGTGATCAACGAAACCCATTCTTTTGTCGGCGCCATGGGAGTAGACCGGGTCTACCTAGAGGTATTGAAAGCAGTAAACCCACAGGAATATAAGCGTATCGAAGAAGCAATAAGGGAAGCACATGGGCATCGTCACGTGCGCAAGGCTGAACCGGGCCATGAATACGATATAATCATCATCGGCGGAGGAACCGCGGCCATGTCCGCAGCAATTTATGCGGTCCGCAAGGCACTCGATGTTTTGCTCATCGCCAAGGACCTGGGTGGTCAAATCACCTACACCGCAATGGTCGATAACTATCTTGGTTTACCTAGTATCGAAGGCAAAGAAATGGTTGAGCAATTCGTCATGCACATGGAGCAATTCCCTATTGCTGAAAACCTGGGGGCTAATGTTGTCGAAGTTCAGAAGAAAAAGGAAACGTTTTCTGTTACCACTGAAAATGAGAAGAAGTTTTCTGCCAAGTCTATCATTTACTGCGCAGGGAAAGAATATGGCAGGTTGGGTGTGCCTGGTGAAGAGCGCTTCATGGGTCGGGGCGTGGCTTTCTGTGCTACATGCGATGCGCCGTTATATAGAGACAAGAAGGTTGCGGTTGTGGGCGGCGGTAACTCGGCATTCACCTCAGTCCGGGATCTACTGAACTTCGCACGCGAGATCCATCTCGTTCACCGTCGTGATACATTCACGGCTGACCCGTCGCTCGTTAAGGAGATCGAGCAAGCGAAGAATGTCAGAATACATACAAATCATGTAGTACAAGAAATCATCGGTGACAACGAGCTCACGGGAATCCGTATTCAATCAGTTGATGGCAAGGAGCGCCATGATCTAGGGGTCGATGGAGTCTTCCTCGAGATTGGGCTGACACCTAACTCGGCACCGGTCAAGAATCTCGTAAAATTGAATGAGCGCAATGAGATAATTGTGGACAAGGACAATACTACATCAACGCCCGGTTTCTATGCAGCCGGCGATGTAACCGACATTACCGAAAAGCAAATCATCATCGCCGCGGGTGAAGGGGCCAAGGCCGCACTCGCCGCCTACGGCTATTTGGTAGAGAAAAAACTTGTTGCCCGAAAGGCAGTAATCGATTCATGGCAACAGTAACGGAAATCTGGAGGTAAGTGTATGTTCGGAAAATCAATACGACTTTTCAGCTTGTTTGGTTTTGACGTGAAGATCGATATCAGCTGGCTGATACTAGCTTTTCTCATCACCTGGTCTCTTGCTCAAGGACTCTTTCCATACTACTTCAAAGGCCTCACGTCCACAACGTACTGGTGGATGGGTATCTTCGGAGCATTAGGTCTTTTCTTCTCAATAATATTTCATGAACTATCACACTCACTGGTCGCCAGGAATTTCGGACTACCGATCAAAGGTATCACCCTATTCATCTTCGGTGGTGTCGCGCACATGGAGGAAGAACCATCCAGTGCCAAGGCCGAGTTCCTGATGGCAATCGCCGGACCTGCATCGAGCGTGGTTTTGGGTATCATCTTTTTCATCCTCAGAAGCATTGGTACGATTGGGGGCTGGCCCTTAGCAGTCAATGGAGTGATCGGTTATCTCGCAATCATCAATTGGATCCTCGCTGGCTTCAACCTTCTGCCTGCATTCCCGCTCGATGGGGGGCGTGTCCTAAGATCGATCTTGTGGAAATGGAAGCAAAACATTAGCTGGGCAACGCGTGTGTCATCGCGCGTCGGCACGGTGTTCGGCTTTTTGCTCATCGCCATGGGTGTCATTCAATTCTTCTCTGGGAATCTAATCGGCGGTATCTGGTGGTTCATGATCGGTCTATTTCTGCAGAATGCTGCCCGCATGTCATACCAACAACTGGTGACGCGCCGAGCCTTGGAGGGCGAAACAGTACGGAGCCTGATGATAACCGACCCGGTTACCGTACCGCCGACTGCTACCATCAAGGAACTAGTCGAAGATTACGTATACAAACACCATTATAAGATGTTTCCTATTGTGGAAGGTGAGATCCTAGCTGGTTGTATAACCACGCGTCAGTTAAGGCAGGTGCCCAAAGCAGAATGGTCTACCAAAACCGTCGGGGAGGTTGCCAACGCGTGCTCTACCGACAACACCATTGACCCCGCGACCGACGTCATAAAGGTTCTGTCCCAGATGAATCGAACCGGTAACAGCCGGCTTATGGTGGTTGAGGGCAACAAGCTGGCTGGTATCATCGCCCTTAAAGATATCATGAACTTTCTATCGATTAAATTGGATTTAGATCAATACGAAAAGTAGCCACAACTCTTTACCCTAATAAAGAGAGTAACGCCATTACCACCACGCCCATCAGTAGTGCTAAGAACTGCCATATCGAACTCGAGAGTTTCACCTCTTGTTGCAGTTCAGGAATCAGATCAGGCCCCGCAATGTAGATAAAACCGCCTGCAGTAACCGGCAACAGATAGACTGCATAGTTCTCCACCTGGGCGCCGATCAGTATCGTAATCACCGCACCCAGGAAGGCCATGAGGGCGGCCAAGAGATTAAACAATAGTGCCTTCTTGATGGACATGCCGCCATTCACAAGGATCCCGAAATCGCCAATCTCCTGAGGAATCTCATGCAGCACGATCGCGACCGTGGTCGTAATACCGATAGGCACGCTGACCATGAAACTCGCGGCGATGAGCATACCATCGATGAGATTGTGTACCGCATCACCGACAATGTTAATGGTTACAACTGGCTGCAGCTTGACAGTCTGTGCACTACCCAGATGACGCCACCTTATGAATTTTTCCAGGACAAAGAAAATCAAAAAACCGACAATAACCAGCAGCGAGCTTGTCAGATTGGCGCCGATCTTCTCAAAGGATTCAGGCAGCAGATGAATGAAAACATCGCCGAATAATGCCCCAACGGCGAATGCTACCAAAAAGATTAGAATTTTTCGCAAACGTGCTTCGCGCAGCGAAAGCGTGACAATACCAACAAGCGACAATAGACTAACAAACGAAACACTTATCAACGTGTATGTTAAAACCATACTAAGTTTTCTCAGATTCGGGACTCAGAGGGCATGTCCCGGCGTCACCTTCGCACAATGTCTGAATCGTACTCTCGATAATATGGTACTTCTCACTCAGATAACTATTTATTTCTGATAGCAATTGGTTCTGGGCTTCGGCGGTCTGATTCTTATCGTCGAGCAACATATGCGCCGAAAAGACCAACATGTCTGCCGTAATCGTCCAAAGGTGAGCATGCTCCAATTGTCTTATCTGAGGGAACCTTTGCTTCAAGTCTCTAATAACAATATCAACGTTGAGTCCGGTGGGCGCCATCTCTAGTAGTATCTTCGCTGACTCCCGTAATATACCCCAAGCCCAGAAAACAATGATTACCGAAATGCCGATACTGACCAACGGATCGATGATATTCCACTTGGTGTAGTAGATGATTATCGCTGCAGCAACAATGCCTACCGACGATGCGGCATCGGCAATCATATGATAGAAAACACCCTTAATATTTAAATTCCTGCGGTGGCTACCGTGTAGGATAATGATACTCGCGATATTCACGGCGAGTCCGATCAATGCGATGACGAACATATCAAGCGCCAATACATTCTGTGGATTGATGATTCTTTCAATCGCTTCATATATTATCAGAGCCCCAACTGCGAGTAGAAAAAGCCCGTTGATGAACGCGGCTAGTATCTCGGCCCGATACAACCCAAACGTGCGGTGGTGGCAGGGTGGACGGCAGGCAATGACGATTGCGACCAGACTGATCGTAATGGCAAACGCGTGAGTGAACATATGACCGGCATCGCTGATCAAGGCTATGCTGTGGGACAATATGCCGCCAACAATTTCCACGATCATAACGATGACCGTGATGATCAGGGAAAGCGTGAGCTTTTTCTTCTCTACGGTGCGATACTCAAATATGTGTTCAGAAAAACTGTGTTTATGCTCGTGCTCGTCCACACCTTATTCTACCGAAATACTGACGCATTTCAAGCCCTTATATGGAGCTCTGCAGCAACATTTCGGGGGCAGCCTTTGCGAATTTTCCCAAAATCTTGATTTTGTCGGAATATTCAGCACCCCGTTACACAACAGTGTAACGGGGCTTCTGCCTTCACGAATCTTCCCCAACGTGAATTTTGCTCAAATTATAGATTTGAATGCAAAATTCAGTGTCCCGCATTTTCGTCAGAAAGTACGAGGTCTGAGCTTTTTGAGTCAGATATGCAGTTTATAAAACCCCTCGCCGAATTTGTAGCCGCCCAATCCTCCATCCTTCCTGGCCCGATTGTGAACGTGCTTCTTCCAGTCTGGCAACTGGGCAAGTTGACTTCTGTGAATGCCGATCGCCCTGAGTTTCTTGTTGAAGGACTCGGTAATATTATTTACATGATTAGGCTGGTCAGTAATGGTAAGAAGTAGCTCTTTGGGCCGGTATGGTTTCAAACCAATCTCCAACAGAAACGGGTAAAAATGCCAATCCCGAGCGATCATGATGCCTTCAATGACTGCAAGAGCTGTTGCGCGGTGGTCCGGATGAAAGTGCCGGTACCAAGGGTCATGAGTAACAATGGTATGAGGCCTGAGTTTTCGGATGAGGGCTGCGATCTCCAGTTTTAGGGTCTTCATGGTCGCGACCTCACCATCAGGGTGACGTAAGAATATTACTTTCTTGACATCAAGAAACTGAGCCGCCCTCGTTGCTTCTTCCTCTCTTCTTTTGGCAACGACCAGCGGCGAGGAGTCCTTATCCCAGCTACCTTTTTCTCCACAGGACACAATGATATAATAGACCTCACCATTTTCTGCCCAGTGCGCAATACTGCCTCCACAGGCAAGCTCCGGGTCATCCGGATGAGCCATGACGATTAGTCTACTTCTGGACGACTTTTTCATATATCACCTGATATCTACGGGCGATATTCGACCAATCATATACCAAGGCTTTGTGACGCCCCCAATTACCCAGTTTCTGACGTAGTTCATGATTCTCCAATAATGTTTTTATCGCCTGGGCCAGATTACGCGCACCCATCTTCACCAAGATCCCCGCGTCATCACCCACTGTCTCCCGCAACCCGGTGTGGGAGAACCCAACCACTGGCCGGGCCGAAGCCATTGCTTCGAGTCCGACCAATCCGAACGACTCATAATATGAAGGAACCACAACCATCGCTGTCTCGCGGTAATAACGAACAAGGGCCTCATGCTGAACCGGTCCGGCGAAATCTATTGACAAATCGCGGCCATAAGTCTTAATCGCGTCATAATTCTTCTGCCCCTTTGAGGGACCGCCAACCACAATCAAATTCGTATCACGTTTTAGAATTCTCAGAGCATCGACCAAAACATCCAAGCCCTTAATTGGATCAATTCTGCCAACATAAAGAATGTTCTTATGTCCATCCAAACTAGGTACAAACATTTCTGCATTTACTCCGTGGGGCACGGAGATTACATTCACACCTGAATATAAGGCGCGGAGCGCGGTTGCCTCTTGATGCGTCGGAGACACGACTAAATCACAAGCACGCACGATCTCTTCCTCGATATCAACCCTCGTTCGGTCCTGTTTGATCGTCTTTAGAATCTCGACTGTGTGTAGTGTATGCAACCACGGAATACCTAATGTCTTATTTACTAACAAGCCAACGATTCCAGATGACCAATAGTGTGTATGCAACAGGTCATACTGGCGTTCGGCGTGCCGGTCAATGATGGTTTCGGCAAAACCAGTAGTATCGTTCTGGTCGACATATATAACGTTGACCCCTGGTGAGAGACTAACCGTTTGATCATTCCCACGTACAAAGATATCAACTTCGGCAAATTCTGTCATACGGCAATAGAGATTTCTAAGTACTATACTCATGCCCCCAGATTTGCCGGCACCAACCGGGTTCAGCGGAGAAGCATGATATGATACAACACAAATTCTCATC
Source organism: Caldifarciminota bacterium SM23_42 (assembly GCA_001303785.1). Lineage (GTDB taxonomy): Bacteria > Hydrothermota > Tepidihabitantia > SM23-42 > SM23-42 > SM23-42. Next base: position 7,361 of record LJUJ01000024.1, on the reverse strand, counting down.
TCTTGAGCCTCACGGTATAGCGCTCTTTCGCACCCAAGCGATATTTGTAATCCTCATCACCACGCAAGAAATCATAATACTGACAATCCTCCTCGATCGCTGAATTTATGTCCAGACCAATCGTCACAATCCCTGGCGACAAGCTACGGAATGCCGGGTCAAAACCCATGTTGAAGAGATAGACCCGGCCTCTGAATTTAAAGGCTAGTATCATACCGATTATGCGGTTTCCCATAACGGCGGCACGCAGCCTTAACCATCCCCTCTTATGAAAAGCATCTACCAGTTCCGTGAAAAAACCCATGGTCTCAGGTTCCAGGAATTCTCTCTTGTTTCTATCTGATAAGGCCATTAGGTCGAAAAGTCTTTTCGTTTCTGTAGGTTGGACATCTTCGATGACTACTCCGTTTACTTTCTTCAACTTCCTGCGTAGTTCATGACGCGATTTAGCGTCAAGACTGGCAAGATACTCCTTCCATGAGCCAGGTAAACGCAAGAGCGGGCAACAATCCTTTTTCTGCACCGTCAGTTCGGGTATTCGGTTGCTCAGACCGCTGACCAGAGGACCATCTATCTCCAGAGGATAAAAGTCGACCCCCAAATTGTTCCTTGTTATGTAACCAGCCAAGTGCTCAACGATCATTTCCTCGTAACCCGAAGCATATATCATGTCATTCAAATCCGTGACGCGTTCGTCTCCCAACAATCTGATCGTTTCACCCGAAATGAATGCAGGAAGTATTCCCCTTATCGTATCATTCTCACAAAACACCATAACGTGCGGATCGCTCTTGAGAAAATTCTGGGCAAGAGCGTCATACCACTCGAAGCTCGTAAAAGGTATTGGTGTCAAAGCCTTATTCCATAATTCAGCCCATGCATCTTTTGTGGATGACAGTTGCTCAATTCTCATTACTAAGGCGTGAGCCGACATGCCTTTCTCCCACTATGAAATGCCATGACTTCCAACCTAGGAAATTGCGATAATGCACTATCTCATAGCATTTAAAACCGCATTTCTCAATGCCCCTAATTGATTCAGTATTGCTCCCGGTCGCAAAAATCATGGTATATCTATATGATCTATTTCTAAAATAACCAGCCGCGCGGTTAATCAAAAGGGGATAAATACCCCTACCCCTGTACTCGGGACTGGTAAAGGCATCATAAAGATATATTTCGTCAGGATCGATAACCAACCAGTCTTCTATTTCTCCTATCCAACAATCGCCTGTTGACGCAAAAAGATATGCAATGGGATTCTTTTGGTAATAAGCAACGAAGATCTTTTCGCCTCGGGCAACACGTTCCTCGGCTGTCGATTTATGTAGTATACGAGCCTCAACTGGCTTCTCGTGAGCCGATACGTTAACCGCCATCCCAGGGGCTATCACGCCCATCTTATTTCTCAAGTCAAAGGCATACATATTAAGCACTTCTCTTTTGTACGCCTTTGCGAATCCATCAAATCGTCGGCGCCTCAATATAGCTCTCTTTCCTTACCGATGGTCGTCGCGGCACCGTGCCCCGGATAAACAACAGTGTCATCCGGAAGTTGCATCAGTTTCTGTCGTATACTCTGAAGAATTGCCTGTTCATCACCGCCTGGGAATGATGTATTTCCCGGGCCATTCGGGAACAAGGTATCACCAGAAAAAAGCCATTTTCCAACCAGAAAACAACAGCCACCAGGCGTATGCCCTGGTGTATGTATTACGCTCAGTATTTCTTCACCGAATTGAATCTTCTGTCCGTCTTCAAGCTTCACATCAAAACCGACAACCCAGTCCAATGGATGAATCGCCGCCTTCGCCTTCGTCGCCTTCTTCACTTGCTGCAGTGCGTTTATGTGATCAAAATGCCGATGCGTTGCAAGAATAAGGCCGACCTCAAGATCACGCGTTGCCGAAATGATCTTATCGGCTTCATCGCCCGGGTCGATGATCACACCCGTACCTTCCGATCCGATAATATAGCAGTTGTTGTCGAGACCACCGACGACAATTCTTTCTATGTTCATGCTTGTTCAGAAAGATTCTGAGTCGAAAAATATAGCACTAATGCTTGAGAATGTTACTAGAACACTTGCGTTATCATAGCAAGAGAATATAAAGCAAAAGATCACCCGTCATTATAATCCAAAAAAATCTAAAGTCAATATGTAATTGCCGGATAACAAAGTACTTAACTTACTACATTGGATTGGATAAAAGTAATCAACCCACGTCTGACGACACGATACCGTACACGTGGCGTTCATAATCTATTCTTGAGCCACGATACATCCGTAATGAAGGCGGGCAGTATTCAAAACAATGTCTTAGTACTATTTCAATGGCCGCTCGGTTTATTTCTGGTACGCCGATCGTCAGAATACGTTGGTTGTGTTTGGGAGTAATCGTCGAAAGGAGTCTATCACAAGATATCCTGTTCTCCGCGACCAGTGGACCGATGTGTACGGCACCATTGGCTCTACCTCTGGTTACGGCATAGGCCAGCAATTTCCCATCGGTCAGACAGTACGTAGTGTCTGTATGATCTTTTATTAATTCCTTTAAGAACACACCACGGTCGAAACCTATCTTCTCACGGTCGAAGAGAGTCAACGATTGAGACGACTCTGAACATACCTTTGCGCCCGCAGCCTCCTTCCGTCTTTCTCCCGGCTTACGCACAAACCTCAACGAGAGATACTTATCCCGAAAGCCTAGCCTACGATAAAGAGAAACCGCCGCAAATACGCCATCGAGCTCGATCGTTTCAACGCCGCGCTTGTCGAGATAGGCGATTGAATGCTGCATGAGCATCAGGCCGATGCCCCTTGACCTCTTCTCCTGCTTAACAATCAGGTTGCCCAGGAATGCGTAGTCTTTGTATGTTACGGTCGTCACGATACCGGCTCTTGCGCTTCCGTCCCACGCAACAAAACAGCCGTTCGGATCGAGACGAGATAACCTTTCAAAATCACTGGTGAGATGACCCCACTGTTCGATTTCGCTGAGCATTTTCGCGAACTTGATGTCAGCACCCTTCATAACCTTAATTTCTGTCATATGTTATCTCCAGAAAGCAGGTTTATGGCAGCCAATGCATACACTGCGGTGCAGTCATAGATTCGTTCGATATCTACAAATTCATCCGGACTGTGTGCACAAGTAAGTAATCCTGGACCATAGGCAAACGCTGGAATTCCCCTTTTCAGATAGTAACGAATCTCCAGCAATCCCGGGCACATGTAGAATTTGGGTCTCCGTCCGCTAATCGCCTTGATGCTATTCACCAGAACACCTGCCAAATAATGATCCGAAGAAATGCCCACGGACTCGCCCTCCTGAATAACTTCGATTTCAAGACGCATTCCCTTTCTTCGGAATCGATCGAGCACATTCAATAAACGTGCCTTTTCCTTTTCAAAATCCTCTTCAGGATTGATACGCCTTTCAACAGTGAATGAACACTCATCGGGGACAATATTAAAATTCGCACCGCCGCGACACATGCCGCCAAGCATGAGTATCGAATTTCTTGACTCACCGGGAGCAACCGTAAAATTGGTCTTTCTCCTCTCAACACAATGCTTGAGCTTGAGCAAGGCACTGGAGAGACCCACCATCTGTTCAAACGCATTTGTACCCTTATTCTGTAGCACGACATGAACCGACTTGCCCTTTATTCTGATCATTAAGGAAATTGCCCCACGACAAGCGTTCCAAACCGCGCCACCAGTAGGTTCAGGCATGAGCATAGCACTTCCGCCTTCTTCCTTTATATGTCCATGCTTGAACAGATATTGAGTACCAAACCTACCACCCGTCTCCTCATCCGGCACAATGGCCAGACACAGCCGGCCTGGAAGTCGGATGTCAAGGCGCTGCAAGACATGCACCGCATACACCATGGCTGCTAAACCGCCCTTCATATCTGCAGTCCCGCGACCATACAACCTATTGCCCTTGATCCGAGCACTGAATTGATGGCGATCAGAGCCGGGAACAACATCATAATGGCCGTGAAAATAGACCGTACGCGTCCCCTTACCGTATGAGGATAGCAAGCAATAGCGCGGTCGAATGCCGGCAGCTCGCGTGTGCACCCTCAAGATCTTTGTACGTATACTAAATCGGTTCAGTCTCTGCGCAATTAATTTGACACACTCTGCATAACGAATCCCCGGTGGATTCTCGGTTGGGATCCTGACTAGGTCCTGAACAAAGGCGAGCAAATCCTCACGCAGCATGCGTATCTGTTTTCTTATCGCGTGAGCAAGCCTCTTCTGCTTACTGCCTTTCATTTTCTCCTTGCAGTGCGGAACCTGTCCGACGTGATATTTTGTTTAGAGATTACCCTTGAAGAGATATTCCTCACCCTGGTGATTATAGGATGAAACCACTTCCTTGTCAATCATCGAGGAAAGTGTACTATCTATCTCTTTCAGAGACCAATTGAAGAATCGAGCAATTGCTTTCGGGGTCGTCCTGACCGCCGTGTATACATACTTGTCGATTATCCTGCGTTTCGCCTCCTCGTCACTTAACGCCCGCGCCTTTGTTTTTATCTTTCGAGGTACCCACTTATCGACCGGCGCCCAGATGCCGAAACGCCAGCGACACCTGCATTGTGCGACCTTGCCAGCACAACATAACAGCGATTTCCTCTGAAGTTCGACCAGCGCGTGCGCCAATTCCTTCCTGGTTTGCAGCGAAGATATCCCTAATTGATTCCTGATCTCTTGTGTCATGAGCGGTCCGCGTTCATGCAGCAAATCCATTACTTGTTTTCCCATCTCACTCAAGATCCTCTGTTCATACAATGATCGGTAATCTGGTATCGGATAAAGATGGAGAAAGCAGGGTAGTAATTCCATCGACACGATCGTGTTATGAGCCGGCAAGATCCGACCGTAATAAACCCATTTCTTGGTAATCAGTATGTGCACGAAATCCCACAACCGCTGGCTAGCCTCAAATCTATTAGGCAAATCAGCAGTGTATATGGCTTTAGCGAGACTCGGCAGGTGTTCATTTGAGAGTGCCGAAACCAGGCCTAACCGTTTAACAAACTCCTTTGCCTCTTCGACCCTGAATATTTTTGCGTTTCTTTCGAGTAACCACCGTTTCTTCTTGATAGTACTGAGAAAATTGCTTTTCATATCACTTATCCGATTCCTGTGTTCTCTTTTTTTAGGTTGTTTTGCCCCAAACGTGTACGCGGCGGTATATCCTATATACGTGGACCCTGAAGTTGTACATACATGCCAGGAATATTGTCACCATACGCCATAAGTGATCGATGAGCCCCCATGGTCAGTCGACCATGGGGGCTTTGCTCTCCCAGGTGTCGGTCTGTGGATCGCAAGTTTCAACAATTCTTGAATATGACACCATTAAATCTTGCCGACCAGTATTACCGAGTTTCAGATCTCTTCCATTCATCTAGTGAGAACGGATTAGAAACCGATCCCTACACCAAAAAGCGCTTTGAACCCATCGTTGTAATTTATCGGACATCGATAGAAATCGCGGGTCGCAATCAAGTAATCCTGCTTACGCTCAACCCGAGTGATGAGACCATCGTGGTTGTAATCGGCCTGCGGCGAATACCGTGTCTCGGCTATCGTAAGAACCGTGAACTGATCAAGGGGCGGCTCATCATCACCAGCCCAATCCGGATCACCCGATGTCTCGTGCACGTTGGTAACCTGTGTCGTATTGAAGAGATTAGTAATGAGCCCATTCAGAGTCAAATAGACCGAACCAACCTTGACCCGACGGCTGAAGTTCCAATCGACATTCCAGTATCCAGGCATACGCGCCGAGTTCTCCTCACCCAAACGATTACCGCGTAGATCCTTAGGCGTATAAGGCATACCCGAATGGGCTGAGTAGACAAAAGAACTCGTGAAATCCTGGAGTAACACGAAGAAGAAGTCACGCGGCAGCGTGAAGTCGAGGTTCGCGTTTACCGAATGACGCTCATCAAAGTCAAGATAGTAATCGATTACCGGTGGCGCATCCTGATAATAGTAGTAGAGGTTATACCAATCGGCTGCAAAGGCTCCAGTGCCCTTGGCAAACTGCAGTGTGTAATTGATGCCAAATGCCCACATGTTGGACATACGCTTTTGCAGGTTCAATTCGAAACCTTTGACGTTGCCGTAGTCCACATTGAAAGACTGGAAGTAAGAAGTCGGTATCGCAATCACTTCACGGAACGAAGACAGGTCAAAGATATCCTTGTAATAGGCAGTAAACCCTACGGCAAAGACATCGGAAAGCTGCTGCTCGATGCCGAGCTCATAACTCACCGTTTTCTGCGGCTTCAACAAAACATTACCGACCTGCTGGTTGCCGCGTACGATCGACAGCCTGATCAAGCTCGTATCATTGGTCGTGTACAGATCAAAGAGGTCAGGGATCTGCCAGTAGCGGCCATAGTTGAAACGCAGCTTCATCCGGTCGGTCACCGGCAAGGAAAAGCCAATACGCGGCGAGAAGTAAGGTAAATGCCTTGGCATCAAAATAGTCAAAGCGTAAACCAACACGCGCGATAATACCCTCAAAATCCATCTTGTCCTGGACATAACCGGCAAGCTTGAACGGCGTCTTATCATAGATGTCGTAGAAGGGATTAGCATCATGAGGCAAAGTGTTCTGATACATTCGTATGTGGTATTGGGTGTAATCGAAGCCGGTCTTAAACTCGTGGACCTTGCCGACCGAGTGGGTTATGTCGAAGCGGCCCTGATAGTCGTTGTTATTCTGATAAGTCCAAATACGCTCGCTGCCCGCTGTGAAGTGCCTTCCTTCCAGTTGATACGGCGAGTTGCGGATCGCCTCAACATCACGGTTGGTCGGCTCAGTGTGAAATTGTATCAAGCTGTCGACCAACACGTCCCTGATCGTGACATCTGGACCACGCAGGTTTTCGTCGAGCAACAAGGGAATATATTGCTCACCAACCGCACGCCAGTCTTCATACCACTGAAGATCATTTTCCTCTTCCCAATCATAGTCACGGTTCGTCCGAAATCGCTCGTATTTTGTGGTACCAACCTTTAATGAAAGCAAGGTCTGGGCCGTCGCCATGTAGTTGAAAGTCCCGGAATAAATCCAGTTCTTACGCTTCTCCATGGGACGGTTGGCAAAGTACTTCCTGTTGTATCGGTAGGGCGAGGTAACACTACCCCATCCATAGGGTATGTACTGTCGCCGCTCATTGAACGCCGATGCCGTCAACTTACCCTTGGCATTGGGCAATAGATAGGACATCCTGCCCTGAAAACGATACTCGTTCCTGGGCGCCGGAACCTTGTGCAATGAATGATGGCCGGCATATGAATAAGAATCGGTATTCATGTACTC
>LJUJ01000047.1 GCA_001303785.1 Caldifarciminota bacterium SM23_42 | reverse complement strand
TCCGCAGCAGCAGTCGTGAAGCCTTGACTATTTCACTCCGTGCTATATACTGATATTAATTTTCTGATTACCCCTAGGAGGTGCATGCGAAGTAACATCGTACGACGAGCCATCCTGAGATTTTTCTCACTTCTTGTGATATTCGGCGGGCTCGTGAGGCTAGTTGCGAACCGGAGTACGTTTCAATCATTCCTTATCGGAGAATTGTGGACATCCCACCCTTATTTTATTTACATATATAGATTACTCGGGGCACTCGTTCTCCTTATAGGGGTCACGCTATTCATCATCGCAAGCGATCCACAAAAGTATGCCTTGGTACTGCGAACGTGGGGTATAAGTTTTTTTGTGATCGGTGTTTTGATGTTATTCGCCGGATATTTTGTGCGTCTGTCACTGGTACACTATTTGCCAGATTTCGCATTCTGTTTCATCATTGGGTTTGTGTGTATGGTGGTCGGCAAGGGACGTAGTGAAGGTTCGAAGAAAGGATAAGATTGAAGCAGACGCTGCACATTTCGGTAGGGGCACTCGTCGAGTATAGCCTTCTCTCCGGCGACCTGAACCGGACATTTTTCAGCTCGGACCGTCCAATTCAAGCAATCCGGATTCATCAGCGGATCCAGGATTCCAGGCCCAAGGAATATCAAGCCGAGGTTTCGGTACATCATCTTGTGAAAACTGACAAATATGACCTGCAGGTCAGTGGGCGCATCGATGGTGTCTATAGATATCCGGGACGCGCTGTCATCGAAGAAATCAAGACCACGCGTAGGCCTCTGGTTGCGGTTCGAGAGGAGGAGAATGGCGTTCATTGGGGGCAAGCGAAGTGCTATGCCTATATATATTGCATACACAATGATCTGAATAGTATTGAAATACAACTAACGTATTATAACCTGGATTCGGACAAATCCACGGAAATACGCCGTGTCTTTGACATCACGGAGCTCGAAGAATTCTTTGATTCACTAGTCAGCAAATACCTTGAGTGGGCTGATACTATAATACAGTGGATAAAACTTCGGGACCAATCCATAAAGAAAATGAGATTTCCATTTGAGCAATACCGGGTAGGACAGTCTAAAATGCTCGAGGAGGCTGAATCGGCTATCGCCGATCGAGCCGAGCTCCTCATACAGGCCCCGACTGGCATCGGTAAGACCATGGCGGTCATTTTCCCCGCTGTTCGTTCAATTGATCAAGGTCGAACCAACAAGGTCTTCTATCTCACCGCGCGGACAACGGGCAGGAATGCTGCTGAACAATCGCTCCGTATACTCAGGAACGGTGGTTTGCGTTTGAAGTGTCTGAGCCTGACCGCCAAGGACAAAATATGTTTCAATACCGACAAACTATGCAGTGGTGATGATTGTGCTTATGCAAAGGGATACTACGATCGTATAAATGAAGCTCTGCGTGATGCATTTGGCCAGGATAGTTTCACGCGTGATGTCATACTTACTATCGCCCAGAAGCACAAGGTATGTCCGTTCGAATTCTCGCTCGACTTATCGCTCTGGGTCGATTTTGTGATATGCGACTATAATTACGTGTTTGACCCGAGGGTATACTTGAAGCGGTTTTTCCAAAATGGGGCATTTGATTACGTTCTGCTCGTGGATGAAGCACATAACCTCGTGGATCGATCCCGGGAGATGTATTCGGCGACCATGCACAAGAATTCAATTCTCAGACTCAAAAGGCATGTGAAGACCAGACTTCTACATCTTCAAAAAAGCCTTGCCAGGATTAACTCATGGATGATTGAAGTTGCGAATGAATTGCCCAAAGACGAGAACTACGAGGCGAAAGAGGAGTATCCATCAGATCTATGCCAGCGGTTAAGGGAGTTCACTACCCTTGCCGAAAAATGGTTATTGTTGAACGAGCAAACGGACTTCAGGGAAGATTTACTGGACCTGTACTTTGATGCCCGGCGTTTTCTCAGTACTGCGGACAGGTACGACGAGACGTACGCAACCTGCTACACTAAGGCGGGCAAGGATTTAACGATTAAGCTGTTTTGCATCGATCCGTCACAATACTTACGGGAGGTCCTTCAGAAATGCGCGGCGGCTATTTTCTTTTCGGCAACGCTGACGCCTATGCAATATTTTGTCAAATTGCTTGGCTGCAGTGAAATCGCCCGGACGTTGTCATTACCTTCACCATTCCCGTATCGAAATTTGCGTGTTTTAATTGCTGGAAAGGTTTCGGCGCTGTACAAGTACCGTGAGTTCACGAAACATGAGGTTGCACGCATGATCAGTGCAATGATTGATCAAAGGAAAGGTAATTATTTCATCTTCTTTCCTTCCTACGAATACATGCGCATGATACACGAGATATTCCAGAAGCGGCGGCCTCGCGTACATATTATTATGCAGGAACCGGGCATGTCGGAACCGGCACGCGACAGGTTCTTGGCACGGTTCAGCGGCCGGACCGATGGTTTTCTCACCGGGTTTGCGGTGATGGGGGGCGTCTTTGCCGAGTCGATCGATCTCGTGGGGGAACGGCTCACTGGTGCCACGATCGTCGGCGTTGGGCTTCCCCAAATATCCCTGGAGCGTGAACTCATTAAGAACTACTTTGACAATGTTGACGGCTCAGGATTCGCGTTTTCTTATCAGATTCCGGGGATGATACGGGTTCTTCAGGCAGCCGGTAGAGTAATTCGTTCAGATGAAGATAGGGGAGTGGTGTTGCTCATTGATACCAGGTATTCAAACCCTCCTTACAGGTTGATGCTGCCGCAGGAGTGGCGGCCGTTGTTTGTTGATAACGTTGATAAGGTAGGCACGGTGTTACAAGATTTCTGGAGACGCTAGGCATCAGGTTTACGGTGCGTTAACCACCTCATGCATTTAGAGGAACTGAAAGTTCTGTTACTGGATTGCCAGACCACCGGTGCGAATCCGAAACAGGGCGCGGTAATTGAAATTGGCTGGGCGTGTGCAGATGCTTCGAAGGAAAACATCGAACCGGCTGATGTTAATGCGTTTTTGCTGAAACTTCCACCCGGCCATGAGATACCAGCCCGTGTTCATAAAATCACCGGAATTACAAAGGATGAGGTGGATGCTGGGTTTGAGCCTTTAGACATTTGGTCTCGGCTACTCTCCAGCGCGGATCAAATTGCACGCCTGAATCAAATGGATAAGTGTCCGGCAGTGATACACTTCGCTAAATTCGAGACCCCTTTCTTGATTGAAATGCACACCAAGATTGAACCGGTGTTTGGGTTTCCTTTTTCGATTGTCTGTACACACGAGATAGCGAAGCGCATTTTTCCTGAATTGCCACGTAGAAGCCTAAGAGCTATTGCAGGCTACTTCGGTCATTCGCTTGGTAAGATTAGACGCTGCCGAGAGCACATTCTTGCCACCGCCATAATCTGGCGCGAGTTCACAAGAGTGATGAGAGAACGACACGGAATCGCGACGTTTGAGAGACTTCAGAATTGGCTCGGACAACCCGTGATTACTACTGCTACTGAGAGAATTTATCCCATGTCAGAACAGGCGAGGAGCAATCTGCCTGACGAGCCGGGAATCTACCGGATGCTTCGGTCCAACGGTGATGTTCTTTACGTGGGCAAGGCGGGTGCGCTTAGGCAACGCGTGAATAGCTATTTTAGGCAAAGCAGTTGCCATCCAGAACACATATTAGAGATGCTCTCGCAAGCACGGCAGATTGATGTGACGGTGACGGAGTCCGCACTGGAGGCGGCAATGCTCGAATCTGATGAAATCAAACAGCTTTCACCTCCTTACAATGTAGCACTGCGTGGGGATGATCGCGAGGTCTGGTTTTGCACTCCAGACCTAACCGAATTCAGCAACACGGCGACCCAGAAATTTAGGATAGGTCCGCTTGTATGTCAGGACGCGGTGATACGTTTTGCGGCAATCCAGACTTTGGTGAAACAGGGTGACGTTGCCAGTGGAGAAGAGGAGAAATTGGTGATGGCTTTAGGTATGCCCGAGGCGTATGCTCCAGACATGGAGTGTATTCTGGCTGGCTTTGAAATGTTCTTCAAAAAATACGCAGAAAAACTGAAGTTAGAATCTGTCGAACGTACGCTCACTGAAATCGGTAAAGAGCTGTGGCTACAAAGGTTAGCTGAAAAAGAAAAGGCAATCGATGAACCCGAAGAATTTGAATTGGAGAGTGGAAAAGTACCAATGTGGACGCCTGCATCAGTGTGCCGCTTGATTGAATCGAATGTGGTGCGTGGTACCTGTGAGCTTCGAAGAGCACGGTGGTTAGTGTTGTTGAGTGAATCATCACTTGCTTGGGAGGAAACTATTGCCAAGAGTCAACAGCGTTTCTTGATTGCGTTCGAAAGAGGACAGGTGTTGTTTCGTAGGATTATTGACGCTGGCGATACACCAGTGCCACTGGGCTACAACAGTAGTTTTGTCGAAAGACAACGCAGTTTTGACCTCATGACTGTGGATCGTATGAGAGTGGTGACCACGGAAATTCGAAAAACGCTTGCCGCGGGAAGATGGGTCAGACTGCATCTGCGTCCCGGAGTGGTGTTGGATAATGAACGGCTGACCAAGATGTTCAAATGGGTATGATCAGGATTCTCTTCCTCGCCGACACCCATCTTGGGTTTGATTATGCATTCAAGCCACGTGTGCAGCGCCGCAGGCGTGGCCCAGATTTCTTCCGTAACTTCAGATTAGCACTCGAACCAGCACATAGGGGAGAGGTCGATCTGGTTGTGCACGGTGGGGATATTTTCTACCGGAGCAGAGTGCCCGCCAGGCTGGTGGACATGGCGTTTGATCCACTGAAGCGAGTCGCGGATATTGGCGTGCCCGTGTATGTGGTTCCTGGTAATCATGAACGTTCAAATATTCCATATCGCGTTTTGGCAGCACACCCTAACATATTCATTTTTGACAAACCTTCATCTTTTGTGAGGAGAATTCGAAATACATCGATTTGCCTCGCAGGCTTCCCCTTTGTGCGGCACGGGATAAGGCAGAAATTCCCAGCGATACTTCAGGGGACAGGGTGGAGAAATACGAAAGCCGAATTCCATTTGCTATGCATGCATCAGAGCGTTGATGGCGCGACAATGGGCCCTGGGAATTTTATGTTTAGGGGAGGGGCTGATGTGATTGACATACATGACATATCATCTGAGTTTGTTGTTGTGTTGACCGGTCATATGCACCGCTCGCAAGTACTACGGAAGGACTTGAGGGGTACACCAGTGCCTACACCGGTATTATATGCAGGCGCGGTAGAGAGAACATCGTTTGCGGAGAGAGATGAGACTAAAGGCTACATGACGGTTGATGTCGAGTCAACAAATCGGCTGCGCTGGCATTTCCACGAGTTGCCGGCGTTGCCCATGGTGCAATTCGAGGTGAATGTTGATGGTATGAACAGAGCGCAATTAAGTAACTGGCTAATAGATAGAATAAAGAAGATACCTGCCGAGAGTATCGTCAAAGTCAAGATAGAAGGTGAACTGAGTAGTGATATTATGGAGATACTCAGAGTCGGATCACTGCGTGCACTCGCGCCTGAGACAATGAATATAACCATTAGACTGAAGAAATATCAGCAAAAGTAGCAAATGCTCGGTAGTCTATCTCCATTAATCAATTTTTTGCATGGTAATCATCAGCACTAAACTTGACTTTCGCAGATTCTGATATATAATCGTAGGCAAACAGGGAGGAAGGGATGATACAATTAAGGTTAGTTGTATTGGTCGTGTTATTTTCTACACCCCTATTGGGTCAGATCGAGATCGACTGGACCGAGGTGCCGCAAGACATAGGCATCGAATTCACTCATAACGGCGCGGAAAGCGTAACTGTCAATCTCGGGCAATCTGGTGGTCCCCAGACCTGGAACTTCTCTGCTCAACCGATGGGTGCGCAATATACTGATGCGCTAATCGTACCCAGGGTATCTACACCTTTTGGCGATTCGTTTCCCAATTCTAATCTGGTGCTCGAAATCACTGAGGGTAGCGATGTTGGGTATGCGTATGGCGAAATCGCTCCGACTTTTGGTGCCAACCTAGGTTTTGGTAGTGTGTCACCGCTCACGGTTTTTTTCCGATTTGAACCGACCGATTCCTACCCCATGCCCATGGTATATGGTAACAGTCGTGTCTACCATTATGGATATTCAATATATCCAGTTCCTTTGACCGAATTGCGCACCGACTACTATGGTTATGAGATTATAGATGCATATGGATCTGTAACAATACCATATGGTACCTTCGAATGCCTGCGCATGTGTTCATTCGATACGACAGTCTCAACGCTATTGGTGAACGGGATTCCGATCACCGTGGATACCACAACTTATATTATATATGATTTTCTGGCTGAGGACTACGCTCTTATTGCCCATGTGCTCAGTTACCCTGAGGAGACAGATACGAACTTCACTGATGCTTTGTTCCTCGAACGCCTTACGAATTTCTCACCCGGCATCGAGGAGCACGAGACCATTGCACTCGGAAACTTCTCATGTCAACCTAATCCATTCACATACTATGTCGAAATACGATACATGATAAAGGATGCACGATACACGATTGAACAGGGAGATCAGAATATCAGCGGATCAGTGGGAGGAATATCAGCATACCAGCAACCAGAACTAAAGATCTACGATGCTACGGGTAGGTTGGTAAAGTCGTTTGTACTGCCTACTACCTACCATCTACAACCTACTGTAGTTTCCTGGGATGGAACTGATAGTTCCAACAGGAAACTGGGCAGTGGTGTGTATTTCCTGTGCTTGAATTTCGGCGGTACGAGTATCACGAGGACAGTATCGTTAATTAGATAAGATCGCTTTTTACCTGATAGATTGATCAAAAGACACATATTCATGTATTAATGACTGGCGGACGAGGTAAGGAGGAATGATGAAAGAAGTTTTGTTTTTGATGACGTTATTCATCATGGTGCCATTTCTTTTTGCTCAAACAGACGCACCGGAGGAGCAGGGAAAAAAGGAAATGAGGCCCGCATTGATCGTTATTGATATTCAAAACAGATACTTGCCAATGATGTCAGAGGAAAAGGATCTTGCCCTGAGGATGATAAACGGTGCGATTTGGCTTTCCCGGCAACATGATGTGCCTGTGATTCGCGTGTATCATACAGATCCTCAGTACGGACCAAAGCCGGGGGAGGATGATTTTGAGTTTCCCGAATCGGTGATTATCGAGGATAATGATCCAAAAGTCATCAAGAATTATCCAAGTGCATTCAAAAAAACCGACCTTGAGAAAATTCTGCGTGAGAAGAACATCAACACGCTATTCCTATGCGGTCTCAGTGCAGTAGGCTGCGTATTGGCGACCTACTACGGCGCCTTGGACCTCGACTTTGATGTTTTCATGGTGAGAAATGCGATTATGAGTCATGATTCCAAATACACCGACTTCGTAGAGGACATAACCGAAACGGTTAGCTTCCAAACCATACGATTCATGCTTGAGCATATGTAAAAGGGACAGGCTACTTTTTTTAAAAAAGTAGCCTGTCCCTATTTTCGGATATGCTGCTGCTACTTTGTTTATTGACTTTCGAACCTTACTACTTCATCCATTATTCTGATCCACAGATCGGCAGGAACGTTGCTGCCCAACCCAATCTAGCAATGGCGGTAGATCAAATAAACGCCATGGTGCCGCCAGCTTATTTTGTCATTGT
>LJUJ01000046.1 GCA_001303785.1 Caldifarciminota bacterium SM23_42 | reverse complement strand
ATACCTATCACGGGCACCGCAGGGAACGAATTAAGGAACTGCTTCGTCCATCTTGAGGATTAGAGATCTAATCCTCTCTTCCATCTCAGACAACTTCTTATTCATCTGATTCTCTCGCTGGAGATAATCGTCAACTAAGTTTAAACAAGCGAGCACCGCGATTTTTGTCGTCGACGGTAAAGGAAATTCCCGATGGATTTCTTTCATTTTCGCATCGACAATCTCGGCAACTTCCTTTATTCGTTCAGTATCGACATCGTCGGAGATGACACGATAGTCATTTCCGAAAATGTTTACGATGACCTCGGTTTTCTTCAACGTATCCCCTAGATTATAAGGTTATCAACCTTTTCGATCAAGCCATCAACCCTTTTCTTTACTTCCTGCTTAGCATTCTGCAGGCGACTGTTGCTTTCCTCTAAATCTTCGATTTTTTGCTTAAGTTCGCTGATTAAAGAAATCAACTTGTCAATACGTTCTTCAAGCTTAGATAATTCGTCCAACTTTACTCCTTTGTTCGCAGATTTGCCTTGAAGTCCTTCGTTAAATCCTCGGTGATCTTCTTGACAAAGATGTCTACCTCTTTGTCGGTCAGGGTACGATCGGGTGCGCGGAAGTGTAGACGGAATCCTAAGCTTTTTTTGCCCTGGGGTAAATTTTCCCCTTTGTAATAATCGAAAAGAACAATTTTTTCCAAAATCGGTCCCCCGACTTTGGATATTGCTTTAATCATATCGGGAACCTGTACTACTTCCTCGACGATGAAGGAAAGGTCTCTCGTATTGGCGGGGTACTTTGGCGGTGGCATGTAGAAGGTGTCACCGATCATATTCCACAAAGGGTCCAGTGTTAATTCAAAATAGTAGTATGCCTCTTTGCAAAGTTCTGACTCGATCGAGCCTAAGAACCCAAGTTCCTTACCAGATACCCAGATATTGACACCCTGGTCAAAGCCTTGTCGCATCGTGGGCTTGAAACTCGCTTCTTTGATGTGTAGCACGTTGAAGAGGCTTTCAACTAGGCCCTTAGCGTCGAAGTAATCGAATGTTTCATTGCTTTGATGCCACCAGTCTCTGTAGCGTTCACCGCCCAATATCGCGCCCAGCATCGTTTTCTGGAATGGAGGTTTGGATAGTAGTACGTTCCCGGTTTCAAATAACTTAAGGGACTTATTCCCTTTTGACAGATTATAGTTTAAAGAATCCAACAGCCCGAAAAAGAGCGTTGGCCTAAGTGCATCAAACCGCTCATTGAGCGGGTTCATGATTTTGACGAAATCCGTGATTCCGGATTGCTCGAGCAACTTGCTCGACATTAAAGAAAGATTGTATGTTTCATCGAACCCTTGTCCTACCAGATAGTTCTTGACCATCTCTTCGTATATCAGTCCGCGGTTCATTTTTGCATGTCCCGACCATTTTTTGGGTTCGGTCTCGGGAATCCGCATGTATCCATAAACACGCGCAACTTCTTCGTATATGTCTTCCTCGATTCCACAATCGCGCCGAAAATGAGGTATTCTAGCGGCTAGTGTCTTCTTACCGGTGACCTGAATGCTGATTTTTTGCAATATCTGCTTGACTTGCTGGACAGTTAGGTTCAGCGAGAGTATCTCATTGAGACGCGTGAGTGAGAAGCGTACCTTTTTCGGCATTGCCTGCTTGCCCTTGCCAATGAACTCGACTTCCCGGCCGCCAGCATGTTTTTTGAACAGAGCACCGGTCATTGCTGATGCTGCGTCGACAATCGCCAGATCAGCGCCCCGTTCAAATCTCATCGAGGCGTCGGTCATGAGGCCCAATCGACGCGCCGTGTGCCCAACACGTTTCGGGTCAAAGTAGGCACTTTCAAGGACTACTCTCTTTGTAGCACGTGATATCTGTGCACGTTTTGAGCCAATAATGCCAGCGAGTGCGATGGGCCCATCGCGGTCAGCAATCACGAGATCTTCGCGTGAAAGCTTGAGGATTGTGCCGTCCAGCGTGACGAACCTTTCACCTTGTTGTGCCTTGCGGATTAGTATGCCGCCTTTGAGTAAATCAAGATCAAAAGGATGCATTGGCTGGCCAGTCAGGAGCATGACAAGATTGGTTGTATCAACGATATTATTGATACCGTTCATGCCCATACACTGCAAACGCCACTTTAACCAGAAAGGAGATTCCTCAACCGTGACGTTATCAAAGATGCGTCCCGTATACCTCGGGCAACCTTTAATATCTGCGATTCTTATTTTAAAATGGCCGCTTCGATTTATCTGTTTAGGAGCGTACAGCCGATCGAGGGAGCTAACTTTCGAGTAATCAACACCCAGGCTGCCTGAGATCTCACGGGCGATGCCTTCTAAGGACAGCCAGTCCGGACGGTTCGGGGAAGTAGCAATATCAACCACCAGGTCATCAAAATAGTTCCTAAAGAATGCACCTGGTTTGCCGTAGTCCAACACAATTACACCAATTGATTCATTGGCCAATCCTAATTCTTGTTCACTCAATAACACACCCTGTGATTTTACACCGTCGAAATCCCTAGCGGCTACCAGGCTATCATTGAACTTTGTTCCGGCCGGGACAACAAGAACGTAGTCACCTTTCTTGATGTTTTTGGCCGCGGTGACAATTTGAATATTCTTCTTGGCCTTTACACTCAATACGTCGAGGCCACTTTCGCGAGGATGAGGATAGATTGTCGTTATTTGGCCGATGACAACACCATCGGGTGCATATCTCATCCTGTCCTCGATTTCGAGGCCCAAGTTCAAACAAATTTTTTCCAGATTATTCAAGTCGATTTTTGTCTTTAGAAATTCTTCAAGCCACTTGATTGAAATTAACACCGCTTACCTCACCGCGACTCCGTCGCGTCGATTACAGTGATGAAATACCTGATGACAGTAATTCGTGTACAGAATCATAATATCATATCACCGTAATCAATCTCTGTAATCACTGTAATCGAATGAACGAAGTTCATTAGAATTGTTCCAGAAATCTAATATCATTATTAAAGAAAACCCTGATGTCATCGATAATGTATTTAACCATCGCAACTCGCTCGACACCCATGCCTAGGGCATAACCTGAGTATTTCTTCGGAGATATCTTGACATTCTTCAAGACGTTGGGGTGCACCATACCACAGCCGAGAAGCTCAAGCCACCCGCTGTTGCTACATACTGAACAGCCCGTGCCCCCGCAGACCATGCAACTGATCGCCAGTTCACCGGACGGTTCGGTGAACGGAAAGAATGAAGGCCTTAATTCGTATTTTGTCTTTGGTCCAAAGATATTTTTGACAAATTCACTGAGTATCCACTTGAGCTCTCCAAAAGAAACGTCCTCATCCACGTATAATGCCTCAACCTGATGGAAAACTGGCGAGTGGCTCGCATCGAAAGCGTCGTAGCGATAACATCGGCCCGGGCAAATTATCTTAATCGGTGGTTTTTGTTTTTCCATAGTCCTAATTTGTACTGGAGACGTATGACTACGCAGCAAAAGATCTTCTTTGATAAAGAAACTTGAGAACATGTCACGTGCCGGGTGGTCCTTTGTCATGTTCAAGGCCTCGAAATTGTACCAGTCATATTCTATCTCAGGCCCCGTTTCAATGGTGAAGCCGTGACTCTTGAAGAAAGTCACGATATCATCAAAAACCTTGGAAAGAGGGTGAAAGTGACCAAGCGGTGGCATCTTTCCAGGCAAAAGCAACTCGAATTTTCCTTCCGACTTATCCATGAATTTTTGCAGGGCCAGATTCAGTTCGGCAGTGACTTTACTTTTCAAATCGTTTATCGCCTCTCCATATGCCTTCTTCTCTTCGAGCGACATGTGAGTGAGTTCCTTGAATAGCCTGTTAATCGCGCCCTTGCGGCCAAGGTATTTGATTCGGATTTCCTCGAGCGTTGCGGTATCACGCGCTTGTTCGAGCGATTTTCGGATCTCGTTCTCTAGTTTATTTAGCTTTTGTTGCATCTCTTGCCTTGCTCTTTTTCTCACCACCCTTGCATATCTCAATCAGGGTATCGAATTGCTCAGGATACTCGTAGGCAATGCTCGCCAATGTCTTGCGATCTAATTCGATACCACTCTTCTTCAAATTGTGGATAAACTGTGAATATTTCATACCCTTACTGCGCAAGGCAGCATTTATTCTTGTTATCCATAGGGCACGAAATACGCGTTTTTTTCGCTTTCGCTCCCGATATGCCGACAACCAGGCTTTCATCACGGCAATTCGCGCGGTTTTGTAAAGTCGGTGTTTGGCGCCCCAGTAACCTTTCGCCTGTTTTAACCATTTTTTTCGCCTTTTTCGCGTCTGCGGGGTATTTTTCGTTCTAGGCATGGTCAGACTCCTTTCTTTTCAAATTATAATCATTTTGAAAAATCTGTCAATGTTTTCGCATAAACAAGTGCGTTCTTGGACTAATAGTGCGCTTTTTCATGCATTTTCAATAGTTACGTTCCGCCGGGGCGGAACGCGATAGATTTCTGAAGAAATCAGAAGTCTTAATATATTAACGACTTTGTTCTTTTTCTATCTGACTTCGATACCCTAGTCGGCTTGCGAAGTCTACGTTTCCTTTTCCTCGACTTCGAGGATAAAAGATGGCTCTTGCCAGCCTTTCTGCGCATGATAACGCCACTCTTCTTTAATTTAAGTCGTTTTGCAGCGCCTCGCTTGGTTTTCTGCTTTGCCATTAGATTATCTCCTCTTCTTGTCAGGGACGAACGTGACTTGGTAAATATTGTTCTCTTTCTTGGGCGGCGCCTCTATTTTGCCTAGCCCTTCCAGGTCAACTTGCATTTTCTCAAACATCTTCAATGCCATGCCGGAATGGACTACTTCACGACCCCTCAAGCGCAGTGATATCTTGACTCGGTCGCCGTCCATTAGAAACTCTTTCACTTTCGCTAGTTTAACCTGGTAATCGTGCTCGCTGATTTTTAGTGAGAATCTCATGCCGCGTGCCGTAGTACGATGTTGATGCTTGCGTGATTCCCGCTCTTGTCTTTTCTTCTCGTAGAGATACCGACCAAAGTCCATGAGTCGACAAACCGGAGGCTTGGCATTTGGAGCGACTTCAACCAAATCAAGTTCTTTATCACGGGCCATACGCATCGCTTCCCTGATATGGAATTCACCGAGCATTGTTCCATCTTCATTCACGATCTTTACCCTTTGTGCCCTGATTCCCCTATTTACTCTGGGTAGGTGCTTAATTCTCACCTCCTTGTTCTGATTCCAGTAAACTGAAAAATTCTTTTAATTTCATCTGGCCCAAATTACCTTCCTTATGTTTTCTCACGGATACCATTTTGTCCACGATTTCTCTCTGTCCTAGGATAAGCATGTACGGGACTTTACTCACCTCGACTTCCCTTATTCGATAGTTGATTTTTTCTGACTTATCGTTGAGCGCAACTCTTAATCCTTGCTTCTTACATCTCTTCACTATTTGTTGAGCATAGCGATTCTCTTTGTCAGTTATCGGCATTACCACAACCTGCACGGGTGCTAACCACAGCGGGAATGAACCAGCGTAGTGTTCGATAAGACAGCCGATGAATCTTTCTAAAGAACCGTAGATGGCACGATGAATGACAACCACTTGTTTGTGTTTTCCATCCCGGTCCATGTACTCAATATCGAATCTTCGGGGTAGATTGAAATCGAATTGTATAGTGGATGCCTGCCACTCGCGACCCAGGGCATCGAGCAGTTTTATATCGATTTTCGGTCCATAGAATACTGCTTCGCCTTCCATTCGTTTATATTCAAGGCCAACTCGCTTGAGCGCGGCAATCAATCCCTTTTCTGCTCTTTCCCATTCTTCGTCACTGCCCATGTATTTTTCTTTATCTTTTGGATCACGCACCGAGAGCTCGACCTGGAATTCATGAAAGCCGAATTTGTTCAACATTTTCTGGGCTAATTCTAAGACCTTAGTCAACTCGTCCTCGATTTGCTCAGGTTGACAGAAAATGTGGGCATCATCGATGGTCAGTCCCCTAACACGTAATAACCCGTGTAGGGTGCCGGATAGCTCGTTTCGGTAGACAGTGCCCAATTCTGCGTACTTCAAGGGTAGTTCTCGGTAGCTTCTGACCTTCGATTTGTAGATCAGTATTTGGCCAGGACAATTCATCGGTTTTAGGATGTATTCTTCATTCTCAACAGGCAGAGCATACATATTATCGCGATAGAAATCATAGTGTCCGGATTGATGCCAGAGACGCCCGCGCGCAATGTGTGGGGTTATGTTGAGCTGATAGTCGGCCGCGAGGTGTTCTTTAATCCAGTACTCCTCGATTATTCGTCTCAGAGTAGCGCCTTTGGGATGCCAGTGAACCAGGCCGGCGCCAGCTTCCTCAAATATCGAGAATAACTCCAGCTCAGTACCCAGTTTTCGATGGTCGCGCTTCTTCGCTTCCTCGATTTTCTTAAGGTAATCGTTTAGCTGATCTTGAGTAGGAAATGAAATTCCATATACTCGTTGCAGCATTGTTTCTTTAACATCGCCCCGCCAATAAGCACCAGCGAGACTGAGAAGCTTAAAGGCGTGAATGTATCCAGTACTCGGAACATGGGGGCCACGGCAGAGATCAGCAAAATCATCATTGCGATAAAGACTTATCTCCTCAGCTTCGATTTCCTTTATCAACTGCACTTTATAAGATTCGTGTCTTTTCTCAAAGAAATCGAGTATTTCCTTATTCTTCATGACGACGCGTTCAAATGGTATGTCTTGGTCGATGATCTGTTTCATCTTTCTCTCAATTTTGGCAAGGTCGTCCGGGGAAAAGGGTTCTTTCTTGTCGAAATCGTAGTAGAAACCTTGGTCAATGGCGGGACCGATGGCCAGCTTCGCATCCGGAAACAATTTCTTTACGGCCATCGCCATCACATGCGAGGATGAGTGCCAGTATATCTCTTTTCCTTCTTCGGTTGAAAAATCGATCAAATTCAGCTCAACATCTTCTGTGATTTCAGTATTTATGTCCCGCAACTCACCGTTGACACGTGCGGCAAGGTACTTCTTGTCACCAATCAGGTCGACGATCCGTTTTCCCGCTTCAATTTCGATGATTTTATCATTCATTCTAACCTTTATCATACTGCAATTATAGGTTGATTTTGAATTTTGTCAATAGAATACCGTGATTGCAGCGATGAAATATTGGTTATGTAAATATGCAAATGCAGCAAAATTTCAGCAATCTTTCCGAATATGAGCAATCATATAGGCTTTTTCCCTGCCGTCTTGACTTTGCTTTGTGTATTCGCTATAATCGATTATGGATTATGTCAAGTATATGTTCATTGCCCTAATTGGATGGGGGTTGTGGGCAATCGGCAGCAAGTTGTTGACCCGTAATTTCAATACGGTGAGCGTGAGTTTCTGGATTTCATTCTGGTCAATAGTCTTTCTGTCGATTTTTCTGCTCTTTAGAAAGAATCTCATGGTTAATACCCACGTCCTATACACGATACCAGTCGGGTTGATCAGCCTGATCGCCATACTTGCCTTTTACAAGGCCTTAAAAATGGGGCCTTCTTCGGTGGTGCTGCCGTTTACTAACATGTACGTGATCCTTCCCGTGCTCTTTGGCTTTGTTGTGCTCAGGGAAGCTGTCACCCTGCCGAGAATCCTGGGTATTTTTTGTGCGATTTTGGCGGCGATTCTTCTGACTCTATGAACATAGTAGTCTACGAAGACGGTTGCGAAAATTTCTATCCACTTGTCAATATACTCCCGCAATTTAACTTACGTGTCGGTATGAAGACGATTGCCGAGCACACGGCGCCTTTCTTCAAACGGTCAAGAATTGACTTCATCGCACGCCCTTTGTTTGAACTTAAAGAAATGAGCCCAAAGGAACCCACTCTGTACCTCTCGAGCCGACTGCTATTGGTCAGAGCTTTTTCTGTCCCA
>LJUJ01000008.1 GCA_001303785.1 Caldifarciminota bacterium SM23_42 | reverse complement strand
AGTCAGCGGTTTTGTTGTGTATGTATGATGCGGTGGGTCGTTTGGTGCGGACGCTTGCCGAGGGTGTTACCGAGCCTGGCTATTACACGGTTAATTGGGATGGTTGTGATGATCTGGGTCGTCGATTACCGGCTGGGGTTTATTTTGTGAGATTCGACACCGAAGATTATCAGAAGATAGAGAAGGCGGTACTACTTAAATAACAGTTCATGGACGGGTTTCCCTCATCCACCAGGATATTCGGCGGACGAGGGAAACCCTACACCCATCTCAACCTCAACCCATTGACCACTTTAAAGGTGTAAGGAAATATTACGTTCAAAGAGGTATAAATGGGCTAGGGTAAAGATGCCTGAATCTATCATCCACACCCTAGCCCTACACCCATCCCGACCTTAACCTCAATGAATCCACGGTAAAAGTAAATTCTTAAAAAAAATATCATTTCAAATCAAATGGTTGCTTCATCGATTCAATATAATGGTACGCGCTGATTGCAGCGGTTGCCCCTTCTGCGCATGCGGTGACCACCTGCCGAATGGCTTTCGCGCAGATATCACCGGCGGCAAATATGCCCGGCGCCGACGTTTCCATTCGCTCGTTCACATGTATGAATCCTCTTTCATCCAAGTCTATCAGTCCTTTCAGAAAATCGGAATTCGCTTCAAGGCCAACGTAAATAAATACGCCGTCTACCGCTATTTCCTTTTGTCTCTTGGTCTTACGGTCCCTAACTGTTACGGATTCCACCCGTTCTGTGCCATTTATACTGATACATTCGTGACTGAGTAAGAATTGCGCCCGCTCCTCATCCTTGATACGATCGTAAATCATCTTGTCTGCGGTCACCCTTGGCAAGAATTCCACAAATGTGATGCGGTTGACAAACTGCAAGAGAAACTTTCCTTCCTGGATACCTGAGTTACCACAGCCGATGACCGCAACATCGCGTTTCTTGAACAGAGGCCCGTCGCAAGTTGCACAGTAAGAAACGCCCCTACCCCGCAGCTCATCTTCTCCGGGTACATTAAGCCTTTTCCAGTTTGTCCCGATTGCAATTATCAACCCCAATGCCAGGAATTCCCGGCTATCAGTTTTCACCACAACGGATTTTTTCTTCTGACTGATCGATTTCACTTCAGAACCAACGATGTCGACACCAAAACGCAAAACCTGTTGCTTCATTCTTTCCGCTAACTCGACCCCGGTGATTCCCTCTGGGAAACCAGGATAGTTTTCAATATAATGTGTGGTCGCGGCATGACCACCAGGCAATGCCCGCTCAATAACCAACGTACTCAGACCGGCACGGGCTCCGTATACTGCAGCGGTGAGTCCGGCTGGTCCGCCACCGACGACTATCAAATCATGGCTCATACCAATCCCTTCGATTAGCCCAAACCCACAGATCTCTATAGTGGGTTAGTCTATCTGACGCCGTAGGAAGGTCGGCACCTCCAAATCATTCTCATTATAGACCCTATCCTTTGTTTCTTTTCGGACTTCGCGGCGCTTGAATGTCGGCAATTCAAGGTTCTCCCTTCTTATGCTGATTTCAATAGGCTCCTCTCGCATTTTCTCTTTGATCCCGGTAGCAACCACCATCACGCTTACTTTATTGCCAATATACTCGTCAATCACGACTCCGGTTATAACCTTTGGCTGACTATCGGTTTCACCAGTAATCAGGGATGCTGCTTCATTCGTCTCCGCCAGAGTCAAATCCTGACCACCGGTAATGTTGATTAATAGACCCCTGGCACCCTTAATCGACACATCGTCGAGCAGCGGTGACGATATGGCCGCCTGGGCGGCCTGGATGGCGCGATTCTCTCCTTCACCAAGACCCAAGCCCATTACTGCAGTACCCTTCTCAACCATCACCGTGCGTACATCGGCAAAATCCAGATTTATCAATCCCGACTTCGTGACCATTTCGGCTATACCCTTGATTGCATTGAACAAAACCATATTGCCTAGCCTGAAGGCTTCGATGATCGACTGATCCTTTGGAGCAACCGCAATAAGCTTCTGATTCGGAATGACGATTAATGTATCGACGTTCTCCTTTAGCTCCTCAATACCACTCTCGGCATTAGTCATCCGCCAAACTCCTTCATACTCGAACGGCCGGGTCACAACCGCAACGACTAAAGCACCGGCATTCTTTGCCTCTTCGGCAATAATCGGTGAGGCACCCGTTCCGGTTCCGCCGCCTTCTCCACAAGTGATGAACACCATATCAGCATCTCGGAACACATCCCTTATCTTCTCCCGTGATTCCTCGGCTGCCTTGCGACCAATCTCTGGATCGCCACCGGCACCCAGACCTTGAGTGAGGTTAGTACCAACCTGTATTTTCTCCGCAGCCTTGTTCACCTTCAAGACCTGAGCATCGGTATTCACTGCGATACACTCTACGCCGTGTATCCCGTAATTCGTTGCATAGTTGATTGTGTTACAACCCGCACCACCGACACCAATCATCTTTATCTTGGCAATGTATTTTGGATCCTCAACTAATTCGAACATATGCTTCCTCCTTTCAGAAATACTTCGTAAACCAATCTTCAAATCTCTTCTTCAGGGCATCAAATACGCCAACCCCTCTTGTCTTTCTTATCAACACTTGATTCTTTTTCTCAAAGCCATAAAGAATAAGACCTACACCCGTGGCGTAAATCGGATCCTGTACTATGTCAGTAAGGCCGCCGATTTTCTTTGGTATGCCAATCTTCACCGGTAAATGAAAGATATCCTCAGCGAGTGCATCCAAACCATGCAGCCTCGCCGTACCGCCGGTTATGACAACACCTGCGGCGAGGATATCAAAGAAACCGCTTCTCTTGATTGCCTTATTTGTGATCATCAGTATTTCCTCAACCCTTGGGGTGACTATCGAAGCAAGCAGTTCTTTGGTAATCGTACGATCCTCACGACCTCCGATGCCGGGTACTTTTATCTCTTCTTTTCCCTCTTCGTCCGACAAGGAAATGCTTGCATTCTTCCGCTTAATTTCCTCGGCTTGTTTGTAAGGTGTTCTTATGCCGATAGCAATATCATTAGTTATATATTCACCCCCGAGTGGAATGACCTCAGAATATCTGATCGCGCCGTCGTAGAAGATCGCCAGATCCGTAGTACCGCCGCCAATATCCAGAAGGCACACGCCAAGGTCTATTTCATCGGGTTGTAAGACCGAGTACGATGAGGCCAGTGGTTGAAGCACAAGATCTTTGACGCGCAACCCAGCGCGCTCCAAAGCGGTGTAGATATTCTGCGCTGAGGTGATCGCTGCGGTCACGATATGTACTTCCGCTTCTAGTTTTACGCCGCTCATGCCCACTGGGTCTTTGATACCCTTCTCATTATCAACTACATACTCGATCGGTATTGCATGAATTATCTCACGGTCCAGGGGCAAGGCAATTGCCTTTGCTTGTTCAATTACCCGTTCGATGTCTCGCTTCGTTACCACACCGCCGCTGCGGGCGGTAGCGATCATCGCGTGCGCATTGATGCTCTCGATATGCGAGCCAGAGATCCCGGCATAGCAAGAATCGACTTTCACGCCCGCCATTCTCGATGCTTCATCAACCGCCTTTTCAATCGACTCAATCGCCTTTTCTAGATTGACGATTACTCCCCTCTTGAGCCCATTGGAAGGTGTTGAGCCAACACCTACGATTTTCAGATCATCGTTATCAACCTCCGCAATGATCGCTGCTATCTTTGTTGTTCCCAGGTCGACGCCCACAATTCTCTCTCTCTTTGCCATCATGTCCTCCTTAATGCCTCACGAGCCTTTCTTAGCTCTGATGATAATCTGCCCTTTATAACTCAAGTCAACAACAAGTGCTCCTTCAACTTCCAATAAATGCAATTTCTCAAGCAATCGTTTCTTCTCCTTCAGATCATTGGTGCCTATGACATACTTGACACCCTTATATCTAACCAACCCCTCCTCTCTTGATATCACTTCTCCCGCTGGAATGACTTCCTCCAATATAATATACGTATCATTTCTGCGCAGTAGACCAAACGTAAATACCACGCCAACTATGATCATCAACAACACAACGATTATTTTAATATTATCACCTCTTCTTCCAGTCTAATTCCAGTCTTCGCACGCACTATTTTCTTGACTTTGCCAGCTAGAGCCAGAATGTCATTGGCACAAGCTTGACCACGATTGATTAGGTAATTTGCGTGCTTCTCACTGACCTGGGCGCCGCCTACCGACAGTCCCTTGAGTCCACAGTGTTCGATCAATTCTCCTGCAGCGCGACCCGGCGGGTTCTTGAAGAATGAACCTGCCGAATATTCGGTTGGATGCTTTTCTTGCCGACTCGCCAGATTTGCCTTGACCCTAGCCAGTATCTTGCTGCGCCTTTCTTCCTTCAATTTCAGATATATGGTTATTATGATATCACCATCTCTTATTTCGGAGTGACGATATGCAAACCCAATTTCTCCATTAGTCCGAAGGCTCTCAGTACCATTACGGTCCATGACGATGACGTTTTTTAGAAGATCGGAAACCGAGTATCCGAAGGCGCCGGCATTGCCCTTCACCGCTCCTCCTAATGTACCCGGGATACCTGCCATGAATTCTGCACCTGCACAGCATGCACTTATCGCCACATCCAGAAAATCTTTGATCAAAACACCTCCACCACAGCGGAACAGACACCCCCGATGGCTAACACGTTTGAAAACCCCACCCAGTTTCAGCACCACACCTTCAAATCCTCGATCCGCAACCAGCAGATTAGTACCGGCCCCGATCAGGAAGTATCGCATTTTCAGCAGGTGTATCCTGGCCAGTACGATTCTCAAAGCTCTTTTTGTATACACATAGACGAAATGCGTTGCTCTTCCACCAATATGAAATGAAGTATGCCGAGCCAAATTCTCGTCTGCTATTACCTTTATGCCCTTTATTCCTTTGAGTGGATTCTTCATTTCAATTCCTTGAGTAATTTCCGGGCAATCTGATTTATATTCCCCGCTCCTTGAATCACGACGATGTCGCCTGATCTCAGCGTGCGCTTCAAGAACCCCAGAACACGTGGGAACCTATCTATGAAGTGAACCGCATCCTGATCCTTTGCGATGCGTTTTGCCAGCGCGCGACCGGTTACTCCAGGTATCGGCATCTCATGAGCAGCGTATATGTCGGTCACGATGACCAAGTCGGCGTCAAGGAAAGATATCGCAAATTGATCGAATAAGTGGTAGGTGCGCGTGAATCGATGTGGTTGAAACACCGAAACGATACGCTGATCTGTGAAGTAATCACGTAATGTCTGCAGCGTGACTGCAATCTCGGTTGGATGATGCCCATAATCATCAAATATCCTGATACCCTTTGCGCTTCCAATATATTCCAATCGACGATGGACACCGCGGAAGATCTCCAAGGCATGTCTAATCTTCTTTGTCGAAACACCTAATTCCAAGCCAACGCCGATGGCGGCCAATGCATTCGCAACGTTATGTCGGCCCGGTAAATTAATCTTGAAGCTGCCTACACGCCGATTATGCAAGCTGACTTTGAATGAAACACCGAATTGATATTTATCCAGTCCCTCCGCCCGTAGATCAGCATTGTTCTCAAAACCATAGACAACCACCCTACGACGAATGTCCGACTTTATGTCCATCGTAACCATAGAATCAGCGCCTAAGAACACGCAGCCCCAAAACGGAACATGATTCGCAAAATACCCAAAGTGTTCTTTGATCTCAGCCAGGTCTTTGTAGTAATCAAGGTGCTCGGCTTCGATATTCGTAATAATCGCATAGGATGGATAAACACGCAGAAACGATTTATCCGATTCATCGACCTCACACACCAAGTAGTCGCCCGCCCCCAATCTTGCCTGAGTCTTCCCGATCACAATGCCGCCGATCACGGTTGTCGGCGACAAACCTCCAGCCTGAAGTACCTCACTGACGATCGATGTTGTTGTCGTCTTACCATGGGTACCCGAAATACAGACTGCGAACTTCATACGCGTCAATTCAGCCAGCAACTCGGCACGGTGTATTAAGGGAACGCCCGTTGTTCTAGCCTCAGTCAACTCAGGGTTTTCATCCCTTATCGCCGACGAATAGACAACCACGTCTGCCCCACTCACATTTTCTCTCTTGTGCCCGTAACTCACTCGAATGCCCAAACGCTTCAGGCGACGCGTTATATCTGAGGGCTGCAAGTCAGAGCCTGATACTCTGAACGCAAGGTTCTTCATAATCGTTGCCAGACCACTCATTCCAATACCACCAATACCCACAAAGTGGATGTGCTCCGTTTTTCCAAACATCCTAGGTTTATATCTCTTCATGCCTCATGCTCTGTCCTGTAACAGGTAATCAACAATTCTCTTCTCGGCATCCCTGATTATCCGTGTGCCCTGTTTCCTCTTCTTCCTCAGTAACTCACCAATGCACCGCGCCAGAGAATCCGCCGTGACGTCAATCTCCTTCTGCACCAATGCATCACCGAGCTTGGCAAAATACAACGCGTTGTGAAACTGATGGTCATCAATCGCATAGGGAAAAGGTATCCAAATCACCTTCTTGTTCAAAGCCAATATTTCATACCCGGCCAGAGCTCCGGCGCGGGAAATGATTAGATCTGCTTGCCTGATTTCCTGCCATGGCTTCTCAGTAAACGGAATGACCCTGATACGTTCACCCTTTGCCCGTATGATGCGAGCATAGTCACGATCCCCTGCGATTATCGTTAGGAACCACTTCTTGGGCATGATCTTCTGCAATTCCAAGGCCAAATCGTTCAGGCGCTGGGCACCCTGACTACCACCATAGAAAAGAATCGATACGGCACCATGCGGAGCCTTACTTCTTGTCTGATTCAGCGATTCCAGAAACTCATGCCTGATAGGAACGCCGGTTATCGCCGTAACGGCATTGATATTCTTAAGGAGAGGCAAACCCAGAAAGACTCGCTTCGCCCGGGCGGCAAAGCGCTGGGTTGCTTTGCCAGGGACGCGATTTGGCTCGAAGATGTAGAAAATGCTTCGATTTATCATACAAGAAATGACCAGCGGTACCGCACCAAAACCACCAAACGCCAGACCTATCGCATGTTTAGTCAAGGCGTGAAGTCGGCCTATTGAAAAGATGAGTGAAAACACGAAAAGAAATTTTACGATCAATGACTTACCATAAAAGGGCCGCGGGTTTATTGAAAATGTCTTCACCCCATATTGACGTGCTACTGTTTCTTCAACAAACCCTTTACGCGCCAGAAAAACGACATCGAATTTCCTTTCCTGTAATTCATTAGCCACTACCACGGCCGGGAAATAGTGGCCGCCAGTACCCACGCCGCCAACGATGACTTTCGGCCTCGGTTTCTCTATTCCGACCGCCGATTCAAGACCGTGATGGCTCATACTATCCTCCGACGTGACACCTGAAGGATGATGCCGATCGCGAAAAGGTTAGACGCGAGTGACCAACCGCCAAATGAAATAAAAGGCAGCGGGATACCAGTCGGCGGGACAAGACCAATGCTCACTCCCACATGCACCAGGAATATAATAAACAACGACGCATTAAGACCCAACACCAAGAGTCTCGCGAATTCGTCATCCAGGGCACCGGCAATCGACATACCTCGCAAATAGATTTGCCAATAGAACAGAAAAACAACAACGCATCCAATGAATCCGATTTCCTCGGCAATATGGGCAAAGATGAAATCATTATGAATGCCCGGGAGAAAAAGAAATTTCTGCAAACCAGCACCAGGTCCCTTACCGAACAATCCTCCTGAACCGATGGCAATTAGTGATTGCCGAACCTGATAGGTTGGCTGTGATATGAAATTTGCGATGCGATGCTGGGCATGCGGGAAAATACGTATGAAAATTGCCAACAAGAATGCGCTTGCTGTGCTCGTCGCAAGCAAGAGCTTAATCTTCGCACAACCGTATACCAGCATGGCAATCAGCGTTGCCACGCAGATCACGGCCATCGATATTGAGGGTTGCACGGCAACCAAGACGATTATCACGAAACATAGAATTAGAATTGTCGCCAACCCTCGGCGTGTGCTCGCCGTCTGAGGGTGTGAAGCGAAGAAATTAGCGAGAAAGAAGACTAACCAGATCCTCACAAATTCAGAAATCTGCACGCCAATCGATGCAATTGCCAGCGACCTCTTCGCTCCGAACTGAAAGCGTCCGGCAATGATTGTAAGGAACAATGTCAAGATGATTAGTACCAACAACGGAAAAATCAACTTTCTGATTTTTTCATAGGGAACGACCAAGCCGAGTAGGAAGAAACCGACAGCAATCAGCACCCGTTTAAGATGCGCAGTAAGATAGTATGTCGAATCTTCGCCTTGGCGCATGGCTCGGTAGTATGACGACGAATAGACAAAGATGACACCCAGGATCACCAAACAAATAACCAGGAATAGTAGTATCCGATCAATCTTGCCGTGCGGCATTTTTGAATGCCTCCCCTCTTTCTTCGAAGTTCACAAAATTGTCAAACGATGCGAAACCTGGATTCAATACAATCGTATCTCCCGGGCGGGCGAAACTCCGAGCTTTCTTCACCGCGTCGTCCATATGCTGTGCAATAGAGTAATACTTGTAGCCGTGGTTTTGGAAATAGTCGGCAATGAAGTGCGCGTTCTCGCCCAGAATGACGCATGCCTTTGCCTGGCGCATCAAAACATCGAAATATGCTTCACCTACATCTCCCTTGTGCTTACCACCGAGAATCACGATTTTGAACCCATCGATGGCTTGCAACGATGCGATGGCCGCAGTTGCATTGGTACACATTGAATTATTGATATATCTTATGCCGAGGATTGAACCAAGGTCTTCCAAGCGATGCGGCAGGTTCTTGAATGTTCTAAGCCCTTTTTCGATGTCCTGGTTATCAATATTCAAGATCTTGGCCACCGCAATTGAGGCCGCCATGTTCAGCAGGTTATGCCTACCCACCAAAGGCAGTTTGGTGTTTGCGAATAACTCACTATCGTCATAATGGAATTTCCCATTAATAGAAACTCCCTCTCTGGTGTGAAAACCAAAAAAGACTGCATGTGACTTGATGTTTGTAGCCAAATCCCGCACCCAGTCGTCATCATAATTGAGAACCGCGAAATCATTTTCTCCTTGGTTCAGGAAAATCCTGAATTTCGCTGCCTTATATTCCTCGAAATCTTTATGCCAATTCAAGTGATCAAGGCTTAGGTTAGTCACGACCGCAACATGCGGATGAAAATCACTAATTCGCATCAACTGGAATGAAGAAATTTCGAGCACGTAGAATTCATACTTTTTCTCAAGCAGAGCTTGAGAAAACGGTTTGCCCGGTGAGATGTTCCCACCGAGAAAATTCTCGATTCGAGCGGCACACATGATGTTGCTAATCACAGCCGCGGTGGTGCTCTTGCCGTTTGTGCCGGTCACGGCGACAATTTTGGCTCCCGTCAATTCCTGATATGCAAATTCGATCTCGTCAACTATCGGAACGTTCGATGCAACCAAGGTCTTGCATATTGACTTATGGGGCGGAAATCCGGGCGAAGTGACGACCAGATCATATTGATCGCCATCATGCATTCTGACCTTACCATCACTGATCATCTTCTGTGCCGACTCGGAAAGGCCGGTGATGTTCTCATCATAAACATAAACTTCATCACCCTTCTGCACCAAGTATTGTGCGACTGGTAAATTTGCACGACCAAAACCCAGAAGAAGCACCTTCATATCATCTGATTTTTAGCGTCGAAAGGGCAAATAATAAGAAGATAATACCCACGATCCAGAAGCGCACCACGATTTTTGGCTCAACCAAGCCCTTCAATTCAAAATGATGGTGTAAGGGCGCCATTTTGAAAAGTCGTTTACCTCCAGTACGACGAAAATAAAGCACCTGGGCCAATACGGTTAAGACCTCGATGACGAAAACACCACCCACTAACACCAAGAGGATTTCCTGTTTGATGAGTATCGCGGCGGTTCCGATTATTGCGCCAAGACTCAGGGCGCCAGTGTCGCCCATGAAGACCTGAGCCGGATATGTGTTAAACCACAGGAACCCAAGACTTGCACCCAGTATCGCGGCACAGTAGACAGTAACTTCGCCACCAGCCTTTAAGAAAATAATGTTCACATAATCACTGATGATCACATGGCCTGCCGCGTAGGCGAGCGTGGCATAGGCGAGCGCGGCCACTCCGATCAGGCCTATCGCCAGGCCGTCTAGTCCATCAGTTAAATTGACTCCATTGGAAGAACCGATTATCACCATGGCGACGAATATTGGGTAGAATGCACCAAAACTTATGACGTAGTTCTTAACAAAAATGAGATTGGTCTTGGCCGTATAACCCTCAGGTCCAAAAAAGTATAAGAAAAATCCCAAGGCCAGTCCGTAGACTATCTGAACAATGAGTTTGGTCTTAATCGACAGACCGCGTGGCCGCTGCTTGTATATCTTAATATAATCGTCCCAGAATCCTAAGAGGCCGAAGTAAACCGTTGCCGTGAAAAGTATGAGTATGTTAGGGTTACTCAGATCGCAGAAGAGAAGGGATGAAATCAAAATCGAACCCAGTATCAAAATGCCCCCCATAGACGGGGTACCTTGTTTTACACGATGACTGTCTGGTACTTCTGTTCTTACCCTCTGGGTCACCGACCTGGTGGCCAATAGATTTATGAACTTTCGGCCGAAAACAAGCACGATGAGAATCGCAAAGACTGCCGCGTAGGCACTACGGAAAGTAATATAGCCAAAGAGTCTCAAGGGACCAAAGTAGTCTCTTAGTGGGTACAGAATCCAATATAGCATATTCTCTCACCTACCATTTAGAAAAAACCACACAATGTTTTCCTCATCTTCGCATCATCAGGATACGGCTCACAAGTTCTTCAAAGCGAAGTGCCCGAGAAGCCTTAAACAACACGACCTCGTCTCCGGCCAGAGTTTCGTTCAGGTAGCAGAGCAATTCGTCTTTGTGCACAAAATGCTTACCGCGGTAAAACTCTGACTCACGACCCAGGGTGATGAGCATATCTGTGCGGTGCTGCGCATAATGACCGACATCCCGATGCAACTCTCGGGACCGTGACCCGAGCTCGAGCATATCACCGAGGACAAGAATCTTTCTACGGTTCAGTGCGGTGACGAAATCAATTGCTGCCTTCATGGAAGCCGGGTTTGCGTTGTAGGTATCATTGATTATTAAAAGACCACCTATCGATATCGGTTCCATACGGCCGGGTTCGGGTCTCGATTCAGCGATAGCTGCTCGCTGAGCCTGATAGTCGATACCCATTAATGAAGTAAGACAAACCGCCGCCAAGCAATTGTACACATTAGCCATACCCAATAGTTGAGTAAAGAATGAACTTCCGTGATAGGAAAAACTGGAACCGTGTTCGGTGATTTCAACGGTTTCTATCATGTCTCGGGAGAAGCGACCGAAATTATCCCTCGTCGACTCACCCGCCCCTTCGCCGACCAGGGCAAGACCATCCCTCGGCAGCGCATCCAACAACGCGAATTTCTCCCTTCTGATGCCTTCAATCGATTTGAGCCCGGCAAGATGACCTGGCCCTATGTTAGTAATCAGTCCGATATCAGGCCTTGCAACATCACACAAGCGTCGGATTTCTCCAGGAGCGTTAGTTCCCATCTCTAATACGGAGTAGTCTTCATAACCTGATAACCCGAGAATCGTCAACGGCAGACCAATCAGCGAATTGTAATTTTTCCCAGTACATAGTACTCGATACTGTTTTCTCAATATTGCCGCGACCAAATTCTTCACGGTCGTCTTGCCGGTGGTACCGGTGATACCGATCGTCTTTACCGTAAAATGCTTGCGATAATTTCGTGCTAATTCTCCCAAGGCAAAAAGCGCATCCGAAACAAGTATTTCATTGACCAATGATTGTTCTCGTTCAACAACTGCTGCAAGCGCACCATGTCGAAATGCATCCTCAACATAATCATGCCCGTCAGCATGTTGCCCCTTCAGGGCAAAGAAAAGGTCGCCCGGTTTAGTCTCCCTTGAATTGATCGAAACACGACGCACCAATTCAGCACCGGAGAATCTTGCCTCGCCGTTTACCATCTCGACGATCTCACCTAACATGAATTCTCGGAACATTTCCGTACCACCTCAGCATCATCGAACTCAATTTCCCTATCACCGACGATTTGATACTCTTCGTGTCCCTTTCCAGCAATGACGACAATATCGCTATCGTCTCTCGAAGAGATCGCGTATCTGATGGCATCTACGCGATCCTCGACAATCTTGTAGTTATTACCTATAATGCCTCGTTTGATATCATCGATGATTTGCGTAGGTACCTCAGTGCGCGGATTGTCTGATGTTATTACTACCATATCAGCCAGTTTTGAGGCAATCGCACCCATCTTTGGACGTTTGTCCTTATCACGATCGCCACCACAACCAAAAACAATGATCAACCTACCCACGGCATATTTTCTCAAGGAACGCAAAACATTTTCGATTGCTGCTGGCGTATGCGCGAAATCAACAAAGATATTACTGACAACGCGTTCCATGCGCCCACGCACTGTCTTCAATTTCTCAATACCCCCGACGATATTTTTTGTATCAATGTCTAACGCAATACCCGCCGCAAACGCAGCCAGGATGTTGTATAAGTTGAATTCCCCGATCAAGGCAGATCGGACCTCATGTTCATTGCCGTCCAACCGGACCATGAGTCTCAGACCATCGAGTGTCTGTTCAACGATTCTAGCTTGAATATCGCTCCCGGTCTTGGTCCCGAAGGATATCTTATTAACCAGCGGTAATGCCTTAATGAACGCGCCGATTTCGTCATCGTTGTTATATACCGCATGGCCGTTCTGCTTGAGCAACGAAAATATATGCAATTTGGATGCGCGATAATCATCCATGGTATCGTGGAAATCAAGATGGTCCTGCGACAGATTTGTGAATACTGCAACGTCGAAATCTATGTCTTCCACACGCTTGAGTTTAAGGGCATGTGATGATACCTCCATGACCACCGAATCGAGCCCCTGCATCTCGAATTCGTTGTATAATTTCAGAATATCTAGAGCCTCGGGAGTCGTGCGTGTTGCTTTGTACGTTGTTTTCGATAGATAATATACTGTCCCAATGAGGCCGGGGTTCCTCCTCGCCTGAGTCAAAATTGAGTGAATCAGAAAGGCCGTAGTCGTTTTGCCATTGGTCCCGGTTACCCCAATTTTGATTAACTTATCAAAATTGCCATAGAATCGTTTTGCCAACTTCCGCAAAACATCGCGAGTATCACTTACCACTATTTGAGGCAACGTCGTATCGACCTTCTTCTGAGTAACGACGGCCACGGCTCCTTTGCTCTCCACCTCCCGTATGAAATTATGACCATCGTATCTTGCTCCTTGCACCGCAATATATAGAGCATCTCGGTTTATCTTCCTGGAATCGAACTCAAGCGAACGTATCTCGACATCTTTCATGTTATACAACTGGCCGTCGACCCCGAGAATCAACTCACTTAGCCGCATAACGATGCGAGTTCATCTGATATATGCTATGAGCAACTTCTCTGAATACTGGTGCCGCGATCGTACTCGCCCAATATCCGCTTTTCGGCTCATCAATCATGAGCATGATAAGGTAATCGGGTGCTGCAGCAGGGAAATAGCCTGCAAAGGTAGTAACGATAGAGCTATTTGAGTACTTACCATCAACAACTTTCTGAGCGGTTCCTGTCTTACCTGCTATCTTGATGTCATTAAAGGAAGCAGCAGCGCCACTTCCTTCTTCAACAACTGCACATAGTATATCGGTTACGCGCCGAGCCATCGACGAACTAACGACACGTCTTATCCTCAACGGACGGTTTTGCTGGATGATTTTCTTCCCTGCTCGTATCTCCTGCAAAATATTGGGTTTGTATAAAACTCCGCTATTCGCGATTGCCTGATAGGCCATCGACAGCTGAAGCAAATTCACGGTCAGTCCTTGGCCAAAAACCAGGGTCGCAAATTCAACATCGTTAACCTTGGTAGCGTCAGGCAATCGACCTCGTACCTCACCGGGGAATTCAATACCGGTATGCTCTCCAAACCCAAAATCTCGCAGCAAGAGGAAGAAGTTTTCCCGATCGAATTTTTCCGATAACTTCACCATCGCAACATTGCTCGAATGAGCAATGGCCTGGCGCACTGTGACAATACCGTAGTCTCGGTAATCGTTTATAAGATGTCCGCGCACTCTTATCTTACCATCTTGGGTGTCGATCACATCGGTTTCCTTTACCCCATTCTGCAGCGCAAATGTCAAAGGCACTAGTTTAAAGGTGGACCCGGGTTCAAATTCATCACAGACCACATGATTTCTATGATCACCGTTTCTTCCAATGTTAACCATGGCAAGAATTCTTCCCGTGCTCGGTTCGATGATCAAGCCGGCTACGGTCCGGGCATCTTCCTTTTCTAGACAATCCTTGAGTTTCCTGTGAAGGATCGCCTGCAACTGGAGATCGATCGTCAGGTAGACATCCTTGCCCGATTGAGGTTCCTTCTCGGGATGATTATGATAAGGAAAGATTCCACCGGTCGGATCCTTTTGATATACCGCAAATCCCGATTCACCGCTGAGGATGTCGTTAAACTGCAGCTCAAGACCTTCGATACCACGATTGTCCATACCGCACTTACCGATCAGGCTGGCAAAGATTTCGGGCATGTTGTAGAGACGATTCAAGTCGTTGGTATAACCGATACTTGGATCGTCGATCGCCAGATATCGATCACGCCGCTTCTTATCCACCTTCATCTCGATCCAGAAGAACTCACGGGTGTCGACCAACTTTCTTATCTGAGCGCGTGACTTACGAGAAACCCCGGCGATTTCACGAACCAGCTCATTTTTTCTAACCGCATAGCGCGGTGTACAAAAAACACTGAAACATGGTTCCGATGTAGCAATAGGGATACCATTTCGATCATATATGTTGCCCCTGGTACCCAACAGAACATATTTCTTTTCGTGCTGTCGCTTCGCTCTTGCTTCGTAGTATTGATGCTTGAAGCATTGTATATAGAAAAGATAGGAGAAAAAGACCAGCGAGAGGAAAAAGAGAAGGAAATTGAGAATTTTCGTTCGGATCACTCGACTACCCCTAACACATCATCATCATCCGGGAACACAAACCCCATCGCTTTTGCCGAAGCCTCAATGTTTGCGAGATTGGCAATGTCGATCAATTCGGATTCCAATTGCTTTTTCCGATTCCTCAAAGCGATAGCACGGTTCTTCAACTCCTCCATGCGTACCTCAATCTTCACCAATTCACTCTCAATGAACACGAGCACGAAGAGATAAATGATAACCGAGATGAAAATTACGAGCGCACGCATTTTTCGATTACCCTCATCTTTGCGCTTCGCGCACGCGGATTGTTCTTAACCTCTTCATCTCGAGGTTTTATCACCTTCTTGTTTAACATTCGAATCTTGCCTCCCTGTTTCAACTCACGGAAAAAACATTTCACTATCCTATCCTCACCCGAATGGTAGGCGATGACGAGCATCCTGCCTTTGGTTTCTAGTTTTCGGAAGGCGACAAGCAAACCCTGCCTGAGATTTGTCAACTCCTGATTCGTCCAAATCCTCAAAGCCTGAAATACTTTGTGTAGGTTCTTTTTCAAGTATCGTCTTGGAACTGATTCTTCGACAACACTTCTCAAATCAAGAGTCGTATGGAGAGCATCTCGGAGTTCAAAGATTCTTTTTCCCAACTTCCGATAATTACGGACGTCACCATATTCCTTCAAAACACGCATTATCTCATCTTCGCGTACTCTGTATAATTTGTCACGCAAGGATTCGGTTTTTGGCGACATCTGCATTAACAAATCACCCGCTCGGTCAAAACTGAATCCACGAGCCGAGGTCGTTAGCTGATGATATGAAACACCTAAATCGAAAAGTATACCATTGACAAATCGGATGTTTATTTTATCAAGGATTAAATCTAGATTAATAAAGTTATCTTCGAAGATAAAACACCGATTGCGATAATCAGCCACAACGTGGCGGCTATGGGCGACTGCCTCGGGGTCGCAGTCGATACCGACAAACCGCGCCGCGTCGGTATTCTTCAACATGGCCACAAGATGCCCCGCACCACCGACCGTACAATCACAGTACAAGCCCTCGTCATTCAGGTTCATCCAATGAATAACTTCATCTACTAGGACAGGTTGATGAAAAACCTGTTGCTGTGCCATCAATCAGGCGAAGCTCTTGAGCGCGGCTCTGCGTGATGGATAGATTTCAAACGGATAAAAGCCGTATAATCTTAAGATATCGTACAAGTAGGGTGAAACGTTTACGAGCTTTATATCACCCCCGTATTTCTTGAATTTCTGTTGATATTCGATGAGCCATCCGACGACCTTGTAGTTAATATGACTCACCCGCGAAAGATCGATTATTATATTGAAATCACCCTCTTCGATCATCTGTTTAAACTTGAGTTCTATCTTTTCGAATCCAGGCTCGTCGATTTCACCACTCGGCAGAAAAAATGAAACCTTCTTGTCATTCATTGCCTCAACGGCTTGTATTTTCATCTTTCCTCCTTCTTAAACGTTCGATGCCTTCAGCATCTTCTGAATAGAATTTCTCAACTTCCTTACCAAACACCGCATAATTCTCAGGAGACCATAATTCAATGTAGTTAATTTCACCAACAATCACGACTTCCTTGGTGACCCGGGCATGCGCGAGCAAGAAATCTGGGATCAATATTCTTCCTTGGGCATCGAGTCGATCCTCCTTGATACCAAAGGTGAAATGGCGCCGGTAGCGACGCGACTGTAAGTAATCCATGGAGAGAGACAATAACTCCTTGTCTTCGATCTCCTCCCATATCTTCAAGGGATAGACAGCAATTTCACGATCATAACCAGGGGTGAGAATCACCCGGCCTTCTGATTCGTGATTCAAAACATTACGGAACTGACTAGGTATGGCCAGTCGTTTGCGGTCGTCTAGGATATGCGTGAAGAATCCACGAAATCTAATGTTCCCCATTTTTCCCCATTTCACCCCATTTTACATATTATTTGATATTTGTCAAGTACTAATATGGCCTTAATTCATGATATTAGGCATGAAATCACGGGGTATTTCTATATGTATGCTTTTTCTTGTGATGATTATACGAGAATACTCAAATTTTGCGGAGAACCGATCCCGACATCGCTAATGTCGGGCCGAATCATTTACTACTTTTTTTCATTCCATCAAAGGGAACTCATTCAACCTTCTTGAGTCTTGCCGCAAAAACACCGTCGGTGTTATGATCACAAGGTAATACCTTGAGAAACTCGTCGCCTTGCGGCACGAAATCCTTTGCTGGTTCGACGACGAAATTAGGATTATCCTTCAGAAACAGCGCAACGACATCTTCATTCTCATCGGGTAAAATACTACAGGTTGAGTATATTAGTGAACCGCCAACCCGTAAGAATTTTGCCGCATTTGTAAGTAGGTCGTATTGGAGCTTGGCCAACCTTGTAACAACCTTTTTGTTCACCCGATCCTTCACCTCAGGCCTTTTTGCAATAACACCAGCATTGGTGCACGGCGCGTCTACGAGTACCTTGTCTACACCTACGAGAGTGTAGTAACGGCCATCCGCAATAACTGGCCTTATGGTTCGAATGCCCAATCGATCCGCGTTGTCCACCACCAACTTTAATCGCTCATTGCTGACTTCGACAGCAATGATCATACCTTCATTCTGCATTAACTCGGCCATATAGGTTGCCTTGCTCCCTGGTGCCGAGCAGAGGTCGACGATTTTCTCCCCTGGCTTCGGAGCCACGAGGTGGCAAACCAAACCCTGTGCTTCGTCATGAATCGAAATGTATCCTTGCTTCATCAGGGGACTGTTGATGATTAAACTGAGATGATCGACCGACTTAAATTCGGAAAACCAGTTCGCAGGTCTGAAATCCAAGCCGTTCATGCGTAATCTTTCTCGCGCCTCTTCAACACTGTTTTTCAATAGATTGATACGGATATAGGGCGTAGGACGAATCTTGAAACATTCTATGATCTTCTCGCCCTCTACCTGGTAGGCTTCAATGATTTTCCGAAAAACCCAGGCACGTGGCTCGCGTAATACCTGAACCCGCTTGTTTCTAATAACACCGCGCAGCAGGGCATTGATCAAACCTTTTTCTTTCAGGTTTCGTCCGAAATTGACCGCTTCGTTAACGATTGCATAAATCGGTATCCGGTCGAAAAACAAATACTGATAAACAGCGATTCTCAATACATTCTTGAGTACGATATCGAGCGAGAAGAAATCACCGGTCAGGGTTTCTCTGATTATCTGGTCTATTTCTTCACGATGCCGCAGCGTACCAAACGCCAGTTCATTTGCGAGTTGTCGATCCTCATCCTTGATTTCGTTTTTTTCAAAGATCGCACCCAAGGCGTCTTTGAGATTCTTCCCCTCTTCCACTTCACAGAGCGCATTGAGCGCTGCCTCACGCGCAGTCATCCTAACACCTCTCCTTCTTGTATGCGATAACCATTGATGAAATCACGAGCCGACATTGCTTTGCGGCCCTCTGGTTTGACCTCAAGCAGCTCGAGTGATCCGTTACCCGCACCAACGTACAATCTCTTATCTTCCACCGAGAGCATCCCAGGTGAAAGTTTCCTGTCTCCGAGCTGTACCCGCGTGATCATCAACTCACGCTGCCTGAAATGCGTTCTTGCTGCGGGTCGGGGCAACAGAGCCCGAATATGGTTATATACCTTTTCCGCAGTCTGCTCCCAGTTGATGAAAAATTCCTGCTTCTTTATCTTAGGCGCATATGATGCTTTTCCCTCTTGCTGTTTGGTTAGCTCATGACTATCGGATTTCACCCTCTGTATAACACCGGTTATCATTTCGGCACCCAGGTGCGCGAGTTTGTCAGCAAGCGAACCATAGGTATCATCTTTTTCAATCGGTATCTCACGCTGAGCAATTACCTCGCCGTGATCAACCTTCTCGTCCATAAAAAATATGGTAATCCCTGTTCTTTCCTCACCGGCCATGATGGCTCTCTGAATCGGTGCAGCGCCTCGATATCTAGGCAACAATGATGGATGAATATTAATCCCTCCGAGTCGGGCAAGCTGAAGCAAAGTCTTGCTCAAGATGTACCCGTACGCGGAAAGCACGAACAAATCCGGCCTCAGTTCTCTCAATTCGTCGATGAAAGCTTCGCTGTTCGGATCATCGGGCATGTATATGTTCAACCCGAGGCGCTCAGCCCATTCGGCGACGCGCGGTGGTGTCGTTCTCAAACCCCGGCCCCTCGGTCTTGGTTTCGTAATCACAACACCCGAAACGCCGAATGCTTCATGAATACGCTGCAATATGGGTAAGGAAAAGTCCGTCGAGCCAAAAAAGAATATGTTCATCGTTCTTCACGGACCTCAACTTCTTTTGCCAGACCAGCCAGGTATTTTTGGAGATTTTCACGATCCGTGTCCGCCGCGTGATCGATAAATAGAATACCATTCAGATGATCCATTTCATGCATTACGGCGCGGGCTAGGATCCCTGCTACGTCGAGTATAAAACCCTCATTATATAAATCCTTTGCATAGATTCGTACCTTCTCGGGTCTTGCAATATCCAAATAGAGTTCGGGAAAACTCAAGCAACCTTCTTCACCTTTCACCTCGCCTTCTTGATGGAGCACGACCGGGTTGATGAAAGCCATGGACTGCGGTTGTTCCTCACGCGGTGTCGTGTTCAAGACGAAAATCCTTGAATCCTTGCCAACCTGATTAGCCGCCAGACCAAGGCCGTCTTCCGTAAGCATGGTCTCAATCATGGCCTCGACCAGATTGAAGATCTCTTCACCGATCTTCTCTACTGGCGCGGCCTTCTTTCTCAACCCTGATGCTGGATATTTTAGAACCGACAGTGCCAATTTTTACTCCGTGTCTGCTGCCCCGAACTATGTAAGTTGGTCTTAACTACCGCTGGGCTTTAATTTGTTTACAATGTGTCCCTTTTCCAGCTCAATCTTTACGCCGTCTGCGATTAGAAGGGTGATGGTATCCTCTTTCACGTTAGCTATTGTGCCCCGGATACCAGAGGACGTCACAACACGATCCCCCTTATTTAACTCGGCTATCAA
Source organism: Caldifarciminota bacterium SM23_42 (assembly GCA_001303785.1). Taxonomy (GTDB): domain Bacteria; phylum Hydrothermota; class Tepidihabitantia; order SM23-42; family SM23-42; genus SM23-42. Next base: position 116,724 of record LJUJ01000008.1, on the reverse strand, counting down.
TCTTCTGTGTTGCTTCTGTTTTCTTTGTTGTGGCAGAATCAAGAGAAAATAAAAAACAACAAATATGAGTATCAATGGCAGCAAACCCATGATGGGATTACTCTGCCCTGAGCTCTGACCAAATAAGAAAAAAATCATTTTCTACTCCTTTGCAGATTATATATATTCCATGCACTAAGTCAAGCCCACACTCATAGATTCGACAGCGTACGCGTGCTGTCGTTTAGTCCTTTCCTAGCTCAATACTGTTGCACGTCTTTTCGCTCCACCCTGTTAATGCGTGTCGAAGCCATTGAATATTGACTTTCTCATTTTTTTCCATAGAATTTTGTATGCGACTAGTTACCAATGCCGAGATGAAGAAGATCGACACCTGGGCGATGAACGAACTAGGTATTCCCAGCGCTGTTCTCATGGAAAATGCCGGCCGTGGTTGCGTTGACGTGCTCGATAATTACTTCCCTCTGGAGGATTTGAGGGTGTTGATCATCTGCGGTAAGGGTAACAACGGAGGTGATGGATTTGTCATTGGCCGACATCTGCACAATCGCGGGGCCCTCGTGAAAATTGTGCTTCTGGGCAAAGTGAACGAGTTGAAGGGCGACGCCTTGCTCAACTTCGACCTCGCTAAGAAGGCAAAGTTAGACATATACCCCACTGCCCGCTTCGGCAATCTCGATAACGTGAACCGCGCATTCAATCCGAGAGTGATAGTCGACGGAATCTTTGGCACCGGCTTCAGTGGTATGCCGAAAGGTATCCATTATCAAGCGATTGAACTCATCAATAATACCGAGGCGTTTGTCTTATCAATCGATATCCCTTCAGGTGTCAATGGCGACGACGGTCAATTCAAGAAGACATGTGTCATTGCTGATGCTACAGCCACCATGTGCCTACCCAAAAGAGGCAACTACCTATTCCCAGGTCGAGCGTTCTGTGGAGACTTGTATACGATTGACATTGGCATACCTTATTCATTGATCGATAATGAATTCCCACGGGTCATCGAATACGACGATATTCTCTCACTGATTCCTTACCGTCCGCCCGACGGCAACAAGGGAACCTTTGGAAATGTACTAGTCGTCGCGGGCGCACGTGGGTTTTCTGGGGCTGCGGCGCTGGCCTCCCACTCGGCTCTCAAGGTGGGTGCTGGTCTGGTCCGCCTGGCTGCGCCACGCGGCATCATGGATGCTCTGGAATCCAGACTACTGGAGGTCGTTAAGGTACCGTTGGCACAGACGGCGGACGAAACAATAAGCTCAAAAGCAGCAGGGCAACTGCTACGCCTCGCAAAAATCAGCGAGGCAGTCGTCCTCGGCCCTGGAATCACGACGCACCCAGAGACTGCCGAGTTCCTCCGTCTCATATTACCTGAGATCACCGTACCCCTGATAATTGACGCTGACGCGATCAATATTCTTGCCCAACATCCGGGAACCTTCAAGAAAATCAAGGCACCATTCATACTTACACCACATCCCGGTGAATTGGCTAGATTAGTAAAGATCAAACCGCGCGAAATCAACCGGAGAAGAGTCGAACTGGCGACGACGTATGCCAAGAGATTTGACTGCATCCTGGTACTCAAGGGAGCACCAACCGTAATCGCTGCGCCGGATGGCACAACGTATGTGAATCCAACGGGTAACTCGGGACTCGCCTCGGCCGGTACCGGTGATGTTCTAGTCGGTATGATCAGCGGTCTACTGGCGCAAGGCCAGACGTTATTGGACGCTGCCATTACCGGCGTCTTTCTGCACGGATTATGCGCTGACCGGGCAATGGATGAGACAAATGAATACACACTCATGGCTGGAGACTTGATAGACTACCTTCCCAAAGCCATGAATTTTCTTCTGAGGAGAGAGTTTGCACAATAAAATGTGATGATCAATCTTTTACTCTGTTTCTTGCTTCAGGTCAATATCTACCCGCGGAATGCAATGTGGGACCGTTATACAATAATGCCTCCTCTCGGAAAAGTCAAATCAATTGCCACCTCTGATCTGCAAGTGTTTGCCGTGAGTGGTCAACATCTGCTGTTCATAAACAAACAAAGCTTCACCTTTGAGAAATCGATATATTTCGATTGCGTCCCTGAACTGGTAGGGTATGACCGGTACACCAATGACCTCTGGATTGTCTGTCCAGACCGTGTCCTCCGTCTTTCTCAAACTACTTATAATCTGAGGGAGTACCCTATCTCTTGCGTCGTATATAGATTTGCCATCGATGCGAGCATGCTGTACATCGAGGGTACCGAGACAAGCGAGAAGTACGCCCTCGACAAAACAACCGGAGTATTATCCAACGTTAGTTATTTTCCACAAAATCTGAGCTGGTACAAAAAGACATCTCCGAGCGATACCCGGGAGTATCCATTCCTCAACCCGTACTACTATTATGACGACGCCCAAACCTCACAGATGCCTTTTCATCAATACGCAATAACGTCAATCTACGATGACGGCATGTATCTATATGTCGGCACTGATCAATATGGCTTATTGAAATACAACAAAATATCGCTGCAAAACGAACGCATCGTCCACGGCCCACTTGATTCCCGAATTACGACCGTCAAGAAATCTGCCGAAAGGCTCTATTTCCTGTGCACGTCAGGAATATCTTCTTATCGAACGGGCGACAAAAACTGGCAGTACCTTCGCTTGGACCGCGTGGTGACCGACATCGTTACCATTGACGATGATATTTTCCTCGCTCGAGATAATCTGGTTTTAAGGACAAGCGGTTCACTTGAATTTCCCGTAGGTAATTTCAACACAAACGTATTGTCGCTGGGTTCAGATGAGGATAATATCTACGTCGGAACGCGTTCTGGGATGTATAAGATCATCAAAGGCAGTAGTATCGAGATACCTTTCGGCCCGGATCGGTATGCAGTGTACTACATTCACCCTACCGAGAAAGCAGTCTACGTGGGAGGAGAATTTGCCCTGTACAAATACAACAAAGTGATTGAGGGATGGTCCACCATATACAATTTCGGCGTGAAGGACATCGTCAGCATCGAAAATGATATCTACTCTCTTGGCCTTAATAATCAAATCATACGGTATTCGGATGTGGTCGACGATTCACTAGGCACCGACAGCAGCTGGATGCTTCTCCCTTACTTTAACATCTATGACATCGACACCGACAACGATGTTCTTTACTGCGCAACCTACTCGGGCATCTATTACTACGATCCCGCATCCGCAACGTACAAAGTCATCTACAATTTGCCACGGATACATTATGACTATGTATTCGTGATCGACGAACGAATCCTTGCCATATCAAAAAACTCAGCATATTCCCTCCCTCTTGAGTATCGCGATTAGAGCCGAAGCAATCTCATATCGGCATATCACATGAACGAAAAGCGGACAACATTCATTGAGCACCTAGAAGAACTCAGGAAGAGAATTCTGTACTCAATCGCTGGGGTCGCGGTGTTCACGATCGCTGGCTTCTTCTTTGCGAAAAAGGTCATGGGCATGATAATTCAACGCGCTTCGCTGGAGACCACCTACTTCTTTGCACCAGCAGAAGCGTTCGTTGCTCAGATCAAAGTGGCACTATTCTTAGGAATAATCATAGCTTTTCCTTTCTTGCTGTATCAGACTTGGGCGTTCATCGGCCCGGGTCTAACCAAAAGTGAAAGAAGAATTTCGCTCAGCTACATCGGTTCGGGGCTCATCCTGTTCGTGATCGGCATTCTTTTCGGATACTACATACTCATACCGTACGGTCTGAAATTCCTGCTTTCTTTTGGCAGTGACACGATTCAACCCCTGCTGAACATTGGGAAATACCTGAATTTTTTCCTCTGGTGTATGTTAGGAAGTGGTGTATTGTTCCAACTGCCGCTAATCGTCTTTTTCTTGATGAGGTTGGGTATCGTGGATGTTGACACAATAAGAAAGCACAGGCCCGAAGCCATCGTTGCCGTTTTGATTCTATGTGCGGTTATTACCCCTACTGGCGACTTCTTTACCCTGCTACTGCTATCGGTGCCCTTGCTATTGCTCTTTGAGCTGAGCATCCTGGCCGCAAGATTATCAAAGAAGCGCTAGTACACAAGAATTAAACCTTTCCCCTAGTACCGGACGTCAAACTCTGTGAAAGGAGGAAGGATGAAACACGTGAGACTATTACTAGTTCTGCTGTTGGTCATGGCGTTCATCACAAGCTGCACCAAAGAAAACGATGAGGCATCGATTCGGGATCTCCTAGAATCTTCATGGTATATCGCTGATGGAGCGCTCCAGAATCATGACGACAGCACACAAGTTCCAAGAGAAAACGCGGATAAAATCATACTAAACGACTCCATACCCTACGTCAGGTGGGTACGCTGGATAGAGAGACCAGTGATTCGTGAATATGAGATAATTATCATCGGTGACAGTGCTGACGTCACCATACGTGCGCATTTCCACGGCGAACCACCTGGTTACGGGTTCTTTGTCAACAACGACATAATGGAACCCGTTTATCAACGTGCCATCACAGATAGCGTTATTCGTAAGGTCAAGCTATGGAAAGACGAGGGCGGAGATTGGCGACTCGGCAGTCTCACCGTGGCCGATATCTACACCGAAAACACTGACTATCCCGTGACAATCACCGAAATTAGAGCTCTGGTGGCGAGCCGAAATTACGAATTCGTCGTCAATGATGCAAATACATATTTCGAGAAAGATGAACTGCCCATTTTCTATCCTGGCGACACGGTCGAGGTCACGGTTGTGTGTAATGCTCAAGACGATTCCACGTGGGCATTCTTACATCACGGAACCGGACACCGACCAGGCATTGGACATCATATCCGGCGACCATTTTATCGGGAGAACACCAATACATTTACACGCACCTGGGTCATTGCCCACGACAGCATAATCGTCACGCCCGCAGTGCGTCACAGCGCGACGGATGTGATCGGCTGGCAGACTCTTTTCGACACCGCTGACGCCACATACTATGCGCGTGCCTGGTGCCTGCCCTACATCGTGCTGCAGCCCGGAGACGAAATACCCGAGGATGAAGAATAGAATAACACAGAAGGGGGCATTTCCCGTGCCCCCTCTTACCCGCCCTTCCCAGCCGTCGTTTGCCCTACGGTGGATCATACGCGCACGTGTGCATTATCATGGTCGGTAATCGGTTGCGAAGTGCGATACGGTTGCGTTTTACGGTTTCGAACGAAACCGGTACCCGATCAACGAATCGCTTTTCGAAACCAACCAACAGGATGTGGATCTTAAGACGAACCCGACACACTTAGACTGCTCGCATTTCCAAACCAGCACCGCAACGCATCTTCATAGATTATCCTTGACTTCAGAGTAGTTTTACAATATAATCTCATTAAACTAAATGAGCAAATCCGGGGCCGTAGCCCAGTTGGGAGAGCGCTTGACTGGCAGTCAAGAGGTCACGGGTTCGAATCCCGTCGGCTCCATATTACATAACAAAGGAAATGGAGGCAAAGATGAAAAGAATGATTATGGGTGTCGGCCTTGTGATACTCATCACAACGAGTTTACTCTTGTCTTGTGCACCCTCACAAACCACGCAGGAACCAGTCGTGAAGACAACCGAGGAACAAAGAAGAGAAGCAGAACAGCACTATTCTATTGGGTTTGAGTACTATAAGCAGAGTAATTACGACGAAGCCATTAAGAACTTCAATAAGGCCATAGAATTGTGGCCCGGATTCTATGGCGCTTACATTGCCCTTGCCAAAACCCATCGCGCGAAGCTCGAGAAAACGACTGCTGAATCTCTCTATAAAAGGGCAAGAACGATTGACCCGAATGACCCCCGTGCCTACGAAGGGCTGGGTGCCTTATATGCCGAACAGAAAAGGTTCACCGAAGCAATTGCCGAATACGAAGGCGGCTTGGAAAAAGACTCGACCAATGTGAATCTACTCAATGGTTTGGGATATGTCTACAAAGAAATGGGACAACATCGAAAGGCCATTGATTACTACAATAAGAGCCTACTGTATGAACGCGAGAACTTGAGTACTCAGTATGCAATTGCCGATGTCTATATTCAGATGAGCCAGCCCGACATGGCAATATCGTATTTGAAGGACATCGTTGCCAAAAGGTCCGATAATATGGAGGTTGTTGAGAAACTCGGCGAGACATTGCTCGAACTCAAGCGCTACGCGGAAGCGGAGAAGGAGTACATAAAACTAATCGAGAACAAGCCCGACAATTACTACTATCATCTGAAATTGGGTGAAGCCTATCAGCGGCAAAAGAAATATCAGGCTGCTGACCAAGAGTTCCAGGCCGCGCGCCGGCTGGCCTCTGACAAAGCATTACCTCTCTACTATCTGGTTGATTTGAATATCACACGTGGTAAGTATGGCACCGCCGAGCAACTGGCCAAAGAAGCGCTGACAATAGAACCCAGTAACCGGTATGCGTACCTGTTACTGGGCGATGTTTATCAGCGCAGAGCCATTATCGCCCGTAATCAATGGGTCAAGGATAAGAGCACGAAGAACTGCAGCATACTAAACAATGCGATGAGTTACTTCAAATCCGCCATTTCATATTATACTAAGGCAAAACCTGATGCGCAGTGCACGCAATATTGCAACAATGAAATCACACGCGCCAGTAACTTGATAGAAGAACTCGAAGAAGATAAGTGGTTTTATTGCAAGGGTGGATCGTAATGAATAGAGGGATCTCTGGTTTCGGTGTCATATTCCTGCTAATCGTGCTCTTGGTCGTGGGTTACACTGGATACCAAGTTGCCCGTGTTCATTTCAATTATGGGACGATTAGTGAAAAAGTTGAGAATACTGTACGCATCGGGCCAGTTCAAAACGACGACATGATTCGGGAGGAGCTGATAAAGCGCGGGACCGAAATAAATATCATGCTTAGGCCAGAAAACATCTTGGTAGACCATTCCGAACCTGATTCTTTTCGGATCTACGTTGAATATGAAGATTCATCGAGCATTTTTGGAGTCTTCACCTATAGCCGGAAATTTGTTATTGACAAAATCGCACCGATTCAAATCGAGTATTGATGCTACGACTGCCCGTATTACTGCTGAACCAGAACTATGAGCCACTCACCATCCTAAAACTCAAAAGGGCGATTACCCTTTTGATATTAGGCAAGGTGGACATGGTCGAGAAGGAAGACGGTAAGGTCATCCATGCCGTCAGCATTAGCTACCGTGTGCCGTCGGTTATTAGATTAAGGTATTATATACACATAAAGCGTAAAGAGATCTCGCTCACCAAAAAGAATGTTATAAAGAGAGATAATCATCAGTGTCAATACTGTGGCAAGAAGACGGGCTTGATGACGGCGGATCACATATTACCAAAAGCGCTGGGTGGTGACGACTCGTGGGAAAACTTGGTCTGTGCATGTCACGAGTGCAATAATAAGAAAGGGAACCGTAGTTTGAAGCAAGCAGGCATGTTTCCCTTGAAGAAGCCAAAAAGACCAAATTACTTTACGTTTGTACTTAACGAATTTGGCAGTCCGAATGCCAAGTGGCATCCTTACCTTTTTCAATGTTGATCTAGGTGTAGTGTCATATTGTTACACAACATCATTGCCTTAGCGTTTCTACTGTCTACTCAAGACGTGGCAGTGGAAATAACGGGTAACGTTTTCTTTTCGTCGAAATACCTACTCAAAGATAACACAAGCATCAGTAATGATGACGAGGCCGAACGTCTGATATCCGATATTCTCAGCAAATACAACTATGCCGGTTTTCCGTTCTGCACGATTGCACCCGAACTATCATATGATGATGTTGAAAAGGCGGATAGACTGATACTCGTTATTAACGAGGGAACGAGGGTCATCATCGAAGACGTATACTTCCAAACCGATGGCCACACCGATGTCAGTGCTGCGAAAAGACTGGTCAATTGGCAGAAAAGTGAATATTTCTCCTCGCGGAAGGTCGCATTAGCGAAAATTAGGCTAATGCGCACAAAAGCATTCGCAGGCATCGGAGAAGGTGTTCTCGACCGCAATGGTAAGTATTATCTACTGCTTGCATTAGAGGAAACACAGAGTGATTTTCTGACTCTTTCCGGGTCACTGAGTAGCGACAATACCGAATTCGGCGCATCCTTCTCTTCCTATAGTCTTTTAGGCACGCTTCGACAGATGAATTTCAATTATGAATACCAGAGACTATTTTCTCTCGAGTATCGTGACCCGGTGCTCATCGCCCCGGCAATGCTCGACGCCAATTTCTCGATCTGGACCTATGATACCGCCAGACTGATTGAAGGACAAGTGCGGTTCAGAGCGCCGATCGGCGAATACTTCAACGTTTCGTTGCTTTCAGGAATCGAGCTAGTAAACTATTACAGGAATGATACGGCAAGCTATGAAAGCTCCGACAATCTGCTTGGTATCGGCCTCGGCTTCGACTACGAAAAATATGATTGGTCTTGCTCACAGCAGGGTCATCTCGATTATCTATTTCGAGAGGCCGACAGGCTGAAAATCGTGTACGACAGTGACTGTATTATGTATCGGGTAATCATCGGTCTGCACTATCACCGGGTACGAACTGACTCCTTGGAGTTTTTCGATTACATACGCGTGGGCGGTGCACGAACTCTGAGAGGGTATCTTGAGGACGAATTCCTTGTCAGCAGTGCATTATGGCTCAATCTTGAGTATCACCGCTTGCCGATTTTCCCACTCGTCGACGTCGCACGTCTCGATGGTGAGCTGCTTTACTCATACGGTCTCGGCCTTGAGGCGCGATCCAGTTACGGAAACGCTTCGATTACAGTCGCCTGGCCGAAGGGCGGGAGGTGGCGTGATGGTAAACTACACCTGACCTTCGAGAGAGGCTTTTAACATATCATAAAGATGCTCTGGTTCACCTATCACTTTTCAAAGAAATGGTACTCGTGTTCATAAATCTTTTCACTGTTGCAAAATCGAAAACTTGTGATATAATACAAGTGATCTTACCTTTTCCGGTATGCACTAAAGTAAGGAGGAAATGATGTTGTTATTCATATTACTTTCATACACCGTACCCCTGGATTCACCGATCATGGAAAATATCGAATATCTCCAGCTCAGAGGATTTTTTGATGTACCCTCGCTACGCCCACATGATGCACAATGGATAATCAGCCAACTAGATGACCTGCTGATCAAAGAAACCACAGTCAATGATATTGACCGAAGGATTATCTCTTATTTCTCGCCGCTGCTAACCAAAAATCCGAGTTCCTCATACCTGCTACATGTGGCTGGTGCATATCAGAGCGAACCTGAAATATACGGTGGGATTCTTGATGGACGGATAGGTGGAAGAATCATCCCGCGTGTGGAATACGCTCATGGCACGAGGTTCAGCCGTGCAAATGAGCTCGATAGCCTCGGTCCGAAGCCCTGGAATGATTTCCAGGTCTATCTGGATGAAGGATTGATCCGCCTTGACTTCGATAGGATAATGTTCGATTTCGGCCGCCGGAATTTCCTGTTAGGACCGGGCGACACGCACAGTCTTCTCTTTTCCCCGGGCCACCAAAGTTATGATGGATTCTCGCTGCAAGTACCCGGGCGTTACTTCGAGTTCAGCGGTATCTTTTCGGTGCTGGATGCCACAGAATCTCGGTTCGTGTCAATCCACCGCCTCGGGTTGAATCTGAAAAGGTTCTTGAAAATCGGATTTTCAGAGGCAATTCTTTTCAGCGGGTCTCTCGAGCCAATGTATCTAAACTTTTTTCTCCCCTACTATCTTGCCCAATGGGGTAGTGACCGCAATGAAATCATTGACGACAACGTCATGTGGTCATTTGATTTCCAGCTGCAATTGTTTAATTCGATACTATATGCTGAATTACTCATCGATGACTACATGTATGAAGACGACCCTTATCCGGATAAACTAGCATACCAAGTAGGATTGAAATCACTGGTTTGGCAAACATTGATCGCCAAGATCAATTACACCTCGGTCGACAAGTGGGTGTATACCCACGAAACAGCGCTTAATGTGTATGAACGCCGCGGCCGCTGCTTGGGTTTCCCTTTGGGTAATGACGTTGATCAGGTATCCTTTTCGCTACGTTATGAAAACAAGTACGGTGTGCGACCTCATTTAACGATCGACTACTCACGAAAAGGAGAGGGGAGTGTATACGTTCCTTATGAAGACGAAGGTGGTTCAATCAATCCGCCGTTTCCGTCGGGTGTAGTCGAAAGAACGCTGCAAATAAAATGCGGTATAGACTACACATATAAAACCAGATTCCACATAAAATCCAATATCGGTCAATTATACAAGTATAACGAAGGTCACAATACAAACAACGACCGCGATGAATTGCTATTCAGCATGGGTCTATGGGTGATACTGTAGTTTCATATTAGGCACAGTACAACAATCCAAAATCAATGCCGGAAATGCCGCAGATGTGTGAAAACCATGGCCATGTCCTGCTCGTTGCACGCATCGATGACTTCCTGATCGCGCTTCGAACCGCCCGGCTGGATAACTGCGGTAACGCCGCCCTTAGCCGCCGTATCAATGCCGTCGCGGAAGGGAAAGAACGCATCCGAAGCCATCACAATACCCGCACTCCGGTCGACTGACTGGCGGAGTGCGATTTCAACTGCTCCTACCCTCGATGTCTGTCCGGCACCGATACCCACGGTTCGCCCCTTGATAGCGAAAACGACGGAATTGGATTTTGCCCATTTCACCACCTTCCAGGCAAATTTCAACGCCGCGGTTTCATAATCGTCAGGGGGTCTCTTCGTCACAACCTCCCAGTCCTTCAGGTCAGCGAGATCTCGCTCCTGCGCTAGTATGCCGCCGAAAACTGGCCGGTATACCATCGGTTCAATCAACTCTGGGTCCAATTCAACAATGCGCAGATTTTTCTTCTTGTGTAATATTTCCAGAGCCTTCTCATCATAGGCTGGGGCAATAATCACTTCAAAAAAGTGTTTGATAATGAGCTCTGCCGTGTCCGGCTCCAGCTTTCGATTCAAGCCGACAATGCCGCCAAACGCAGATAAGGAATCAGCCATGTAGGCACGCTCGAAAGCCTCTGGCTGGTTCTCGCCAAGGGCAACCCCACATGGGGTCTGATGTTTGATGATCGCACAGGCAATCTCTTCGGTGAATTCAATTGCCGTCCCGAACGCGACGTCAGCATCGAGGATATTGTTGTATGATATCTCCTTGCCGCCGTGAATCTTGAAACCATCCTGATAAATTCTATTCAGATAGAATGCCGCTTTTTGATGCGGGTTCTCTCCATAGCGCAGGGGAATGAACCTCTCGGCGGCGGCTGCAAAATACCGCCGGGACGCGAAATCCGGGGTGAAATATCCAGCAATGATCGCATCATACCAAGCGATGTAATCAAATGCGTTCTTGGCTAACTCAAGCCTTAAATTCTCATCAGCCTGGTCTTTTTGCAAAGCGCCGATTACATATTCGTATTGATTCGGATCGTGTACCACGCACACCTTCTTGTAGTTCTTTGCGGCTGCCCTGATCAGCGTTACACCGCCGATGTCAATCAACTCAATCATCTCCTCTAATGGTTTGTCCTTCTGAGCGAAGAACGGATAGAGATTGCAAACCACCAGACCGATATCTCCAGTCTCAAGGATTTCTTTTGCGATGCGTTGACTCAAGGTCTTGACACGTTCACTTTCCGAACCACCCGTATAATCAGATATCTTGATTGCCTCTATGCTATTATCACTCAGTAGCTTTTGCGTGCCCCCGGTCGCAATGATCTCAAAACCCATGCGCTTCAATGCCTTCGCAAATTCAACGATCCCTTCTTTGTTTGCAACGGAAATAAGTGCCTTATTTTTGATCTTACTCATTTTATGCTCCATATTTTTTGAGTTTCAACGCATTGGCAAGAAGCAATGGCATAATATCCATCGATCTCAGCTTGCCAAGGTTTCCCATAGCACAGTTTCTTTCGGTAAAACGCTTTTTTTCCGCAAAAACGTATTTTGAATACAACAACACGGGATTAGGATGCCACGAATGGGAGTGCAGTAGAGTCGGCGTTGAGTGATCTGAAGTGATGCACAATACGTCTGGTTTCAGATTCACTATGGAAGGCAGGCTCTTGTCAAATTCTTCAATGACCTTGACCTTCTGTGGCTGGTCACCATCCTCGCCGGCTTTGTCCGTACCCTTGATATGTATGAAGAAGAAATTGTAGTTTATGAAATTCTCCTTCAGGGTATTAATCTCATCGGCCACTGTTTCGCCGGTCTTCAGTATTCTCATGCCTACCAATGCGGCGAGACCCCGGTACATTGGATAGGTAGCAATTGCCGCAGCGCACACTCCATAGCGTTCGGCCACGGGTTGAAGATTCGGGTTTCTAGCATAACCTCTTAGCAGCACGTAGTTAGCTTGCTTCTCATCGCTCAAGACCTCGGCCGACTTCCTGATGAAAGCATTGATGACTTCGGCCGATCTCTGAGCATCTTCTTCCTTGGCTTCGGCAAACACCGGTTTTCTGTTCTCCTTTTGCGGGTCAGCATCGGTAAGATGTTCAGAGAGCCCTGCGTTCTCGAACTTCACGACAAATCTATGCTCTTTGGCTGGCTGTATCGTGACCGGGACATTCTCAACGGACTTAATCGCAGATTGAAGCTTCTGACAGAGTCTTGCACATTCCTTGGTAGGAATCCTGCCCGCCCTGCGGTCAACGATAACACCATCCCTTACCGTCGCGAAATTTGCGCGTACCGCGAGGTCATTTTCTTTCACATCCATATCAATACCTAACGCCTCGAGCACACCCCTACCGATCTGGTTCTCAATCGGGTCATAGCCAAACAATGCCAGATGTGACGGCCCGCTGCCCGGTGTAATACCGAGTGATATCGGAACGGTAAAACCGAAACTACTCTTCTTTGCCAATTTATCGAGGCTTGGTGTCTTAGCGATTTCCAATGCCGTTTTCTCAGGAGCCGGCAAATCCCCCAGACCGTCCATGACAATTAGAATTATTTTCTTCTCATTGTTGCTCAATAGCTCCTGCAATATTTCTGACATGCTCTCCCCTTTCGCAGTGCAATAATAGCCGAAATTTGTGTCAAGTCAAGCAAAGCCGCCCGGGTCTTCTCCATTTCTTGAGAACCATCGTTGGTAATGCTTTTATGATGCACAACGGTTCTCATCGCTACAAGTGAATCCTCCTCAGTAGGACTAGTAATGACGACTCAAGGTTTCACCGAGGTGCGGAGGAATCAGACACCCCCGGCTATTGAGTGAAGATTTCTCCGGCGCGATATGATGACCGCACCAATGGACCACTGAGTACGTGTCTGATGCCAATTTTCAGGCCAACTTTCCTAAAACTATCGAATTCCTCGGGTGTATAATACCTTTGGACATCATGGTGTTTTTTTGTTGGTTGCAGATACTGACCAATCGTTACGATGTCGACACCGGCATCCTGCAGGTCTTCTAGGGTTTTCCTTATCTCCTCACTAGTTTCACCCAGACCAACCATGAAACCACTCTTCGTGAGGATACCCGCATCAAGCGATTTGTATTTTCTCAAAACATTCAATGACCTCTCATAACCACACCTGCGGTCCCGAATGTGGGACGTGAGTCTCTCAACGGTTTCGACATTATGCCCTATCACATAGGGACGCGCGCCGACTATTTTCTGCAGACAATTCGTGTCACCTCCAAAATCGGGAACGAGCGCTTCCACTCTTGTGTCCGGGTTCTTCTCTCTTATGGACTTAATCGTTTCGGCATAATGACCACTGCCAGCGTCTTCCAGATCATCTCGATCAACCGAGGTAATGACAACATATTTCAGCCCCAGAGACTTTACTACCTCAGCAACGTGTACAGGCTCATCTGGATCGAAAGTACCCATCGGATTACCCGTCGCGACGGCACAGAAACGACAGGCGCGGGTGCATACTCTACCCAGTATCATGATCGTTGCAGTTCTCCGATTCCAGCACTCCCCGATGTTAGGACAACGCGCCTCCTGGCAGACGGTTGATAGATTGTTCTTCTCCAAGATTTTATAAATTGACTTGTATTCCTTCCCCGATGGAATCCTAACCTTGAGCCAGTCTGGTTTCTTTAGATGATTTCTTCTAAACATGTCTCTTGTATGCCTTCATGAAAGATACTGCTGAACCGTTCAATCGTAGTTTCCAGAACCTTATCCATAGAAAGCTGCTTTCCCAGTATTTGCTGCATAGATGTCATTTCAACATTTTTCAAACCACACGGCACGATGAGGTCGAAGTACTTCAGATCAGTATTGACGTTGAGTGCAAACCCGTGGAAACTCACCCATCTTTTCACCGCAATACCGATTGAACAGATCTTGCCCTTTTCGGTCCACACCCCGATAAATTTTTCCCTCTTGTATGCATTTATGCCAAAATCACTCACGGTTTCGATTATTGCATCTTCTATTCTTTCAATGAAGGGTTTGATTCCGGTCAGACCTTCCTTCACGTTAAAAATGGGGTACCCGACCAACTGACCAGGACCGTGAAAAGTGACATCGCCCCCGCGTTCGATCTTGTAGTATTTCAAGCCTCTTGACTCTAGAGAAACCACCGGAAAAAGCACGTTGTCCTGCCTACCGCTCTTGCCCAAGGTGATAACTGGATCGTGTTCAACCAGAATCAAGGTATTAGGTATTCTATTGTCTACTCTCTCGTGGTGGATGCTCTTCTGTAGATCCCAGACTTCTTTGTAATCCCTTCTGCCTAAATTTAATACCTGCATACCGAAGAATGCCGTGAGTTACTAGCTAAGCTTAAATGAGCCGTTACTTTCTATCAACTGTCGCGCTGATGGGAATGGGTTTGATGGGTGGTCGATAGGTCGGCTGAACAATTTTCTCCATCGGTATACCAAGCTCTCTTGAGATAATCTTGGCGATATGCCTGCGGCATCCTTTGCCTTGACACAATCCCATGGTCACCCGTAGAATCCTCTTTAGGTCGTCCATGGTGTGATAGCCCTCACTAATTTTCTGAACGATTTCTTCTTCAGTTATGTCTTCACACCGGCAGATTATTTTCATACACCATTCTACCCGAAATCCAACGCAAGTCAAGAAATTGTGGCGTCGTGAGTTCAACGATCTTCGCCAGCGCCACCTCTGGCACCCATTCCATCCATTGAACCATCTATTCTGGTATTCTGGTAATTACCAGAATACCAGAATCCGTATTCTTTTCTATAAACGAGCTGCGGGTATGAATAAAGTCAGGCGAATTACTGCTGAACGACTCCTTCGTCTAACCATCTTGACAGCGGTTCAACGAGCACTATAATTCACGCGGAGGCGAGGATGGAGAAATATTGGATATTTATCGTGCTCATACTCGCGACGTGGATATCATTCATTTTTGCCACTGAGTATGGCAGCATCGCCGGCAGGGTATTTGACGAAGAAACTAACGAACCACTAGAAAATGCCAGAGTATGGGTCGAACACACTAAATGTGCAGCAAAGACAAACGAGCACGGCTATTATTATATACACTCAATAAGGACGGGCACGTACCGTATTTCTTTGACTGCACCCGGATATGCTATGATAACACATGTGGGCGTGCGGATTGAATCGGGTAAGAGCACAGCTTTGGATTTCTACACACACGGGATTATCTTAGCTACACCAATGTTGACCTTTGATCAACCACACACGAAATCTTTGCGCACAGCTACCTTCAATTACAAAGACATAGTGGGGTCCTCTGCAACTGATCCTATCGAGCTGATCCGGCTACTTCCAGGTATTATTACGAGCGAATACGGCTCGCATCTACGCGGCGGTACGAGCGATGACATAACATATTATGTTGATGGACTCATCATGATGTGGCCACATATGATGGGCTGGCAACACATTTCAATACCTCTTTCCGCGATAGAAGAGATATCGCTGCAGAGTGGTAGTATTGAAGCCCGGTACGGTGAAACGCGTGCGGGCATTGTGAACATTGTCACGCGCCAGGCCGGTGCTAGACATGCCGCAAGAATTCATTATTCTACTGATGAAATATTCTCGGGGGACAAGCTCAATTTCGGTTATAATCGTTACGACGTAATAGCAAGCGGACCATTAGAGGCAAACATTAGCTATTTCTTCTCGGGCGACTACGTATTCAACGATGCATTTCAGGAAGCAAAATACAGAATAACATCACCGAGAACTGACTATCACGGATACGGCAAATTGACATACCAGATTCCGAATGCGCGCGGGCAACTGAGCTTATCAGGCTTTCGTGCGCGAGAGCAATACGTGAGATGGAGCCCATATATCGAACCCGGGAATACGTTCAAGTACTTTGACCAACGGCCCATGACGAGAACAAAATACTGGTACGGCATGGCCGCCTTGGATTACAGATTCTCATCAAAAAATTTGACTTCGCTGAGAATTGACGTCGATCATTTTGACCGCTGCTATGGCAACCGGGATTACACATGGGAAGAAGAAAATGGTCATAGTTGGTACAACGATTACCGGTTCAAAGCCGAACACCTGATTCCTTACCTGCTCGACGAAGAATGGCAGGGACAAAATTACCTTACGATCCGCGACATACTCGTAGATAGCATGATGACCTATCATAATGAAGCACAAAATAGAGGAGCAGCCGCCCTGCGCAATAATCCATGGGGTATCGAGGGGCGGTTATACACGTACGGGGATTACTGGGTATGGTCATACAGCCAGAACAACAATATTCAAGCCTGTTTGGAAATAAACCAATATTTCAATCGATACTTTAAGCTGAAGTCAGGTATACACTTCATCAAGTATGACATCCGATACTACAATAATCCGACCGCCTGGTATGATTTTCCTTTGTGGGACTACTACCTTTGTGAACCGTATCGGATCGACGGATATCTAGAGCATAATTTGTATCACAGAAACGTGTCTGCAACAGTGGGAGTCCGACTCGACTATTTTCACCCGAACACCGAATCAAGAATTGACACGACGCCATTCATTGTTGATACATTGGAGAATCCAAGTTTCACTATATCACCTCGATTGAATATCAACATCCCCATAATGAATCGCCTGAAAATAAATTTTGACTATGGACATTACGTGCGAGTGTACTACAGGTACAAAACAACTTTTCGTCGACCGTTTACGTATCGCACAACTGTTTACGGCTTATCTGCAGACTACAACTTTCTCCATGATCTCGCAGTGGGACTAGACCTGTATTACAAAAAGCATAATGACTGGCTGCAGGATAAAAGCAATGAGTATGATTATAATATTTACGGCACTTGTGAATACGACGATTATGTCGGCGTTATGGGCATGCAGCTCGATTTGTATGCAAAACTTTCATCGTATACATCGCTGGTCGTTGCATACAACCTACAATATGCTTATGGCTCGAACTTCTACTGGTATTACGGTTACTATTATCCAAGCGATACAACAGAGACCGTCGCGCCCGCTGATTTTGACGAACGGCATCAAATAAGAGTCCAGCTGCAATACCAGCTACCATCAGGTTTCTCATTTGGTTTGCTAAGAGACTCTAAGGCCGCACTCACGTTCTTTTACGGTTCCGGTCAACCATTTACGCCAATGGATTGGGCGGGCAACTATCTTGGGGACAAGAATTCAGAACGCATGCCTGGCTATTGGAACGTTGACTTGAAATTTACACGTTGCTTCGGTGTTGGTCCGACAAGGTTGGTGCTAACCGCTTTGGTGCGTAATCTCTTCAACACTGGGCAAATATTCGATGTCTATAATACAACTGGTGATCCAGATGATCCTGGTTATCCACTACCGTCAGTCGGTCAATTTTCGTATATATCGATTCTCAATGAAACGTATTCACCGCAGGCCGACTTCAATCATGATGGATTAATGACCGCAGTTGAAAGACGCGACGATTATGCGGATGCAATTCAAGCCCTTTATCAGGACCCGACTAACTATGGTAGCCCACTCCGTGTAAGACTCGGTATAGGCATCGAACTGTAAGGCTGACTCCAAATATCAGTTCTACAAAACCAATTTTGGACCCATGTACAGGCTACGTGGTCCATGTGCGTCGTACGGGCGCAAACGCCCTACTCCAGCCTGGCGCATAGTGCAAAGGGCATGGCGCTATAGTAAGGGATGGAGAAACGGTGAGACGGAGCACTGTAAATTCCAAACATCAAACTCTTCACCCTGTGGAATGAACTTTCTATATTCTACGGGTAAACAAATCCAAATTTCAGGGTACAAAATTCAACACGGTGAAGAAGCCATGTAGTATTGTTCTCGACCACGTCTGAACACAAGTGTATTATTCTTCGAGCAAAGGAGGCGGAGCCGACTGCGTCGAGAAGATTGTCTGCCTTTGATGTTCAGCGAACGCGGGATTCTCACATTCTGTTTGCAAATCAATCCCAGATCCCTTGTAGCGGAGATCAGGATATCAGAATACCAGTGGGCAGAATACCAGGACATCAGTGTATCAGGCTACGAAAAGCCGGTGGGTCATCTGTTATTCCGGTATGCTGATTTTCTGCTTACTGATACCCTGATCATCCGATATGCTTATTGTAGAGACAGCGTAATGCGTCAAGCGTGTAGCGTAGAGTGTAAGGAGTACATAGTTCATTCCTGAATAATGCAAGAGCGGGCTACCGTTGACTATCCGCTTTTTTTGGATAGTATATTAGCAATGAACACGCCAGTCTCCGCAGAACGTAGAAAGAAAGGGCCCTATGTGGTCATCGAGTGTCCCGAAAAGATACCATGTGATCCATGCGTCGATGCCTGTCCAAACGACGCGATCACGATTCCGGGCTCGATCATCGAACTGCCGGAAGTCGATTATGAAAAATGCACTGGCTGTCTGGTGTGTATTCCACGATGTCCAGGGCTTGCGATTTTCGTGATCGACGAGACACCAGAAGACCATTCAATCGTTTACATTCCCTACGAATTCTTGCCTCGACCCAAGAGAGGTGAAACCGCAATGGGTTTGGACCGTGAAGGAAAAGAGCGATGCGAGGCGAAAATCATTAAAGTCATAGATGCAAAGAAGTTTGACCGCTGTGCAATCGTTGGCATTTCTGTACCAAAAGAACTTGGACAGGAAATAAGAGCCATCAGATTTAGGCAGTAACTTTCTGCGATAAATGATTGTCTAAATAAGTGAGGTGACACAATGTTGAAAAATATGGCCATATTGATTATGTTCACAATCATACTCGGGCTTGGTGATACACATCTGGTCCGTGTCGAACTGACCGAACAAAGGTTGACCCCTCTCGCCGAGAATGGTTTGAGAATCATCGGCGAGCTCGAGCACTGCGCGTTCATATTAGCCGACGACTCTGAATTCGACGATATCGGGTCACAGAATTACGAGATACTCGACACAAACCCGCGAGACGGCGATTACTATCTCGTGCACACGGTTGACCAAACACTAAATCTTACAGAATTCGGCGATATATTAACGCAGGGAAACGAGAACTACTTGTTAAGAGTAGGACAAAACATGCTGGAACCGCTCTTAAAACAGAAAGTCATGCTGAAACGCCTAACATTCACGCCGAAGGTTCTAAGAGACGAAACACTTCTGCCACCGGTGTTTTTCAATTACACAGTCCAAGAAATGGTGAACTTAGTTGATGCGGACAGCATATTTGACAATGTCCAAAGATTACAAGATTATGTTACGAGGTACTCGACGCACGACTCCTGCTTTGCCGCCGCGGATTATATTGCTGACAAGTTCAACACTTATGGCTGTGATTCGGTTTACTTTCAGTATCACACAGCAGGTCATGCCCCAAATGTCATCGGAATCAAGCACGGATCAGTCTATCCCGACTCGATATATGCAGTGATCTGCGGTCATTTTGACGCCACCTCTTATCTGGCACCAGATATCGCACCAGGCGCCGATGATAACGCAAGCGGCACCGCAGCAGTAATCGAAGCGGTACGCGTCATGAATGGCTATGAATTTGATCGTTCAATACGTTACATAGCATTTTCCGGTGAGGAATTTGGCTTATATGGAAGCGAGTACTATGCTCAGCTCGCCCACTCCCAGGGCGACAGCATTCTCGGCGTGCTCAACAGTGATATGATCGCCTATGCTGATATGCAGCCGGAAACCCTCGAGGTCATCGCTAAGATCTCAAACCCTAATTGCGAGCCATTTGCAGATTTCTTCATCGCAGCTGCAGATACCTATACTACGCTACTCTCGAGAAAACGCATGACTTACTCGATGGTATACTCAGACCACGCACCGTTCTGGGACAATGGGTATCTGGCACTTTGTAGTATCGAGGACTGGTACGTAGTGAACCCCTATTACCATACACCCGGTGACACGATCGGTGCCGGTTACAATGATCATGCGTTCTGTACTGAAGTCACCAAGGCCGAAATCGCGACGTTGGCATTGTTGGCAAATCCGGTCGGAACCGGCGTCGAAGAGTACACAGAAACGGCAGTACAAAACCTGACCCTTAACGTACACCCAAACATCAGCAATGGGCATTTTACCTTCACCATCAACAATAACCAATCGGGCAATGCGTTAGATATACAGATCTATGATGCGCTGGGGCGCGTGGTAAAGAACATGCGTATTCTTGACCAAGCAGCCTGGAATGGTACTGACGATTCCGGCCGCATATTGTCTGAAGGTATTTACTTTGTGGGTGTGGCAGGCAAAAGCAAATTGCCCAAGGCCAAAATCGTATTACTTCGATAGCATACAATAAAGACTGTTCAGCAAGGAAATCACAGTAACCTGCAAGAACGTCGGCGTAACTAGCTAAGACAGTTCTGCTTCAATCCACTTCTTTATTTCATCTTTGGCTGGTATTTTCCCGGAACATACTACTTTGCCATTAATAACCAAACCCGGCGTAGCCAATATCTTGTACTCCATGATTTTTTTCATATCCGATATCCTCTGAACATCGGCCGCGACATCCATCTTAGCGAGTACCTCGATCGTCCTCTTTTCTACCTCATGACAACGCGGGCAACCAGGACCTAATATCCTTATCTCCATTGTGACTCCTTTCAGTTTATTGCGCCGAAAACCCAACCAGCGAGGCTCGACATTATCACAACCAATATGATGTAAGACAACGTTTTCTTGAAGCCAATAATACTGTTGACGACCAGAATGCTTGGCAGACTCACCGCTGGCCCGGCAAGCAGTAACGCAAGGGCCGGCCCTTTGCCCATACCACTTCCCATAAGCCCCTGCAAGATGGGCACCTCGGTAAGCGTCGCAAAATACATTAATGCCCCTGCAATCGAAGCAAAGAAATTCGCGCTGATCGAATTACCACCCACTAGCGTGGCAACATACTGTGGCGGAATGATTCCTGCATTGGTATTTGGTCGACCCAGCAAGAAACCGGCAACAAACACGCCGACAAAGAGCAGGGGTAAAATTTGTTTTGCAAAAGTCCAGGTTGAAAATACCCAATCAGAAATTTCCTCTTTCCGGAACCAGGAAAGCAACATGACGCTTAAGACAACTAGCATCACACCGGTTAAGTACCAGTGAATATTGTAAACCGCGTTCCAGAATCCAACTGCATCTTTGGGTTTTGCCCAAGCCGCAAAGATCAGGGTGAGAATGAGCGTGAGAAAATAAAGGGCGTTCTGTTCAAGGTTGCGCGATTTGCCACCAGACGTTTCAGGAATTATGAGCTCATCATCGGTTACTTTCTTTTTCTTGAAAAAAACTGACATCAAAAGACCAATGATCACCGAGAATGCGATTGCCCCGACCGCACGCGCAAGACCCAATTCAGGACCAAGAACCCTTGCAGTAAGAACAATCGCCAATACGTTTATCGCGGGACCTGAATAAAGAAACGCCGTTGCGGGACCGATGCCCGCACCCCTTGCATATATCCCAGCGAACATTGGTAGTACTGTGCATGAACATACTGCCAGGATGCTGCCCGACACTGACGCCATTCCATATGCAAGGACCTTGTTTGCCTTTGCACCGAAATACTTAATCACCGCTTCTTTGGAAATGAAAATACTGATTGCACCAGCAATGAAGAATGCAGGGACCAGGCAGAATAACACATGTTCCCGGGCATATTCCTGAAGCATGAAAAAAGCCTCAAGTATTGCCTTCTGGAGATTTGCCCCCTCGAGCGGTACGAAATAAAGTACCACAAACACAACTACAAACAATAGAAGCTTGGTGCTGTCTTTCATTTGACACTCCGGATCAATGAATTAAGAATGTCCCTGCTCTTCTTCAGATTTAACACAATACAGCCGTGCATCAAATCGACAATCCTGAAAATCTCAGGATCTGTTACTTCATACCAAACCTCGAGCCCTTTTTTCTCGCTGTGCACGATATTGGCCTTTCTTAAAATTGCCAGATGATGCGAAACATTTGACTGTTCACCTCCGACGTACTGTATTATCTTGCAGACGCAACAGGGACCATCGTGGAGTTTCTCCAGGATCTTAAGACGTAACGGATGAGCCAGGGCACTAAACATCGCAGCTTCGGTCTTTAGTGTCTCTTTATTCACATATGATTATATGTAAATATTGTCATATGTCAAGAAAAATCCACCAGGATGCTGCGGGCATTACCCAGATGGATGGTGATGGTTATTTCGTGTGGTCTGGACAAAAAATGCGGCCGGTTTCGGAATCGTAACGATAAAGGCTTTCAGTTACCGGACAGCGCAGATCGCTATCTGACACGCCTTCCAAGCCACGCAATGCTTTGGGATATTGGCCCTTTTCGACATAATGAAGATGCACGTGCATCTCGACCTTCTTGATCTGCGCCAAACACTCAACGCTCCTCGCCCGGGCCAATGGTGTGGATGTATCGCCCGATGCACCACTCTGCTGTCTGCCTAAGTAAGCAATTCCAATGACAACAACAAACGCGAGGATAACCAAGGAAAGCACGAGGGAGATCGCCGTAAAACCACCCCGTGTTGCTTTCGCCATGTTCTAATGTACATTTTTCAGGACGACTGTCAATAGCAGTTAAACAACGCAATTTCCCTATTGACTTTTCATGTAATTTGGGTAATATTATAGTCTATGGTCAAAATATTAGACGCAATTATGAGCATTTGCAGGAGGTTTGATGGACCCAATTGCTGACATGCTGACAATAATCAGAAACGGCTGCCAAGCTCAGAAGCAAGAGGTTACTGTTCTATATTCACGTCTGAAGACAGAGATTTTGCGAGTTATTCTCGAAGAGGGTTATATCAATAACTTCACCCTAGATGCCAAGAAGAGAAAGATAACAATAATGCTGAAGTATGCAAAGACTGGCGAGTCGGTTATCAGAAATCTCGAACGCGTTTCCAAGTGTTCGTGCCGAGTATATGTATCTAAGAGTGAAATCCCGCAGGTGTTGGGCGGGCTGGGTACCGCAATCCTCACAACACCAGTGGGCGTCTTGAGTGACCGCGAGGCACGCCGCAAAGGTGTGGGTGGCGAAGTGATCGCCTATGTCTACTAACTGGAGGAAATAATGTCCAAAAATCGTTTTCGGCCGGTCTCGATTCCAAAACAGGTGAAGATCTCAGTTGAGGATTCAATCATCAAGGTTGGAGGGCCACTCGGGAATCTGGAGCGGAAGATCGGCTCTAAGGTGCAGGTAGTGGTCGAGCAAGACCAGATTGCTGTAAAAGCCCTTGAGAACACAAAAACTGCAGCGGCGCAGCAGGGAACAATGAGATCGTTGATCTTGAACATGATCGACGGCGTGGTCAAAGGTTTTGAGAAAACCCTAATAATTGAAGGAACCGGTTACCGTGCACAGATGAGTGGTGCCGGTCTACAGCTCTTCCTCGGGTATTCAAAACCCAAAACAGTTGCGATACCCAAAGACATAAAGTGTGAGCTAAAAGTCGTGAAGAGCGCAGAAAAAGGTGATTTGACATATATTACCCTCAAGGGAGTTGATAAGCAGAAAGTAGGTGACGTCGCGGCGTTGGTGAAAAAAACCAGAAAACCTGATCCTTACAAACATAAAGGTGTTCGATACGCGGACGAAGTCCTACGCAAAAAGATTGGCAAACGCGCAGTCGTTCAGGCATAAGGAGGATTAATTGGCGCTGACCGGAAGGAAGAAAAGGCATCAGAGTATCAGGAAAAAGGTTATGGGTACGAGTGCGCGCCCGAGACTGTGTGTTTTCCGAAGTAACCGCTATATTTACGCCCAGCTGATTGACGACACGAAGCATAAGGTTCTGTTGGCATACTCCTCGTCGAATTTGAAAGATATTAAAGAGAAGAAAAAAATCGAAGCTGCCACGGAAGTGGGCAAGATGCTTGGTAAGATTGCAGTTGATAAGGGTATCAAACAAGTAGCATTCGACCGCGCCGGATATAAGTATCACGGACGCGTCAAGGCTCTTGCCGAAGGCGCCCGCGCCGCGGGATTGGAATTCTAGAAGGAGGTTTGGTGTTTGAATCGAGTCCATTTATCGAAAAGCTCATCGAATTGAAAAGAGTTTCAAAAGTAGTAAAGGGAGGCAAGAGGCTGAAGCTCTACGCATGTGTTGTAGTAGGAGATGGAACCGGGAACGTCGGTATTGGTCACTCGAAGTCGTCGGAAGTGGCCCCGGCAATAAGGAAGGCAACTGAGAGCGCAAAAAAGAAAATGATGAAGGTCGATGTCACTGAAGGAACCATCCTCCATCCGGTGACCGGTAAATTCTGCGCAAGTATTGTCATTTTGAAGCCCGCTTTGACGGGCACCGGCATCATCGCGTCCAGTGCGGTACGCGCTGTCTGTGAGGCAGCAGGCATTAGAAACATACTCACAAAATCGCTGGGTTCTAATAACCCGACTAACCTCGCGCGCGCCACTATTAACGGGCTGAAGTCAATCCGTTCGGTTGCCGAAGTCGCTGAGATGCGTAATAAACCGATCGAATATTTCATGAGGAAAAAACATGAAAAAGCTACGAGTGACACTGAAGAAAAGCCTGATTGACAAACAGAAAAGACATAAACTCACGCTTAAGGCATTGGGGTTGACCAAAGTCGGGAAAACAAGAGTTTTTCCCGACAACGATGCCGTAAGAGGAATGATAAACCAGATTTCCTATATGGTTGATGTCGAGGAGATTACGCATGAAACTAAATGATCTGAAACCCGCCAGAGGCGCCACAAAGAAACCAAAACGCATCGGACGGGGACCAGGCTCGGGACACGGGAAGACATCGACGCGCGGGCATAAGGGCCACAGGCAGCGGTCTGGATTCCGAAGTAAACCAGGGTTTGAAGGTGGCCAGATGCCCTTGGTAAGAAGAATTCCCAAACGCGGCTTCACCAATATTTTCAAGATGGCTTACGAGATTGTAAATGTCGAAACCCTCAACAAGTTCGAACCCAATACTGAGGTGACCCCGGATCTACTGAAAGAGAAAGGCATAATTAAGGGAAAACAGAAGTTGAAGATACTAGGCAATGGTGAGATATCTGTGGCGCTAACCGTGAAGGCTCACAGGTTTTCGAAATCGGCCCGAGATAAAATATTGAAGGCAAATGGCAAGGTCGAGCAATTAGCATGATTTCCACATTTGGCAATATTTTCAAAGTTCCTGAACTGAAGAAAAAACTCCTATTCACGCTGTTTGCCGTGGCGGTATACCGTCTTGGAGCTCACCTACCGATGCCTGGCATTAATGCACAGGCACTGGGGCTGCTCATGCAACAGCTGAAGCAACAGGGTTCAATCTTCGGTATGTACGACATATTCGTAGGCGGTGCCCTATCACGCGCTGCGATACTCTTTCTGGGGGTAATGCCTTATATTTCATCTTCGATCATCTTCCAGCTACTCGGCTCAGTATTTCCACAGATAGAAAGACTACAGCGTGACCAGGCCGGAAGAAGAAAAATCACCCAATACACGAGGTATCTCACCGTGGGTCTGGCTGCGTTCCAGGCGATTAGCATTGCCATCTTTCTCGAAACTCAAAAGTATACTGGCCCTACCGGTGTTATGCCCATCATCTTCAATCCAGGGTGGGCATTCAGGCTAACCGCAATGTTAACCTTGACATGTGGCGCCGTCTTCGCAATGTGGATCGGCGAGCAGATCACGGATAAAGGTATTGGTAATGGTATTTCATTCCTCATCTTCATTGGCTGTCTTGAAGAATATCCAGGTTATTTCATCCGAACGGTACAGCTCGTCATGACCCAGGGCCTGTCAATAATAAATCTCATTTTAGTAATTCTTATCATGGTCTTTATCGTTGCCGCGGTAGTAGTCATGACCCAGGCGGCACGACGTATTCCTGTTCAATATCCAAAGCGAATCGTCGGTCGTAAAATGTACGGAGGGCAATCGACATTCCTTCCGCTCAGGGTGAATACGGCCGGCGTGATACCAATCATCTTTGCGCAGGCTCTCGTGGTATTCCCGGGCACGGTCGCCGCATACGTCCCGGCGTTAGCAAACATCACACAGATTTTCCGACCCGGATTCTGGCTGTACGATATTGTCTTCTTCTCTCTAATTGTCTTTTTCACCTACTTCTACACCTCGGTGGTCTTTAACCCTGTTGAACTAGCCGACAACATGAAACGCTATGGTGGGTTCATACCAGGCATACGACCCGGACCGCGGACCGCTGACTATGTCGACAACGTCTTGTCGAGAATCACTCTACCCGGAGCACTGTTCTTGGGTTTCATTGCCCTTGTACCCTGGTATTTGATTAACTTTCTTAATGTACCATTCTACTTCGGCGGTACGACTTTGCTGATCATTGTCGGTGTTGCCTTGGATACGTTGCAGCAGATCGAATCGCAGTTGATGATGTATCACTATGAAGGTTTCATGAAACGTGGCAGGATAAGAGGCAGGCGATGAGGATCATACTATTCGGACCCCCTGGCGTCGGAAAGGGCACTCAGGCGCAACTCCTGGCCTCGAAATACAATATGCTACGGCTATCAAGCGGTGATTTGCTACGCGAAGAAGTGTCACTGAATAGCCAGGTCGGAAGGAAGGTTGAACAATATTTGAGGAAGGGTCATTTAGTGCCTGATGACATAATTTTCGAAATCGTCGACAATATGCTCATTGAGAATCAAGATAATGACATACTGTTTGACGGGTTTCCTAGAAACCTCGCTCAAGCCCGCAACCTAGAAAAGAGCCTAGCCCAACTCGACCAAACAGTTGATATCGCTTTTGAGATGTATCTGGATGAAAATGAGATCATCAAACGTCTCATGAATCGCCGTTATTGCCCAAAATGTGGCAGGATATATAACTACGTCACGAATCCTCCAACGAACGATGGTGTTTGTGACTTCGATAAACAGAAACTGACAAAAAGGGATGATGACACGGAGGAGGTAATAAAACAAAGACTCAAGATTTACGAAACTGAGACCCGTCCGATGATCAGCTATTACGAAACACTCAATGTCTACAGAGAAGTCCACGCACAAGGAACTCAGGAAGAAGTTTTAACAACAATATCTGAGATTGTTGATGACTACCTCACTAGTAAAAGCAGAAGCAACTGAGCAAATCAGAGCCGCTGGGTACATCATAGCTGAGGTTTTCAAGAGAATCGAAAAGATGGATTTGAGAGGGATGAAGACACTGGATTTGAATGATAGGATAGATACCCTCATTCGGGAACGGAATGCTACGCCCGCGTTTCTCAATTATCGCGGATTTCCAAAGAGCTGCTGCATATCGTTGAACAACGAAATCGTTCACGGCATCCCTGACCTGCGCCTAGTCAAAAACGGAGATATTGTAAAAGTAGATATTGGGGTCAAATACGGCGGCTATATCGCCGATGCCGCGCGCACGTTCCCGGTCGGCAATGTCACTCCTGAAGTCCTGCAGATGCTTTCCGTGACCATGCAGGCACTCAACAATGGTATAGAAGCGGCACGGCCTGGTAATAAGGTATCAGATATTTCACGCGCCATCCAGATAACGGTTGAAGCCAAAGGCTACAGCGTGGTTCGTGAGCTGACCGGACACGGAGTGGGTAAACATCTACATGAGGAGCCGGTCATTCCAAATTTCGTAGGCGACGGACCAGAAGTCAGCATAATGCCGGGGATGGCTCTGGCAATTGAACCCATGGTAAATATGGGCAGCCAGGATGTTGTCACCGCATCGAATGGCTGGACTGTTCTCACCCGTGACAAATCCCTGTCCTGCCACTACGAAGACACAATACTGATTCTTGAAGATGGAAATATCAACGTAACGAGAACAATGGAGAACTAACGAATGGCGAGAAAAGACCTCATACAGACGGAAGGCACGATAGTTGAAACCCTGCCCAATGCAATGTTTCGCGTTGAATTGGACAACGGACACAAAGTACTTGCCCATGTTTCCGGAAAGATGAGAATGAGTTATATTAAGATTCTACCTGGTGATCGGGTCTTATTGGAGTTGACCCCCTATGACCTATCACGCGGGCGAATCGTCTGGCGCTATAAATGACGATGAAAGGCTTGATTTAGCTGTGAAAATGTATATAATAAGAGTTTGCAGGAGGAAATTTGAAGGTTAAGACATCGGTCAAGAAACGGTGTGCTTCGTGTCGAATCATCAGGAGAAAAGGCGTGGTGATGATTATTTGTAAGAATCCCAGACACAAGCAGCGTCAGGGATAACGACAGGTGCTAAAGGTTAGGGACGAGGGACCAAAAATAATGATTAATGATTATGGAAAGATACACTAGCCCCGAATCCCAGCCGCCAGTCCCTGTCATGTGCAAGGAGGTTTATGGCCAGAATTGCTGGTGTTGATTTGCCACCAAACAAAAGAGTGGAGTATGGATTGACGGCCATCTTTGGCATCGGTCTCCATACAGCACAGAGAATTGTTGCTCATATCGGCATTGATCGGTCGAAGAAAATCAAAGACCTGACTGACGAGGAAGTAACCAAAATAAGGAAACTACTTGAATCTGATTATCGAGTCGAGGGCGCATTGCGTGCCGAAATCGCGGCCGACATAAAACGTTTGATCGACATCGGTTGCTACCGCGGAATCCGCCATAAAATATCACTGCCCGCAAGAGGCCAGCGCACGCGCACAAATGCACGCACGCGAAAAGGAAGAAAGAAGACAGTCTCTGTATATCGAGGTCCAAGAGGAGAGAGAAAGTGAAAAGGCCGATCAGAACACCAAGACGAAAAAAGGGCATCAGAGTCGAGCCGACCGGTATTGCCAACATCTATGCGACGTTCAACAACACCATTGTTTCAATTGCCGATTCCAAGGGTAACGTTCTCTGTTGGTCTTCTGCAGGTAGGATAGGATTCAAGGGAACGAAAAAAGGCACCGCATATGCTGCTGCAAAATGCGCCGATGCCGCTGCTCGAGAAGCACAGGCATTAGGTGTCAAGAAGGTCGAAGTGCGAATCAAGGGTCCGGGTCCTGGCCGGGAAGCTGCTGTTAGAACACTACAGACGGTTGGATTGACAATTACCGCGATCAAAGACGTCACACCGCTTCCCCACAACGGTTGCAAACCACCCCGGCGCAGGAGGGTATGATGGCACGTTACATAGGGGCAAAATGTAAGATATGCCGACGTGAGGGTGAAAAGCTGTTCTTACGGGGAAGCAGATGTTACACCGACAAATGTGCCTTCACACGACGAGGCTATCCTCCTGGTACCCACGGTAGGGTAGGGCGCAGAAAACTAACCTCCTATGCGACCCAACTAAGGGAGAAGCAAAAGGTCAAGGCAATATATGGCGTGTTGGAAAGGCAATTTCGCAAGATTTTTGCCCAGGCAGCGCGGATATCCGGAAACACTGGGGAAAATCTGCTGGTCTTATTGGAAAGAAGATTGGACAATGTTGTTTATCAGTTGGGCATCGCTTCTTCACGTACCCAGGCGCGTCAGCTCGTTCGGCATGGCCATATCCTAATAGACGGGAAAAAGGTCGATATCCCATCGTATCTCGTGAAGACCGACCAGGAGATTAGGCTAGTCGATAGCCAAAAGAAGAATCCTGAAGTAACCAAATCGCTTGAGGAACGTGACCTCGACAAGATAGTCGGCTGGCTCAAAATCGACAAGGATAACGTCGCTGGCAAGGTGCTCAGATTCCCAAAGCGTGACGATATTGCCTTGCCAATACAAGAAAGTTTAGTCGTTGAGTTTTATTCAAAGTAGAGGGAAATTATGACACTAAAACCACTTGTCATGCCAAAAAATGTTGAAATCGACAAAGAAGTGACCAACGACACCTTCGGCAGATTCATACTTTCACCTTTGGAGCGCGGCTTTGGCGTAACATTAGCGAATTCATTGCGAAGGATGTTGCTCTCCTCGATACAGGGTGCAGCCATCACACGGGCGCGAATCGGCGACATTCTGCAAGAGTTCTCGTCAATTCCTGGCATTTATGAAGATGTCTCTCAGATCATTCTGAATCTCAAGAACGTCCGCGTGAAACTTCTCTCCGATGAACCAAGCAACCTATATCTGAAGGTCAAGGCAAAAAAGGAATATCTTGCTGAGAATATCGAGAAGAACCCTAATGTGATTATCGCTAATCCCGAACAAAAGATATTGACGGTCACTGACACCAAAGTAAATCTTACGATCGAGATGTGTGTTGAAACCGGCCGTGGTTACGTGCCGGCGGAGATGATGAAACATGCTGAGGTTCCGGTGGGCACCATATTCCTCGACGCGATGTTCTCACCGGTTCTTTCCGTGAATTTCGACATAAAGAACACGCGCGTTGGTACAAGAACCGACTACGATCACCTGATACTCGACGTGAAGACTGACGGCACGATCACTCCCGTTGAGGCAGTTGTCGAAGCCTCTGGTTTGTTGAAACACCATCTCTCTTTCTACACCGCTCTTGGTGTCGAACCTCATTTCGCATCCAAGGAGCAGCTCGATGCGGAACATAGGCGGATAAGAGAAATACTGAAGCGTAGCATAGACGAACTCGAGATATCCGTGAGAGCATCTAATTGTCTAAAGGATAAGAATATCAAGACGATCGGCGAGTTGGTCAAGAAAAGCAGCAAGGAATTGCTCAGTTATGAAAATTTCGGGCGAAAATCGCTCAAGGAACTGGAGAAGAATTTAGCAAAGGTGGGGTTGCATCTGGAGATGAACGTTGACAAATATCTGAAAGAGGATATATAATACCATGAGACACGGAGACCGCGTAAAAAAACTCGGTAGAACACGAGAACATCGTCAGGCATTACTCAAGAACCTCTGTCGCTCTCTATTCATTTTCGAGAAGATCAAAACCACCATGCCTAAAGCAAAGGCAGCCAGGAAAATGGCCGAACGACTCATTGAATTCGCAAAGCGAAACGACCTCGCGGCAAAGAGACAAATCTACCGGTTCGTGCCGGATCATAAGTTGGTGAAAATAATCTGCAATGAGATCGGGCCGAAATTCGCGAACCGCTCCGGCGGGTACACCCGGATGTATCGAATGGGCCCGCGACTCGGTGATGGAGCAGAGATGGCCATACTCGAGCTCGTCGAACAGAGTGATATCTCGGACATTGTACGAAGAAGAAAACTGATCGAGCGGCGTGTCTTAGTCGAGACGAAAAAAGAGAAGAAGTCGAAGGAGAAAAAAGCAAAGGGAAAAAAGACCACAGAAAGAAAGGAAAAGAAAGCAAGTAAGAAACTTCAGACAAAAGCACCGAAAGAAAAGAAAACAAAAAAGAAGGCTAAATAGCGATTCGGTGCCAGCCTTTTTGTCTCCCAAAAAAACCTCAATACCACTATTCAGCACGAATGACTAGTCTTCGCAGTATCTCATACCTTATCTTAGGCATCTTCTTAGCTACGGCATGTGTCTCGCAAAGAAAAGCCACAAGGCCCTTCAAGGTGATCGAGAAACAAGCCCTCCCCGAATTCCGACGCGGCTTATGGGTACGTGCAGCCTCAACTGCCTCTCCCGACTCAATCTCAAGCATCATGCGCGTAGTCAATGATATGGGCATCACCGACATCTTTGTGCAGGTCGTGGTGGGTGGATACGCGTATTATAAATCGAATATACTATCGCGCAGTCAATATCTTTCAAAAATTTCGGGTGCCGACTATGATCCACTTGACTCTCTAGTACGAGCCTGTGAAGGTACTCCGGTCCGAATCCACGCATGGGTGAACACACTCTTGAGTTGGTCATTGTCTGACCCCCCTGATTCATTACGCCACATCCTTTATGCACATCCAGACTGGTTTATTCGTGACATAAACAATCAATCGATGGCCGATTACTCATACAACAAATGGAAGGATCTCCGTCTCGAAGGACTCTACCTAGACCCGATTAACCCCGACGTGCGTGCATTCTTAATCCAAATATGCCAAGAGCTTGCTTCCCACTATCCGGTTGAAGGCATTCACTTGGATTTCATACGTTACCCTGGCATCTTGTGGGGACTACCAAACAATGACGAGGCTGCCGTACTTGCGGGCACCGACGCCGACATAGCTCTGTGGTGTAATCTAGTTAATTACGCAAGAATGAATGTCTTCGAGCGTTGGCTGATATGGCATGCTTGGCGTCTGACCAGAAACCGACAATGGACTATTTCGCAGATCGTTACTGATCTAGGCATAACCGTCGAACAACATGCATTAAAAAAAGATTGTCGGCTATCCACCGCAGTGTTCGCAAATCCTGCACTCTTTCGTTACTCATTTGCGCAAGACTGGACACAATGGCGGCATGACCTCTACTTTCCCGTCATCATGTCCTATACACCTAACATTACGCTTTTTTCTGACTATCTGAATTTTGCAGTCTATCATCGTTTCGATGCACTCATCGGCATTGGATTCTTATGGCCCGACATGAGCAACACCGCATTATGGCAGGAAAATGCAGTCAGAAATATGAACGGCGCGGGCGTGTGCTATTTCGACTTCACACGTGTTGACACAATGCGTGACATAGCAGAATGGAAACAAGGCGCGCCGCAAGAGGAGAGTTTAGTCACGGATAGCACGCGATACGAAGCGGTGGCCGACATATTCATTGAGCGACCGCATCCGACACATGTTGAGAAAGGCAAACCTTTAGTCGCGTGGGGTGAAGATCTCCGTTTCGCCGCATTTCTCTTATCGTTATCCATGAATCCTACACGCGATATGGTACGCATGGGACTTATGCGCGAGGAATTTGTCGATCTCATCTCACAAGACGCGGCGGCATTTGAATATCTAGACCGTGTAGTATTCCCTCTCGGCAACGAACTCGTTGAACCCCCCACAAGAAAGGTACGGTTTACTTTCCTGCCTTGGATCATTGGCGATTCACTAGTGGTAATCGAGCAGGCGAAGGAAACGTTCGACTTTGTGGATCACGCGCTTCTGTACCCCACCGCCTGTGACGCATTTACCAAAGCAGTATTCGCGGCTCAAGAATCGCATAAAGATATGTTATTAACACCAGCCGGTATATATGTTTTTGTGGTCGACAGCATTTACGACGGAGGAAAAATCGTATCACGCAAAGACGTGCCCCCAGAAGTCTTACCAGTTTTTACATACTGGACGATAAAGAGAAGGGCTGTCAAAATCATAGGCAGTGCAGATTGACTATTGCTTCAGTCAGGCGTATAATATAACTAATCATTAGGAGATGACATGTTTGATACATTAAAATCAATATTGAGCAAGATTCAAGCAGAGTATGCTGACATTCGCCATGAGATCAAGAAGGAAACGCGAATTGCTTTCAATGGCAAGGAACTCACCGAGATCGGAACCAATACCACTGATGGCTATGTACTACGTATTCTGCATAAGGGCGGCTTTTCTTCAGTAGCCTTCACGGATCCGGCCAACCATGAGCGAGCAATACGTACCGCGTTGGAGAATGCCGATCTCATGACTAAGTTTGCCGCTCACCCGGTAGTCTTTAAATCCACCGATATCATAAAAGACGAATACATTCCAAACCTAATCGAGGACCCACGCAAAATAACAATCGATGAAAAACTGCAGCTCACCAGGCGCTACAACGAAATGGCCCTGAACAACGAAAAGGTGGCCACTACAAACATCAATTATGTCGAACTCATTCGGGAAAAGCATTTCATCAGCACCGAGGGCAGTGAAATCAAAGAAGAACTCATAACTACTCGTATCAGCGGACTAATCACGAGCCGCGATGGAAATCTAATACAAAATGTCAGGGTCGGCGCTGGCGGGAGCAACGGATTCGCAATATTGAAGACCCAGGAGGATAGATTCGAGAAGAAAAGCCGTATCGCCGTAGACCTACTCAAGGCGCAACCAGTACGGGGTGGACGCCACAACGCAATCGTTAACCAAAATCTGGGTGGCGTATTCACTCATGAAGCCTTTGGACACTTCTCTGAAGCCGACATCATCGAGCATAACCGTTCGATGCGAGAGAAGATGCAAATCGGGGCAACCCTTGGCAGTGATATCGTGGACATCGTCGATGATCCAACGTTGCCTAACCAGCTCGGGCACTATAAATACGACGATGAAGGAGTGGCAGCACAAAGGACGCAACTGCTAAAAAACGGCGTAGTGGCTGGCCGATTACATTCCAGAAGAACGGCGGCAGCATTTCAAGAACCTCTGAGCGGACACTGCATTGCTGAGGATTATCGCTATGCACCGATAATCAGGATGGGTACAATTTTCATTGAACCGGGGGCAAACGACTTCGACACACTCCTCGACAAACTCGGAAACGGCTTATATATTCTAGATGCCAAGGGTGGTCAGACCAGCGGCGAAAATTTCACATTCGGTGCCCAGTATGGTTATCTTGTGGAAAATGGTAAGTTGGGCAAAATGGTGCGGGACATAAACATCTCGGGCAACCTGTACAACACATTGAAAAACATCACAGCAATCGGCAATGATCTGCAGCTAAGCCAGACTGGCGGTTGCGGTAAGGGACAAACCAATATCCGTTCATGCTTCGGAACACCCCATCTAATAATAAATGATCTAATCATCGGAGGAGTATAACATGGATAGATTAATGACCCTCGCCAAATCGCACAGTGATCAGGTTGAGCTGTATTTTTTAGAGAAAAGTCAAAATTCAATCGATTTTGAAGATGCCGAGTTGAATGATATAAAGAGCACCATACAATCTGGCATAACCATGCGAATCATCAAAGACCACAAGTTAGGTTTCTCCTACACAAAGAACTTCCATAACGAAAAGGAATTAGTTGAAAATGCCGTCGATTCTCTCAAAGGTGGGGTCGAAGCAAGATTCGATTTCCCACTCAACAAAACAGCACTGACACTGAACACATACGATAGCGCGATTGAACAGGCGACAAACACAAGAATAGTAAACGAATGTAAACGAATCTACTCCTTCATGCCGCAAAAAACGAATGGACAGGTCAACATCGGTGCCGTAACCGCAACCACAAAAATCCGCATCATGAACAGCGCGGGTACTGATTTGTTGACGAAGATGTCTCATTATTTCATTACGGTCTCGATATTGTATCCTGGTTCAGAAGCCGGTCTCTTTAGATCATTAGCATTCAAGTCCTTTGAAAAAACAGATGACCAATATCTATCTGATCTGGCTGAGTTGTACAACAAGGGTGAGCGGGAATTGGAAGTTACCGGCGGCCGGATGAAAGTTCTTTTCATGCCTGAAACCCTGTATGCACTAATTTGGCGTTTGCAGAGTGCAACCAACGGTGAATCACTATATCACCAGCAATCGCCACTCGTCGACAAGTTGGGCGAAAAAATATTCGACGAGCAACTCACCATTATCGACAATCCGCTCGATGACACAAAACCACATGCCCGGGCCTATGACGATGAAGGAATAGCCTGCAAGGAGCTTTCGATTGTAGATAAGGGCGTTCTGAATAATTTTCACTACAATCTCTACTACGCATCTAAAATGAACACTGAACCGACCGGCCATGGTTTCAAGACATCTCGGTGGCCGGGCGACACAATATCCATGAAGCCTTCGCCCGTTCTCAGACATCTCACTATTAGGCCCGGTGGCAAAGAGTTCTGGCAGTTAGTGCAGGACATAGACAGGGGTATTATTGTGTGTGGCGCGCTTGGTGCCCACAGCGGGAATATTCCAAATGGTGATTTTTCGATTGGCCTTGCGCCTGGATTGTACGTCGAGAAAGGTGAGATCACAGGCAGGGTGAAAGACGCAATGATTTCAGGCAACATATATGACGTGATGCAGCGCGTTATCGACATCGAAAATCGCGTACACGCAGCCTACACTGGTTACTATCCTGCGGTTCTATTCGGCGATGTCAACGTAGCTACAAAGAGTTAGCCGTATATGCTGTGAAGCTGTGAATCGGGGTCAACTTCTGGTTGGTTCCCACATGCTATTCTGCAAAACAGGACGGTAATCCATAAAGAGAGCCAGGTTTTACAACGAGCTTGCACCCTTTTATGATTTCATATGCACGCTTGAGAACCGGAAAAAGGATGTAGCGGTTCTTAAAAGACTCATTAACAGACATCTGAAATCATGCGGCAAGGAATTGCTTGATGTTGCCTGCGGTACAGGCCTAGAAGATAAATTTCTCAAGCTGAGCTTCCACGTAACGGGCATGGATTTAAATAGTGGCGTTCTTCGAATCGCACGGCGAAGAAATCCTGAACTGACTTACCTTTCCGGTGACATGAGAACATTCAGATTCGAGAATCGGTACGATGTAATCACCTGCTTCGACGCAATGTGCTATCTGAGAGACCACACAGAGTTGCGCAAGACCTTCAGGAATTTCCACCGGCACCTCCTGAACGGTGGGGTACTGGTTTTCTATTTAGACCCAGTATTCTTGAAAGAGCATCACAAACAAGATACAATAGTAATCACCAAGAAGCATAATCAAGAGAAGCACATAACATTGATCGAATTATACCGCAGGAAAGGACGCAGTGTTGAAGGCAACGCTGTCTACATGATACAAGAATCGTCCAGGGTGCGTTTTGAAATTGACAATTTTGAAACATTTGGGTTCTTCGATGTAGCGAGAATAAAACGCATGCTAAGAGACACAGGATTTCGAGCACATTTGTACAGCGGCGGAAGAAACATCACCTTTTCTCTAAGAAAATACAACCAACACAGCCCATACCCAATATTCGTCTGTGAAAAATGACGTATCCTAATATCAGTTAATCGAATACGCCGTGTCGGATTACTTGATATACGTACCAAGGGTTACCGAGACCGTATGGAGCCAGTTCTCCGTGTAACCATCTCCTGGACCCGGATCATCCTCCTCGGTGCCACGCGCACCACCACCGATGTAGCGAATATTGAGAAACGTGTCAAATGATTTATTCAACTCAAATCCGAGGCGCAATGAAGCATCAAGGATCGAGCCAACAAAATCATTCTCGCTACCCGTGATGTATCTTCCCGATGCATAGAAACCATCGACCTCACTACCGAACCACATGCCGTTACTGAATGGTATTCTGGTCCGGAATTTGAATATCGGCACCGGTCCAACGCCTTGATTAACTCGAAACAAAGTGCCATCATAGGATCGAAAGCTTATTGATGCATTCCTTATTTGAAGCGATAAGCCGATCGATAATTCCCGGTCCTTCTGCTTCCAGAAATCATAGAGGTAGCTCAAACGCCAGAAATCGAATCCGTAGCGTAGTTTCACCGCCGTATTTTCCGGGAAAATGAGATCATCAATCACAACATCTCGTCTGAGCAGTGCTTCGGTTTGAATGTTCAAAGGTTGGAATAGCAATATTAGCGTATGCCTACGACCAAGCGCCAGTTCGGCGGTCAATCTATTGAAACGGAATAATATATCTTGCCCGCCCTCGTCAATATAGTCAAATTCTGTCCCGTTCTCGCCAAATTGTATGGTGTGCGAAATAACATCGATAAAGCCTATTTCAAGACTGCCACGAAAATCGAAAGGCTTATCAGGGTCGTTCAGTAATGAGCCAGCACCACACTCGTGTTCTTGTGCAAAGACTGAAGAAGCAACAAGAACATAACTGCACAACAAGACCGTCATAAATCTAGCTCCCACTTTCATACCAACCTCCTTAATATGTACTACAAATGACTGATCGCAAAGGGCATAAAAACATTGATGATCATTATACCAGGATTACAACACAAAGTCAACAACGCACTTG
Source organism: Caldifarciminota bacterium SM23_42 (assembly GCA_001303785.1). Taxonomy (GTDB): domain Bacteria; phylum Hydrothermota; class Tepidihabitantia; order SM23-42; family SM23-42; genus SM23-42. The sequence goes on along the minus strand of LJUJ01000008.1, from coordinate 78,472 downwards.
AGTTGCGATTCAGTTTTGCGTATAATGCAGGATGCTATCTGCCGTACCTCATCTGGGTGAGGCATTATCAATCTTGACCGCGGTAATATGGGGTTTTGCAGTCATTCTTTTCAAGAAGAGCGGCGAGACCGTGCACCCACTCGCTCTCAATGCATTCAAGAATCTGCTCGCCATGGTGCTACTCGTTCCGACGATCTGGCTGACCAGCGAAACACTGATGCCGCAGACCCCTGATCATGGGTATCTTATCCTATTTCTGAGCGGAGCTATCGGTATAGGTATTGGCGACACACTCTTCTTCAAGAGCCTCAACGAGCTTGGCGCCGGACTGACTGCTATTGTGGTGTGTATGTACAGTCCCTTTGTCATCAGCTTCTCATCTGTTTGGTTGAATGAAAGTCTCGCATCCCTGCAGCTACTGGGAGCATTACTCGTTATTATTGCCGTATTGATCGCCACGATTCAACGTGGCGATAAAGAAGTGACCCGAAAGGGAGTTATCCACGGCGTCTTGTATGGCATTCTTGCTTCGGCCGCGATGGCGGCCGGCGTGGTCATAATGAAACCATTGCTTAACACATACTCGGTGATCTGGGTGGCAGAAATCCGGCTGTTAGGTGGCATGGTGGTATTAGCATCGGTTTTACTGCTTCACCCGCGGCGTAGGGGAATTGTGGATTCACTCGTCAAGACCCGTAATTGGCAGTACACACTGGGCGGATCCTTCTGCGGTGCTTATCTTGCTATGATCATCTGGATAGCAGGCATAAAGTACACACAAGCATCGATCGCTTCTGCCTTGAACCAAACAAGCACGATCTTCGTCTTCATATTTGCCGCTTTGATTCTCAAGGAACGGATGACCTTACGAAAGACAATTGGTATTGGCTTGGCTTTTATCGGTGCTTTTCTCGTGATGTTCTTCTAGAAGTTTAATCTCTTACTGCTCTAAGCGCTATTCAAACAAGGCATCGACAAAATCCTTTGGGTTGAACTCAATGATATCCTCGATTCCCTCACCTACACCAAGATAGAGGATCGGCAGACCCAGCTCATTGCATATCGGGATTATCGCACCGCCTTTTGCAGTACCATCAAATTTCGTGAGTATCAGCCCGTTTATCCCGACATCCTTTGTGAATATTCTCGCTTGCTGAATGGAATTCTGTCCCAAGCTTGCGTCTATGGTCAGAATGTTGTAGTCGGGTCCCGTAGGTTTGAGCTTCTTGATAACGCGCGCAATCTTTTTCAATTCTTCCATTAGGTCAATTCGCGTGTGTAGTCGGCCTGCCGTATCGATCAATACACAGGAGATGTCCTTTGACATAGCCTTCGATATCGCATCATAAACCACGGCAGCTGCATCCTGTCCCTTTCGCGAACCAACGATCCTAACGTTCATCCTTTCCGCCCAAATCTCAAGCTGTTCATGAGCAGCATCACGATACGTGTCACCGCTCGCGAGTAATACTGAACCTCGCCGCCTGTAAACATTAGCAAGTTTAGCCACAGTGGTTGTCTTGCCTGAGCCGTTAACGCCGCTCACCATAATGACCAGGGGATGCGTGGCATGGGGACTGGGCTTTGGCATACTCAGTAGGTTTATTAGCTCGGCCTTCAGTATCTCTACTCGGTCACCCCCACCCTTCTGGATTTTCTGCATGATGTCTTGCGTATACTTCGTGCCTACATCAGCCTCGATCAATATATCTTCGACTGCCTCCAACGAAGCATTTCTTGTCTGCGAAAAAACTTCTTTGAGTCTAAATAATGTTGGCTTCAACTTACGCAGCAAGATTCGGTTCCTCTATATTTTACGGGACGTGATAGTTATTATTCTTCTAACGCTGCGATCTTCTCAAGGTCGGCAAGTTTCGCCGATATCACCTTGCTTTCTCGAGGTTTCTCCATGGTGAGGCCATATAGATAATCAGCGTACTCCATAGTCGCCCGATTATGAGTAATGATAACAACCTGCGTCCTTTGAGAAAGATCTCGCAAGAATTTGCTGAACCGGACAACATTAATGTCATCGAGCGGGGCATCGATCTCATCGAGGATACAGAATGGTGCAGGTTTCACCAAATAGAAAGCCAAGAGCAAGCTGATCGCCAACAAAGTCTTCTGTCCACCTGAGAGTTGATTAATGGTCTTGAGTCGTCGCCCCATCATCCGGATGACTATCTCGACCTTACTCGCCAACGGATTTTCTGGATCCGTTAATATGAGGTCTGCTTGACCGTCTTCAAAGAAATTGGAAAAAACGTAATTGAATTGCTCCCTCACGTCCTGAAAGATTTCATTGAATCTTTCGCGGGCGCGTTGATCTAGCTCTTCTATTGATTTCAAGAGATTTTGCTTGGCAGTGATTATGTCATCACGCTGTCCAATGAATTCATCTAACCTTTTCTTCTCCTCCTCGAAAGCCTGCAAGCTCAAAGGATTAACCTCCCCGAGCTTCTCGATCCTACCTTTCACCTCAGCCATTTTCGTCTCAGCATCAGATATCTCTTCATCCGGAATGTATTCACTCAGGACAACGGCGAATTCGTCGTCAGCCTTGCGTGTTAGGTCTTCACGCCGATGATTCTTCTCAAACAGCTGATATTTGAGCTGCATTATCTGATCTTGCAGGCCTTCATGATCCTTCTGCTTCTGCATGAGTTGATCGTATACCAAACCTTGCCGCTTGCTGTACTCTTCCAGCAGTTGATCGGGCAACTTCGCTTCATATGCTGATTTTTTTTGTCTTTTCTGGCTGAGTTCATGCTTCAGTGTACTGATACTTTCTGTGAGATGGGCGATATTGGTCGGCAGAGATTCTTCCCGCAGCGCGCGAATCTCGGCTTCTGCGCCGTTTATCTCGCTATGCAATTTTCCAATGGATTGCGTGATAATGTTTTTTCTTCCATCCAGGACGGCCGTTTCGGTCGTCGATCGGTTCAAGACGGCATTCATATCATCCATCTGGGCCCTGAGTTTAGTCATTTCTGCGGCAAGCCTCTGGCTCTCCTGTTCTCTTGCTTCTTTCTCACTCTCCAGTTGCTCGATGCTCTGCTCCATCGTCTTTATTTTTGCAGCGATTGCTTCATTATCCTTGAGCATACTCTCCTGATCAGCCTTCGCATTACTCCACTCCAATGTCTTCTGCTCGATCTCTTTAGTCGACTCCTGTAATCTTAGTGAGCATTCGGATTTTCTTACATTTATCGCAAAAAGCTGATTTCTTGTCTCCTCGATATCCTGCTTCACTTGTTCAATCTCTTCATTCAATCGCTGCCTATCTTCGGTTATAAACAAGACTTCATTACGAAGTGATTCCAGTTGCTGTTTGTACTCTTCATGGCTTTGCTTGATCTTGAAATATCCAACCTCACCCTTCTCCACAACAATCGTGCCGTCCTTGAACAGTATTCCATCAGCCGTGACAAACCCGTACGCTGGGTACTTTGAGGAAAGCTCATCTGCCTTATTGTGGTCATCAACGAGAAAGTAATTCTGCACATATCGCTTTAGTATGCTTTCTGCGGTTATGAATTTCACAAATCGCACAATCGGTGTAGCGCCCTTCAATTCAGTTTGTTCATCAGATGTCTTCTTGCTTTTCATGGGGATAAAGCCAAAACGACCATCAGGACAATTCGAAAAATCTTCAGGCTTGTACTCCTTCAATAAATAGAAACTCAAAAGATCACTAAGGCAGATATCCACAACGGACTCATATCCCGAAGCCACATCGATACTGTCCTTGAACATCCCGGCCAAGCCGTCTCCGAATTTCTCCGAGATTTTCTTCTTCCCCTCAGTCTGGAGTCTATGCTTCAATGTATCAATCATAATCCTACAGTCGGCCATCGAATCATTTCGTTTTTTCAAATCATCTTCCATCTCGTGCAAACGCGCCTCAAGCTCATCAGCCTTCTCGTGCATGTTTTTCAAACGGTCATCAGCACCATTCTGCTGCGCAATGATCTCGTCGAGATCTTTCTCCAATTCTTTCTTTAGACGGCTCACCTTCTCCATCTTATCCTTATGCGTGGCCAATTCCTCAGCGGTGTGTGACAATATGTTTTCCTTATTGTCTTTATCGTACCTTAGCTTTGCGACGTCACTTTTTGCACCTACTACCCTGTTGACAGCCTTCACAATCTTACCTTCATTATCCTTCAGGCTTTTCTCCAATGAGAAATATTTCTGATGCTCAGCATCGAGAGTTGTCTGTAACTCGGTGATTTCCGATTGTGCACTGTCGATTTTGGCATTAACCTCATTTCTTTCATTCTCTAATTCGGTTACCCGCCTCTTATTACTATTCACCAGCTCCTGTTTCTCTTTGATGCTGGTAAGTACTCTTTCCGACAAAATAGTCTTATTCGTTACTTCCGCCTCTTCGTCGGTAATCCGATTTTGAAGAACCTCAATCGCTCTATTCAATTCCATTATCTGCGCCAAACTACTCTTCTTCTCAGTCTCCGCACACTCTATCGCCGATTTCAATTCCTCACGTTCCTTTTCCAGCTGCTTTATCGCCTGCAGCACCGCCTGTCTTTCGGTTTCTTTACCGTCAATTTCAGCTTGAACAGTTTCGATATCCCGCAGTGTCGCCTGGTAATCGTTCGCCATTATGTAGAGCATCAGGTGCTTGTACTCGGTCCTCAATTCATTGTACAAACTGGCTTGCCGCACCTGTCTTCTAAGACCCCTTAATCCGCGTCGCATTTCGGCGATTATATCTTCAAGACGCAACAGATCCTGTTCAGTAGCATCCAAGCGCCGCTTGGTCTGCTCTTTTCGTTCCTGGTATTTCAAAATACCGGCAACATCATCAAACATCTCCTTCGTGTCGCCATGTATTATACGCTCAACTTCGGCCAGTTCCAAGAAAGAGTAAGTGAGTGCACCGGAGTTCAAGAAAAGAGCCTGGATGTCCTGCAGACGACACTTCACCCGATTCAAGAAGAACTCACTATCACCGGTTCTATAGAAACGTCTCTTTATTTCAAACTCGCTGCCAAATTGTGGAAAGTAGTCTTCATTATCGATGGTGACCGCAACTTCGGTGAAGTTTGCGTCTTCCTTAGTATCCGAGGACATGTATACCAAATCCTCAATTCTTTCACAGCGCAGCGCCTTCATACTCTGTTCACCGAACACCCACCTCAGCGCGTCGAAAATGTTTGATTTACCGCTCCCGTTCGGTCCCACGAAGGCCGTTATGCCGGTGTTCAACAATACCTTTGTTTCTTCACGAAAGGATTTGAAGCCGTACATCTTGATTTCTTTTATCTTCATAATCGTTCAGCGCTGAATGCCTTCATCACTCTTCTCCAAGATATATTTCTCTTTCCAAGTAGGGATGGTAGTCACTCCATTGTCTGTTCTTACCCCGATGTTTTTCAAATGCCTGCTTCATCATTTCAACCTTAGCGTCAAGATTATCGACAAAATGAAGAATCAAAGCTTCAGGGAACAACGGCTGTTTCGGCGAACCCCATTCTGTCTCACCATGGTGGGAGAGAATCATGTGCATCAGTTTTAACTTCAGATCTTCGGGAAAACCAGGCATCCGAGCAATCCGCTCAGCCACCATTTCACTGCCAATCACGATGTGGCCAAGCAACCTCCCCCGATTAGAGAGGTCAATATTTTTCTTGTATTCATATTCATATATCTTGCCAATATCGTGCAGGATACCAGCCGTTATGAGTAGATCTGAGTTTACAAACTCATAAACCGAGCGAATGTTCTCCAGCAGCCGCAGAACACTCAAGGTATGTACGGCCAAGCCACCCAGATATGCATGATGTACCCTTTTCGCGGCCGGTGCTAGACGAAACCGTTCAACAAAGTCACTGTCTTCAAAAAAGGTATCTAACAACCTCCGCAGATGAACATCCTTGACCTTCGCCTTAAAACCTTCAATATCCGTCAATACTTCGTCAATGTCTCCGGTATATTGAGGTAGAAAGTCCTTGGCGTCAATTTCCTCATCCTCGACGCGACTGATTGCATTGACTACAACCTGTAGCCGACCACCATATTCATTGACGTTCCCGGTAATGAAAACAAAGTCGCCAACTGAAATGTGGCTGAGGTTTTCGCCATCCCAAGAAATGCCATCAATGCTGCCACTTCGGTCAGAGAATTCCAGGATGGCATAGAATCCGCCGCCATCCTTCTTATCCTTCATGATTTTTTTTGAGAGTACGAACGTCTCCTTAACGGTCTGCCCGGCTCTCAATTCATCCACGAACTGGCTTTTCATAATTCTGAATACTCGTTAAGTGACATCGTGTAATGTCTGACTTGCGGCGAGCCTTTGTTTGAAATCAGTGATAGTCAAGTTATGGTTATTTGCCTGGTGTTTCCAGATGGAGTATTTTCTTCTTTATTAGATCCAATTTCTCGTGCAGAGTTCTTTCTTCCTTCTTCTCGACTTCCAATGCACTCAGTACCTCTTCTCGCTTTTGTGAAAGCAGGCTGATCTCCGTATTCAACTGGGCCTCCTCTTCCTTCAAATCGTCAAGCCGTTTTATCAAGTTGACTTCGGCCGCCTTCAGCTTCTCAACCGACTGAACAAGAGGATTACTCTCGGCCTCCCTTTTCTGCAACTCGTATTCTTCACTGAATCTTTGCATCTCTAACTCTGCATTCTTAATCTGGTCGTTGACTTCGTTTAGTCTGTTCTGTGCTTCATTCTGTGCTTTCTTCAGGCTCTCGATCTTAGGCGAGAACATTTCCTCCTGGTGCCTGTTCATTTCATCAATCAACTTTGTCCTTATTCTGCGTCCCGACACCAGCGTTACAAAAAATGCAATGATTGCAAACACAATACCAACGATGATCGCTAATGGATTTACGTCGCTTGGCAATTGCACTGCCGACATACGCGGATTCGCTCCGAAGTATAAGGCACCGACTTTCATCTTGCCGATATCAATGCTGAATCCGCCTTCATACGAACCACTTGTTTCCCTCACCGCATTGGAACCCGTAGCCAGGATCTTCGTGTCAAACACCTTACCTACCATTGTCGAATCACTTGAGGCAAGAACCTTGTTTTCAGCATCGGTGATGTGAATGAACCTAATTTCAGGTTCGTCTCTTCGCAACCGCGTGATGATTTCAATGAGATTTGCCTCCTCGCCCATTATGACAGCATCCTCCACGAATGAGGAGTGAGCCACAGAATTACCCAGGCTTGTGAATCTTTTCACCAACAACTCCTTGAACAACTCCGAATTCTGCGCATTTTTCTGAGAAAAGAACCGGGGACTAAAGACCAGAAATGCGGTCAGGAGTAATGTCAGAAAAAGAACAATTACCGAGGCGGCACCCCTTGACATCTAGCCTCCGAAGCTAATAGATATGCGGTGCCCCCCACCAAGGTCGAAATAAGGTGAATAAGAATAGTTGACCAAAAGCCTGTCTTTTCTTACACCCAAGCCAACGGTAAGACCAGCAAGGAAACCGAGACCTTCAGTCCTTATCGCAGAAAGCAATGTACTGTAAGATGCTTTCAGGTGCAAGATAGGATTAACATAATAAGCACCACCGAATCTCACTCCGAAGCCGAGCAACGCGGGTTTCACTAAGTCCAGGCCAAACCAGCCTACATCCATAATCTTGGCCGCGCTGAGCGTGATTTCATAGGGAAACGTCTCCCGCGATTCTATGAAAGGTTTGACACCATAACCAATGTTCTTGACGGACAGTCCCACATGAATATCTGGTTCGGGTATTCTGTACATGGCACCGATATCAGCACCAATCCCGATCGCGTTGAGCGTATCGATGCTGGCATAAGCGCCCTTTATTGATACACCGAGACCAAAGCTCTTATAGACAAAACCCTTTCCCACATTGATATCAATATGGTAGACACCAAAGGTACCGTATTCTTGTTCCAGCTCATCGACCTTCTTCATACTGCCACTGTAGAAATATCTGAGACCCACACCGAGCTGACTGCGCTCATAACCCAAGTAACCGAAGTGCGTCCCATCAAAGTAATTAAGGTAGGAAATTGAATAATGCGTATTATCTGAAAAAGCCAACCCACCCGGATTGTAGTGCACGTCGTAGCCATCACCATGCAATGCATAGCCCATACCGGTCCTTTGGGCAACCGGGTCAACCGATAAAAACTCAAAGCCAACCGTTGCGATCAATGAAATAATTGTTGCTAGCATCTGACCTCCATCGTGGTATTATACCCCCTACTGCCTAAAAGTCAAGAACCTTCTTCTTTTTCTACTATTTCTGCTATTCTGGGCAGAAATAAGGACTTGTGGATGAGTTTGTTATCGACGAGTTTAGCGATTACGAGACCTGCACCAAAGCCGAATACGCCTATCAGAAGAGAACCTGTCTGGCCCCATCTAGCGCCGATGATTAGGCCGACCAATGCCAGGGCAACGGGTAAGCCAAATACCAAAAATGCCGACAGCAGTCCGATGCCAGGTGCTTGTTCCACGTATACTTCGTCATCAATATGTGCACCCATATTATTCTCAACCACAACTGTCTGGCTCTTACCTGCAGCATGACACAGTTTACTGGCTTCACACGTCTCACAAGCCTCAGCTGGGTGAAAGCAGACCGTTGCCCGTGAATTACTGACGTCGATCACCCGCCCTTTGCGCCTCATAAATGATTATAGAAACAATACGCGTGATGTCAATCTTACAGGGATGAAGTCTATGGTTTATCTTATTCTGGAAGATCTCAATGCGTATTTGAGGGAAATGCGACGGAACCGAGGGGCTTCTGTCATTCCATGGCTTTTTCAATTACTGTGCGCTTTGGCAAAATGGCCTCGCTTATTTGATTCAAAAAATGCGGATGCAGATTAAGTAACGTCCGGCTGGTATTTCTGAGGGTTCGTGTTATAATTTTACAATCTTCTTGGTTATCGAGTAACACGAATTCTTCAATCTAACTAGATAGATACCTGCAGGTGAATTCCTTCCGCATTCATCCATTCCTGACCACTGCACTACATTATGACTGTGCTGTTTCTGATTCTCAACAAGCTGCTTGATTAACCTGCCCTGAATATCATAGACCTCTAACGAAATACAGGTTGGTTTTTTGACGCCATACTCAATCTCGATCTTATCTCGAAAGACCGTTCCCCGGATGTTCAGCGACAAGACCACATTATTAACTGCCAGTTCCTCTATTCCTGTGCCCTGCGAGTATTTGATCGTCACATAGTCGACGTTTGAACCGATGCCACTCTCACCAGTGACATAGACGTAACCAGCTGCGTCTACGGCTATGTCATATGCCCTATCGAAACTGGCGCCGGTGATTCCGGCGTACCGCGCGACCCATTTTTCATTACCATCCGTGTCATATTTCACAGTTGCGTAGTCGAGTAGCGTCCCAACGCCAAAGCTAGCACCAGTCACATAAATGTCGTTGCTATCATCAAGTACTGCAGCATAAGCGAAATCGGCACCATTCCCAGTACCATTATAGTAAGCAACCCACAACTCATCACCATCGCTATTGTATTTTATAATGCAGTAGTCAACATTGGCTGCCCTTGAGTAACCCACGACATACAGATTACCCGAATCGTCCAAGAGCAATGCTGTCGGATAATCACCTTCATTGGCTGGACCGTTGTAGATTCTCGTCCAAATGGTATCACCATTGCTGTCATATTTGACGGTGACTATGTCGTAGCCAAAGCTGGCGGTCCAACTCTCACCAGTAACATAGACATCACCATTATCAGCTACGACGATTGCCCGGGCAACGTCGGTACTATCGGCAAAGCCGTTGTATCTGGATACCCATTCTTCAGTACCGTCTGCGTCGTATTTGACCGTTGCGTAGTCATCTCGTGTGGTGTAATCCCAACTCCGACCAGTAATATAGACTCTACCCGCATCATCGACTGCGAGGGCAGTTGCCGAATCGTCTTTATCGGCACTATGATTGAATACCCTTACCCAGTTCGTGTCGCCCTGCACATCATATTTGACCGTCATATAATTGAGACCGATCCAAGGATAGCGCGTGGTGCCGGTCACGTATATACTGCCGATTGTGTCACCCACAAATCCTGACACATAATCGTGATCACCCCACAGGCCATTCAATGTTCTCACCCATAGTGTATCTCCGTCATCGTCGTACTTAATGGTAACATAATCGTACGTCGCATCCAGTCCCATACTGGAACCAGAGACGTATATGTTGACACCCTCGTGGATCATGAGTCCAATGGGATAATCACTTCCACCCCAGATACCATCATACCGGCTCTCCCAGATTGAGCCACCTGAGGAATTGTACTTTATTGTTGCATAATCTTCAAAGGAACTGGCACCCATACTTGAACCTGTGACATAGACATTGCCACCATAATCTACAGCAACTGCGCAAGGTACATCTATATCATTACCAAGCCCGTTATAATGGTTAGTCCAAACCGTATCGACCTGGCCCAAAGCTAAGTCTCAATAACACTACTTTTTCTCTGCATGCACCTCTTTCGGTCTCTAATTTTATGAAATATACCCCTTGGGGTAGTCTATTGCCACAATCATCTGTGCCGTCCCAAGTGACCGAGACAGATAATTGTAAGCTGCTTACTGGCAGCAAAAAATCTCTTACGACGCGACCCGAAACATCGTAGATCTTTAGTTCAACCGAGACACACCTATCTTCCAGCTCGTATGCTCTTTCTAGCAGGCAATATTTGATTTTAGTTTCAGCCATGAACGGATTAGGCATGGCTTCAAAAGAAGATTCTTTCATTCGTGTTTCTGTAAAACTGCTCTCTTCAATACCAAGTCCAATTGCACGGTATAGCTCAATGCTGCGCATATCTTCTACGAAAACCACATCATCCTTGAGATGAACTGACAGTGCACAGTACGGGGTTTCTTGGTTTGCTATACGATAAATGGAATCAGGATTACTGATGTTCCAAATATCAAAACCATAGCCAGTACGACAGAAGAACAACAGTGTGTCTTTTATTTCACAGGCCACGGTGTATAATGCTATACTATCTATTGGTTCTTCATAAATGAGGGTATCAAATAACAAAGATGGCGACACAGGATTACTGACATCAAACAGCAAGAATCCAAAGCTGCTTCCAGGAAACGGCGTATAGGGTACTGCTAGATAAGGAAAATCTGTTGAAATTCGAATGGCGCGCGGCCTTCCATGATAGCAATAACCCAGTTGGTTACCCGAGAGGAGGCTAAGAATTAAGAGCGAATCTCTCACGGTCACGTAAGCAAGCGTATCCATTATACAAATGTCGTAGCCGTCAGCGGGTATTACCAGGGAATCCACCCAGAACGACGGATGATCAATATCAGCAATCTTCAATTTCCTTCCGTCTAAGCAGTAAAGATAAGTTGAACATAATTCAAGCACACCGTTTCCTTCAACAAATCTTGTCAATTCAGGTGTATATGGATCAGAAACATCAGTAACTGCAATAAAAGACGAATCATGGCGTTGTATAGTGTAGACAATGTAAGGGTAGTCCGCCGATCCTCTGTACAAGTAACATCTCCCAGTACTATAGAGTTCACCACAGACCACAGGTATTGATGGATCTGAGACATCAGCAATTTTAAGCACCGAATGCCAGAACTGATCATTTTCTTCAATATTGCCAGAAAAATAAGAATAGTCGTGATCGTCATCAAAAGCCATAGTTTCCCACACTATATTCTCATGTTTATACAGAGTCACGGGTTTCTGACGGTCACGGATATCCGCGATGGAAAAGCCTTCCAAGAAATGGGTCGCCAACAGCAAAGTATCGTCAGCCATAAATCCTACCCCAAACCAACGAGTCTCATCATAACATCCTGTAACAAATGGTGCTGTTGGCTCGGTAACGTCAATAATGTGAATACCATGATCCTGAGTATTTGTGTAAATGCTGTTGCCCACCTTTTCTAACCCCCTATTTGTCGCAGGTATTGCTAATCCTGCTACATAAAGTGGATTAGTGGGTTCCTTTACATTGACTACAGCAAAATGTATAATTGCTCCTGACCAAAACCCACAATTTATATACGCGAGAGTATCATCAATGCATGCATCGATTCCATAAACAAACTCACCAGGAGGAAATTGCCCTACTACATGCGGATATGCTGGATCGGAGACATCGATTATTTTCAGAGCGCTGTTGCATACACCTGTATATACCAATGTATCCGCAAGTGTAACAGCATAGGTATGACCGATTCCCGAGCATTGACCGGCAAGGTAAGGTACGCTAGGATTGGATACATCCACTATCACTAATCCATTTTCTTGATCAGCAAGATAAGCATAAGTATTGCTGACCACAACATCAAGTGCTTTGCCCGGTGTATCGCAATTGCCTATCAATGCTGGTGTAGCTGGATCTGAAACACTGACAATGCAAAGTCCATTATAATGATCAGCTATATAAGCGTAATCGCCCACAACATAAACACCTTCAGCCCATCCCTCAGTGGCGTACCTTGAGATACGTTGCGGATTACCGGAATGCCAGCTGAAAATCTCCAGCCCTCTTTCGGTCACAAAATAGAGTAAGGAGTCGACTCTCTTCACATCCATGAATTCTTCAGCGATAAACGGACTAGGAAGATGCTCAAACGCGACATTATTAGAAATCAAGAGGAAAAGGATAATACCCATAAAGTTCTACCGCCTGGGCAGGATAATCCCTGCCCAGGCTATTTGTTTCATTTCGACGGATTCTCTTCAGGCGGATTTAACGTAATGTCCTTCTCTTTGTTAGGATAGGTGTAGTAAGTCTCGCCGTCTACAACTCCAGTCCATGTTTCACCCTCTCTATCTTTCTGTCCTCGAACTGGATCGTAGGTTTTGCCCGGTGCCATGCCATCTTGGTCGTGCAAAACATATTCACCTTGGGAACCAGTATAGACTACGACATCGGTAGTGTCGACACCATGCGCAGTTACTTTGCAGTCCCTGCCGACGTTACCGCCGTCTTTCCAGTAGACGGTGCCGTACCAGTAACTCCAACCTATGGATACTACGAAGAACAAAGCAACCAGCATTTTTACTGATACTTTCATTGCTGACTCCTACTATAGTTAATATTACTATACCTAAGACACTATGTCAATACAAACCCCGGCCCCCTTGTAAGAGCTTTATACTTTTCTCCATGACCCTGTTCCAATCTCCACCAACGTATTACTGTGGAGGGGTCCGGACCGAATCAATCTCAGCGAGTGTGGATAGACATGTCTATGCTGTTACAATATACCCTATGTACGCTCCTTGCTTCGACTCACCATATTATAAGAGTAATTTACCTAACCACAAGGGTGGTGTTTTTTTTTTGATTGTTAACAGACCTTGGATAGAGTAGTCTCGAATCTGAGAATTTGACACTGGAGATTGCGTTGGCAGGTTTTGTCAGCCTCTCTCCTTAGGCGGACACGCCAACGACTCGGCTATGCAGGTTCTCGATTCGCCCGCCTCAGGCGGACTCACTCGAACCATAACTGGATACTGGAAGAAAGACGCCTTAACTCGGTGACAGGATTGTCTTCATACTATACTCTGAATTGGTAGCAGATGACTATCGTGCGATAAACGACCGTTTCTTAAGCGAAGAACGTGAGCGCCGAAATGCAGAATCTCGAGCATTCCTTCGTTGACCAGCACAGGAATCTGGCTATAATATCCAATGGATACAGCTTTAACCACGCTCGCGCAAAGCATCATCCGAGAGGCGGAGAGAAAATTCCCCTGTGCGCTCGCAACCTTCTTCACCAACCGCGGCATCGACATAGATTTCGACAAAAAAAATGAGCGCCTCTCATCAGCGAGGAGTAATACCGGTTTTGTGCTGTCTATATTTAACGGTGCTTATTTTGAAGAATTCGCCACGGATATACTCGAAAAAGACCATCTTGCCAAGTTTTGTCGCACGGCGATAGATAAGGCCACCGTGAGAGACGTCAAATATGAAATCGACGTTCCTGCATCAGGGAGCAACACTTTCAAAACACAAGAGAAAATCAACCCTGATGACCTATCCCTCATGGAGAAAATCGATATCTATCGGCAGCGCAGGGCGAAGATACTCTCGGGTAAGAACGTGGTAAACTGTATGATCTCCTATTCCGAGGCTTTGGATGACAAGACTCTTATCAGCCGCGGCAGCATAACGCGTGAACGATTGAGACATGTGTCTCATTACCTCACCGTATACGTGTCAGCCGGTAACGATCTGAAGTATGACTATCTGTCAGTAGGCGGAACCGGCGGCTTGGAATTAGTGGAGATAACAGACGAACAAGTTGAAGAACTAATCGCAAGCGCCAACCGGCTTTTGCAGGCGGAAAAGATTGAGCCCAATTTCTATGACATAGTCGCAACGCCGGAAATCGCCGGGCTAATCGCTCACGAAGCCTTTGGTCATGGTGTGGAAACCGACATGTACCTCAAGAACCGAGCCCGTTCAAGAGATTATTTAGGCAAGATCATTGCGTCGCCGCTGGTCAACATCATTGATGATCCAACACTGCCCGGGGCCTATGGTTCTTATTTCATAGATGACGAAGGGCGTGTGGCTCAACCCACATACATTATCCGGGACGGCAGGTTTGTTCAAGGTCTTACGAGCGAATACGCAAGGTTGGTACTAAAATTGCCGGCAACTGCTAATGGACGCCGGGAATCTTTTGAGAGAAAAATCTACACGAGAATGTCGAATACATTTTTCAAACCCGGAACCGACAGCCCTGATGAAATCATCTCGTCGGTCAAGAATGGGATTTACTTGATCAAAGGACTGAGCGGTATGGAGGATCCAAAGGGCTGGGGTATACAAATCTTAGCATTATATGGAAAAGAAATCAAGAACGGTAAGGTGACCGACCGGATATTCTCACCCCTCGGCATAACCGGTTTTGTGCCTGATCTTCTCAAAGATATCTCAATGGTGAGTAATGACTTCAAAGTTGACTTAGGTTTTTGTGGCAAGGGTTACAAGGAATACATTCCCATTTCTAGCGGAGGTCCGCACATTCGAACCCGGGTACGTTTAGGATGATACAAGAGATTAAAACTAGGATACTTGATTTTGGCTTCGATGACTACAAAATAATCGAGGTTAACTCCAAAGAGCATCAGCTATACCTGTTGAAGGATTGCGTTGAGGCAAGACGCACCGTTGAGAGTCATTATTATGAAATCACCGTCTATGCAGACCACAGAAAAGATGGGGAGAAGCTTCGTGGAGAGTACACATTCGTATTCAAACCAAGCGACGATTTAAGTTTTTATCTGGAACAGGCGAAATCTGCGTGCATCATGATTGAGAATCGGTATTATGGTCTTATGGAATCCACGAGTATCTCTACTGTTGAAGTATTAGATCCGAAGTTATCCGACCCAGGACA
This sequence comes from Caldifarciminota bacterium SM23_42, assembly GCA_001303785.1. Lineage (GTDB taxonomy): Bacteria > Hydrothermota > Tepidihabitantia > SM23-42 > SM23-42 > SM23-42. Next base: position 63,050 of record LJUJ01000008.1, on the reverse strand, counting down.
AATCGGCGGACAGTTGGCCGAGACACTATACAATAGCAGCAAGGGAAAACATGTCTACCTCTCGAGTTCCGAGATATATCTAACGAAATCAGAGGTGACACTGACGACTTCGACCGGTATTGAGGTCAGTAAGGTAAAGGGATTAATCGAAATCGACGTAACGCTCATCAGCAGCCAAGCGAACCGCGAACAGGAGCTAAATTTCCAGATTGAAGCACGGTCCATTGACGGCTTGCGCCTGGCGCAACGTCTGAGCGAGTACAAAGAGTACGCCCGCGACATGCTCAATGTCCAACTACCCAAGAACGGAAAAGCAGCAGTCGCTTTCCGTTCAACCGACATCTATGACCTGATGGACCCGGTCATTTTTCATAGTTCTGGTCGGGCCAAGGACCAGGCAATCAGTCGTTTTCAACTGGACGAGAGTATCGTCGAGAAATCCGTTAATACATTCATCCTGAAGAGCAGCGGCATTCTCCCCTACGGCATCTACTCAGACCCGTTTGATGACGATGGCATCCCAGGCCAGGAGCACACGATAATCGACCATGGAGTCTTCAAGAAGTATTGGACGACAAAACGCTATGCTGATTACCTCGGGGTAGAGCCGACCGGAGGCTTCAAGAATCTAGTCATCGAACCGGTCACCAATTCGACGTTCGACTCACAGGACTACTACGACATCGTTCAATTCTCTGACCTAACCCCGGATCCAGTCACCGGTGACTTCGTTGCTGAAATTCGATTCGGTTATCACGTGAAAAAAGGCAAAAAAACACCTGTCAAAGGTGGTTCAATAAGTGGTAATCTTCTCGAGGCAATGCAGCGTGCTTATTTCACTAATGACCGTGTCTTCGACGGCCGCTATCTGGGTCCGAAGTCCATAGTTTTAGAAGATTTGTCCGTCTCGGGCCAACACTAAAAGGCAATAGATTCTTTTCGTATCAACCATTGATTGAAATCACGCAACGCATATATGCAAGCCCCTATTTGTCCAGTTCGGCATCGCGTCAGATAGCTTGACATCACGTGACATTTACATATAATCATAGACTAAAGCATGTTTGGAGGTTTTGTATGCGTAAGGTTATTCTCATCCTTGTTCTGTTTTCAGCACTCCTTGCTGGTGCTGGGCAGCGTCCTGGTGCGGTATTCCTTCTGATTTGGCCAGGAGCGAGAGCGACCGCACTGAGTGGCGCATTTTCGGCAGTGGCCGATGACGCTACTGCTTGTTATTACAACCAGGCTGGTCTTGCATTCGTAGACCAGACCGTAATCGCGTTGCAGCACGCACCATGGCTATCGGGTTTGCAGCCGGACATGTATTACGAATATGCGGGTGTCACTAAATCGTATTCAATTGGAACATTCGGACTTAATGTAATATATCTCACAACCGGCAAAACTGAGGTCCGGAATTCATTGGGCGTTTATCTCGGCGAATATACGACATTCGATTTATCCGTAGGTCTAAATTATGGATTTAAGTTGGGTCCAAATCTAGGGCTAGGCGTCGGCTGGAAACTAATCTATTCTTACCTTGTCCCCGACTGGGTCTGGGAAAGAATGCCCGAATTGGGTATTGATATGGGAGGTACCGGTCTGACATATGGTTTTGATACCGGCGTCCTATACAAACCGTGGTCATTATTGTCTGTCGGGGCAGCCCTGCAAAACATCGGACCAAATATCAGCTATACAGAGAGTGGTTCATCTGATCCACTTCCGTACACTCTTAGACTAGGGTTACGGTTACAGCCGATTAATTCCAGAGTATTGCGTGTTGCATTGACCGCTGATGTTACAAAGATACTGGTCGGTATGTTTGCCGACGAAACCAATTCTTTCTTCGAGAATCTGGGCTATGAATTTACTGAGGCATGGAAAGGCGTCGGCCTAGAAGTCGACTATTACAATTTCATCAAGTTAAGAGCTGGATATTTCCACGATACTGAAGGAAAAAGAACCGGCTTCACATATGGTGGAGGAATTAAAGCCGGCGGATTCTCTTTTGATGTCGGGGTAGATCAGAATATCTACGAATTCTCAACGACAAACCGTAAGTTTTCCCTTTCCTATCAGTTTTAGGAATAATCATTCTTAGCAGGTCTTAGGGCGAAACGGAAACATAACACCTGAGCCAGAATCTACGGGTGGCAGCACATCACAGTGCTGCCACCGATATTGTAATACTAAAATACCATGAAGGCAAAACCGCAATATCGCTCCGATGACAGAGCGCAAGACTAGGAGAAGACTATTGAAACAAAAGAGAATACTGGTCGTCGGTGCCAGTGGTTTCGTGGGCAAGAATCTAGTTCTTGAGCTGATACAAAAATACCGCGTCACCATACTAGTCCGCCCCACTTCAAATATCGAACTGTTCAAGGATAACCCTAACATTAGGATTCTTTATGGCGATCTTGAAAGCAACCGTGGAATAGCCGAATCATTGGATAACATCGACATCGTAATTCACTGTGCCGCCAAGACAATGGGACAGAACTATTGGCAATTCTACAGGACCAACACTGAGGGTACCGCGCACCTGATAAATGCAATGCTCGAAAAGAACGTACAAAGAATTCTCTATCTAAGCTCGCACGCCGCCTATGGGCCATCCTCCCGTAACCAACCAATGCAGGAACGTGAACAAGCAAAACCAATTTCTGCTTACGGCCAAACAAAGAGCCTGGCCGAAGACTTAATCATCAAGAGCGGGTTATCCTTCACCATTCTCAGACCAGTCTCGGTGTACGGTCCTCATGACAAAGAAATACTAACGTATATCAAACTGTTACATCGAGGTTTCTGCCCTGTAATCGGATTCGGCCCAAAGTACATGAACCTCATATATGTGAAGGATTTGGTTAATATTATCATCAAGATCATTGAGAAGAACCATTTCGCAAACAAAATTCACTTTGCAAACGACGGGCATTGTTACTCCTTCGATTCCATCCTCGACACAATTGCTGCCACCTTGAACAGAAGGACTTTGAAAATACGGATACCGGCTTCCATTGCCTTGTTCATTGGTCTGTTGAACGATGTTTTCCTTTCGCCTGAGAAAAAACTAGTCACCCGCGACAAGATCCGCGAGCTCGCATGCCAGTACTGGGTTTGCAGCAGTGCAAGTATAAACAAAGAGATCGGATTCACACCGCGCTATTCATTTGACCGCGGTATCGTCGAAACAATAGATTGGTATCGCAAGCAGGGTCATCTTGCTTAACCTGCATACTGTACTGGCCTTGACAAAAAAGTGATTGCAATTATAATAAAAGAGGAATGATGACATGAGCTGGTACGCAGGATATACCAAATGCAATCACGAACGCGTCGTGAATAAGATACTCCATGATAAAGGGATCAACACCTTTCTACCGGAGATCATTGTTCCCAGCCGACGCAACAACCGTAAAATTCTTATCAAAAGACCACTGTTCAGGAATTATCTATTCATCGAATTGGATGAAATAAGAGACACCTGGATGAAGGTGTTTCGCACACCTGGTCTCGCACGTATCTGTGGAAATGGTCGACCAACAGCAATTCCTGATGAAGACATAAATTCGATAAAGATCTTCATCAGAAGTGACAGGAATATCTACCCTCTTCCCTTTCTGCATGTCGGTGCAAGGGTACAGGTAATATCAGGACCCCTTACCGGAGCGATTGGGATTCTTGTCAAAGAAGACCGTAAGAAAAGAAGACTTTCCGTCTCACTCGAATTGATGGGTCAATCCGTGGTGGTTTCACTGTTTGACGACGAAGTGAAACCGTTCTGAAACAAATCCCAAATATTCTATTCTAGATAATAACTCGTATGTATTGATCCGTATTGCGGTACGTGCGTATCGTGTGTCTAATGAAAGGATTTAACACCTATTTTAGCATGGACATCGCTCATCGTCTCGACGGCTATCTCTTCCGCTCTCTTCTGCCCCTGTTTTAGGATGTCATAGACATGCTCCCTATTACAACTCAATTCATGGCGTTTCTTTTGAATCGGTTCCAATTCTTTGTACATATTCTCCAGCAGAATCTTCTTGCAGTCTAAACAACCAATGCCCGCAACACAACACTCGTGAGCGCAATAATCAATGTCCCCTTTCTTGGAAAATGCCTTATGCATTGTGAATATGTTACAATCCTCTGGGTTTCCAGGATCCGTTTTCCTTTTTCTTCGAACATCAGTTACCGCGGTAGATAACTTCTTCCAAATCTCGTCTTTGGACTCGTCTAGGTATATACAATTGTCCAACGATTTACTCATCTTGAAATTGCCGTCAAGGCCCAAAATCCTTGTGACCTCGCCCAGCATTGCCTTAGGTTCGGGAAAAGTATACCCGAACAGCGAATTGAATCGCCTCACGATCTCACGCGTTAATTCCAGATGGGGAAGCTGATCATCACCTACAGGCACAACCTCTGCTTTGTAGACTATGATATCGGAAGCCATTAATACGGGATAGTCGAGCAGACCCATGTTCACGTAATCCGGATTCTGTTGACGCTTCTCTTTGAAAGTTGGAACTCTTAGCAGCCAGGAAATGGGAGTGATTGTGTTCAGAATCCACGCCAACTCAGTGTGCTGCGATACCGTAGACTGGACCATCAACACACTCTTGGTAGGATCAATACCGGCTGCCATGTAGTCCACTGCGCAGTCGAATATGCTTTCCTCCATCTCCTTCGGGTCAAAGCGCACCGTCATTGCGTGATAATCAACTATGCCGTATATGCAGTAATATTCATCCTGCAGCGAAATCATCTTGCGCATGGCCCCAACATAATTACCGACATGCAACCTACCCGACGGCTGAATGCCGCTAAAAACTCGCTTCTGAGCTATCATAGGTCTATGATATACAGAAACGTAGACAAGTCAATAATCTCTTCATCTACCCCCTTTCACATATTTCACACAAAATCCTCCGCATTTTCTTACGTTTTGCCTCTTATGCGTGTAGATGTGGCAAAATCAACTATTGACAATTTCAATATAATGCCTATAATTAAGTATGAAAGACAGAACGTCATATAACAAGGAGGTCTATGAGACGATTAAGCGTCTTGCTTTTTGTTATATGCTGGGCCTGGGGTGCCTGGCATTTCAGCGAGGAAATCGCACTTTCCAGAATCAGTCGGGTCACTGACCTGGCGATAAGTAATAACGGAGAGATCTGGGTTCTCTCTCCTTCGGCAATCTCGAGAATCGACGCAAAGAGCGGGAATACTTTGCTCTCCCGAGAGGCAAGCAATGTAAGAGCACTCGCTGTTTTCGGCGATGATGTTTATTATGTAGACAACAGAAACCGACTCCTAACCTACACAAGAGGCAATGAAGAAAACGTGGTCGTAACCGGGCTCGACTTCGATAACCCCACCCAAATGAGTGCATTATCAAATAATGGTAACCCAGGAATCGCTGTGCTTGAACCAAATAGACTAGTTTTCACCACACCATTTGAGACAATCGGCTCAATCAGCATCAACGCGGACGGTTTTGCATTAATCCCAATGGCTGATTATTCTGACCGACGCACTCCACTCTTCACACGCACCGGCAGCAGAATCTATGCATGGACTGGCGGCATATTCACCGACGCAGAAAGCTATAGTAGCAAATTAATCTACAGTGCCTCTGACAATGTTCTCGATTTATGCGCCGATAGCAAGGGCAGCTTGTACATACTGTTCACGGACTCGATCATGGTCCTGAGCAATGAAGGTAACCACAAAGGTAAAATAGGTGTCGGAAGCGTATCCAGTGGATCAAGAATTTTCGCGAATCCAGCAGACAATAATCTGTTGGTTTTTAACCGGATCACAAAAAGCATACAGGTTGTGTCTGAATCAGGCCGCAAAGCCGAAGAACTGATAGTGCTTGACAAGAATCGCCCCAACCCAGTCGATAACTTCACAGAAATAGCCTTCACCCTGAGTGAGCCTCTCTACCTCACGATCACTATTTACAACCTAATCGGTGAACCGGTCAAGCAAATCGCCAAGGATCGTTATCTGGAAGGTACCCACCGTGTAATCTGGAATGCAGATGATGCACAAGGTAATCTGGTGCCTAATGGCGTCTATTTCTATCGACTTGAATCCAGTAAGGGTGTTGCCATAAGGCAACTAATCGTCCTTAGGTAACATCCGCCTGCAGACACCACGCGCGCGGGCAGCGATCAAATCAGGACTCTCTTCGTTAAGATTCGCTATCAGGCGTCATGCCGTCCTCGAAAAACATACTAATATACTAGTCGGGGTTTCAGGTGGTATCGATAGCCTCGTGCTTTTGTTTCTGCTCCAGGAATATAGCGCGATTTACCAACAATCGTGGAACATCACAGCCGCTCACATACATCCGATGTTTCCCGGGTGGACCACGACACCGTTAAAACCGCTTTTGAGTGAACATAATATTCCACACACCATCGTCAAGCAAAACATCTATCGAAGAATAAAGGACGTTAAGAACAAGTGTTTCTTTTGTTCCCGCGAAAGACGCAAGAGGCTCTTGGACCTTGCTGGAAAACTAGACACCTTCAACATAGCCCTAGCTCATCATAAAGAAGATGTGGTCGAGACGCTGCTCCTCAACATCTTCTACACCGGCCGAATGTCTACGCTCATGCCCAAACAGCCGATTGTTCATGGGAGATTCTATTTTGTACGACCAATCTACTACCTGGATAAGGAGACTATCCTGGGAATTGCCCGAGCCCTTGGACTCAAGAGCCATGCTAATGTCTGTCCCTACTACAAGAACTCGAGACGCGAAACCATGCGTGGCATGCTCTCCAAAATAAGGAAGAAGAACCCCGATATCTATACTAATATCTTCGGAAGCATATTCAACACAAAGAAGGCGTACATGCCTTCTTAGGAAAAAAATCTTTCACGTCTCACACAGCCAAACAGGGTAACAGCAACTTGATTTGGACTAGCAAACAGGCTGTTGAATCACCCTAGTGTGAATTTGTACAATCCTTCGTATATTGGTCCCTCGGGTCTTAGAGTCGATTTGAAAAGCGTGATCGAGTCTGCCTCGAATGGTTCACTCGATATCGGTTGTGCCAGAATATCATCCACCTGACAGTGTTTTTTTATTCTACCTATAGTCAAATGAGCGTGGAATCGCTGCTCTGCCTTGAAACCAATTTTCGTCAGTGCCTTTTCCAGTTCGGTGGCGATTTCATGCAATTCCTCACTTCCCTGTTTAGCGCCTACCCACAAGACTCGCGGATTTCTCGGACCGGGAAAGCATCCGAGTCCTGCCAGCTGCACAGTAAAGGGACGGTATTCCTTAGCCACCTCTGCAACCACGGGGAGAATTCCCTGCTTCCTGCCCTCATCAATTTCACCCAGGAATCTCAACGTTATATGAAGGTTCTCAAACCTAACCCATTTGATGGGCAATTCCCTCTTCGCCTGAATCTGGATGAAATTGTCTATCAGCCTCCTCGAATGTTCAGGGATCTCAACCGCCAAGAATGTCCTCATCTCGCCTCCTTATTATTCAAACAGGTCTATCGAATACACACAACGACTCATTTCTTATCATTTTACGTATTCTGGTAATTACCAGAATACCAGAATAGCATAAATGGGTCATGATATTTCTTAGGACGCAGCCACGAACACGGAGCATTATCCTTTACTCAAATTGTTACGTCGATACCGACGGGACAATGATCCGAACCCATGACATCTTTCATAATAAAAGCGGCCTTGAGGTTTTTCCGCAAGTTATCACTTACGAAGAAGTAATCGATCCTCCAGCCAACATTCCTCTCCCGGGCGCGGGTCTTGAAATCCCACCATGTGTAGTGTCCACCATCTTTGTTGAAAACACGGAAGGTATCGATGAAACCGCGTTCGATGAGCTTGTCGATCCAGGCGCGTTCTTCAGGTAAAAATCCCGAAATTCTCTCGTTCTCTTTAGGCCGGGCAAGATCGATTTCCTTATGAGCGGTGTTCACGTCACCACATATGACGATTCTCTTACCTGCTTGCTTCAATTCACTAACGTGACTCAGGAATGCCTTGTAGAACGCCAGTTTGTACTGCAGTCGTTCGCGAGACATCTTTCCATTGGGAAAGTAGATGTTAAAGAGAAGGAACGCTTCGTAATCGGCAATCATCACTCTCCCCTCGATATCGAATTTTCTTATGCCGAAACCTTTCTTAATGTCTTTCGGTCTAGAACTTGTATACAAACCTACTCCGCTGTACCCTTTCTTCTTCGCCGAAACGTAGTACGCGCTGTAACCAGCAAGATGTCTCAGTTCTTCGGGAATCTGCTCCTCAGAAGCCTTTGTTTCCTGCAAACATAGTATGGACGGCTGCGCCGACATGAACCATGTTAAGAAATCCTTTTTGTAAACCGCCCTCAGGCCGTTCACATTCCACGATACTAATCTGGTCTTTCTCATTTCATGAAAAAAGATCCTAGGTTAACTGCTCTGATCACGTTGATAACCGTGAGTCAGTCGGCACGAGTTTGTTGATCAGCATGCCCTGGATAACCGAAAAAAATATCATCATCAGGGTAAGCACTATTACGTATTTCAGACCGAAATAGAAAAGAGCAACCGGCAATAATGGAACCTTTATCGCCCGGTTATACAGAAACGTCGCCAGATAACCATAACTGACACCCTTTTCTCTGAGTTCAGCCAAGAGTGGATACCAGAGATAGATCGGTCCGGTAGACAAAATCCCCGCCCCAATGACAAAAAACCATTTTTCAATGCCCCGCTTCCTGAAATACTTTACAATAACACGCCGAGTGATGAACAGGTTAGCAATAGTCATAAGAATGAAAACGAGTAGAAAAATCGGCACGATCCTCACAATTATAGTAAAGAAAAAGCCGATGCTGTTTCCGAACAATGAACGATCCACAAAGAATATCAAGATATATAGTAGAAAAACTGCACTCATAAAATACCACTCACCGCCAATTTTCTTCACGATTTTCTACATCCCACGCTAAACGATATGCAGTATCAGCATTGTCATAATACCCACCACAATGGCAAAGATGAAAGCAGTTAGATTCCTCACAATGGCAAACCGGCGCCCGAGGGTCATCAATTCTACAGGCAATTGCACCATACCGACGGTCACCCATGCTACCAAAAACGCAGTCACTGCACTGATGCTTACACCATTCTTGAGAAACTCGCCACCAAGCACATAACTTGTCAGCGGGCTACCTGCTGAAATGCTGCCGATGACGCTCCCAATGAGTGAATCAAACAGCATATTTCTTCTGAAGAACTGTAAATAGAACGATTTGGGTATCAAGCTGTTGATGAGACTAACAAGCAAAATCGCCCCAATAATTATCGGCAGAAGCCTAGACATCGCCCTCGCCGACTTGACCACCGCCCGTGTCATTCTGCCGGCGAAATCATCATTTAGGGACGTGCGGTCAGTTTTCAGTTCAGGTCTCATGTAAAACCTCGTGCAGCAACATGAGAGCTTGTTTGCACGCTGACCTACGGATAGCCTCTCGGCCGCCCTTGAAGACGAATTTTCTCACGACAATTCTTCGTTTCATCGCCAAACCTATGTACACCAATCCGACTGGCTTTTCCTTTGAGCCGCCACTTGGTCCAGCAATTCCGGTAATGCCTATTCCGATATGGGACATCATCCTCCTCTTGACAGCCAAGGCCATCTCCCTGGCCACTTGGGTGCTCACTGCACCAAACTGCCTGATTGTCCGAGCTTTCACTCCGACTACCCTCTTCTTTATGGCATCAGAATATGCTAGAATACCCCCCACGAAGTATTCTGAACTACCCGGAATGCTCGTTATTAGGGTTCCTAACATGCCGCCCGTACACGATTCACAAACACTCAAGGTCAATTGATTTCGTATTAGGCTTCTACCGATTTTTCTCGCTACTGAATCGCCAGTCAATTCTGAGACTAGTAAACGAAACCCACGGCTTTGAAGGCAAGAATGACTATCGTAGTGTACAGTGCTGCCAACAGGTCGTCAAGCATGATACCCCAACCCCCCTTAAGCTTCTCCATATTTCGCACCGGGGGCGGTTTGACAATATCGAAAAACCTAAAGAGAAGAAATGTGACGACCAGTGGCACCAATCTTGCTGGAGTGAAAAAGAGAGGCAGTAAGAGCGACGAGTATTCATCAACGACGATCGGCCGCGGGTCCTTCCCCCAACTTTTCTCTAAAGCATCGGAGATCAGAATACCAACCGCGAATAACAGAATCACCACTATACCATACAGCAGCTGGAATGGCAGCAGAAAGTACCATATGATGACGCTGATCAAACATGAAAATGTCGCCGGGGCTACTGGCAGGTAGCCAAGGAAAAACCCGGTTCCGATTATTATGCTGAGATACTTCTTTATTTTCTCTTCTTAGGAAATCTTTCTTCCCACACTGACACTATGTTGGCCAGAATAAATATCGAAGAATAGGTGCCGATGATAAAACCCACCAACAGGGTAAATGCAAAGTCGGCAATGACCGAACCTCCAAACACCAAGAGGGCGATGACTGCGAGAAGTGTCGTGCCAACGGTCAGTATGGTCCGGGATAGAGTTTCATTAAGACCGGTATTCAATATTACATTGTAGGATTCCCGCCGCATTTTAGTATATTTCTCTCGTATGCGATCCGAAATGACGATTGAATCGTTAATCGAATAACCAATTATGGTCAATATGGCACCGACCACCACAATGGAGAATTCACGCTGGGTAAGTACAAGAACGCCAATCGTGAATAGCGCGTCATGAAACAAAGCGATGACTGCGGCCGTGCCAAAACGGTAGTCAAATCTAAAAGAAACATAGATGAGGATTAGCATTAGCGCAATAACGACTGCCCAAATGGTTTTGATCAATAATTCCTTACCTATCTTTGGCTCAACCGTTTCCTCACGCAAGAATTCCTTCTCGTTATCAGGAAAATCTTCAGCCAGAATCTCCTTCACCGAATTTGCAAAACCCCCAGGATCCTCGCCGGCTGCTCTTATGATATATTCATTTTTCATGGCACCTAACGACTGAATCTGAGCATTTTCCTTACCGATTCTAGCCAACGAGTTTCTCAAAGCAGCCGTGTTAACTGGCTCCTCAAATCTGACTTGTATTAGAGCACCACCAGTGAAATCAATCCCGAAGTTCGGCCCTTTGATGAATATGAGTAGCAGTGAAATCGTGATGACTACTGCCGAGAACATGAAACCATATTTTCTTTTGCTAATGAAATCGATATGCGGATTTCGTACAATTTCAATCATGTCAGATCCTCAGTTTATGGACTTCAAATTTGTAGGTGAAGTAGTTGAAGATGACCTTACCCACGAAGACTGCGGTAAATAGATTACTGAGTAGTCCGATCGTAAGCGTGAGCGCAAATCCCCTGATTGAACCACTGCCGAATATGAAGAGTATCACACCGATTATTATCGTGGTGATATTCGAATCGAAAATTGTTATCCATGCCCGGGCAAACCCCTGATCGATAGCGGTTCTTGTCGTCTTGCCGACTTTCAACTCTTCCCTTATTCTTTCAAAAATCAGAACATTAGCATCAACCGCCATGCCAATCGTGAGAGCAATACCCGCGATACCAGGCATGGTCAAACTACCCCGAAACGCACTCAGCACCGCGATCAGGAAGAATAGATTTAACAGCAAGGCGAAATCCGCAACGAACCCTGAAAGAGAGTAGTAGACGAGCATAAAACCCACGACCAGTGCGCCGGCAATCAACACAGCTTTGATTCCGCTCTCTATTGAATCTCGACCCAGGCTAGGGCCAACCGTCCTTTCTTCCACAATCCTCAACGGCGCGGGCAAGGCTCCGGCTCTCAATACGATGGCCAGGTCTCGCGCTTGTTCCGCGGTAAACTGTCCGGTGATACTTGCGCGACCCTGAGGAATACGTTCGGTGATGACTGGAGCGGATTGCACTACTCCATCCAGTACAATGGCCAACCGACGGTTGATATTTCGACCAGTTATCGTTGCGAATCTACGCGCCGCCTCGCGCTTGAAGTGAAGATCGATCTCCCAAGTACCGACATACTGCAGATTACTGCTCTGGTTAGGCCCGTGTCGAGCATCGCGAATTGCCTCACCAGTTAACTCGGCCTCTTTCTTGAGGAGGTAGATACGTTTGACTTCACGTCCTGTATGCTCCTCTCTCGGACCAAACACGAACTCGACGTCTGCTGGTATGATTTCCTGAGCACGGGCAATCATAGCCGTGACCGAATCCTCATCGCGGTAGTCGAAACCCGCGTCTCTCTCGACACTTAACAAATACGAACTAAAGGGTTGTTCAAAAGCCAACGAGTCCTCACCCTGCAAATGTTGGTCCACTTTATCAATAAGCTCACCCATACGGTCATCTGCCGCGAGTCTGAACTCAAGATGTGCAACCTTTTTTATCAGTTCAACGGCTCTCTCGCGGTCTACTCCGGGTAATTGGATGAGTATTCTGCCCCCGGACTGCTTCTCGATCACCGGTTCGTACACACCGAATTCATCAACACGATTTCGTATGATCTCAAAGGCGCGGTCTCTCAGATCCTGTGGCTTTTCCTGAATATCGACCGTGTCAACCTCGAGCACCAGATGCATCCCACCTCTGAGATCTAAACCCAAATGTATTGCTCTTTTCGCGAGCGAAATTTTCGCTGCTTCCGACAGGTTCTCTTCGGTATAGAGACGAAATGTCGGAATAATCGAATAAATCCCTAGCGCGACTGCAATAACGACTATGCCAATTCTCAAACCAATGTGCCTCATCTTGCTCCTTTTATTATCCCCACCATTTCACTTACCGCCTGTCTCATTCCCACAAACAGCGCACGTGCCACGATGGCAAAACCTATTGAATAACTTGTGATTTCTGAGATATTCAATAACGGCACGATATTCTTGTAATCGATGCCGTGTCCAGCATGTACTCCCAGCCCCTCGCGGCGAGCTGCCTTGGCTACCCGCGCGAGTCTGATCGTCTCTTCTCTTACGTTTCTTGCCTTTGTGTACTCATTGGTATTAATCTCAATATATTGGGCGCCCACTCGAACCGCTTCCTTTATCTGCCCCATATCAGGATCAATAAATATACCGACGCGCATCGTGCTACGCCTTAAATCAGAAATAAAGAGTTTTAGATCCTGCTTCAGGTTAACCAAATCCAAGCCACCTTGCGTGGTCACCTCACCCGGCGCCTCGGGCACCAGAGTAACACGATCTGGTTTGACATCAGAGGCAATACCCGCCATTTCTGCAGTCGCTGCCATTTCAAGATTCAGATCGGTCTTGACCACTTGCCTGAGCACGGTTAAATCACGTTCATTTATGTGTCTACGGTCAGCACGCAGATGGACAGTTATGCCATCAGCCCCACCCAACTCAGCCTCAACTGCCGCATACACAGGATCCGGGAAGTTTTCCTTACGCGCCTCTCTTACGGTTGCTACGTGGTCGATGTTAACCGAAAGTCCCATGGGCTATTATACTCATATCCAAAGTCATGTCAACTAGACAAAACCCCTAAATCCCATGCTAAATGTGCGGAATTTTCCCGCGATACTGTTGTATTATAAGGTATAAGGAGGTTACTATGAAACTGATTGCATTTATACTAATGATGTTTTTAGCATCATCCCAGGTTGCTGATAAGCCCGCAGCAATACGATCTAGTCTAAAAAGCCTGGTCATCAGCAAATCCATAACCTACAAGAATCTAACCATTTTCCCCTTAACGCGCAGCTTCACACCCGAGACCGAATATGTGACTCTTGATGAAGCCATGAAGCGAAATTGGTTGACCATCAGGGAAATCGGAAGCGGTGAGGTTAATTTCGTTGAATTGAGAAACACCGGCAGTGACGTAGTTTTCATCATGACCGGCGAGATGATAAGCGGTGCCAAGCAGGATCGGATGCTAAGAGACGATGTCCTTATACCACCCAAGAGCGATTGGCTAAAGGTTCCAGTGTACTGCGTCGAGCACGGCAGATGGGTATCGGTTTCATCTGCCTTCAAGTCTTCAGAACTAGTAGTACCCAATGAACTACGCCAGCGTGCAAGAATCACGGAAAACCAGTCTCAGGTTTGGGACGAAATAGCATCGAGTCAAGACAGACTAGGTATTACTTCAGGAACCGGTGCGGCCCGAGCAAACTATGAAGATGAAGACACTAAGAAGGAGCTCACAGAATACACGAAACGTTTAGCAGATATACCAAAAATCAAAGCGAATACGGTTGGCGTATGCGTGACCACCGGCAACCGCATCATTTGCGTCGACATATTTGCCAATAACGATCTACTCATGAAATATTGGCATAAATTACTCAAATCATATGTCATGGATGCTATGCACGAAACAAAATCTACGGTGCATAAAACCGAAACACAAGGCTTGCTTGATGCCCTGTCTTATGCACACACTGTGTCCATTGGTACCCCTGGTTTGGGAAATTTATTCAAGATCGAAACTGACTTTGGGAAGGGAAGCGCTTTGGTCCATAGAGACAATGTTGTTCATATGGATTTCTTCATCGAAGATTTGCATGACGAACCCGAATGGCGACTTGATATGCGGCGTGATCAACGGTTGAACGACTAAATCATAATCACCAGGACATAAGGGAGCAGACACAGAATTTCAAACTCTTATCGCGCGTGCATTGCATATGTTTTCTCGACTCGCTCGAAGAGAAGCATTTGCAGAAGCATATTCAGCGTCAAATCTCCAGATAACAGTATCAAAACATTACCGTATTAAACGGGTTGACAAGAATCCTTTTTTCTATTATACTATAAACGATCGCGGGGTGGAGCAGCGGTAGCTCATTGGGCTCATAACCCAAAGGTCGCTGGTTCGAATCCAGCCCCCGCTATTAAGGGCGGAAAGCTTCCCGGCTTTCCGCCCAAACTCTATTCATGGGGTCAAATCTAGACAATGGACAAGTATTTTTACCTCGACGTCGAACACGTCTTGGAAATAGTGTGTAGCTGCAACATCATAAAGGTATGATTTTCCAATCAATATTGTCCATTGTCTAGATTTGACCCCATGAATGTCTAGATTAGTCTATAGGCTGCAAGTATTTTAGAGACTCCTACAATTGCCGCTGTTTCGCTACGCAAGCGAGTAGGCCCGAGACTCAGAAACTGCACTCCGTGTTGCACGCATGCGTCCATCTCGGAATCTGCAAATCCTCCTTCGGGGCCAATCATCAGAAGAATTCTTCGTCCGCCAAGCGGTACTTCTGATTTACCCCGTGGATCCGCTAAAAGTACACAATCATACTCTTCGCTGTTTGCCAGCAGTGTCTCCAGGTTCTTATCAAAAAAAACTTCGGGCATGTAGTACTGCTGAGACTGAGCAAGCGCACTCGCGGCAATCTTCTTGAAGCGCTCAATCTTTTGTTTGCTGAAATCTTTTATCACTGAACGTTTCGACACAAAAGCCACGAATCTCTTCACCCCAAGTTCTGTACCCTTCTCAACAATAGTTTCATTACGCAAACCCTTTACCGGTACGAAGCCAACCGTGATTTCTATCGGGCGTTTTCTCGGCATGCGTCTTTTGTGCAGGACCCGCACTTTCATCAATGATTTACTGAGGCCGGTTATCTCTGCTTCGAAACGGTGTCCCCTGCCGTCGATCAAGCAAATCCTTTCGCCAACCTTTTTTCGTAATACCTTCTTTATATGATGTAGTTCAGGATCTTGAATAGTGACTTCGTTACCGCTGAAAAAATGGGGAGGAATGTAGAAAATATTGTGGTCAATCATCCTGAAAAGTGAATTTCAGAATTTTGCGTGTGCTCAAGCAGACTATTGTTTGCGGCTCACTTGGCTCGCGGTCTTGGCGTGGGCTCACCCTCGTAGCGCTTCAACTCATCGATTATTTTACCTAAATTCCGGTCAGTTGATTTTAGTGGTTTCAGGTCTAGTTCCACAAACAAATCACCGTGGCCTCCGTCGGGTCTCGGCATACCTTTTCCTTTCACTCGGATTATTTCCGGAGCACTACTCCCCTTGCTAACCTTTATTCGTTCCTGCTTACCATTAAGGCTAGGCACCTCAATCGAACCGCCGCCGATCAATTTTGAGTAGGGAGTGAACATCCTGATATAAAGATTATATCCTTGTCGTTCAAAATATTCATGAGGCTTTTCTTCAAATTGCACGATGATACTACCCTTGCCTCCTTGGCCATAATGCCCCTCACCACGCAGTACTATGTATTGTCCGTTGGCCACGCCACGTGGAGTCTTTATCTCGATGGTCCTCGATTTCCTTATCCTTCCCGTAGCACCGCACTTTGAGCAGGGCGTTTTTATAACCTGGCCACTTCCTTTGCAACTCGGACAGGGGCTGACACTCGTGAAGGTACCGAAGAAACTTCGTGATTGTGTCCTGACCTGACCACGACCTCCGCACTGACTACAAGCAGCAAAATCAGTCCCCCCTTTTCCACCACATGACGAGCATCCTTCATAGCGGTTGATCTTGAATTGCTTCTTAGCCGAGTTTGCTATTTCCTCCAGTGAGACTTTCAATATGACATGTATGTCGCCGCCCTTGCGTGCGCGTTGCTGTCCCCTACTACGGCCCGTGAAGCCGAAAACGTCTTCGAAAATCGAACCGCCAAACAGGTTTCCAAGAATATCCTGGAGGTCATCAAAGTGTGTGAAATCATCCCAGGTGAACCCACCGCCCTTGAACGTCTGCGATACACCATCGTGCCCGTATTGGTCATAAAGCTGACGTTTCTGAGGATCAATAAGCACCTCATAGGCCTCGGAAACCTCCTTGAATTTCTCGGCAGCCTCTTGCTTATTGTCCCGGTTCATATCCGGGTGGTATTGTTTAGCTTTACCCCGATAAGCCTTCTTAATATCGTCAGGACTGGCACTCTTGCCAATACCTAAGACGTCGTAGTAGTCCTTCTTCATTGAGGCTCTTTACTATTTCGTTCGGTTATAGACCTCTCCTCGACAGCTAACACTCAATACCAGCAGCATCAGTTCCCTTTGTCGGCCTCGTCGTCGACCACGCGATAATCAGTATCACCTTGTTCCCCAGCTTCTTGCTGACCTTCTTTGGGTTCTTCCTGGGGCGGAGGCTGTCCTGGACCTTCGGTCTTTGCCTGAGATGCCTCTTTGTAAACCGCCTCTGACAATTTGTAGACCGACTGCTGCAGGTCATCTATCGCCTGCTTTATGGCCGACGCATCATCACCATCCTTCTTCTGCTTGAGCTCCTCGACTTTCTTACCAATTTCGCTGCGTTCCTCAAAAGATATCTTTTCTCCGTAATCCTTCAGCGTTTTTTCAACCGAATAGATAACACTATCTGCCTGGTTACGCACATCGACCAATTCCTTCTGAGCTCGATCCTCAGCCGCATGTTCTTCAGATTCCTTCACCATCCTATCTACCTCTTCCTTGCTTAATCCGCTCGAAGCTGTTATCCGTATTTTCTGCTCTTTGCCGGTTCCCATATCCTTCGCTGAAACGTGGATAATCCCGTTCTCATCGATATCGAAACTTACCTCGATCTGTGGTATGCCACGTGCCGCCGGTGGAATTCCGTACAGGTCGAACTTACCAAGAGTTCGATTCTGATTTGCCATGGGCCGCTCACCCTGCAAAACATGAACCGTCACTGCGGTCTGATTATCTTCAGCAGTCGTGAATATTTGAGACTTCTTGGTCGGAATCGTCGTATTACGCGGTATGATAGGTGTCATGACTTGCCCCAGCGTCTCAATACCAAGCGTCAATGGTGTGACATCCAAGAGCAATATATCCTTTGTTTCTCCTCCTAAAACCGCCGCTTGAAGCGCCGCACCAATAGCAACAACCTCATCTGGATTTATGCCCTTGTGAGGTTCCTTGTTGAAGAAATTCTTAACTACCTGTTGAATCTTAGGTGTTCTTGTTTGACCACCCACGAGGATGACTTCGTTAATATCATTCGGTGTCAGTTTGGCGTCGGCAAGTGCTTGTTTGCAGGGCGGAATCGATCGTTGAATTAAATCTTCGACCAAAGACTCAAACTTCGCTCTGGTCAAACGCATTTCCAAGTGTAGCGGTGTCTTGTCCTTATCTGATGCAATGAATGGCAGACTTATCGTCGTTTCCATAACCGTCGAGAGCTCAGACTTCGCTTTCTCGGCTGCTTCCTTGAGTCGTTGCAAGGCTGTTAGATCCTTGCGTATGTCGATATTGTGCTGCTTCATGAATTCTTCGGCAATGTGGTTAATGATTCTCTCATCCAAATCATCACCACCCAGATGCGTATCGCCATTCGTGGACAGGACTCTAAATATCCCGTCAGATGTGATTTCGAGAATGGAGATATCAAATGTACCGCCACCAAAATCATATATTGCTATCTTTTCGTCCTTCTTCTTGTCAATACCATAGGCTAGTGAAGAAGCGGTCGGTTCGTTGACAATCCTTAAGACTTCAAGACCGGCGATTCGACCGGCATCCTTAGTCGCCTGACGCTGTGAATCATTGAAGTAGGCAGGCACCGTTATCACGGCCTGTGTTACCTTCTCACCAAGGTGGGACTCGGCTGCTTGTTTCAAATACTGCAAAATCATTGCCGATATCTCAGGCGGCGAATGCTTCTTACCTGACACCTCAACCCACGCATCGCCATTCTCATGCTCTACTACTTTGAACGGGAAGCGCGCGGTCTCGCCTTTCACCTCCTTGAACCTGCGACCCATGAATCGCTTTATTGAATAGACAGAATTCTCTGGATTGGTGATTGCCTGTCTCTTGGCAAGAGGACCAACCAACCGCTCGCCGGATTTCGTGAAGGCGACCACTGAAGGAGTTGTCCTTCCACCTTCGGGGTTCGAAATGATAACTGGCTGACCGCCTTCCATCACTGAAACTGCGGAATTCGTCGTTCCTAAATCAATCCCGATTATTTTCGACATCTTCGTTACCTCCTTTGCTCTGTTTGGAGACCAAAACCTTAGCCGGTTTTATGACGCGTTCTTTCAACATATAGCCCCTTCCTATTTCTTCAACAACCGTGTTTTCAGGTTTATCATCATTGATAACCGTCGCAACTGCTTCGTGCCGTGCGGGATCAAAGGTCTCACCGAGACTGGAGAATTCCTCAAGACCCATTGATCGCAATGCATCCTGCAACTGTCGATAGATAATCTCCACACCCTTGGCATAGTTCTCGTGGTTGTTCTCAACGTTCGCATTATCCATCGCTCGCCCGAAGCTCTCCAATACCGGTATGATTCTGTTGAAGAACTCCACCTGGGCATATTGACGAAAGCTGTCGAGCTCCCTTTCCATGCGCTTTCGGTAATTATCCATATCTGCCAGCGCGCGTAGGTATTTGTCCTTTAGCTCTTTCAGCTCATCGTCTTTGCGACTTATCTCTTCTTTCAATCTGGTCACCGGACCCTTTTTTTCCATTAACGGTCTCCTTAACAAAGTACCTTTAATATTCGAAATTTAGACACTATGATGTCTTTTTAAGTTTACCCAACTTGAGTTCTGAAGGACATGTCGCCTTCGTGACGCTCGATTATCTGCCAGCCAACAATCGGTCGGCCAGAACCTCAGGAAGCCCGCCCATGATAATCTTTTGCTGAGCAAGGGGGATATTGTAGTCGAGCCGTATGACCTCAATATTATTCTTATTGCCATCGTAGATCACATAGCTAGCTCGAGGATCCATATCCCTGGGCTGCCCCACACTCCCCACATTCACAATATACCTTCTCTTCGCGACGATAGGAAAAGGATTATCGCGCACCAGGTCGCAATAGCCATTGGCATCCTGGAATACGGCGGCTGGTATATGCGAGTGGCCAATGAAGCATATCTGTTCGTCGAATTGGGCAAATTCCTTCTCATAGTCCTCTAAAGTAAACAGATAGCTCCATTTTTCAGGATTTCTCGGTGTTGCATGAACCAGCAACAGATTATTCGAGCGCTTGGCAAGTTCTAGACTCTTCAGCTTGCTAATCCCTGTCTTATTTATCTGACCCTGAGTCCACTTTATTGCCTCGGCCGCCACGGGATTAAACGTCGAAACGTCGGTTTTGTCTACTGCTGCCCAATCATGATTACCGGCCACAATGAGCTTTGATTCCTTCATACATAAATCAATGCATTCATTGGGATTTGCCCCATAACCAACCAAATCGCCAAGGCAGAATATGCTCTTGAGCCGTCGTTTCTTGATATCCTTCAAAACAACGAGCAATGCCTCTAGATTAGAATGTATGTCACTTATTATCGCTGCCTTCATGTTCCTTGTTTATTGCATCGAGCACGCCATTTATAAATCTACCCGAATCATTACCTCCATACTTCTTACCAATTTCAATCGCCTCATTTATTGAAATTTGAGGAGGAATATCATCAAAATAGACTATCTCACAGGCACCAATCCGGAGAATGATCTTGTCGATCACGGAGATACGATCATACTCCCAATTCTTGAGTACCTTAATTATTTTCTCGTCGATCTTATTCAAATTACCTAATGTTCGTTCAACTAACAGCTTAGAAAAATCTTTGTCTTTGGCATGGTATTTCTTTGCCTCCAGAACGCTCTCAATGACTGCAGGCAAATTGGTGTCTCCCTCTTCGTATCGGTACAAAACCTTAAGAGCTAGTTCGCGTGCCAATCTCCTGCCCATCTATTTGAGTTGCCCGTAGAGATCAGCTAACTCCAGCGCCGTAAGTGCTGCATCCCAACCTTTATTTCCCTTTTTTGTACCCGCACGTTCAATAGCTTGGTCCGTGGTGTCGGCCGTCACGATCCCGTAGATAACCGCCGGACCTGTTTCCAAGTTCAACGTCGCAATACCTTTCGTCACTTCGCTGGCAATGTAATCGAAATGTGGAGTATCACCCCTTATTACTGTACCCAAACATATGACACCATCACAGTCCCCTTTACGGACTCGCCTGGCAACGGCCGGTATCTCAAAACTCCCAGGTGTCCAATAGACCGTGATATCCTGCGGTCGCACTGCATGTCTAGTGAGACAATCAATAGCACCATCCAATAAACGGCTTGAAATGAACTCATTGAATCTCGAAACTACAATCGCAAACTTCTTGCCTTGACCGATGAGATTCCCCTTAATTTCCTTCATTTTTCCTCCTCAGTTCTTTCGCTTCTTGCACCTGGTCAATTTTTCGCCTTCCAGTACTGAATCCGGGATTAAATGACCAAGTTTATATCTCTTTGCTCTTAAATACTTCACATTACGGCTATGCACTGCATAAATAGGCATTTGTTTGGTAATGGTGAGTCCGTAGCCCTCTAAGCCGACTATTTTCTTTGGATTATTAGTTAGGAGTACAATCGAGGAAAGACCTAGATCAACGAGAATCTGTGCACCAATACCATAATCCCGCAGGTCGGCGGGAAACCCAAGCGCCAGGTTTGCCTCAACTGTATCAAGACCCCTGTCTTGAAGGCTGTAGGCCTTGAGCTTGTTTAGTAAACCGATACCCCTGCCCTCCTGGCGCATGTACAGAAAAACACCTCGCTTGTGTTTTGCAATCAACTTCACGGCCTGTTCCATCTGATCACCGCAGTCGCACCTCAATGACCGAAACACATCTCCGGTAAGGCATTGAGAGTGCACGCGTACCAAAACGTCCCTCTTGTCCTTCACGTCACCTAACACAAGCGCAATGTGATGGTCTTCGGTTATTCTATCTTCGTATAGGATTAGGCAGAATTCACCGTATTTGGTTGGCAAATCTGTCTCCAGGACACGCGCGACCAACTTCTCTTTTTTCTGACGGTATTCTATTAAATCTTGGATACTTATGATTTTCAAGCCAAACCGCTTGGCGATTTTCTTCAAAGCCGGTAAGCGAGCCATCCGACCGTTGTCATCCATTATTTCGCACAACACGCCTGCCGGCCTAAACCCAGCAATACGTGCCAGGTCAACGCTTGCCTCGGTGTGTCCAGCACGGCGTAGTACACCACCTTCCACTGCGCGCAGTGGAAAGATGTGCCCGGGCCGGGCAAGGTCACCGGGTGTTGTTTTTTTCTCGACTAGTGCTTTCACGGTTCTCGCGCGATCGTACGCAGAACTACCCGTTGTGGTTCCCTTCTTAGCGTCAACACTGACCGTGAATTGCGTACCGTGAAGGGCAGTAATTTCATTAACCATTATAGGTATTTTGAGTTCTTCCAATCTCTTGGGCAGTAAGGTGGCGCAAATAAGACCACGACCATGCCGAGCCATGAAATTTATCAATTTGGGTGTTATTTTTTCTGCCGCGACGATGAAATCTCCTTCATTTTCGCGACTTTCATCGTCAACGACGATCAACGGCTTGCCCTTTTTGATATCTTTTATTGCATCTTCAATAACTGCCAACATACGAAATATTCTACAGATATTCCCAAAAAAGTCAAGAAATAAGTGTAAAAAGCAGGGGAAAAATGACTAGGTGTTCTCTACGTTATACCGATCAAACACGCCGTTCTTCAGAAATCTCAAGCTTTTTTTTCCTCGGCGTGATGTTTGATAACCCTTGCCTGAGCGATGTAAATGACATCTTCGCAGATATTAGTCGATAGATCGGCGATACGCTCCAGATTCTTGGCCACCAAGAGGTACTGAATGGCCGAGCCGATTTTCTCGGGTTCCTCCAGCATGTAAGTGAGCAAGATACGAATTGTCTCATTACGCATTTCGTCAACAACGCTGTCCCTCTCACATACCTTCTGAGCCCTAGCCGCATCGTTATGAATGAAGCTCTCGACACTTTCGCGTAGCATTTCCTTTACTATTCGCGCCATTGACCAGATGTTAGTGATCTTGGCAATAGGCGGCCCCTCCGCAACGTATTTTATGCAATCAGCGATATTTACGGAATGATCACCCATTCTCTCCAGGTCGTTATTCATCTTTATGGCACCGACCAGGAATCTCAAATCTGACCCCACCGGCTGATGCCGTGCAATCAACTCGATGCACGTGTCTTCGATCGCTATCTCCATTTCGTCAATATTGTGATCGGTCGCACGAATCTCATTTGCTATAACCTCGTTCTTCTTATGAAGAGCATCCAGCGACTTGGTTATTGACTCCTCAACAAGAGCCGCCATTTCAACAAGCTTTCTTTTGACGGTTTGTAGTTCTTCGTCAAAATGCCGATCCACTTTTTCCTCCTTTCTTCTTAGCCAAACCGGCCACTAATGTAGTCAGCCGTGCGTTTATCTTTTGGATTGGTGAAAACAGTCTTGGCCGTATCGAATTCAACCAACTCACCAAGCAGCATGAAACCGACTTCATCTGCGATTCTCGCCGCTTGTTGCATATTGTGCGTGACGATGACTATAGTGTATCTCTTCTTCAATTCCAACATCAGTTCCTCGATCTTACCTGTAGCGATTGGATCCAATGCAGAACATGGTTCATCCATCAACAGAATTTCCGGTTCGACCGCGAGTAGGCGTGCGATACAAAGCCGCTGTTGTTTCTCCGCAGACAGACTCAATGCCGAATCGTGCAACCTGTCTTTCAACACATCAAGCAGATCCACCGCAGCAAGAGAACGTTCGACGATTTCGGTTAGCGTTTTCCTATCACTGATGTTCCAGACACGCGGGCCGTATGCGATATTGTCAAAGATCGATAGCGGAAACGCATTGGGACGTTGAAAAACCATGCCGACCCTCTTCCTCAAGAGTATCACATCATACATTGGCGAGTGTATATCTTCATTGTCGATCAACACACTACCCGTGGTCCGCACCCCTTCAATCAACTCATTCATGCGATTGAAAACCCGCAACAAGGTTGACTTTCCGCAACCCGATGGACCAATAATGCCGGTTACCAGATTTCTCTTGACATCCATGTTCACGTTCTTGAGGGCTTGAAATTTGTGATAGTATAGGTTCAGATTCGTAGTATTAATTTTCACCCAAATCTCCCACGTATGTAATCATCGGTTCGTGAATCAACCGGGCTCGTGAACAACTTCTGGGTTTTGTCGACTTCGATCAGCTCGCCCAAATAGAAGAAGGCTGTGCGGTCAGAAACCCTTGCCGCCTGTTTGGTGTTGTTGGTAACCAATATGAATGTGTAATCCTTCTTTAACTCGAGCATCGTGGCTTCAATTTTTGCCGTTGAGATTGGATCGAGTCCAGAACATGGTTCATCCATCATTATCACTTCGGGTTGCATGGCGAGCGTCCGGGCAATACATAATCTCTGCTGCTGGCCACCCGAGAGCCGTGATGCCGAGTCATCCAGTCTATCCTGCACTTCATCCCATAAATTGGCTGATTTCAGGGTATCACAAACCAACTCATCCATACGCTTCTTCTTCAGTCTCCGGTGTAGTCTTGGACCGTAGGCGATGTTTTTGTAGATTGATCCAGGTAAAACGACCGGGGTAGCAAAGATGATTCCAATTCTCCTTCGCAGATCATTGATTGGAATGTTAAATATGTCTTCTTCGTCCAGTAGTATTTTGCCCGTGATACGCGCGTAATCAATCTCATACAATCGATTCAAGGCACGCAGAAGCGAACTCTTACCCGAGTTCGCCGGTCCGATCACGGCCAATATTTCGTTACTTTCCACATCAAGGTCTATCTCCTTGAGTGCCTGAAGGCTATCGTAATACAAACTCAGCTGCCTAATTCTTAATTTATACATCAGTAGTACCGGGCAATAAAACGATGCATCAAACGATATGCTATGAAATTGATCACAAGAATAATGATAATCAGTACGGCGGCTGTTCCGTAAGCCTTGGGCATCGAAATGCCCTCACGAGCTAAGATATAAAAGTGCACGGCGAGGGTTCGAGTCGAAGAAAACACCGATGTCGGCAGCCCTAATGATGAACCGGCGGTAAAAATAACCGCGGCAGTTTCGCCAACGGCTCGACCAACACCCAATATCACACCCGTCAGGATACCGGGTAGCGCACTCGGCAACACGACGCGTAATATCGTATCTAGCTTGCCACCCCCGAGCGAATAACTTATCTCACGATAGGTGTGTGGGACGGCTTTGATTGCCTCTTCTGAAGTTCTAATGATCGTAGGCAGTATCATTACGGCAAGGGTTAGCCCGCCGGACAGAATACTCCATCCCAGATTCATACTGATTACGAAGAATATGAAACCAAACAATCCAAAGATGATTGAGGGTACACCCGCAAGGCAGTCAGCACCAAAACTTATGATGCGCCGAATCGGCCCGCCCTTGGTATATTCTACAAGATAGACTGCACTGCCGACGCCCAGCGGTGTGGCAATCAGTATCGCAAATAGCGCAATGAACAACGTCCCAAGAATGGATGGCAGAATGCCGCCTTCCTTACCCATTTCCCGAGTGCTGTCGGTCAGGAATTCCAGAGTCAGCTGTCCAAGACCATTCTTCAATATATAGACGATGATGAACAACAAAACGATAACGGTAATCGCCGTCATCAGGAGCAGGGTAATATAGGCGATCACCTGACTCGTACGCGGTCCAATGCGAAATGTCATTTCCTGCTCGTGATTCTAATTGCAATGATGTTCAAAACAATGATTATCAGAAATAGAATGGAACCACATGCGAAGAGCGCTGCCCGGTGATCTCCGGCCGCATAACCTAATTCCAAGGCAATCGTGGATGTCAGGGTACGCACGGAATCCAGTATTGAACCCGGAATTTTCAATGCATTTCCAGCGATCATAATCACTGCCATTGTCTCCCCAATAGCCCGTCCCATACCAAGAATGATTCCCGCAACAATACCGGAACGTGCTGCGTGTAACAAGACCATTACGATTGTCTGCCACTTGGTGGCGCCCAGAGCATACGAACCTTCACGATATGTATTCGGCACAGCAAGCAATGCATCATAAGATATGCTGACGATGGTGGGTAGAATCATGATGCCCAAGATAACACTGGCGGCCAAAACTGAGAACCCCGGTCCGCCAAAGGTTTCCCTAATAAAAGGTACCAGTATGACTATTCCGATAAACCCGTATACAACCGACGGTATGCCGGCCAATAGTTCAATGATCGGTTTGAGTGTCTTTTGTATTGTCTTGGAAGAAAATTCAGCGAGGAAGATCGCTCCGGCCAGACCAAAGGGAATACCAACGGCCAATGCCCCAATGGTGACCATGAGCGAACCAACGATCATAGATAGAATACCAAAACCGCCACGCGTCGGCGCCCATTTCAAGGCGAAGAAATTTCCCAATCCTGCTTTGAAAATTAAAGGAATACCCTGCTGGAAGATGAAGAAAGTGATCAATAATAAGGACAGTATTGCTGAGAGTGCAATGAAGAGCAGTAATTTCTCAGCAATCTTATCTTTCATCAATCAACCACGACTTGGTTTGCGGGAATCAATCCACTCTGACCGAGTAACTCCTGGCCTTCTGGAGATAGCACGTACTCGATAAACCTTTTTGCATTGCCGGTTGGCTCTTCACGCAGCAAGAGCAAAAAAGGCCTAGAAAAGCGGTATTTCTCCGTGATGAGGTTAGCCAGACTCGGCTCCACGCCACCGATCGCAACAGCCTTTTCCCGGTCGTCGACCAACCCAACCGATATATATCCGACTCCTTGTGGTGTAGTAGCGATTATCTCACGCACCGCACCGTTAGAATCTTGAACCAGGCATGCATCGCTTATGTCCTCCTCACCCATAATCATATCCTCAAACGATGCCCTGGTCCCCGACCCCTCCTCTCTCGTCACCGGTATTACTGCTTTGTTCTGACCATCCAAATCTTTCCAGCTTCGAATTTTGCCAGAAAACATGCCGCGCACCTGTTCAACGGTAAGGTCGTCGATTGGGCTACTCTTGTGCAATATAACCGCAATGCCATCGAGGGCAATGAGTATAACCTTCAACCCGCGTTCTTCGGGCTTAAGATTACGCGAACTGCTGCCGATATCACATGTTCTGTTCAGGGTTGCCTGAATGCCCGCGGTCGAACCCCCGCCTTGAACATTTATTACGATTCCAGGATTTTCTTCCATGAAATGCTCGGCCACCTTCTCAATGAAAGGCTGCACCGAGGTCGAGCCGGCGATGATAACACCGCCCCTGTTCCGCGCACAACTGAGTATGCAAAACACGAATAGCAGGAAGAGATGCCGCACGCTCGATTATAATCGAAACGTCGGTGAAGTCAATCATAAACGCTATACGCTTGACGCCGTACGCTTGACGCTAAACGCACTACGCTTCATGCTAGACGCCCAACGCTGTCTTCAAATCAAGCATGTCAGTAGGCAGTATATTACTTAAAGAAGAATATCAGGTTACCAGCATATCCGGTCCGGGATATGATCACAGTACGTCGATCCTGATATCCCAGTATTCTGATGTCCACTTCCTGATATTCTGATAGTCTGATAACCTACTCACTGATGCTTTGGTATTGTGCACCAATTTTGTCCATAGCTTGCATATGGCAACAAAATTGAATATCCCGTACTTCACATGAAGTACGGGGATTTGCTGCTCACGCGGCGACGCTACAGGTTTCAGTTGATAAAATTCGGAATTCGAAGCACGAAATCCTTCACCCTGTGCAATGAACTTCTCAGTTTTCCACCGGGTAAACAACATCTAATACCAAATTACCAAAACTAAAAGCGGCGTTTAGAACATTTAAATTTCGGCATTCGAATTTGTTTAGGATTTCGAATTTCGAGATTAGTGTTTGTCCCGTAGTGCGTTTACGCCCAACGGGACACCACTTGACTTAACATGTCTCGCGGATAATATTGTGTCATGCGCAAAAACAATAATGGCATACGAGTGAGGGGGGCACGGGTTCATAATCTCAAGAATATCAATGTATTTATACCAAGAAATAAGTTTGTCGTCATAACCGGGCTATCTGGTTCAGGCAAATCATCGCTGGCGTTCGATACACTATACGCCGAAGGTCAGCGCCGTTATGTTGAGTCGTTATCCGCTTATGCACGTCAATTTCTCGGCATGATGGACAAACCCGATGTCGATGAAATCATCGGTCTATCGCCCGCCATTGCGATTCAACAACGCAGCGCGTCACGAAACCCCCGCTCAACGGTCGGCACGGTTACCGAAACGTATGACTACCTACGTGTGCTCTTTGCTCGCATCGGCACACCGTATTGCTACAATTGCGGCCGTAGAATTCAGTCACAAACAACTGATCAGATAGTGGATACGATATTGCAGTTAGCCGCTGGTACCAGGCTCGAAATCCTTGCACCCGTGGTGCGTGGTCGTAAGGGTGAATATAAAGACTTTCTCAATAATCTGAAACGCCGCGGCTATGTGCGCGTCAGAGTCGATGGCAAGATTCACGAAATCGAGAGTGTGCCCGATCTCGAGCGATATAGAAAGCACAATATCGAGATTGTCGTTGACCGCCTCATTATCAAAGACGGCTTGAGAAAAAGACTCGCTGACTCGGTAGAAATCGGGCTCAAGGAAGGTGTTGGCATCTTGATTGTGCTTGTTGACGGTAAAGATGAACGGACATTCAGCCAGAAACTTGCCTGTGTACACTGTAGCATAAGCTACCCGGAGATTTCGCCACGGATGTTCAGCTTCAACTCTCCATATGGTGCCTGCGAGCATTGCGATGGGCTTGGCATAAAAATGGAAATCGATCCGGCAAAGTTGATAAACAATGAGAAGCTTTCGATACTCGATGGCGCGCTCGACCCGTATGGTATCCCGAGTCGATGGCGCACCTCGCTTCTGCGAGCGCTTGCGAAGAAGTTGCGCTTTAATCTAGAAACTCCTTACCACAAGCTACCTGCACGGGTGAAGAAAACAATCTTACACGGTGAAGAAATTCCAATCCGTGTCGAGTATCGCCGCAGCGATGGCACCGGACATGGCACATTCGACGAACACTTTGAGGGCGCCGTTCCGGAATTGATGCGGCGCCATCGCGAAACTCAATCTCAAATGGTACGACAGGAGATAGAAGACTACATGACCTTCACCCCGTGCCCGGTATGCCACGGCACACGCTTGCGGCCCGAGAGTTTGGCCATAAAAATTGGTGATAAGAATATCGCGCAGATTACCATGCTGTCGATAAAAGGAACACTCGATTATTTCGCGGGGCTGAAGTTGAACACAAAAGAACTGCAGGTCGGTGGTGAAGTAATCAAGGAAATAAAAAGAAGACTGGGATTCCTGAATGCAGTCGGACTCGACTATCTTACCCTGGACCGCACTACTGAAACCCTTGCCGGCGGCGAGGAGCAACGCGTCAGGCTGGCAACTCAAATCGGATCCGGCTTGGTCGGCGTCCTGTACATCCTCGATGAAC
The DNA here is from genome assembly GCA_001303785.1 of Caldifarciminota bacterium SM23_42. GTDB lineage: Bacteria > Hydrothermota > Tepidihabitantia > SM23-42 > SM23-42 > SM23-42. Next base: position 33,671 of record LJUJ01000008.1, on the reverse strand, counting down.
CATCGATTGGACTCCATTATCGTGATAACAAAAGGCTGTTGGCCACGCTCAAGGAGCTGCGTGACATTGGCAACACCGTGCTGGTTGTCGAGCACGACGCAGAGACAATAGTGAGTGCCGATCATGTCATTGATTTGGGCCCGGGTGCCGGCGAACAAGGGGGGCGTGTCGTTGCCACCGGCACTCCCGATGAGATCGAGAAAAACAGGAGATCAATCACCGGGCGTTATCTGAAAGGAACAGAAAAAATCGATTTACCCACAAAACGCCGACAAGACAACAAACGGCGCTTCGTCATAAAAGGTGCTCGGGCGAATAATCTGAAATCGATTGATGTTGAAATACCCCTGGGGCTGTTTGTCGTCATCACCGGGGTTTCAGGGTCTGGAAAATCTACCCTCATCGTCGACACCCTCTACCGCGCGCTTGCCCAGCAATATTATCACTCCAAATATCCACCCGGCGAATACGATAAAATCATAGGAATGGAAAACATCGATAAGGTAATTAATATTGATCAATCACCAATCGGCAGAACACCACGGTCCAACCCAGGTACCTATACTAGTGCCTGGACACCGATCCGCGAGCTCTTTGCCAAGCTACCAGAATCTAAGGTGCGTGGATATCGACCAGGAAGATTCTCCTTCAACGTACCGGGTGGCAGATGTGAACAGTGCGAAGGCGACGGCATATTGTGGATCGAGATGCATTTCCTGCCCGATGTACACATCACTTGTGACGCGTGCGGGGGTAAGCGTTTCAACCGGGAAACGCTGGAGATAAGATACAAGGGTAAGAACATCAGCGACATCCTGAACATGTCAGTGAGTGAAGCCTTGGATTTTTTCCAGAACATCCCACAAATAAAAAGGAAGCTTAAGCTACTCAGCGATGTCGGATTGGGTTACATGAAGATTGGACAATCCGCGACCACGCTTTCTGGCGGTGAAGCTCAAAGAATCAAATTGGCTAAAGAACTCTCCAAGATCGCAACCGGCCGAACCCTTTATATACTCGATGAACCAACCACCGGCCTGCACTTCGAAGATGTCAAGCTACTCCTAAAAGTGCTCAATCGTCTCGTCGACAAAGGCAATACGGTTATCGTGATCGAACACAACATGGAGGTGATAAAATGTGCCGACTGGATAATTGATTTAGGCCCGGAAGGCGGCGATGATGGTGGCCGCGTAGTCTGTACAGGACGCCCCGAAGACATCGTTAAAACGAAGAAATCCTACACCGGCCAATACCTTAAAGCCCATCTACCATAATCCAACCTCCCAACCTGTCGTAGACCCTACCCCGGGTCTGTCGTAGATCCTGTAAGGATAGGGGCAGGGTTATACTTTGTCAACTTTTATAAACACAAAATCCCTATATTTCATTACTTTTTTGCATTGCATGCCTTTCTTGCTATCGATTGTTAACTTCTGCAAACATCCGAAAGGAAGCTGCTGTTCAATCTGGCACACGTGCTTGCCCGGTAGAGTCATCGTACGCTGTCCCATATCATTTTTCGTGTTCTATAAATGAATAAAAACGGAAAATCTGATACAATATGTGGCAAACTGCGTCTTGTGAGAAATATTGTGAGCGTCTGTTGATAACGAATAGTATAGTATTATGTACGAACGTACGACTTGAACAGGTGTACGAAATAAGCGGCTTCTATGTTTTTTCTCTGCGGAAAGCGGCTAGTATTTGTAGGGTAATGTATAAAATGGCGGGTATGGATGGCACAATTCTATATCGTGGCAATGCTATGTACTGCCGTCAGCGGTAAAATACAAGGCATTGTTAAAGATGAAGATTCAGGTAAGCCAATTCCCTATGCTCATGTCAGCATCCTAAATACTCAAATAGGTGCAGCCACTGCAAAAGATGGCACTTTTTTTGTACTCAGTATGGCGCCAGGTAGTTATTCAGTAGAATTTTCGCATCTGGGTTATCAGACAAAACTTGTCAAAGATGTGATTGTTGAAATTAATCAGACTGTCCGTTTGGAAATAACCCTCAAGCAGTCACCAATTGAGATCGCCCCTGTTACCGTAATCAGCAAAACTCCCTTTGTCAGCAAAGACATGACTGGTGCCACATATATCATCAGAAAAGCTGAGCTGGCTGTGTTGCCAATTGACTATACCGTCGAACTTATCGCCTTTCAACCATCAGTGGCGCGTCTTGATACGGGGTTACACGTCCGCGGTGGGCGTGTAACCGAAGTCCTGTACATGGTTGATAATGTCTCGATCATCGACCCCCACACTGGCGATCCCGTGTTGAGTATGCCGAAGGGTGTTCTTAACGAAGTAATATTCTTGTCCGGTGGTTATGACATCGAATATGGCAGAGCCATGTCCGGTGTGGTCAATCTGATTACTGAGCATCCTCTAGAAAGGCTATATACGAGAGTGTATGGTAAATCTGAAAGAATTATGCCTTATGATTACAATTTTGGGTATGTGAATTATCAAGGGTCAGTACACGTGCCGGTTTCAAGGAAATTCAAGGGACTCATTTCATTCGACTTAATGCAAACAAATGATTGGAACCCAAGACTTCACGTTCTGCCGCACAAACAGCGAGATGATTACACCTTATACGGGAAGTGGTTATTTGCACCATCCGGGAAATGGAGGCTGACGCTGACTGGCGCAAAGTCACGGGTTCAATTTGACCGCTACGACACCCAATGGAAATTCAACCTCAATCATTATCGCTCAGATTTGATAGATGGCAATCTACAGGCTGCAAACTTGAGTTTTCTTCCCGATTCACGGAAGTTTCTTAACGTTACCCTGAGCAGATTACACGCAACAAAAATCTATGGCGTAAGAGAATGGGGGCCATATGGGCTCTTCGAAAACTTCACTTTTAAGGACTCCAGCTCAATCAAATGGCCGACATACAGTGTCCGTAACCCCTATGGTGCTGACTTTTATGTCGAAGCCGATATACCTCTATATGATTATCCCCTAACCGATGGTGACTATCCTGAATATCGCCGCAGGTCATCCAATGTCCTAGGTGCTAAAGGCTATGCGAGGATACAAGTGCACAAATATCATGAGGTCAAAGCAGGTTTTGAATATGCATTCATGGAGCTGAAAAATTTCAATCAGTTTGTGCCCAATGAATATCTCCTGTTCGGCAAGGAATACAAACTCACCGACGAATACACCTTTCACCCCAGGGAGTATTCAATGTTCGTACAAGACAATATTGATTACAAGGGGTTGTATGCACGAGTGGGACTGAGATACGATCGGTTCGCAACAGGCATTGATGGAGTAGAACCCAAGGCGATTATCTCTCCGCGCTGCGGAGTTTCGTTTATGGTGACCGAGAAGTTCGTTTTCAGAACCAATATTGGCTTATATACCCAGCCCCCGTTGTATGATCATTTGTACAGCTACCATAACATACTACCGCTTCCCAGCCATCTCGAGAGGTATTTGCCTCTTGTTGGCAATCCCAAACTTAATCCTGAGAAGACGATGAGTTACGAACTCGGGCTGCAGGGAGCAATTAACGAAAAGCTGGGTGCAACGATTAACATCTTCTACAAAGACGTATCCGATCTCATAGGTACTCGGTTCATTCCTGCTGCTCCACGCGATTATGTGCGGTACGAAAACGTTGAATATGCCAATATTAGGGGTGTGGAAATGATTATCGAATTTGCACATTCATTATTTGCCGGGAAAGTTTCATACACTCTATCATGGGCACGAGGGACGAGTTCCTACGCTGAAGAGGTATATGATATATTCGACTGGTATGAAAGCCATGACACGATAACTTACAACGCAGAAGAATACTATCTAAATTTCGACCAGCGCCACCGGATTTTCGTTCAAGGTGTGCTAAATTTACCAATGCAAACCAAATTCCATGCTTTTGGCTACTTCGGCTCCGGGTTTCCTTACACTCCACCCGGTGAAGAAGGAATAACTGAGGAACGAAATGTTCTAAGACTGAAGTTCCAGAAGCAGGTAGATTGCGTCCTTTCAAAATCATTCAGGATAGGCAAATCTTCTTTGACCCTGAGTTTAGAGATACTCAATCTTCTTGGTGTGAGATACCAGATTAGAAAACATGGTCCATTGATACACTATGCGAATATCGATTATCAGGATTTCTATCGCTATTACTTCAACCACATCTATTCCGTGGCAGACAAGTATTACGCTCCCCCAGCTGACAAAAACCATGACGGAATTGTTACTCCTAGAGAGCAATACGAAGCCTTTTTGGGACTTGTCTCCGAATCAGATGACTGGGTTAATGCCTATAGCGCACCGAGAAGGGCAAGACTCGGCCTATCAATAACACTGTGACAAAGGAGGTTCCATGAATTCGATAAGGTACTTCAGGGTGGGTCACCGACGCAACCTTCTTTTCTTTATCCTATTTCTTTGTTGCGGAATTTTTGGGTGCATGGACTCGGATGAATACAAACCAGATGATCCGCCGTTTGTTGACCCTCCAAACCCACCAATTATCCTGTTACCAGAACCGGATGCGGAATTACGCTCAAAAGAATATCGCTGGGTGCAGTGTGACTGGACTCATGTCGAAGGTGCTCAGTCGTACGAAATGCAGATAGATACGACTTCGGATTTAGGTTACTCTTGGGCATTCGCTGCAAGTCCAGGAGTCACAATACGTCTGGATTTCTACCCACCGGTGACCACATACTACTTCAGAGTCCGTGCATACAGCAGCGCCTGGACTTGGTACACTGCTTGGTCAGAAACCAGGAGATTCTATTTATTACCAGTCTCTGGCGATACAACATTCCGGCATTATTGATGTAATGAACACACATCCAACCTGCCATATTTTGTTAAATTTCACCGTCTGAAACATCCTGTATTTCATGACTTTTCTGTGCTGCAGATTTTTATTGTTGTCGATTGTTAACTTCTGAGACATCCGGAAGAAATCTACAGGTCAATCTGGCACACGTGTTTGCCCCGTAGAGTCATCGGACGGGGTCCCGTATCATTCTTGGTTTTATTTACATGAACAACAGCGGGAAACCTGACACAAGCCGCAGGTCTCGAACAGAGTGAGGGACAAAAAAGGGGGAATAACCGACTGAATCACTCCCCCTGTGCTACAACTTTCGCTTCTATCTAACCTTGACCACCTTCTGTGTCACAACACCGTCAATTTCAACGAAGTAGATCCCGCGTGTTATCTTATTAGGTTCAACAACCCTTCCCGTGATATCGTATAATTTCGATCTTGACCTGGCGCGTAACATTGCCGCATTGCTTATAATAGTTGGGTAGAAATGCTGCGAAAGAGTTTTAGAAATTTGATTCTCGTCAATCCCCGGTCCGCTGTTCTCCCACCATCTCACTTCGTGGATACCCGCCCAGCTGCTTGCAGCAAGCACATCTTCATCGTCGTCGTCGTCCAGATCACAAACGTACAATGGCCATGCGCGGTCAAAGTATTCGTCGATGTAGAATTTTGTCCAGACGATTGGACTGCCGCCATCATTACGCCACCAGGAAACTTCGTCAGAGACTTGGGCGGTGGCGGCTACATCAAGATCTCCATCGCCGTCCAGATCGGCAGCCTGCGCAATGCAAGCGCCGACGAGGCCGATACCGATCGTTTGTTTGGTCCAGGTAATCGGACTGCCTCCACCGTTACTGTACCACGCGACTTCATTGTCAAGATAAGCAACGGCCAAAATGTCCACATCCTGATCTTCGTCAATATCAATGGCCTGTACCCGATGCGCACCAGTGAAATAGCTGTCTATGTTAAATTCTGCCCATTGGATCGGATTCCCGCCATCGTTCCGCCACCAGGTGATATCGTTTCCATATAGACACGCCCCGATGACATCATTATCGCCATCATCATCAAGGTCTGCAACGCGGACGGATTTTGCACCATCGAAATTAGCACCGATCGTCTGTTCTGTCCACTGAACCGGATTTCCGCCTTCGTTCCGCCACCAGCTTATTAGATCGAGATTCGTCGATGCACCGAAGACATCCATGTCTCCATCTTCATCAAGATCATGAGCATAGACTTCGTGGGCGAAATCGTAACCGGTCCTGATCGTATGTTTTGACCATTGAATGGGATTGCCACCGTTGTTCGACCACCAGGCTATTTCATCACCGTCGCCAGCAGCGCCAAGGACATCTTGATCACCATCGTTATCAATATCGGCGGCATATACCGAGAACGCACTCCAGAAGTTGTACTGGATGGTGAACTTAGTCCATACGATGGGATAACCACCTTCATTACGCCACCAAACCATCTGATTGTCTTCGAGGACGGCGCCTAATACATCGAGGTCACTGTCGTTGTCCAAATCGCAGACGTGAATACTCGCGGTCCCATGCGTGTTATTATGTATGACGTGAGGGTTCCACAAAACCTGTGCGGACGCAAACCGTGGAAGGAGTGTGCTGATCATGACGAAAAAGACGAACGAATATCTCATGTTCCCCCTTATTTATAATAGTAAAGGCGGTTGGCTCATTTTATTCTCACATTTTTTCTCACAATGCGTTCATTAATTCTTATGAAATAGATACCTAGTTTCAGATTATCCGACCGAATGCGCTAACTGGCACAAATTTGGCACAACGGATTTATGCTAGAACAAAATCAGCGATGAAGCATTGTAGATATTGCTTTTGTGGTGAGCGGTCAATAAGGAGTGCGAACCATGAGTCCGCTGCGCTATTCGCGATAGTCTTCCCTCACTGGGTAGAACACATCCAGAATACGAACGGTACTCTTCGCCTTTCCTCCATGCTTCACATTCGAAGGAACAACCGCGATAAAACCAGGTTTTGCCTCGTGAACCTTACCCTCTACCGTGAAATCAAACTCACCCTCGAGCACATTCACTATCTGCTCATGCGGATGTGCGTGGTCCGGCATAACCGCACCGGCATCAATGCTCCAGTAGACAACCGTCATGTTATCCGAATGGACGAATTTGCCCCTAATGCCGGGCACGACCTCTTTTTCCTTCAAATCAGTGACTTTTGTAATCATGCTATTCCTCCTACGATTTAGCTCATCGATTTTTCATCTTGTATCTCAACAGGGCGCCCACGCCCCCAAGACCGATGAGCACTTTGTCTTCTTTGGGCACAAATTCTACATACGCACCTGTGCTCTTGGCAAGGCTCGTCAATTCTTCCGATTCGCTGAAAGGGAGTGACCTCGAGACGATAAGCGTATCAACCTGGGCCCTCTTCAATGCGTCACGTGTCTCGGCCACTCCGGTTACCCCGAGTCCGCCTATTCTAACTTCAGTAACGAGTTTCTGGAGTAACTCTTTTTCCTCGCCTCGCTCGATACCCTCCATTATCGGTTTTATCTTCTTTAGGAAATCCTTGTCTGCGGCATCGAGGTCCCAGCGTATTTTAGTTGTAACTTTATCTCTCCAGTTCTGCCCCAGTTCATTTTCGAGCGCCGTGATCATACGATCTCGCCCGGCGATTATAATACGTTTGACATCTTTCTCATTGAAAATCGCGCTCGCTTTTTCGACAACATCCTTGGCAAAACGCTTCACCTGTTTAAGTCGGCGCCGCTGGTACCTCATCTGCGACCAACCACCAGCCTTGGACAGGTGGTGGATATTCCTGCAGAATTCGTCCATATCATCAAGGACACGTCCGGCAACCAACAGTACTCTTGCGCAATGTGCATCAATCATGATCACACCAATTGCTTCGTACTCATCGAACTGTAGTGCGAGCGGGTGTATGACCACCTCCCTGTCCACCGCCAGCAAAGGATCTGGAGGCATCGTCAATTCGACGCCCTTCACATAGTCGGCTCCCAGGTCAGCAAAGAAAGCCAAACCTGGGCCCGTGAATTTCTTCTCTTTTTCTTCTCTGATGAAGTCATGCAAGAATGAAACAGAAGTCTCAAAGTACTCCTTTTCCCGGGGGTTCAATAATGGAACGATTCTCTTTGCTTCCTGCCTGATGAAGTGCTTTGCCCGATCCCAACCGTCATCCAGATTCAGATAAATCGACAAGATCATGCGTTCGTTCTGAGACAGTTTTGCTAGCTCTCTCAATAATCCATCGGTTATCTCATTTGAATCATGCATGTCATCCCCGCTTCCATACCTGTGCAAATTCGATGCGCCTTCCAGGAGACGGATGAGTGTATTTGTACCATTCGATCATCGCATTCGGATACGCGATCGTCAACTGTTCATTGCAAAATTTTGCAATGAGCCTGATGAATGCATCTGGATTGTCGGTCAGCTGCAGCGCACCCTTGTCTGCTCGTCGCTCATAGTACCGAGAAAGCGCCGAGCTCAATGGTCTGAGGAAATAACTTAGCAGTGCGAACAGGAGTACGAACAACGGGAACGCAGCTATCTCCGACGCCAACTCAAAGCCAAAGAACTTATAAGCGGAGGGTTGAATGAGAAAAAACACATAGAACATGATTATCGTGATCAGCGCCTGCCACAGTATGAGCCACCAAACATGATGTTCCTGATAGTGGGTCACTTCGTGAGCGACCGCAGATAAGGTCTCATCCGTTTGAAACTTTGCCAACATCGTGTCGCCCAAGAGAATCCGCTTCGTGTTTCCCAATCCGACGACTGCTGCGTTTGCCTTGGTCGTTTTACTACTCAAATCAATACTATATATCCCCTTAATGTGTAACCGTGCGCGCTCGCATAAATCGGCTATCCGTTGCTTCAAATCATTGTCTTCGAGTGGCATAGATTTATAGAATAAAGGAAGTATTAAGACCGGAAAAACATTAGCGAGAACGACACTGAAACCGACCATGATTAATGCCAGCCAGAGCCACCAGAGAGTCGGTGCTAAAGGTATAATAAGATAAATCACCTCGAGAACAATCAAGCCAATGATATATGCAACAAAAAAGGACTTCAGCCAATCCTTGAACCAGTCTCTCAGACGCTGAGTAGAAAAACCGTACTTGTGTTCGATCAGGTAACCTTCAATATATGAAAACGGAAGGGTAAGCAGTGAATAAACACAGAATAGTGCAGAGTAATATATCATCACAAGCAATATCCCGGAACTCATATTCAAGCTTACAAATTCGACAAATTGCTTCGAGATGTTGAAATGAATTAGGATTATTAAGAAAACCGCCGACACTACCAATGATAGCGCACTTACCTTAAGATTATCGTTCCGGTAGCGACGTGCGATTTTCTGTCTGTCTTTGTCGATCAGCGGATGGATTTTTTCTGCTTCCACCTTATATTCTACGCAACGGAAATGCCCGTGTCAATGGAATCTTGACTTTTGCCCGTTTCGGATTAGAATTGCACAAATAAGGGGGTATGATGAAACAAATATTCGTGTTTGGTAAACCAGATTGTCCTGTTTGTAAGGACGCTCGGGAGAAATTATTGTATTTCAAAGAAAAAAAGACCTTTGATGCGCCGATAAAATACTACGATATGGAAACAGTTGAAGGCCTGACCGAAGGAGCATACCATGAGGTCGATGATATCCCGACAATCATAATACTCGACGACAAGAAAGAACTCGCTCGGTGGGTGAAGAAACCGCCCGTCAGTGAAGAGTTCTTACCATATTTAACATAGGCAGTCAGTATTCACAAATTAACTAAACTCAAAAAAATTCTCAAGAGCTATCCTGGTGTGGTTGTCGCCTTTTCAGGTGGTGTGGATTCAACCTACTTACTGAAAATAGCCAGAGATGTACTGGGGCAGCGCGTCATCGCCGTCACCGCTGTCTCTCCCTTACAGCCAAAGAACGAAAGCACAGAGGCCAGAACAATTGCTCGCCACCTGAGGGTCAAACACATAACTATAAGAACCAATCCACTCAAAAAAAATGCGGTCCGGAGCAATTTGGAGAAACGCTGCTACCACTGCAAACTGTTTCTCCTGACCAAACTCAAACAAATCGCCAAGAAACATGCCTATGTCGTGATCGAAGCGACCAACCGCTCAGACCTCAAGGACCACCGACCCGGAATCAAGGCCGTACGGCAACTCGGTGTGAAATCACCGCTGATCCAGGCAGGATTCGAAAAAGACGACATTAGAAAGTCTGCCCGCACACAAGGACTCCCCAACTGGAACAAACCAAGCATGGCGTGTCTTGCTTCAAGGATTCCATACGGTCTCAAGATAACACACGAGAGGCTACGCCGAATCGAGTCGGCCGAAAAATACCTAAGACGACTCAAGTTCTCACAGCTGAGGGTCCGTGATCATTACCCTATCGCCCGTATCGAAATGGATCCAGGCGAATTCACAAAGTTGATGGCAAATCGCAAGAGGATCATCACATATCTAAGTAAACTCGGCTACAAACACATCACACTCGACTTGGAAGGATACCAGACCGGCAGCCTCAACCGCTGATGGCAACAAGCCTCAAAGCTCTGACAAGATCAATATTCAAGGTAGGTCTGTTCGGCTTCGGCGGCGGTCTGGGCATGCTGGCCCTGCTGCGTGCCGAATGTGTTAAGAAGAAACATTTCATATCAGATGATGAACTCGCCACGGCAGTGGCAATGGGCCAAATGTTACCCGGACCATTCGTTCCGAATTATTGCGAGTATATCGGCTATCATCTTTTCGGACTGCGTGGCGCCATCGCGGCGGGCGCGGCGCTAATTTTACCGTCCTTCTTATTAATGATAATACTATCCTGGTTCTACTTAACCTATAACACGCTTCCCGGAGTCGCACAAATATTCAAAGGCATCGGTGCCGTTATCACGTCGATCATTTTGTGGGCAGCGTACGAGATGGGCAGGGTTCTAATTAAAGACATTAAAGGTGTAGTTGTATTCTTCTTTGCCCTGGCGCTTTTTCTGCTCAAATTCGATCCAATACTCACCGTCATTCTCTGTGGTATGCTCAGCATCGGGTTGGAACGAACACGCCACTCAAACGCCATTGTATTCGCGGTTCCAATCTTTCTCTTCGACTCGAGAAAAGGCTTGGAGCTATTCGGCATATTCCTGAAGATCGGTGCAATAATATTCGGCGGTGGTTACGGGGCAATACCCTTTATTCGGAACGAGGTCTGCAACGTAAGAAACTGGCTTACCGCAAAGGAATTTGTCGACGGCGTTGCACTCGGACAACTGACGCCAGGACCAGTCGCAATCACCGCGACTTTTGTTGGCTTCAAAGTCATGGGGCTACCAGGAGCCGTCATAGCCACGCTTGCAATCTTCCTGCCGTCGTTTCTCATGTTGATGGTGCTCGTGCGGATTTACAGGAAGATAAGTAGTAATACGTACGTCATTTCATTTTTCAACGGTATCAAATCAGCGGTTGTTGCAATCTTACTCTCTACCGGTATCTTTTTTGTCTTGTTGAATTGGCAGCAGCCGATTTATGCGCTGCTCGGAATTGCGGCTCTGATCACACTCCTATTTCTGAAAATAGAGCCAGTACTCTTAATATTGATTGGTGCTGTTTTTAGTCTGATCGCTGGTTAGAAAACTCTCACGCAGCCAATTAATCTGTTCCGACAAGCCTGAATTCAGAAACAGCGCTGCGCTCCTTGCCACTTATCAAATCCTTGACCTTCGAGACGATAATGTAATTCCCTGGACTCAAGTCCATTGGGTGGTACTCAGTGCCTATGTAGGCGATATTCCCGGGTTCTATCCAGTCCTTAATCATGACGTCAACCACCTCCTGACGCATCTGCTCTTTGTTGTACACCTCATAAGTAGTCCGAATTCTATACATGCCATTGCTGGTTTCCAGGTTGTACGCCTCAGAATACAAATAGAAAAGCCGATGGACAGGTAGCACGTGCTGGAGCGTCGGTATCACCCTACCTACTGGCTTGTCGAATTTTTCATGCGTGAATGACATATCGATCAGTTGTGCGGGGATCAAGTCGCTTATCTCCTTTGCATCATCCTGGTATTCTATGAGGTTCACCGACAATTCCTTACTCCCTCTCCGTTTATTCTCGATGTCGACTAGTTCAACCTCAACACGATATTCCTCAGGCTTAAGCCAGAGGTTGCTCTCATCAACGAACACTCCTGCTTCACCATCCTCAGGGGCAAGGATGTGTCGCGTATGGCTAACCAGACTATCGCTCCGGTTGTAAACCTTAATATCCCTAAAGAAGGACATCCCGGTTGTGTCTTCGATCTGCATGCTGAGATATAACTCTAACCTCGTGAGGTTTTTCTGCTGGCGGAATCGACCATAGGACAACAAGAAATCCAGCGGTTCTTTCGCTTCTATATTTACCACGGTATCAGAAGCAATCTCTCGAAGGTATGGGATGACCACCCGGTCGCCGAATTCAGATTGTGAAATCAACTCATATGCTCGTGCCATGCGAACAAAATCGAATACCAAACCTTCGCTTTTGTAGGTCCAAATCTCTGCTGGATGGACGACAACTGACGAACTCACGCCAACCTTCTTTTCTGGCGTTATGACTTCCCTCCTCGCTTCACCATATTTCACGTATACCTGTATTCGATCATCGCTCACTGGTGCCACTCTGCCAAATTGCCTAAATGCAAAGGCACTCCGTTCTTCAAACAGAGCGCGTTCATCATCGTTACCTAACCAGTAGTTTTCATAAAATGCGGTCCTTTCTTTTGTCGACTCCATATTCATATATTGATCTGCGGCAACCGAATCTATGCCCTTGAGACCAAGATACTTTACTCTTTCATTTTCCAAAAGACGATAATAGGGTGCCGCAAGCACGTTGACCGCACAATATGTGACAATCAAAGCAACAAACACAAGCAAAAAGCGATATTTCTTAATCTTCATATGGCTCCTTTTCGATCATAAAACTCGAATCACTTATATCGATTGTGAGTACTGGATCAAACATAGAATTCGCGTCGTCCTGCTTATTCACCAATCAGCACCGCGATGTCTAGCAACTTCGAGCAAATTATATTACTGGGGACTCGAATGTCAACCCGTCGAAACGCTTGCCCTCGAGCATCTGACTATTTTCATAATACGGCGCTCGAACCTGTACGTATTGACAATTCACCGATTTGCTGTATACTTCCCTGTCGGCGGCGTAGCTCAGCTGGTAGAGCAGGAGAATCATAATCTCTGTGTCGGGGGTTCGAGTCCCTTCGCCGCTATTTCGTTACGGTCGAAAGGAATGTATTACGGTGGTCATATTATGGTTTCCCGATATATCAGCATAGAACATAAATCATTACTATCAACTTTTTACTGAGAGAACAAATATCATGGCGAAAAAAGAAGACGTTGATCTCCTAGAAGAACTGGAAAAGAAGCTGGCCAGACTAGAAGAGGTCGACAAGGCATTGGCAGAGAAAGAACGAGCGCTTGAAGCGGCGGAGAAGAGAATTGCCGAACTCGATGCCACCCAGAAAGAGATGGCCAAGATCAGTGCGACGCGCGAGAAGCTGGCAAAAGATGAGCAGGATCTTCATCAGAGCATGAAAACACTTTCCAGTGACAGAGACGGACTTCAAGAAGAGGTATATGATCTGGAAGATAAAAAAACCGGTCTCGTGAACCTCCTCTCGGGCCTGGAGCGCGACCTCAAAAAACAGCGGGAAGAATTCGATGCCGAGGAAGATAAGTATTACGATCTCAAAGCCAAGAACGCAGAGCTTGAGAAAGAGCAAAAGGCGCTTAGTCAGAAGAGCCACGACACACAAGCTCAATTTAGGGATATCGAAAAAGACCTTAAAAAAATTCTGGAAGAAAGAGACTCAATCAAGAAAGAACTTCAGGCCCTGAAGACAGAACATGAACAGCTCGCTCAGAAATTTGAAAAAACAAAGAAGGACGAAGCCGCTCTCGCCTCTGTTTTATCATCGAGTCAACTAGAATTTGAAAGTCTGAGTAAATCGCTCAAGGAAACACAGAAATTGAATAAGGCGGCGCGCTCTGAAGAAGAAACCCTTGCTAGAGATACTTCAAAAAAGAAGCAAGAATTGGACCAGGTCGTCAAGAATTTGGACAAGGCTCGCACTGATTGTTCAAACATAGAAGCTAAGATACACGAATACATGGCAAAAGAAAAGGAACTGAAGAGTATTGAATCAGAGCATCGTAAGATCACAGATGAACTTAGAAAATCCAAGCTCGAAGGCAGCGAGCTTGCAAAATCCATCGGGCAAGCGAGGAAAACGCTAAATGAATTAAAATCCGAAACCAAAACATACAAAAAAATGGAAGATGATTTTGAGAAGAAAAAAAAGGAACTAGCGAAAGTAGAAGAACAGCTAAAAACCCATGCGCAGCAAATCAAGGAGGCAAACAGCGAACGCAAGATTTTGGAAAAGGAGCTTTCACAAATGAAATCTGAGCACATAACAATAAAGAAAGCGGTAGAAGAGGACAAACAGGTTAAGGAACTCCTTGAAACACGAAAGAAAGAATTATCGATCGTTGAAGAACAGATCAAGCAACGCGAGACAAAAATGTCCGAGATCATGCAGACACTCAACCTTTTGGAAACAAAGGACGAGAAGGCAATCGCGGATCTGAGTAAGAAAACCCAGAATCTCGCGAAGTCACGCAAGCAGCTGCAGAACGAAATAACTGGTCTTACCAAACAGCAGAAGAGTCTCACAGAAAAACACGACGCCCTGCAGACACAACTATCCGAACTGACAAGCAACGTCGATAAGGCACAGATGCTGGAACGCAACATGATGTCAAAGATAGAGAAACGGCGCGACGAGCTCATGAATTTAGATAAAGAGCTGGAAGACAAGAAAATGACGATAAGGAAGGAATTGGAAGAAGAAAATATCGAGATCCAGAGCCTGAAGGACGAAATAAACAAACTTGAAGAAAAGAAGAAAGAATCGCTAGGCATGATCGCCAAGACCGATGAAATGCAGTCCCTACTCAACAAATCGAAATCCGATAAGGAAAAACTCGACAAGGAAATAAACGAAAAAACAAAGGAATTGGAGAAGATCAAGATCTTTATCGCTCGATTAAAGGAAACACATCCGACGCCGTCGGATAAGGAAAAAAAGGATCAAATATCATTCTGATGTGCATGACGCGCATTAATAAACTTATCTTGCTTTCCACAATAATAGAATGAAAATCGTCTATGTCATAATTGGCGGAGTCATCTTCGCGCTAGGCTATGCCGCTTTCCTAATACCCCACAGAATAGTACCCGGCGGTATAAGTGGCATCGCGATGATACTGCGATTCCTATACAACACACCGGTCGGAATCGTAGCAATAATACTCAACATCCCGCTTTTCATAATTGCGTTACGAGTTCTCGGAATATCCTTTAGTGTCAAATCCCTAATTGCGATTATCTACACAAACTTGCTGATAGACTTCTTTGTGTATTCAGTGCAAATACAAACACCGACTCAAAATGTAGTACTTGCTGCACTCTACGGCGGCATACTACTCGGGCTCGGTTTGGGTTTGATATTCAGGGGCGATGCCAGTACCGGGGGCACGGATATTGTGGGGCAAATTATGAACCGTTACACCAATATGTCGGTAGGCATGTGGATCATGATTGTCGATTTCGCCGTCATCACCACCGCGGGCATCACGACTCATTCAATCGAGCTAGCCTTGTTGGGGTATCTGGCTCTGTTTCTCTCCTCGAAGATAATCGACCTGGTGCTCGAGGGTATCGACTACGCGCGCGCCGCATTCGTAATCAGTACGAAATCAAATAAGATAACTGATGAAATATACGAGAAGATGCAGCGCGGGGTGACTATTCTTGCCGGGCATTCTCCATATTCCAAGGAAGAACGGCCCGTCATCATGTGCGTCATCACCAAGAAAGAAACACCCTTCTTCAAATCCTTGGTCAGCAATATTGACAAGAACGCATTTGTCATTCTGACCGATGTGTTTGAGGTGTTGGGGCGAGGCTTCAGGTCGCGGGTTTAGCACGACCCCAAAACAAAGATATTATTTTGTCCTACGTTGCTCTGCAGCTGTAAAAAGACTCACCAGCCACGTCGCGATCAAAGATAAGAAGAAACCAGGGATGAGTTCGTATAGAAAGTTCTTAAGAATCGGTACATTATACCAGACAACAATCGTAATCGCACCCACAACCATGCCGGCAAAAACACCGTATTTGGTTGTACCTTTCCAAAGGAGAGAAAGGATCAAGGGTGGGCCAAACGAAGCAGCCAATCCTCCCCACGCATACAGGACAAGCCAGTAAACAAGCCGCTCCGCGCGCAGCCCCAGGAAGAATGCAATGATCGCCACGACCACGGTGAAAATTCTCGCCAGCCTCACCAGAAGTTTCTGCGTGGCATCAGGGTTGATGAGTTTTCGGTAGATATCCTCGGTGATTGCCGAAGTAGTCACTAATAGCTGAGAGTCGACCGTGGACATCATTGCCGCCGTAGCCGCGGCCAGAACCAATCCAACCAGCCAGCCAGGAAGAATCTTTGCCGCAAATGCCAGTGTAATATGCTCGGGATCGGCAATCTCACCGCGGAGAAACGGAATCGCCAGGAATCCCAAGAAAATCGCTCCGGCAACCGCAAACGTCGTCCAGGTCATCGCGATGATCATGGCTTTCTTGACTTCCTTCTCGCTACGCAATGCCATGTAACGCATGAGAATATGAGGCTGGCCAGCGTAGCCAAAGCCAATAGCCAACCCTCCTAAGATCAACCCCAGATACAGTGCTGTACCGCTCTCGCCCGCCGAGAGCAAGGCTGCCTTTGGGTCGACCGCGCTTATTCGTGAAAAAACGTTCCCCAGGCCACCAATGGAGATGACACCCACGATGCACATCAAAATCAGCGCAGTGACCATTATCAATCCCTGAAAAAAATCAGTCCAGGTCTCGGCAATGAAACCACCCATCATCGTATAGAACAGAATGATGCTTAAACCGATGACCATACCGACAACCTGATTAATATCGAACGTCGCAGCCAAAATCTTGCCTGCGCCGACAACCTGTGCCGACACATAGAGGGTAAAAAAGAAGACGATCAGAATCGATGCCGTAATCCTCAATAAATGGGAGCTGTCCCCAAATCGTGATTCAAAGTAATCTGGTATCGTCAGGGCATTGTATTTACCGGTTAACCGGCGCAGCGGCGTGGCAATAACCAGCCAATTGAACAGACTTCCCACCCAGACGCCGATGCCGGCCCATATCGCACCAATCCCCATCTTGAAGGCTTGACCCGGTAAACCTATCAAGAGCCAAGCCGACATGTCGGTGCCCTTCTCGGAAAGCGCAATAACTGGGGTAAGCATCTTCTTCCCCCCCAGAATGAAATCATCCAACGATTTGGAAGCCAAGCGAGCGGTTACGATCCCGGCGACCACCATACCAATGAGATAAAGCAGGAAGACAATCAATACGGTGCTCATCAGACCTCCTTTTCTTTATTCTAACCAAATTGGCAGACGCAGTCAACATTCTCCTACTACACTTTCCGTAGCAACCCAGGCTCCGAATCTGCGGAGATTTTTCTAACCGCTTCGAGCAAGCGCTGATAGCCTTGACTTTTGTCATTTATTTATTAGAATAACAGTCGTAGCTGCATCCCAGGTTTCAATGAATCAGCTAGACATAAAGCAATATAACCGTATCTTTGCCTTTAATAGCAGGAGGTATTTGTGAACAAGATGAGTCAAAGAACGGCGAGTGTCTATGAAAATGTGGTCAGACAGTTCAACAAGGCAGCCGACCTTATTGATTTTGACCCAGAAATTCGTAAGATACTGGCCAAGACAACCAATGAGATAATTGTTAATTTCCCGGTCAAATTGGATGACGGGCATATCGAGATATTCACGGGTTACCGTGTACAACACAACAGCGTCTTAGGCCCTTACAAAGGGGGACTGAGATACCATCCATTAGTCGACATTGATGAAGTGCGAGCGCTAGCGACATGGATGACCTGGAAATCGGCAATCGTCAACATTCCATTCGGTGGTGCGAAAGGCGGCATAAAAGTCGACCCCTCGAAGTACTCGACCGCCGAGATACAACGCATGACAAGGCGTTTTACGTTCGCCTTAGGTTGCAGCATTGGCCCCGAATACGATATACCGGCGCCTGATGTCAACACGAATCCACAAATCATGGCCTGGATACTCGACACTTATCTCTCGACTCAACCGCCCCACACACGACAAGCGAATGTTCATATCGTGACTGGCAAGCCCGTTGAATCGGGTGGTAGCATAGGACGCGACAAGGCAACTGGTCAAGGCGTTGTCTTCACCATCGAAGAATGGGCCAAGGATCGCAAGTTTGATCTGAAAAGCGCGACCTATTTTGTACAGGGATTCGGTAATGTAGGTTCGTGGGCCAGCATTCTTCTGAAACCACACGGTGCAAGGTTGATTGCGGTTGAGGACGTTTGCGGCGCCTTCCACAACCCGGATGGCATCGATCCTGACGAACTGAATGAATACTTCAAGCAGAAGCGTACTCTTGAGGGCTTCCCCGGACTCAAGAGGATCGATCATGAGCAGTTCATGGCCACGAAAGCGGACATATTCATACCGGCCGCACTCGAGAATCAGATTACCGCCGAGACGGCGCCATTATTGAATGTTAAAGTCATCGCGGAGGGTGCCAATGGTCCGACCGATCCGGACGGCGACGAGATAATACAAAAGAAACGTATCGACGTGATTCCTGACATAATCTGTAATGCGGGCGGCGTAATCGTGAGCTACTTTGAATGGCTTCAGAATAAACGTAGTGAATTCTGGGATCTCGAAGAGGTCGATCGCAAACTACGCAGAATTATTATCGGCGGTTACGAACGGGTGCGTGAAGCGGCCCAGAAACACAAAACCGATTGGCGAACGGCCGCCTACATCGTTGCACTAACGCGTCTCGAAAAGGTCTATAAGGAACGCGGAATCTTCCCATAATACTTCGGACAAAGATACATTATCGCTAAATCGCTATTCGTGTCGTTAACAAAAAGAAAGATTTTTTTCAGTCAATGGAAATGACATTATGAAAAAAATGAGTTGGCAAGTAATACTGGGTTTGGCTCTGATTGCTTTATCCGCAGTTGTATACACTCTTCATTTCCTTGTCTTCCGTGATGTCCATCATATATTCATTTACTTGGTAGGTGATATCGCATTTGTATTCATTGAGGTTTTACTAGTAACTCTTGTCATCCATCGACTGCTGGGTGAAAGAGAGAAGCGAGCCAAACTCGAAAAGATGAACATGGTCATCGGCACTTTCTTCAGTGAAGTCGGAACAGAGCTTCTAAGATCCTTTGCTAAGTATGACAATAACATCGAGATAATACGAAACGACCTCAGCGCCGCTAAAGGACTCACCAACAGAGAATTCTCCCTTCTCGGCAGAAAACTTCGATCCCATGATACCAAGATAGGGTGTTATCTTGAAGACTTAAAAAATCTCAAGGCATTTTTGTCCAGCAAGCGCGACTTTTTGATACGGCTACTTGAGAATCCGATATTGCTTGAGCATGGCTCCTTTACCAACCTGCTCTGGGCGGTCTTTCATCTTGCCGATGAGCTCGCACATCGCAAAAACCTGAAGTTATGTAAAACCGATCATGAACACATAAACGGTGATATTAAACGGGTGTACCTCCTGCTCCTTGGTGAATGGACAGACTATATGAAACATCTGAAGGATAATTATCCCTATCTCTTTTCCTTGGCAATACGCACTAATCCGTTTGACTCAACGGCTCGTCCAGAGGTAACCTAGGACCAAATATCATTTCGCATTATCAAAATGGTATTCGGGCAGAGTCTCTCAGAATTCTATTGCTTAGCCATCATACGGTCGGCTTCGATGCGCTGGAGAAGGGGTCCTGGGATCTGGGTAGGATATGATCCTGTGAAGCAGGCCGTGCAGAAGCCCTCTGCACCCTCGCCAACGCCCTTGACCAAACCATCGGCCGTCTGATAGACCAACGCATCGGCATCGATGGACTCACATATTTGATCAATTGACTTGTCCCGTGCAATGAACTCACCGCGCGTTTGCATATCAATACCATAAACACAGGGGAAACGCAGCGGTGGTGAATACAAGGCATAATACACCTTTCTGGCGCCGACACTTCTGATAAGGGCAATAATCTCCCGCGAGGTATTGCCCCGAACGATCGAATCATCAATCAATAGTACATCTTTACCCTGAATCTCTGTTTTTATCGGATTGAGTTTTAACCTCACTGCTTCAATTCGTTCTGCCTGTGTCGGCATTATGAACGTCCTGTAGATGTAACGATTCTTAATCAAGCCCTCGCGATGTTTGACACCCAAAACTTCGGCGACCATCTGTGCGGCACCCCTTGCCGTATCGGGAATAGGCATCACGACATCGGGTGTCAGTCCGTGTCTCGAACACTCCTTGCCAAGTTCCTCACCTAACCTGAGTCTTGCTTCATAGACACCGATGCCGTCAATTATCGAATCGGGTCTTGCAAAGTAAACATACTCAAATATGCATGTTGCCTTTCTGCCTCTTTGAATCTTCTTCTTGTATAATTTTTTCTCGGTATCGATGAATATGGCTTCACCGGGTAGTACATCGCGCATCTTCTTATAACCGAGCAGGTCCAGCGCGACGCTTTCTGAAGCAAAGCAGTAGCTCGAACCATCATGACCCATCATCAATGGCTTAATACCATTCTTATCACGAAACGCCAAGAGACCTTTATTGGCAATTACTGATACTACAGCATAACTCCCAATTAGTCTTCGATAAACCTTATTCAATGCCGCAAACAGCGTGTCCGACGTAAAACGTTTCAAGTTCATCTTATCGAGTTCAACTGAAAGCAAGTTGAGTATTACTTCGGCATCGCAATTCGAATTCAAATAGCGCAAACTGTTTTCGATTAAGTTTTTCTTCAAATCAAAAAAATTCACGAGATTGCCATTATGTGCAAGCGAAATGCCATAAGGCGCCGTGATGATGAAAGGTTGAGCATCCTCCGCTGAACCGGCACCAACGGTTGGATAGCGTACGTGCCCAATGCCCATGTATCCATCAAGCCGTTCGATATTCTTTGGGTTGAACACATTCAGCACCAAACCATTTCCTTTTTTCAAGTGAAAGCCACGCTCGAATGTAACCGCACCAGCGGCATCCTGACCCCGGTGTTGCAGGGCAAGCAATCCAGGATAGATTCTATCTATTGCCCTTTCTTGTCCGATGATGCCAATTACACCACACATACTACACTGTTTGTGTTGAGGGTTTGTTCATAGCTAAAGGTTATTCAGCCGGCTGAGACCTTCCTTTATCTTATCATAAGTCTCCAACAGAGCCTCTGATATAACCTTGGTTTCTGCAAGTAACGGCATGAAGTTCGTATCGCCTTGCCACCTAGGCACCAGATGGAAGTGAACATGGTCGACAACACCTGCTCCGGCCACTCTCCCCTGATTCACACCGATATTATAGCCCTGTGGTTTCATTGCATAGTCAAGCGCTCTTATAACTCGTGAAATAAGGTGGTTGATTGCAAGAATTTCTCCGTCATTCAGAGACTCAATCTGGCCAACATGGCGGACCGGAGCAATCATTAAATGTCCGTTGTTATAAGGAAAGCGATTCATGATTGTGAAAGCTTTTTCCCCGCGCTCAACAATGAACACCTTCCTGTCATCTTTAGATTTATAACCCGAGCAGAAAAAGCAACCTGTTCCTGGATTGCGTATGTATTCAACACGCCAGGGCGCCCACAATTTCTCCATCTTCATATTCTCCACTTAATTAATTCCTCATCATTGATTGGTTTGACTGTGACTTTTTTTTCCGCACCTTTATACCTGTAGTAAACCTCAACCTTAGGTTCCTTTTTCTTATCACTGTAACGCGCGGTGATGGCGGCCGCTGACTTAACATGCTTTGCATCACCCAGAAGTATTGCGTTTGGGCTACCGGTATCTGGTACGTAAAAGAATATAAATGAATCTTGAGCAAGTTCCTCAATTCTCTTGTTTTCATCCTCATTGCGCCCAACAATCAGTTTTGCATCCGGAGCAATCCTGAAATGACGACCTATTTTCAATAATTCAATGTCGAAGGTACCGATCTTCTCTTGGAATCTAATAACGTCGGCCAGTCGACGACAGAATCCTGGGTCTGTCAACAGGCAACCACCGCTTGGAGATAGAAAGTCGGTTATGTTTCTCTTGCTGGCGATCTCCAAAGACAGTCTACGCGACCGACCCCTTATCTTCAACAACCTTTTGCGATCGATCAAGCCCTTCTGTTCCGCTACTGTAGGTGGTAGCAATGCTCCACTCAAAGGGCGGACCACCATACCCTCGAGGCCCGCTTTGGTCTCGATTAGTATCAACGTGTCAAGTCGCTGTGACATCTGACGCTGGTCGAGCACTTCACCGGTAACCACAAAATCCGCCTTCATTTCCTCCATATACTCTTTTGCCTTCTTCAGCATCAATATTCTACAATCAATACAAGGGTTGAGATTCTTACCGTATCCGTATTCGGGTTTTTGGACAATCTGAGCAAACTCCTCAGTCACATCCACAATTTTCAAATCAGGAACCATTGGCAGTTGTTGCGAGGACAGCAATTTGTGTGATATATGGAGGGGCAGAGCCGTCACACCCCAGTCCTTGACAATCTCGAGTGCAAGTGTCGAATCAAGACCGCCTGAGTATAATACTACTGCCTTTGCCATACTAGTAATGTCTTCAAGACATTATTCACATACTGATTCAGATCATTCCCCTCTCAGTTCTTTGAGCATGTTGCGGGCATTTGTATCACTTGGGTTCATCGTTAAATAATCCTCTAATACTCGAATCGCCGACGCCTTATCGTCCATAGCCAGGTAAGTCATAATCATAGCCGAATAGGCCTGGGGGTATCGTGGGTTAATGCCAATTGCCCGCTGAAAATATTCAAGAGCTTTATCAAACGACCCAGTGTTCGCAAAGACCGAACCTATCTGAACAATCATTCCAGGATCTTCTGTTTCGATTCTTGATAGATAATTGTATGCGCTATCCTGCATACCCATTTGAGCAAAGAGCACGCCTAAATTGTAAGCAAAATATATGTTCTGGTACGGGTCGAACAAGAGGGCAAAGCGCCAGGCATTAATAGTACCTGGTATGTCCTGGTCTCTCAACACAACGCCGAGATTTGCCAAACCTGCCGCGTAGTTGGTATAGAGTCTACGTGTATTATCGTCTTTATACAAACTGAAGTCATAGAATTCACCTTCCTCTTTTCGCTTATCGAAATCCATCAATATACGCGACACGATTTCTTGCTCATCCGGGTCGAACAACCCGGTGTACCGGTAAATACGATAGAAGAAATCCTTTGTCTTTTTCACGTCCACGGCGTGTGTGGGTTCAACACTATCGCCCACGACCCGATAAACGAGACCTTCTAACCGTAGATACGGTCGGAACCCCTCAAAGTTTTCCTGCGAAACCGTCGAGGCAAAATAGACCGGCACCTTACCCTTATAATTCTTCAAATGTCGCTCTGCGAACTCTTGCTGGCTCATCAAGTAATCCTCTTCCTTCAGGTTTATCCCAGCATTTGCTGCCAGGATATTTCTGATCATAATATCCTTAACCCAAATGATTCGCCGATCCCGGGTCATAAATGGTTCGAGACGGTTGATAATCCTCTCGCTGAAACTGACCGGCGCACCCCAATCTTTCAACTGCCTTATATACCACGGCGTATTGATCAATGAGAGATTCGCATTCACGACCCGGCGCTTTAGACCCAACACCTCTTGAGCAAACCACAAAGGAAAAGTATCGTTGTCCCCATTTGTGAAAAGCACTGCATCGTCATCGCATGATATGAGCATGTTGTATGCGTAGTCTTTTGGTATGAAATGCCCATGGCGATTGCTCACCCGGAAATTACCAAGCAGCGGGATAATTGAGAATACCAGGTATCCACCCAAGCCGCCGATTTCAATAAGCCGCTTATTCTTGGACCCACGTTTCATGGATTCAAAGAAACCAAAAAAGCCAATGCCCACGAGTATGCCAAAATACGTATGACCCGTGTGAAAGAAATAATCACGCTCCCGTACCTCTTGGGGTTGGTGTCTTGGATTGGCATCGCTTGGTGAGAATTTTAGATTAAGGTAGCCGACCATGGCAAAGGATAGCATGAACATGATAAAAGCCGTGAGAAAGAACAGCTTGCGTTCCCTCCTGAATAGTTCAACCATACCCCAGATGCCAAAGATGTAAAAAAACGCGAGCACTATACTTCGAAATACGTTGTTTGCGAATTCCGGCACGGGTTGCCAGGACAAATAGCGTACAAACAAAGCGAGTTGCCAAAAGTAACCCTCGAGGACGCCGAAGCCAGTAGCTTCTTGCGTTTGTCTGGGAATCAACTTCGCCGGGCCATATTGAGCTCGATGTAATACATTGTTGAATGCCTGAAAGTTCTCACCCGGATCACATTCATTAATACGCGGCGCAATATTCTCACCCGCATAGTATCTCTCCGCCACCCCTTCTTGCTTGTACTGCCTATCAAGTACACCCGAACGAATCGGGAGATATAACTCAGCAGAAAAACCAACGAGTATGAGAAATATGCAGGCCCAGAAAAAGCGCCAGTTAGCATATTTTTTGATATTACTCATCGGCAAGAAGATGCCGGCGAGCAGGATCATCGCGAGGATGACGATCGCCGGTGTATAAAGGCTCTTCGGGAGAAGGAAAGATAAGGCGAAGAACAGGGCTTGGAACAGTCCAAGCAGCCACAATAATGTATCCTTCAGATACCGCCTTTCGACATAGAATATGAAGGCATAGATAGGGAAGAATATCAAGAACGGAGTAAGATGAATACCCGTTGCCAGAAATATAAGATAAAAACACAAGAGTAAATATTTGTTTTTTGGCATACCCTGTTTAACGCTCTCATACCAAAGAATTGTGACATAGTTAACAAGCACAAATATGAATGTGGCTGCCGCATACACCTCGGTTTCTATCGCATTCTCCCATACTGTGTAGTAGAAAGCCAACCCTAGACAAGTTCCAAACGTAATGATAAGGTAAGTCAATTGATTGTTGTTACCTTTCCACATCCTGAAGATTTTCAACAAAAACCGATAAACAAGGAATACGGTCAATACTGTAAACCCTAAACCCAGGAGGTTCATGTGCCAAGCAACCTCTTTGGATATCGGCAGTATCGATGCAAAGAGACCAACGATGATCAGCCAGGACCGGCCCAGCAAGACATAGAAAGGCGTTCCTGGGGGGTGCGGGACGGCGAGTGTATATGCCGAGGCAATAAATTCACCACAATCCCAAAAGGAAAGCGTCGGTGAAACGGTGTACAAATATACCAATGTGACAACGGCTAACAAAAAATAAAGAAGAATATTCTCGAGTTTTTTGTAATTCATGCGGGCTCCTTCGCCCAATTATAGTCAAACCCTATGCATTGTCAATATTGCACTGGCTCGAAGTGTTAGCAATATTCTCAACCAACTAATAATAGGCAAGTGATTTCTGTGAAACCACAGGATTCTCGATCTAATCGCATACCGGATGTTTACGGAAAGTTGGTAATACACCCTACAAGGCAAAATGCACCTGGCGTTGCCTTATATATAGCAGAGCTTCTTGAGTGCTTTTAACTTGTCACCTTCTCCGATTTTCGCCTTCTTTATTGCCGTCTCCAAGAAAGCAATTGATTGGTTGTACGTTGTTCTATCTACGGGATAAGGAAAACCATCTTTGCCGCCGTGGGCAAATGAATACCTTGCCGGGTCACGAAATGACGGGCCTGTCCCATAAAGCAACTCACCCACCAGGGCCAGCGCGCGAATCGTCTTAGGACCTACTCCCCCGATTGTGATTAAATCCTCGAAGTCATTTGGTGCTTTTTCATACGTCTTGAGCAGAATCTTGTGAAAATATTTTGGGCTGATATCCAGCCTCAGAACAGGATGACGGCTTGGCATCCTGAGTATCTTCTTGGTCTCGCTTATCACTTTTTCGGGATGCTCTCTTGATATTTCTGTCACAACACTGCGTGCAGCCGCGCTCTCCTCAGCCACCATGTTCAACGATTCCTTTTTCTTGTCACAGCAAACCGCAGTATGAGGTTCATTCACATACGATTCCAGGTTCAGGGAGAGCCAGTGATACCGACGCGCAAAACGGTTTTCTGGATTCATGCCCTGCTGAACCACGGCCCAATCACCACGTGCCGTGAAAATGAACATATGATGATAGAGATTATAGCCATCCTGAATGCACGTATTATCCACTTTCGCCGAAGTCTTTGAAGCGTATACCAATCCATCTGATTCTACCGATATGGTCTCTGCGATTTCCTGAATCTGGACCGGTGTTTTTCGTGAGGCACCACCCTTACCGCCGCAGAAGTAGAGGCCCAGATCATGAACAATATCCTTTGTTCCCTCCTTCAACGCACCGCACACGGTTGTGGTCAGACCAGACGAATGCCAATCAAAGCCTAGTATTGCACCGAAGGACTGAAACCAAAACGGGTCAGAAACCCGACGCAAGAACTCCTCACTCCCCTGTTCGGCAACGATCACCTCGAGAATGGCACGTGATAGCTTCACCATCTTCTCGAAAAGCCATCTAGGTGCACGTCCGCCATGCAACGGCAACTCGGCGATTCCAGTCCGCATAGTGAATGATATGCAACTCAACCACAATGTCAATTAATAACCCAGTTATGGACTCCGACTCGATTACAAAAACGAGAATCCTACGTCGGCGAGACAAGCCATAGATTTGCGGAGGTAGCTACAGTTCCTTCCAGCAACGCTTGGAATCCCCATCTTCGAATAGAGTGCAGTTATCTTCCGTGATTTAAGTCTCACAAAATCCTTTACAAAAATCAAGACATGGTTATAATCTTCTTAATGAAGAAACGCCTCGCACTGATCTACGAGCTTGCTGTAATAATATTCGGTATCGGTTTACCGTTTTCTCAAGTACTCGTCCTCAACCCAACCTTCCCACCCATCCCTGACCACTTAGTCTTTCTTCTCACCGCCATCATCTCGGCACTCGTTTACATTTCACTAAAGAACACAATCGTATCCTTCGAAATCGTTATTTACTTCTTCCTGTTGCTCGTCTTCGGCGGCAACGTGGCGGCATCCACAGCGATTATTGCCCTTATTATTGTCTGGACTCTTAAGAGTTTCAGATACATCAGGGATCGAGACACAAAGGAGTCCTTACGTACTATCAAGACCGGCGCCTATAATGCCGGCACTTATGGTTTGATGTATCTGGTCACGGGATTACTAATGGAATACTACCCAGTCAATCTGCAGTGGATTCTGGCGATACCAACGGTCGTAATCCTCAACGAGATATTCTTTTCTGTACGCACGATACTCAAAGGCGATGAATACTGGATGTACCTGAAAGAGGAAGCGGTCATCAGTGACCTCATGGAAATGTTAATATACCCCATCGGTATATCTATGGCTCTGCTCTACAGGGAATTTGGTGTTGTCTCTACGGTACCGCTGATAATAAGCATTTTGGTTTTCTCTTACATTGGCCATCTCATGTCACGGTATCAGGAAAAGATGAAGCAGAGAATTACGGAAGAGGAGGATTTGAACGAAGTCGCCCGTAAATTAGAAGGCATCTTAGATTTCGAGTTACTCATCACAACCATATTAAGAAAGGTACACTCATTCATACATGCCGAAGAAGTGACGATAGTACTAGATGATCAAGAACAAGGTATTAATCTAATGCGTAACTATGATGGAAACAAAATCCGCAACCTTAATTTTGCCGTTCCTCCGAAATCCATAAATTCGGTTGAGTTGCCATTGGTAACGCGCGAGAAGACTCTTGGCGCACTACTCGTGAGGCCAAAAAATACCCTGGACAAGGACAGCCTTGTTCTCCTGACCAATCTAGTTAAACATATCTCGTTGTGTCTCTCAAACGCCATGCTGTACAAAATATCGATTGAGGATTCGCTCACCGGCCTATACACCAGACGTTATTTCGAGCAAAAACTCACTGAGGGCATTGGCGAGGTCAAGCGGAGCAATGGGCGATTATCGGTCGTTCTTTTCGACATCGATAATCTGAAAGATGTCAACGACCAGTTGGGTCACAAGATGGGTGATCAGGTACTGAGAAAATTCTCTCAGATATTGAAAACACACTCAAGGAAAAAAGACATCGTAGCGCGCTGGGGAGGCGATGAATTCGTAGCCATTATCCCAGGTTCATTAGAGGACGAAGCCGCTGTTTTTGGGGAACGTATGAAAGAGCTCTTTTCAAACGAGGTCTTCATTGCTGAGAATAAGAACATGAAATGCACTGTCTCGTATGGCTCACTCGAGTATCATACGAAATCAGGCATTCCCGATAGTGAAATCTTTCACGAGGTCGATAAGCGATTGCTATCAATGAAAAAAGCTATCGATCGATAATTTCCAAAACGACTACAGTTAATATTACATTACAAAGCGGGATCCCACGGTTTCACAGAAGCACAGGCGAAAACGTGTACGAAATTCCAAAATCTAAGCACCAAATTACAAACCATATCGAAGCTCCAAACCACAAATTCAAAATCGAATATACAGACTTCGACTGATTGCATGTCACGAAGTGTATCCAAGAGAGCCTTTCGCGTAATGCGCTAAGCTCAACGATATTTGTTCTTCAAGCGAGCCCGCCGGAAGGCGGAAGAGTCGAGAAGGCCTGGAGCACTGTTACGCACAGAAAATATATTAGAATGTGTTAAATATACTCGACGCCCTACGCTTTTGTTACAATGTTGGATATTGTCGTCAATACTGTACCAACGAAAAGACCTCGTAGTCCTTGAGTTTTTCACTTCCCTTGAGGTAGGTCAAATCGCTGATAAAAACACAACCGACGACCTGACCGCCCAGCCTCTCAATCAGCTTACAGGTCGCCTGAACCGTGCCGCCGGTGGCTAAGACGTCATCAAAGACCAACACTCGCTCGCCGGGTTCAATCGCATCCTTGTGCATCTCAATGGTATTCTTACCGTATTCCAGGGTGTATTCCAAAGCCACTGTTTCAGCCGGTAACTTGCCAGGCTTTCGTACCGGGATGAAACCACAATTTAGTTTATATGCAATGACGCCCCCGAAAATGTAGCCTCTCGCCTCCACCGAGACCAATTTGCCTATCCTTGCATCCTTGTATTTATCAACAATCGTATCGATGACATACTTGAAAGGTTCAGGTTCTTTCAAAAGTGTAGTGATGTCTCGAAACATCACGCCTTTCTGAGGAAAATCTGGAATATTACGAATGTATTTTTTTAGATCCATATCAACTCCCTTGCCTTAAATTACCCTCAATTGCCTTCAGGTTCAGTATCGCAGCCTAAACTCTGTGAATCCTGAGTCTTTCTCATGCCACTTGACGTCTATCCCGGTCACATGAGCCGAAAGGGGACCGATGCGCAGTCTGTCGACAAAATCCTTGACTATGCCTTTCTCGCCTTCGGCAACTACCTCAACCGACCCATCGGGTAAATTTCTAACATACCCTTTGATATCAAATAGGCGTGCCTGATTCAACACAAAGAACCGGTAGCCAACTCCTTGAACAACGCCTTGAACGACAACTTCTGCCTGCATTAGGAAATTGCCTTGAAGGCAAGCTCGACTGCTTCAGCTGCATTCTTCGCCTCAATAATTGGCGCATCAATTTTCCAGGTGTCGATGCCAATAACGGGAACATCATACATAAGGCAGTATGCGATTTCACTCAGCGTACCGTACTTACCATTGATAGCAATTGCACAATCACAGGTACGGGCAATGATGAGATTCCTTGCCTGACTTAGTCCAGTTACGATTGGTATATCAACATACGGGTTGGCACTTTCCCGCTCAAGAGTGGGCAGAATCCCGATAACCAACCCGTTGGCCTCCTTGGCACCCTTGGAAGCCGACGTCATGACACCACCCATGCCACCTGTAACAAGAATCGCATTTCCCTTCGCAATTAGAGAACCTACTTCCTCAGCGATTGTCAAATACTTATCACTCGCCTCTGCTCCACCAATGACAGCAATTATCTTCCTTCGCTTCACCTTATCTCCACGTTTCCGCTTTTTACCTCCCAATTCGCACTTATTAAGTTATCTCCCTGTCTCCTATTTCCCATTGCCTGTGGCCTAAAAATCGGGGCGGTGGGATTTGTCCCACAAAATCCGAAATCTATGATTTCGTTGATTTTGTGAGGATCCCGTTTCCACAACATTTTGTTTTTCATGAAAGAAACGGGAAACCCACGACCATAACTATCCTTTCGCGCATCCTTCCATCCTGAGGCGTACGCAAGGAGTCGGGGCGGTGGGATTTGAACCCACGACCTCATGGTCCCGAACCATGCGCGCTAAACCACTGCGCCACGCCCCGTTATTCTTTCCAGCCTTGTTTGCCTACGAGAGGCACAAAAGTACACTCGAAAAACTCTTTTCTGAATATTCTTCCCCTCTGTTTTGTCACTAAGTTAAGCGTCTGGAAGTATTCGCTACCGACCGGTATCACCAACCTGCCTTTTTCGGCCAACTGCTCAATCAAAGCATTGGGTACTTCCGGTGCTCCAGCAGTCACAATAATCCCATCGTAGGGAGCATACTGTGGCCAACCGAGGGTACCATCGCCAATCAAGAAGGCAACATTACTGAATCCCAGTTTTTCCAACCGTTCACGCGCTATCTCTTTCAGGGCTGACACTCTCTCAACCGTGTACACCATCTTGCAAAGCAGCGCTAGAATAGCTGCCTGGTACCCAGAGCCAGTGCCTATCTCCAAGACCATATCATCGGGTTTCAAATCCAGTAATTCGGTCATTGCCGCAACCATATAAGGCTGCGAAATTGTCTGTCCGTGGCCAACCGAGAGCGGATAATCGTTATATGCCTGATGCACATACACTTTATCGACAAAAAGATGTCTGGGGACTTGCATCATGGCGTCGAGCACTCTTTCGTCCTCAACACCCCGGGCGACGATTTGTTCCTTTACCATTCTTTCTCTCTCGTGCCGCCATTCTTTTACTTCGATCATCGCCCTATTAGAATAGCTGAAATGCACAAAAAGTCAACACGAATTTTGCTCTTAAACGTGGTTACTCAGAGTGCTATCTGTCACTCAGGATGCTGTCTACTTGGATTTGTCCCTAATGTAGTCTTCGAGGCTTTTCATGACCTCGTAATCGGTCAGATCCAACTTCAGTGGGGTTACCGACACATATTGTCTGTCAATTGCCTTGAAATCAGTATCAGTATCTGCCCGGTATGATAGCACACCATCGATAATTGAGTAAATTACATTTTTCTTCTCGCTGTCTCTAATCACCTTGTCTTTGTAAATACGCTTTCCCATACGTGTCATTTTTTCGCCCTTTATCTTGCCGGCAGGAATGTTCACGTTCAAGATGAGATCGGATCTGTCCGATGCAATAATCCGATTAATCAAATCACGAGAATACTTAACCGCATTCGCAAAATCGCAGGACGCATCAGCCGCAATCGAAACTGCGAGGGATTTAATGCCCATGCTTGCGCCTTGCAAAGCCGCCGCAACGGTTCCTGAATAGAAAACATCACTACCCATATTCGGACCGTGATTTATGCCGGACACGACGAGGTCGATTTTCATATCTATCAAATCATGGTATGCAAGGAGTACGCAATCGGTAGGCGTACCGCCAACAATGTAGAATTTATCATGCAGTTTCTCAACTCTTATTGGCTTTCTCAAAGTAAGGGAATGGCTTGCACCACTTTGTTGGGTAGCCGGTGCCACAACAAAGACGTCATGTTCCTTCCTGAGTTCCCTATATAAAGATTGCAGCCCTGCGGCGTCATAGCCATCATCGTTGGTCAACAATATCAACGCCATAAGAACCTCACCGCCATACCGATAAATCGCATCGTATCAACTATTGGATTGATATAACTCTTCTCACCATGGTAAATTGTCGAAACTGGTGCAAATCCAACTGTGTATTTGTTTCTTGCCGCCTTTATCACCATTTCTGATTCGGTCTGATAGTTACTGGTCCTCAGTTGAATTTTATCAAATATCTTCAAATCGACATACCGAAATCCACATTGTACATCAGTGGTATGTATTCCTGACAACAGAGATACTACAAGATTCACGGTTCTATTTGTCAGCCTCCTGTCCAACGGCATGCGCGTGAGACCTTCCCGGCGCTCACCGATTATTATATCATAACATCCGTTCGATTTCAAGAATTCGTCGACCTCAGAAACCTGATGTTGTGCATCGGCATCGATCACGAACACCTTCCTGATACCTTTCTCCTGCGCTTTCACAAATCCATCCCGCAGCGCCGCTCCCTTGCCTTTATTCGTTTTATGATTGACCACAGTCACTCCCTTACTCTTCGCCACCTCTTCGGTTTTGTCTCTTGACCCGTCATTAATCACGATCACATTCTCTCTCGCGAATCCGTATTGAACGATTTCCTTGATCACCTCGCCGACCGTTTTCTCGGCATTATAGGCGGGAATAACAATACCAATCTCCCTCAGGTTCACATTAAATTCTATCTTGGTTTTAAAATATGTCAAGTTATTAAACGAATGCCGACACCCAATTACCCCTAACCAACTTCGGTATTACGCTAATTAACCAAATACCGAAATGCCAAATTCACCACTGTTGAACGCGAATTGTTTCCACGAATTTCTCAAGTCGCAAGAGTATATCTACTACAACGGGTTTCTTGATCCAATATACCCGCTCGTTAGTCCTAACCTCGTATCTTACCACGTCGATATTGCGTAAATTGCGCAAAACGTCAGAAATCGTAGCTAGAGATAAGCCAATTTCGTGCGCAAGCTCAGTCGGCGTCTTCTCACTTTTGAACAACGATTTAATAACCTGATAGGCAGTGGGATTGCCCAAAATCCGGCACACACGTGACGCACGATATTCAGTCTCAGGCATTTTCTTTCTCATACGCGTTGAGTATACCCAATTTCGGAATTACGTCAATTAACTAAATACCGAAATGCGAATCGTGTAGGCCACTAAACCACGGGTTACGGAAGAATTGTCTCGTGAATTCCCTTGACTTTGAGATGAGGTCGAATAGAATAATCCATGAAAAATATTGCTGTCTTGGCTTCAGGAAGGGGTTCAAACTTAGAGGCAATCATTAAGAATATCGAAAATGGTACATGCCACGCAAATCTGGCATGCGTCATCAGCGACAACAAAGATGCGCGCGCCCTTCAGATCGCCCGCGATCATGGGGTCAAAGCAATCTGGCTGGACCCGGGACCGAAGAAAACCTGGCTAGCGTTCAAGGGCAGAATTCTGAACATTCATCCAGCGTTGCTACCTTCATTCCCCGGGCTCGATGTGCAAAGAAAAGCGATCGAATACGGGGTGAAGTTTTCTGGATGCACGGTTCATTTTGTAACCGAAGATGTTGATGCGGGTGCCATAATTACCCAGGCGGCAGTACCGGTGCTTGACGACGATACGCCCGATACACTTGCGGCACGAATCTTGAAGGAAGAGCACCGCATCTATACCGAAGCTATCAACATCATCCTTTCGGGTAAATATCGGATTGAGGGACGGAGAGTAATAAAAACTGGGTAATTGGT